>JAFCGM010000014.1 GCA_017608025.1 Candidatus Pacearchaeota archaeon
CAGGTTACAAGCATCCTTAATAATCTCCTTGCCTTTAAACCAAAATTAAGCATTAAAATTGCCAGCCCGACATTTATCATCGCTACCACTGTTATTGTTTTCTGAAGCCCTATTAAAGGTATCAGAGCAAATCCTGCAAAAATTGAACCTAAAATTGCCCCGACTGTATTTGCTGCATAGACATTTCCTACACTACTGCCTATTGTGTTCCCTTCTTCCTTCTCCCTTCTTCCTTCTCCCTTCTTTTCTGCGTAGATCCTGCATGCTAATGGTATTGTTATTCCGAAAAGTGTCGTTGGAATAAGCATCACTAAAAAACAAAGGAAAAATTGAGAAATGGAGAAAGGGAGAAAGTGAGAACCAAAAGTCTTAAACAACTTTAGAAAAACAAAAGGCAAATTTCCAAAAACCGGGATAAGAAGAAGAACTGAAATTCCAATCCCTGCCTGAATGAAGCCAAAGGAAGATAGTTGAGAGTTGAAAGTTGAGAGTTGAGAGTTTTTTGATATTTTTGCATAAATCATACTGCCAAGAGCAATTCCTGTAAGAAAAGCACAAAGCATAATTGTAAAAGCATATACAGATGAACCAAGAACAAGAGATAAAACCCTTGTCCAGACAACTTCATAAGAAAGAGCAGTAAATCCAGAGAAGCAAATAGCAATCAAAACCAGTTGAGAGTTGAAAGTTGAGAGTTTGGAGTCTCCGGTAGCCGCAACCTTCAGGTTGCGTTCCATATTTCGCAGGCTAAAGCCTGCGCCTACCTTCTTACAAATAATAAAAACAACTCCGGCAATTGTTACATTCACTGCTGATGCTAAATAAAGCGTTCCCCTGACTCCCAAAATCATAATGAGCACATATCCTGTTAAAAATGCTCCCAAAACAGCACCCCAGGTATTAACACTGTAAAGCAAACCAACGGAATGTCCAATTTCTGATTGACGATTATAAGTAAAATATTTGTTCAAAACCGGTAAGGTGCCACCCATTAGGGCAGTAGGAATTAGAATTACGAAGAAGGATAAAATAAATCGTGTAAAGTGTAAAGTGTAAAGTGTAAAGATCCCTGCCAAAGCAACATAAATATATTGAATGAATTTGAAAAGCAAAGGAGTAAATGCACTGTAAATTCCAATCCCAAGCATCAGAAAGGCAAAAGTTCGGAGTTCAAAGTTCGGAGTTCGGTCGATGAGTTTGCCAAAATACCAGTTACCAAGAGCAAGCCCTGCCATATAAGCAGCAAGAACTGTTGAAACAGCATAAGTAGTGTTACCAAAAATAAGCCCAAGCATCCTCACCCAGAGAACTTCATAAATAAGCCCGCAAGCACCTGAAATAAAAAATAAACTCAATAATAATTTTTTTTCTTTCATTGGGCTTCTCCAAAATATCTGAGAACTAAGTCTGCTGCGGCTCTAATTCTTTTCTCCTTACTTGTCTGTAATTTTTTCAGGACAGAAATTAAATTTAAACTTTTTTTATAATTTCGCAAAGCAAGAATTGCTTTTACTCTCAAACTTTCTCCTGCATTCTTATCCTGAGCAAGATTCAGCAGAATACCTATATTCCCGTAATCCCCAAGTTTGGCCAGAGAAGACGCAGCAAGAATTTTAATATAACTATCATCTCTCTTCAGGACACTTTTTAGACTTGCTTTTGCTTCAATATCTCCTATTGCACCAAGCGCCTTTATGGCTTCCACCCTTACAGATTTTTCTTTATCATTCAACGCTTTCTTTATATATGCAATTGCTTTCCCACTCTTCATTCTCCCCAGACTTCTTACAGCATATGCCCTGACATTGGAATCTTTATCATTTAGTGCTTTGGCAAGGGCTTTAATTGTATCATCAATCTCATTTTTGTCCTTAACCTGACCTAATGCCCGAACAGCAAGCGCCCGCTCATTGGGGTCTTTGCTTTTTAGTTTTTCCATCTGCTCAACTGGATTGACCGGTTTTCTCCTTTTTTTCTCAACCATTTCCTCCTGCTCTGCCTTTTTCTTTCCGAAGAACAAAAACCTCGCCTCTGCAGAAGAAATGAAAAATGAAAAGTGAAAGGCGAAAAGTAAAAACAGAATGGTAGCCACACCGAAAAGTCGCTTTGCTCCTGCGGGGCAAATAAATCCACTTCGCTGTTTGACAAAGATTTTGATTTGCTGTATAATATATTTGATGAAACAAACTAATTTATCAAAAAATTTGTATGATGTAGGAAAACTGACTTTCGCAGCATTAGTACTTGGACAATTTATTTCAGCACAAGGATTTAATATCGGCGTTTTTATCGGAGGATTGATATTTTGTATTGCTACATTTACAATTGCATATTTGGTAGATGAGGAGGAACCTAAATGAACGAACTTGGTCTCTACATTCTTTTTGGTGGTGGAACATTGGCTGTAATAATTTTTGGTGCGATTATTCTCTACTCTAACCGGCGTAAAAAACACCCTAAAAAAACCTGAAAAAATGGTAGCCACACCGTGCCTGACCGCAGGTATAAATTGAACAAATACTTTCCCAACAGATTTGACAAAATTTTTTATCTTTGTTATAATATTTTTAATGAAATTTATTGATGAAAACCAAAGATTACTTTTATCAAAGACATTACTTGATTTCTCAAAAATTATTCTTGCGGCATCATTTGCAGGTGAATTCTTTATAAAGTTTTCTGCTCCAGTTAAAGCTCTTATTGCTATTTTATTTGTAGCAGTTATATGTTTAGGGATATATTTCGGTAAAAAGGAGGAATAATTATGCCCGGCAGTACCATCATACTTTTCTCTGCCATAATAGTTGTTGTCGGTTTGATTTTTCTTGTGCTTGACCGAATTCACAAACGGAAAACACATCCAAAAACTCCCCACCATTGATAAAGGAGAATAAAAATGGGTTATGATAATGGGGACGGTTCCTGTAACTAATCCATTGACAAAATCTTTTATTTTTACTATAATTAAACTGATGGAACTTACAAAACAACAATGGAAAAGAGTTGCAGATATATTTGCTGATATTGGTAAACTGGTTATATTAGTGTTAGTTTTAGGACAAATAGTTGCACCAGAAGGATTTGATCTTAAGAAGTTTATTGGCGGAGTAATTTTTTCTGTAATACTTTTTAGCTTTTCAGTCATAATTGATAAAGGAGAATAATGATGGATGGATTTTATTTGGTTTTGGGTCTCTTGCTTGTTTTTGCTCTTATTGTAATGATAATTTTCTTTCACCAAAACTGGCGAGAGAATCATCCTAAAAAATCTTGAAAAAACAGGAGCGGTTCTGGCTATGATAGCCACACCGTGCCTGACCGCAGGTATAAATTGAACAAATACTTTCCCAACAGATTTGACAAAATTTTTTATTTTTACTATATTATTTATTATAATGATACATTTTAATGAAAAACAGAAAGATAAATTATCCAATACTTTTTTAGATTTTTCTAAAATTATTTT
>JAFCGM010000015.1 GCA_017608025.1 Candidatus Pacearchaeota archaeon
TGCTTTGGATATAATGGAAAAATTTGGTTGGAGTGAAGAACAATTTGAAAACACAAAAGTTGAAACAATCGATTTAATCATTTGAAGAAGTGAAATAGATCAAAAAGTAAATAAGTTTAAAAATGGCAATTAACAACCAAGTAAACATAATCGTAAAAGCTTCTGATCAAGCAACTAAAGTTTTGAAGAATGTTTGAGGTTGATTTTGAAAGCTTAATTCTTCATTGCAAAAAAATGCTGACAGGTTCAAGAAGATTTGAGCAATTTGAGGCGCAGCATTTGCCTGAATTTGACTTTGAATTAAAGCTTTAACAGACAGAGCCAGTGACCTGGAAGAAACAACACAAAAATTTGGTGTTGTTTTTAGGGATTTATCAGACGAAGCAAATAAAACTGCAAAAGATCTGTCTAAATGATTTTGATTGAGTCAAAAAGCTGCTAAATGATTTCTAGCTGATCTTTGAGATGTGACAAGTTGATTTTGATTGTCTCAAAAGGCCTCTTTGCAATACGCTAAAGATGTGACAGCTCTTTGAGTTGATCTTGCTTCTTTTGCGAATATTGCTTGAGGTAGTGAGGAGGCAATCGATAGATTAAACAAATGATTTTTAGGTGAACACGAAAATTTAAAAGCGTTGTGAATTATCATAAATGACACAATGCTGAAAAAACAACTTTTAGCAGATTGAACTTCTGAATTAACTTGATTAGAGCTTGAACAAGCAAAGATCCAAGCGAGAATGACAATCGCTTATTCTCAAAGTGCGAATGCAATCTGAGATTTTGAAAGAAGTAAATGAAGTCTTGCGAATCAAACAAGGATTTTACAAGCTAGATTTGAAGATGTAACAACTGAGCTTTGACAAGCTTTTTTGCCAATCATTACAACAATTACAGCTGCACTTGTTCCGATTATTGAAAAATTCGCAAAATGGGCTTCAGAAAATCAGCAATTAGTTAAAATTATTTGAATTGTTGTTTTAGCAATAGCTTGATTAGCAGTTGTTTTTTGAACACTTTGACTTGTTTTACCTTCAATTATTGCTTGATTTACCTGATTAGTTACAGTGTTTTGAGTTATGAAAATAGCGACACTTTGACTTTGAAGAGCTTTATTGTTTTTAAGTGCAAATCCTATTTGATTAATAATTACAGCTATTGCAGCGATAATTGCTGCTTGATTTCTATTAATTACACATTGGGACGAAGTAAAGGCATTTGTAGTCGAATTATGAAAAACACTTATTAAAGTTTGGGAGAATGTAAAAAGTGCATTATTTTGAATTTGGGAATCACTAAAAGAATGAGCTTCAAACGCATTTTCTGCATTGGGTGACTTCGTAATGTGAAAACTAAATTGAATTCTAAGCTTTGCAATGTGAATTGTTAACAAGATTAAAAGTGCTTTCAAATCAGTTGCTTCAGTATTCTGAGGTGGCTGAGAAGCTACTTGAGGAATAGATTGAGCGAGAGCGAATTGATGACCTGTAAGTGGTTGAAAAACTTATTTAGTAGGGGAAAAATGACCTGAGCTTTTCACTCCTCCTTCAGGTTGAAACATTGTTCCAAATAATGCACTTTGAGGAAATTCTTTGAGTGTTGCAATAAATATGGGCTGAGTTTCAGTTTGAAATCAAGCAGACGAAAACAGACTTGCTGACACAATTATTGAAAGATTGACTAGAGAATTACAACTAAATAAATTTTGAGTAGCTTAATTATGATATTCTGAGAATCAACACTGGCAAGCGTTACACTTTGAGGAGGGAGTCCGATCACAACTCTTTCTTTTGAAGATTTAAGCATAAATGGTTTTGGCCTGGCCAATGAAAATATTTGTGTTTCAAAATTAACAGACAATCCAAATTTAAACTTAAGATCTTTTGACCTTCCTAGAATTGACTGAAGAGGATTTTTAGGACATTACACGAGATGAAGGAAACTTGATCTTACTTTGACAGTAAAAGCAAGCTGAGCGTCAGAATTTAGGACAGTTTTGGAAGGATTAAGACAACAGCTTTTAAAACCTCAGTCAACTTTGACCTGGAAGATGTGAGGTGAATTTATGGAAATTGATGTGACTGCAGTTACTCTTCCAAATGTATTTAATAATTACAACATTGATTTCTTAACTTTTACAGTAAGCTTTCAAACTTTAAAGCCTTTTTGGGAAGAAAGAACTTACACGACAAACGCTTTCTTAGACACAACAGCTTCTTTCAGTTCTGATGTAAATAATTCTTGAAATGCAAATTCAAATCCGATTGCAATATTTGTTTTCAAAACTTGAATTTCTTGAACTGATACAATTTCAGTTTCTGCAAATTGAAAAACAATCACAGTAAATGAAGCAATTTCTGACAGCGATATTTTAGAAATAAATTGCGAAACAAAAGAAGTTTTATTGAATTCTGTTGCTGTAGATTTTACTTGATCATTCTTTGAATTAGTTCCAGGATCAAATATTGTAGATTTTACTTTAAATTGAACTTTTGACGTAGATTTGAACTTTATTCACAAAAACAATTTCCAATAAATGGATAAAACTTTTCAAGTAAAGGCTTATGATATTTCTTGAACTTTTAAGCAAGTAATTAAACAAGAAAAAATTCAAAATGAGATTAGATTTTCTTCAAATATTACTTGAGGACAATGACAAGCAGTTTTGAGTCTTGCTTTAGAGTTTGAGGACACAAGTATTGAAATTACTGATTTAATCAAAGTTTTTGAGATTGATGACGATAATCCAAACGGCCGCTTGATTTACACGTGAATTGTCCAAAATATTGAAAGATTTATTGACGCAAACGTGGTTTGAATTAGATTGCCTTTACTTGGGCTTTCTTCGATTTTTACTTATTTATTTTTCAGAGACGCTTGAAATTTAGCTTTCAATAAAGATCAAGATCCAGCACAAACAGTGAAAGACATTGTTGATCTTTTAAATGTAGATTACAACTTTTTTTCTTATGATTGAGCTTCGATTGAAAACTATTGAACTGATGTAAGTTTAGATTTTGAAAACGACAATTGTTTTGATTCAATAAAAAAATGTATTGAAGCAACTGGTTTTTATTTCTACGTTGATCAAAATTGAAAGGTTTTCTTTCGCTCTAAGCCTTCGACTCCAACTCACACGTTAACAGTTCAAAAAGATGTTGAAAAGCTTGTGTTAGAAGAGAACAGTGAGAATTTAGTTAACAATGTGGTTGTTAAGTATGCCACAGCTACTAAAGAATATCCAGACGCAACAAGTCAAATAAATTATTGACTTAGAGAAGTTTTTGAAGATAAAGCT
>JAFCGM010000016.1 GCA_017608025.1 Candidatus Pacearchaeota archaeon
AACCACCGGCTCCAAAAGACCCGGCGTTAGAACATATAGATGCAATGGGCCAAAAACCTTTTCAAGCATTCCCTGGACAAGATCATAGAGCACACATTACAGCTCATATGAATTTTATGGCAACAAACATTGCTAGAAACAACCCAATGATTATGGCAAGTTTAGAAAAAAATATTTTTGAACACATTTCATTGATGGCTCAGGAGCAAGTTGAAATGGAAATGGCACAAGACATACAACAAGTTCAACAAATACAACAACAAGCTCAACAAAATCCACAGATGGCACAAAATCCACAGGTACAACAACAGTTAAAACAGTTTTCAGACAAGTTTGAAGCAAGAAAAGCTGTTCTAATTGCTGAAATGACAGAAGAATTTATGAAAGAAGAAAAAGATATTACTTCTCAATTTGATAATGATCCTCTTGCTAAGCTAAAAGCTAGAGAATTAGACCTCAGAGCCGCTGAAAACCAAAGAAGAAAAGAATATGACTCTAAAAGAATTGAATTAGATCGTATGAGAGCGGTTATGAACCAACAAAACCAAGACAATAAGTTAGAACAGAACGAAGAATTAGCTGAAATGAGAGCTGAGACATCTATTGAGAAAACTTTATTGCAAAATGCACTTAAAAAAGATACATAATAATTAAAATAGGAGACTTATGATCAAAACTCAATCTAAACACGTAGATTTTAAAAAATTTACTAACAAAGACGGTCTTTTGAAAGGCGGAGTACCTGTTGAGATGTCAAAACCAAACGAATCTCAAACAGATAGAGTACAAGGCCAAAAAAGAATGTTAAAAAACAAAAGATCAACTGTAACTTGGTACTAACATGTGGTTTTCGGCACTTAAATTAGCCGTATCTGCTGGAAGTAAGATTTATGCTAATAAGCAGAAGGCAAAAGTAGCAATGTCTGATGCACAACTGTTGCATGCAGAGCGTCAAGCTCGAGGTGAGGAAGCTTACCAAGGAAAACTGCTAGAAGCAAGACAATCGGATTATAAGGACGAGGCGGTTCTTGTAATTCTCACGTTGCCCATATTGGTGCTTGCATATGGAGTTTTTTCAGATGACGCACAGGCGATGGACAAGATAAAAATCTTCTTTGATCATTTCCAGTCGCTCCCGTCATGGTTCACAAATTTGTGGATCCTTGTAGTGGCGAGTATTTATGGTATAAAGGGAACACAAATATTTAAAAACGGAGGAAAAAAATAATGAGAACTGATTATCAACCGAAACCTAGAGTAAGACCTAGACCTGATCATGAAAAAGCAAATGGTAAAGTTTTATCTGCTAAAGATAAAAAAATGCTAGAGCTTTCACCAAAAGGTAAGATCAAAAAAAATACTCAAACTGGTTAATACAAATGTCAAAAGATAAAAAAGACAAAAAAAAGAAAAAAATACCTGAAGGTAAAAAGGGTAAGGGAATTAGAAAATTAAAAAAAGTTGCTCCAAAAGTTGCTAAAAGAATGGGCTACAAAAAGGGGATGAGAGCCTGTGGCTAAGCTTTGTGCAAAAGGTAAAGCGGCAGCGAAGCGTAAATTTAAAGTTTACCCCTCGGCATACGCAAACATGTACGGTTCAGCCGTATGTTCTGGTAAAATAAAACCAGGCGGTAAAAAGAAAAAACCTAAAAAAAGAAAATAATGGCCGAAACCGGTTTAAGAAAATGGGTGAAAGAAAAATGGGTGGACATTGGAGCACCGAAGAAAAACGGGAAGTATCAACCTTGCGGGAGAAGCAAAGGCTCAAAGAGGAAATATCCAAAATGCGTCCCACTTGCAAAAGCCACACGGATGTCAAGCTCGCAAAAGGCGAGTGCTGTCAAACGAAAGAGAGCAGCTGGAAATCCGGGCGGTAAACCAACCAACGTTAAAACATTTGTAAAGAAAAAATAATGTCTATTAGAAAAACAACAAAAGGTCCGGGAGCTAATTACAGACCAACTAAGTCTGGAGCTGGTATGACTGCTAAAGGTGTAAAAGCTTATAGAAAAGCCAATCCTGGATCAAAATTAAAAACTGCAGTAACAGGGAAAGTTAAGAAAGGTTCAGCGGCAGCTAAACGTAGAAAGTCATATTGTGCGAGATCACTCGGACAACTTAAACGATCTTCTGCTAAAACTAGAAATGATCCAAATTCTAGAATTAGACAAGCCAGAAGACGTTGGAAATGCTAGACAGATTTATATATAAATTTTTAGGAAAACTTGATAATATTTTTTCATTTATTGAAAATTATGCTATTAAAGCCACTGAATGGTGTTGGCAAACAAGAGTAAGAATTTTAAAAAAAAGGAGAAAGAAATGAAAAGAGCAATACTAGAAGCACTAGAAGCAAGATATAATGCACAGATAGCTGAAGCTGATGCAACAATTAAAATATACTTAGAAAATTCTGTAGGGATTGGTGAGCATCCACAACACATAGACGAAGTGGACAAATTAATTGCTAAAATTACAGAAGCGCAAGAAAAACTAAAAGAACTACAGGCGTTTAAAATATGATTGATCCAATAACAATTGTTTACAAAATTCAACGAATGTTGAAAGAAGGAATCAACCAAATTCAAGAAACATACACATCTGGATCGGTTGACAATATGGAAAAATACAAGTATCTACTTGGTAAAGCACATGCTTTACAAATAATACAACAGGAAATCTCTAACCTGCTAGAAGAGAAGGAGCAAAAAAATGAGCAAGGAAACGTTATCGACTTCGGAAAACCCGAAGATAAAGATGGCTCTTGAAGAAAAATATAAAGAGCAAGAAAAAGAAGAAAAGTTAAAAAGAGTTGACGAAACAAATGTTGACAAAGTAATAGACAACCTACCAGAACCTTCTGGTTGGAGACTTTTAGTTTTACCTTTTACACCAAAAGAAAAAACTAAAGGTGGTTTAATATTTTCACAAGAATCTTTAGACAAAGCAAGGATCGCAACTAACTGCGGTTATGTTTTAAAAATAGGACCAGACGCTTATAAGGATAAAGAAAAATTTCCTCAAGGCGCATGGTGTGAAGAAAAAGATTGGGTGATTTTTGCAAGATATGCTGGATCACGTTTACCAATAGAAGGCGGAGAAGTTCGTATTCTTAACGACGACGAAGTTTTGGGCACCGTTGCTGACCCAGAATTTATGTTGCATTACATTTAATTTCATAGGAGGAAACTATGCCAACAGACAACGAAGAA
>JAFCGM010000017.1 GCA_017608025.1 Candidatus Pacearchaeota archaeon
CTGGAACAATTGTTACAGCCCCAATTTTAACTGGAAATGTCAATAATTACAATCCAACAGGCTTTGCAACTTCTAACATGATAAGGCAAAACGTTAATGCAAACAACAGGGAAATTACAGGAATTCAAGCACCAAGTGCTGGTGTTAATAGGGTGATTTATATTAATAATGTAAATACGGGAAGTTTTGATATTAAATTCAAAAACAACAACGCTTCAAGTGTTGCTGCAAATCGTATTTTATTGCGTGACAATTCAGATAAAGCTTGCAAACCAAATGAAACTGCTTCTTTTTGGTACGATCACAGTGTTTCAAGGTGGCGCGCTTTTAATAGGGTAGGATAAAAAAAACAAAAAAATGTCAAGAAAATTTTATAAAGAAAATATTGCTGTTTTGCCTTCAATTGTCTTTGCTTTGGAGCAGCCAGAAGGCTTTGCAGAAATAACAGACACACAAGAAATAAAAAGGCTTTATATTTTACAATATAGCTACAGAATCGAAGATGGAAAAGAATATGTCCAAGACTTCACAGCAGAAACTTACATAAAAGTAGTAAATGGAATTTGCACGGATCAAGAAGCCTTCCAGCTTGAAGCGCATATCAAAGAACTATACCAAGAATTAAACAACGGTTGTTGGTTGACAGCACAAAATACAAATACAAATCTTGAATTGCTTGGCATTTATACGCAAGAATTAAAAGACGAAATTCAAGCAAAAATTGATTTGTACGTTTTAGAAAACTATTAAAATACAAGATTCTTTTTTTGTCCCAAAAAAGAAGCTGAATTAAAAATCTATCTTTGCCCTTTCAGAGAACAAAAACTGAAAAACATGGAACAAATCTTGTTCAAGCTTTTAGAACAAACACCCGTAATAATTGTACTTTCAATTTGCTTGTATGCAATTTGGAACAAGTTAACACAAAAAGAAAAGGAAGCAATTTCAGAAAGAAAAACACACAAGAAAGAACTTCAAAACCTAAACGACAAGCAAGCAGAAGAACTTAAGGAACTTAACCAGTACATAAGGGAAAATGAAAAACTTCAACTTGAAGCGCTTGATAAGATTTCAGATGCACTAAAAAAAAAGTAATTCCCCTTTTTAACAATCGTCTCAAACAAAAAAATTATGCAACACTTGGAAAAAGAAACTTTGGAAATAATTCAAAGAACAAAAGAAAAAAGAAGACAGCTTCTTGAAGAATTAAAAGACCTTAAGAAGCAACCAAAGAAACAAACCAAGAAGCATAAAAAAGCTTCATAAAAAGAAGCAGTGTATCTTTGTCTTTTTTTTAAAGAAGTCTAATCTTTGTCTATTAGGCTTCTTTTTTTATGTCTGGACAAAGAAAAAAGGAAAAATATTTGTTTTTCAATAAATTTGTTGTATATTGTGGAACAATCAAATTATAACCACTACAAAAAATAAAAAAATCATGACAACCACAACAACACTTCCAATTGAATTTCACGTTTTAGACTTTGGAGCTTCTTTCAACATTGAAGGCAACTTTGACGCTGCCGCAATGATGGAAGACGAAAACGGCAAAATTTCTGAAATAATTTATATTTGTACACTTGAATTCAAAGCCTATATTGAAAGCATTGAATTTGTTGATGCTGAAGTTGACGAAGAAGGCTTCTTTAGTTGGTTAATTGAAGGAAGTGAAGAAGTAAAAAAAGAAGGCATTGCTTTCATTTGCTTTGATTATGATATATTAAACCACTTAAACGACTTTATAAATTCAGATTATAACACTTTATCAAAAACAGTAAAACAATGACAACAACAGCAGAAACAAAAATAAAATTAAGCCAGCTTATCCAGCTGGTTTTAATTTTGTCTGATACAAAAAAAGGTGAAGCAGCTCCTTTAATGGGTGTCAGTCAACCAACGTTTTCAAATTGGATTTGGCAAAACAAAGGCACCAAAATTGGAAGGATAAAAGACCTTTTCAAAGCTTGTGAACTTCCTTTCTTAATTTCATTCAAAGATGAAATAATTAAAGACTTCAACTATTTTGAATTTTCAACATTGCATCCAGCAGAATTTGAAAAGAAGCACAAAGCACATTCCAGCTTCTTTAATATTTGCAAGCATTTTGAAGCACTTGGTGAAGAATTTAGCTTTATAATTTACGGCACAAAATATATTATTAAGCACTAACGTTCTGTGTAAACTGCCGTTTTAATGCAGTTTTACACCTTGTTAGCCGCTGGCGGATTATTAACGAATAAAACTAAATAAAATGAAAAATTTAACATTAAAAGACCTTGCATAACATTAAAAGACCTTGCAGTAGATCATGATTACTACTGCTCAGATAATAACTTTTACAGCAATGAGGCTTCATTAAAATACGATACTTTTGCGGATTTCTATGAAGAGTTTCATGATGCTAATGTAGATATGAATCTCGTTTTTAGATGGGATTTAAAAGAGCGTGAAGAAAGCAAAATACATTACTTAGAAATATTCCAAATGAAACAACGAAAAGGAATATTTACACCAATATATATTGCTTACTTTGATGAAAACGACATTCCTTTATTCTTGGAATATTTGAAGCCTCATGTTGATAAGTTAAAAAGCATTTGGAAACCAATAGAATTTTAGCTTGTGGCTAACGTTCCGTGTTGTGAGCGTGTGAGGTATGAACATGATCTTAACACATTGTTAGCATTTGTACGATATTTTAAACGAAAAACTTAATAAAATGGCAAAAATTAAAGATTTAATAGGTAAAACTATAACAGAAATTAAAAACGACAATTACGAAATATTGTTTACTTGTAATGATGGCAAACAATATAAAATGTACCACGCACAAGATTGCTGTGAAGATGTGCAAGTAGAAGATATTTGTGGGGATTTAAATGATTTAATAGGTAAGCCTATTTTGAAAGCAGAAGAATCTACAAACGAAGGTGAGAACCCAGAAGGCGTAAAAATACCAGAATACCAAGATTCTTTTACGTGGACTTTCTACAAGTTCGCAACAATAAAAGGTTATGTGGACATAAGATGGTACGGAGAAAGTAACGGGTATTACTCTGAGTCTGTAGATTTTATAGAGATTGGTGTTGATAGAGAATGGTAGAGTAGTATTAATGCTAACACCCGTATAACAGGAACAAAATATATTATTATTCATTAAACATAAATAAAAAAATCATGAAAAAAGACAAAGAAAAAAAAGACAATTTAAAACTTTGGAAAAGTGTTGAAGTAACACCTTCAAGCTGGTTGAAAAATGCCACAATTAACGGAAACAAAATAAAAGCCGTAAACCCACAAAAGCAGCTGAAACAAGCAACAGAAGCTTTTGGATCTTATGGTTCTTCTTGGGGTTTGAAGGATTGCAAAAGGACAATTATAGACTTTGAAGAAAAAATCAAGCTTTTATTTTTGGAATGTACTTTTTTTTATCCAGAAGGTGAATTTCAAATATCCAATATGCAAAAGCTTTGTTATACTTCTTCAAAAGGTCGTTACATTGTAGATGACGAAGCCCCAAAGAAATTGGAAACAAACACAATAAGCAAAGCACTTTCAAAGCTTGGTTTTGCTTCAGATGTTTTTGAAGGTCGTTTTGATGTTCAAGGCTATTCAAAATTTGCAGATTACGCAGAAGGAAAAGAACTTTCAAGGGCCAAAATAAAAAGTGCACTTAAAGCCATAAAATCAGAAAAAAAGTCAATACCACTAGGGAAACTTTGGAACACAAACACATCTTGGCATAATAACCAAGAAATTTTTGAATGCTATAAAGATAATTTGCAAACCCTTCAAAGCCTTGGAAGATGAAAATATACTATCCAAAAGACTTCCATCAAAGAAGTTCAAAGTGGTTCCAAATTCGCATGGGAAAATTTACAAGCAGCAACATTCATTCATTATTTGCCAAAGCAACCAAAGCAGAACAAGAAGAAGCCCTGAAAGAAGGGCTTCAATTTTGCTTTTCTAAGGGTGCAAAAACTTTGATATTAAAAAAAGCAGCTGAAATTCTTTTCCCAGAACCAGAAATAAAAGCTTCAAGTGCTGCAATGGATTGGGGAATTGATAATGAAGATTTGGCAAAATTGGCCTATCAAAAAAGAACAGGCTTTCAAGTTTTTGACATTGGTTTTGTTGAAGCTTCAGAAGGTGAAGGCAGCAGCCCAGACAACTTTGTAAATGAAAAAGGACTTGCAGAATATAAATGCCCTGGACAAGTGAACCACTTGAAAAATATTCTGACAATTAAAACAGCTGAAGACCTTAAAAAAGTAAATCCAAAATACTGGTATCAATGCCAGCACCAAATGTTTTGTGCTGGAAAAGAATGGTGCGACTTTGTAAGCTTTCACCCGCACTTGTCTGGTGCTTATTCTGCTTTATCCTTGCATATCGTAAGGATAAAAAAAGACTTGGAGCAGCACCAGCAATTTGCAAAAGTTGTTCCTTTGGCTATTGAATTAAGGAACAAATTTTTTAAAGAATTAACTTCAAACTTATGAAATTTCAAGAAGATGAATTGCAAAAACAAGTAGCAAAATATTTGGATCTTCTTGGCTTGTTGTGGTTTCACCCAGCAAATGAACGGAAGACAAGCCCAGCAGCTGGAAAAAGATTGAAGCTTAAAGGTGTGAAAAGTGGCGTTCCTGATTGTATTATTTTTAATTCTTCAAAACGTTTTAACGGTTTGGCAATTGAATTGAAAATTGAAAGGTCAAACGGATTGAAGAAAAACGGCACACCAAGGAAGCCAACAAGAAGCCAGTTAACAGAAAATCAAAAAAACTGGTTCTGGAAGCTTCAGGGAAGGGGCTGGAAGTGTGAAGTTTGCTATAATTTTGAAGAAGTTGTAAAAGTGGTTCAAGATTACCTTGAAGAAGATTAATTTTTGTATATTAATTCTTTAATTGGGTGAATAATTAAGGGAAAAGGTATGTTTTTTAATTAAAATGTATCTTTTTTCATGTTTAAACAATAAAAAAAGGAAAAATATTTGTTTTTCAATATTTTTAATGTATCTTTACGTTGTACTTAATAATAACCACTACATAAAAATAAAAAAATCATGAACAGCAAAGCACTTAAATTGGCCCACAAAATCAAATCAAACTTTTCAACTTGGGCTGAAGCACTTGTTTGCGCTTGGGCAAAAATCAAACTTCAAAGCCAATTAAGAAAAGGTGTTGCTTCCTTTTCATTCATCAAAAAAAATGGTGAAGTACGTGAAGCACTTGGCACACTTCTTTTTGATACTCCATACATTTCAACTTCAAAAAAAGTAAGTCCTTGGCATATCGTTAAATTCTTTGATACTGTCAAAAATGCTTGGCGCTCAATGGACATTCGAACACTTATAAAATAATTCTTCACGGGGCTTAAAAACCCCAAAAAAAATCATGGCATTCTTTCCAAAAAAACCACTTCAAACACTTTCAGACTTCGTGACACAACTGGAAGCAGAAACATCAACTTTCCAAACTTCAGATGCAATTGAAATTGTTGAATATAATAATTTTTTGAAGCAACCACTTACCAAAGAAATGTTTCTTGGCGAAGAAGCAATATTTTACAACTATTCTAAAGTATTGACAAAGTGCTACCTAGAAAGGTACAAAACAATTCAAGACCTTGCAGAACTTGCAAAAAAAGAAGGCTTTGAAATTTATATCAAAGCATGAAAAACTACATAAAATTTTGCAAACAAAACAGCTTGAAGCCTTCTTCTTTTAGATCGCTTCAGGCTTACAAATCAAAAATCATGAAAGAAACACCTGAAGACAAAAAGAAAAGATTGCAA
>JAFCGM010000018.1 GCA_017608025.1 Candidatus Pacearchaeota archaeon
CCCTTCTGGGGCTTTTTATAATATGAAAAAATTCATAATCAAACAAGACACACTTACAAAGGTAAAAGCATTTTTGAAGGTATCACAGGAACAAGACGTTTCTATTCAGTACAATGGCGCAAAAGGGCTAATTAGTGAGCTTGAAGCCCTTACAGAATACAAAAACACTAAGAAGAAAAAAACATTCTTCTTTGATGTGTATTTTAACGGGGTTCATCCTGTTACTGATGTACTACACGAAAAAAGTATTCTGATCAAATCAAAACAGTTTCTTTCTGGTGATGAAATTGAAGCGATAATTTGGAAAAACTTCAAGTTCGTTCATGTTTCTGTACAGTACCGAGAAATTTATTCAGAAGAATTTGAAATTTTGGGAGAAGAATTTCCAATTTATAAAGCATAAAAAAGCCCCAGTTCAAAACATGGGGCAAAACAAAAAGAAAATATTCACTTAAAGAAAATAAATCATGAACCAAGTTACAACAAATAAATCAAATACAATTACAGAAATTGCGAAATCATTAAGTCAGTTCCAATCTGAATGTCCTGTATTACAAAAAGGTTCACAAGGTTACGGTTATAAATACGCTGATCTTCCTTCAATCGTTCAGACTATCAACCCAATTTTGAAAAAATGTGGTTTGTGTTTTACTCAATTAACTGGAGGAACGCAAGACGAAGTTTCAGTTACTACTACTCAATTAACTGGAGGAACGCAAGACGAAGTTTCAGTTACTACAATATTAATTCACTCAAAATCTGGAGAATACTTTGAAACAACTATTTCTTCCAGTTTAAAAGCCAATACTGGGAAAATGTCAGCTATTCAAGCAACTGGGTCAATTATTACTTATTTACGCCGTTATTCAATCGCTTCTATTCTTGGTATAGTAACCGACGAAGATATTGACAGACACGTTCAAAAGCCTTCAATCAACGCACTTTTGGACGAAGTTAGAAAGTGTAAAACAAAAGAAGAATTAAAAAGTGTATGGGATACATACGAAGACTATCACACCGTCAAAGAGTTTGTTGACTTGGTTACGCAAAAAAATCAAAGCTTTGGTAATTCTGCCAAGTAGCGAAGAAGAAGCAAGAAAGTTTTGTCATTGGCTGGACATCATTCAAGTTCAGCCAGTTTCATTTTCTTGTTTCAAATACTTTGAACTTAAAGAAGATAAGAATTTTGCGTTTTGGTTCATGGAAGAAAAACAGTTCATTATTGTAAATAAGGAATTCCCCTTTCCAGAAAACGAAATTTTTGTATCTGTTTCAAGATTCAAAGACATACTGAAGAAAAACAAAAAAAAATATTCACAATTTATTTTCAGCTCGTATGATTAGCAACCACGTACCGAACCAAATTAAAGAAAATATAATTCTTGCGCAAAGTGGATCCATTGAAGCAAGAAACGAAGTCTTGAAATTTATATTTCCTTTAATAAAAAAAGCTTGCACAGACAGGGACTTACAACAAAATACAATTTTAAGAATAAACAAGTTTCTTCATTCTTTTGATGTGGAAAAGGGAAATTTTGTTCATTGGTGTTTTGTCATCATGAAAAATCAAAGGTATAAGTCTTTACAGGACCAGCAAAGGCACAAGGAAAAAGAAAATTGCTTTTCAAATTATCCCGTTGAATTTCAGCCCCTTTTTTATGATTTGAACAAAACCACACAAAAAGAATTTGAATTCAATACAATCGATATAAACAAGGCTATTCATGAAATTATTGAAGGATTGAAACCAAAGCAACAAGAAATATTTAAGCTTTGGGCTTTTGAAGGTCTTACACATTTAGAAATTTCAAGTATTTTGAATATTCATGAAGGGACTTCAAAAAGTCAATTAATGCGAGCAAAAGAAACAATTAAAAAACAACTTAGAAAAAAATATAAATATAATCATGAACAAAATTAATATAGAAGCTTATCAAATCGTTTGGAAAGAATTTTTTATTATGGGCTGTAATTATCAATACATCTGTTTAAAAACTGATCTTTCTTTCTTCCAGTTCAAAAACGTATGTAAAAAATTAGCCTGTTATAATTATTCTTTGGTTAATACGCATTTTATAAAAGATTTTAAAAGAAAGTATGGAATTGATTTATATTCAAGGGGTAAATTCGATTCAAAAGGACGAAGATCACAATTTCAGTTTACTTTCTTTGAAGACGAATTGGAAGTTGCTCAAAGAAAGAAATTGATCCTTAAAAGATTCAAAGAAGTTTTGAAAATGGAAAAGAAAATGATTGAAGATATTAGAGAGGACCTTCAAGGGAGAATTTTAAAACAAAAGGAAATAGCACAAAAACACCACGTTTCAGAATACTTTGTTTTATCCTGTCGAACTGAAAGAAAAAAGCGAGTTACAAAAGTAGTTCCAGACTTACGGAAAAATAAAGTTATTGAATTTTTGAACACTTGGTTTGAAGGTAGAGTGATCACAGTCAAAGTTCAAGAACAGCTTGAATTGTTTGACATTCTGGACTTGGTCCAAGCTGGAAAGATAAATGAAGCAAAACAAAAGATTCAATTAACATGATACAAGCCCCAGAATACGGGGCTTTTTTTATTTCTTTTCACTTCTTTGAGAATCCCCGAAATAGTAAGAAATCATTGCAAGCAATCCCCCTTCCATTATTCCTTCCATGTGAATAAGTTGGTCCTTGTTTTGTTCTGGAATATCTAAAAAGATTAATGCAACAAGTAAACCAATATAGCAAGACAGCATTCCAAAGCCCAAGACAGCCATAAGCGGGCTTTTCTTGTTGAGTTTAATACTTTCTATTTCTCGGCTTCTTGCGTCGCTCCTGTCGTTTAATTTTGCCCTTAATTCATCAAGTTCAATCTGTTGGTTTTGAATATCTATTTCAGTCAGCTTTCTTTCAAGCTTTGCGACTTGCTCCAGTCCTTCTTCTTTGTCTTGTGGTCCAAGAATTTCAATTCCTTTTTTTACAATTCCCAATGTTCCAGAATTTGGAAGAAAGTCCCCGACTTGTTTTAATAATGTCGGGGCTTTCTGTGACAAAAACAAACCCAGCTTTGTGTCTTTGAATTTCTTCTTTTCTATTTTTTTAGTCATTTTTCTTCTTGAATTCTTTTTCACTCCAGTTTTTAAGTTCGTTTTTTAAAACTTGATTATCCGCTTTTGTTTGGCTGTGTAAGTGTTCAAATTGGTTTTTCAAGTGGTCAGACTTTATTTCAAGATTTTCGATTTTCTTTTCATTCTTGAAATTGGTTTCTTGTGTTTTGAGCTTAAACGCGTAAACATCATTTTTAAAAGCCTGTAAAGCCTTTTGATTGTCTTCCTTAATGCTTTGCATATATTCAAGCGTTTTGGTCCTGTAATCAGCTTCTTTTTCAAAGAATTCTTCTGTTTTGTCTTGGGTTCTTGTGAAGAAAGTGAAAGCAAGCCCAGCAAAAGCAACTAAAAAAGCGCATACATTTATTAAGTTTTGCGTTTTCTGGTTCATTTTTTTAAAATGTTTCGTTTATATATTCAAGTAGTTTATAAATTACTCCAGCATATTTCACAAGGTCAAACTTTTGACAGTCTTCAACATTTGAACCAAAGAAAGGTTCTAAAATTAAAGCTGTTGGTCTTTGCTTTTGGACGAATCCAAAGCCCCGCGATCCGTCTTTCAATGGTTTTGCCCCTCTTGACTTTATTCCCATTTCTTGAACCATTAATTCACAATATTTTTCTGCGATCAATTTAGCTTTTTCATTTTTGTAATAATATAAAGCTTCACATCCGTTTGCTTGTGGATTTGCGGCGTTGAAATGTAATTC
>JAFCGM010000019.1 GCA_017608025.1 Candidatus Pacearchaeota archaeon
CTTCTCTCGATGCTTTGTTCATTAAGCGATTTAATTTTTTAAAGTTGGTT
Source organism: Candidatus Pacearchaeota archaeon (assembly GCA_017608025.1). Lineage (GTDB taxonomy): Archaea > Nanobdellota > Nanobdellia > UBA10117 > JABICX01 > JAFCGM01. The sequence goes on from JAFCGM010000019.1 coordinate 51, forward strand.
GGTGCTATTTCGCACATATGTCCCTGAAGTGCATAGTATTTTACTGCCCAGTTAAATTCTTCGTGAGATAATTTTTCTTTCCCCATTTTTCTATCTCCATTCATTTGATTGTTAAGTGTTATTTACTTTCTTTTTCGCCTCGTGTAAATATTTATCAAGTTGAAATTGGCAGTCAGCTTCATTTGGATATTTTCCTGTAACCTTTGCTTGTTTAAATATTTCCCTGTGTAAATCAACTCTTTCCCTTTCAAGATAAGGAATAGATATACTCAAATCCTTTCTTGTTTCTTCAATTTTCTTGATTACACCAACATAATTTTCTAATACAGAACGATTAACTCTTACCAAATAATTCCTCATTTTTTCCACCGCCTGTGACTGTTTGCCTGCTGGGATTTTTCAGTTTTGCATCTAAAAGAATATTTGCTATGTGATTTTTTTCCACGGCTGTTACAAGTTTTTCTTGAATTTTTGTCAAATCATCAATTCTTCTTTCAAAGTCGGTAGATTGTTGAAAAATCTTGGTTTTTAATCCTTCAATTTCCTTTTTTATTTCTAAAATTCTATTCATTATTTTTCCATCACCTTTGCTTTTGCTCTATCTTCTAAACAAAAAGGACAGACATTGTTTCTTAATGGAGTTTCAAACCATTCAATTCCATGAATTGAACAAAAATGTTTTTCTAATTTAACAGAAACTTCCATTTCTTCGCAATCATTACGTAAAAAATCTTCTTTAATCATTTCTTCCGCACCGCCTCGACAACCCATAATCATCGTCAGGAACATTTTTAAGGTTCATTTCCCTGGATAATTTAAGCATTATAGATCTGCTTTTATTGTCAGCTGCAGCCCAAGCAGTGCCTGCAGTTATTCTGTCAGCCCATTCCAAAATATATCTTTTACTTCTTTCTGTTGGAAATCTTAGAGCCATGAAATTAACAAAAAATTCAAGGGTTGTGTCTTTTAGCCCTGCTTCATGACCAAGAACCATAGCAAGTCCTGCTGTTTCTGCTTGGATTGTTTCTTCTGCAGCAAGCATTACTGCTTTCATAATATAAGGAACTGCGTCTATAGCCCTCTTTGTTCCTTCATGTATTTCAGTTTGCACTTTCATATAAATCCCCCGTTTTTGTGTTATGTCAAAGCCACATATACACCGAATGCATACATACCAAAGCCAAGCAGCATTACTGAAATATATTCTATGACTGGATCCTGTGTTTTGCCTATTACAAAGGCGCTGACAAACACCATTGCAATATTTAAAGTTACCCAAATTTTACTTTTCCAATACATTATATCGGCTCCAAAATATTACGTCCTTTCTGCTTAACCATACGCACACCTGGCAGCGTTTGGTCTTTCCCCCGCAAAGACATTTTTTCTTGTAATTGCCTGCGCGTACCATTCCGCATTTTGTGCAAAAGCGTCCAGGAATTATTGCTTGTTGCATTTTAATCCTTTTCCTTTTCGTTGAAAAATAAATCAACAAGGTTGTTGTGTTTTTGTACAAGCTCGTTGTGCTCTTCAAGCAGTCTTTTAAAAACCTGCTCTAATTTTTCAGCACAGACCTTTTCCCCAAATAAAGTATATTGTGTTAAGTAATAGGCGTCCATTAAAATTAAGCTGGCTTCGTGTTTGTGTAGATCCTGAGGAAACACTCTTTTGGTTATTGCTTTCATTTAGATCCCCCCAGCCCTTGAAATTCTTTTTTGGAATTTCTACGGTCATAGGAAACGCTTGTAGCGTTTCCAAGAAGCTGCTGCAGATAAATTATTTTTCTTGTCTTGCAGTTTTTGGCTTCAGCTGTCAAGAGATCTGCGACTTTCTTTTCAATAGTTACCTGGCACTGTTCAAAATCTGTTGGTGACAGTTTGCTGTCTTTTATTTTTGCGTCAAGACCTTCACCAACTGTGTAACCGTCAAGCGGCGCGTCCCTTTTGATTTTTTTAAGCTGGTGCTTAAACATTCTTATTACGCATTTCTTTGGCACTACTTCAAGTTTGCCGCCCTGTTCTTTTATGTCATAATGTGCCGCAGGGTATTGCTTTCTCAGCATGGCAAGGTCTGTTTTGTTTAATGGCATTTTTAATTCACGCTCCTTTTTATATTTTTTCAAGTGCCTGAATTGCTTTAAGAATTTCAGGCTTTCCTTTGAATATTAAAGTTTCTGTAAATGTTTTGTGAGCTTTTCTAATTTGCTCAATTTTTTCACCTCTTTTAGTTTGGGTTTTTGATCTCCAGTTATAATCAACCCTAAACTTTTTTCTGTCTGAAGAATAAGCTGCACAATATTTGTCTTCTGCTCGTTGAATTTTCTTATAAATTATCTCTGTTTTGTTTTTAGACTTTGAATAAGTATCTGCAAGTTTATTAAGATACGGATTTATTTCAAGCTTTTTATTGGCTTGATTTTTTTCTTCGGTATCTCCTGCAAGACTATTTATTTTTCTGTCAACAATTTCCTGAACATACTTTTCAATTCTGTGCATTTCGCCCTGTGTTATTTTTTCAACTTCCATTTTTATTCACGCTCCTTTGTGTTTTAATTCTTCGGGTTCTATTGGGACAAACTCGTCAGGTAAGTCTGGAAAAACAACCCTTTTGGTTGTTTTTCTACGACCGTAAGAAATACCCTGTAGGGTATTTCTAAGGTCAAGAGGATTAGGACAGCAAGAAAGGGAGTCCTGCAACAAAGCCGAGTTTTGCCAATCGTGGGAGAATGGAATTACCATACAGTTTTGTTGCAATTCTCCAGTTTCTTGCCCCCTGCTCCTCATAAGTAATATTTAAACGTGAAAGCCTTTTTAAACGTCACTTTTAATGTTAAATTATGTATAATCATTATCTTTCGGAACATTTTTAAAGATTGAAAACCTTATATTAATGCGCTTCTTGAAAAACCTTTAAGGTTTTTCTACGATCGTAGAAAACTTTAAAAGTTTTCAAGATAGAACGCAAAACAAAACTACAAAGGACGTGAAAAAATATGGAAGAACAAACAACATTAAGCATGAAAATGGAAGAAGCAAAATTCGGGAAAATGCTTATTTTTAACTTTGACATAAAAGGGGTTGAAGTGTCGGCATTATGTTCCCAAAAATTAAATCCAAAAACTAAACTGTTCGATTGGGTGAAAATCTTGACAGGCAAAGCTCCTGTAGTCGGCGAAGATCTTGTAATTAAAGATCTTGTTGGCAAAGAAGCACTCGTCACAGTCAGAAACAGAATAGTTAAGGATGAGAAAGGTAACGCTTCAATGAAAGACGGCAAGAACATCTTGACTTCAGGCATTACTGAAATAAGAGAAACAAAATAATTTTGTTTCACCAGTGGGTATATTTCTGAACAAGGTTCAGAAATCTCTGAAAACGTTTTGGCGTTTTCAAAGATGGTGCTCCCCGCACCTATACCTTTTTCTTTTTCTTGTTGTTGCTCTTCTTATAG
>JAFCGM010000020.1 GCA_017608025.1 Candidatus Pacearchaeota archaeon
AAGTCTTTAACTATTTTTGCATGTGTTCCCCCTTGGTCAATTATTACAAATAATGATTTATGTCCTGTAAATTCCCTATTAAACAGCTTTTCAGCGGCTTTTATAGTCTTTTCCTTGTCAACGGTCAAATCTTCTTTTAAGATGCTTAAGAAGTCACTTGTAATATAATGAGAGCCGTTTTTATTATAACCACGGGCCACCCAATACCACCCAAACGGGCTTGTTTGTGTATCCATTGCTAATAAAACATAGTCAAATTTCTTTTTGTCTCTAATTCTTTCTATACAATGGCTGTCAAGTTGTTCTTCTTTGCTGCCTGAAACAATGCCTGGATCTATAGGCAGACCAAAATCAGAATTCATAATTTTTCTTTTAATTTCCAGACTTCTACTTTGTTTCATTCTTAAGTCAGATTCACACAATTTAACTAAATTATTTATCCTAGATCCCAACCCGCCATTAATAAAACTCAATTTGTCACCTGGTTTAATATCTTCTTCCTTAACAATTTGCCCCGTTCTATCTATATATTGTTCAATATCCTTACTCATTTTTGGTAAATCATCAACTTTATGTTCGTGATTGCATTCAGGGCATATCAAGCGGCAAGATTCTTTTATCAGTTTGTTGGCTTCGTCTGTTTCATATTTCAAAACTTTTTGACTTATAGCTACAAATCGCGGTTGGCTTCCCGCAATGAATTTAACTTCATATGAAGTTGAATTGATTGTTAGATTTTTACACTTCAAGCAACGCAAATGCCAGAAAGCTAAATTTGTATCGCTGGCTAAATACCAAAGTGTTGAAGTTCTAAAATCCCTCCTAAATGATCCACACCATACAATATTTTGCTTCAAGTATTTTTCGAAAGAACGTGTTCTATTTCTTGCATTATCGCATTGAGTTTTTTGTTTTTCTGGTGTAAGTGGCTGTGAATCTATTTCGTCATTGAATATATATTGTCTTGCTTTTGATGTAATTTCAGAACCGGCGCCTTGGACATCAATCCAAGAGCCTGGAAGCTTGTACTTGTCTTTGAGAAATAAATCAGGCTTTTCTTTATAAAGCTCACCGAAATATGGTTCACTTATCATTAAAGGTCTGAAGCTTTCTTCGTTTATGTCTTCAGCCTTTGATTTAGATTCATATACAATCAAAGTTGGTCCTGGCATAAAACGGGCTTTATAAATACAAACCACTTTCCAACAAGTTGTTTTTCCAGATTGTTCAATCATCGATATTAAAACTTCAACCCCCGGAATAAGCTGCGCTTTTATTGGCAATATTTGGTAAGGCTCAAACTTTATATATTCACCTGCTTGGCTTTCACCCTCTGGAAGTTTCAAAGTTTTTTCAGCCCATTCAATAATATCAGGCGGGTTCAGTCCTTCAATTGCGGCACATATTGCGTAACCGATTCTTTCCACGTCTTGACGCGCTTCTTTAATAACGGCGTCAAAATTTTCAGTTGTTCTTTGCTGAGATTGCATTCTTTAATGTCTTCAATCATTCCTTGTATTAATTCATCGCTAAACACGAGTATAAATTCTTTATAAATTGAAAGCGTTTTTAATTGCCCTAAGCCTAATTTTTCTTTTTTTATCTGTATGTCTAAATCATGTTTTTCTTTTATTCTATTTTGAGCATCAATATTCGTTGGCGTTTTTAAATCTGTTCGCCGTCCCTTATCGCCTACCAAATAAGAACAAAATTCAATCGCGTCTTTTAATTGTCCGTCATGCGGAAAGCCTTCTTTTTTCTTCCAATTGTGAATAGTACTTTCAGAAACTGACATTGCTTTCGCTAAATCAGTCAACTTGAAATGACGTTGTAAGCCATTTGCTCTTGATTTTCTTTTCTTTTTAGTCATTTAATTTTCACCTACTTTAATTTTTAAAGAACAATCATACATCCCGCAATAAGGACAAATTTTCAGATTGTCTTCAAGTTCATCAAATGACATTTCTTCTTTACATTCTGGACAATAAGAAATAGCTCGGAAACGTTTCCGTTTACCGAGCTTTTTCCCAAGGGCTTTTGTAGGATAAGCCAAACGCCTATAAATTTTTTGACAATATTCCCAAGTTAACAAACCAGTTAATAAAATTATAATTACCCATTCCATACAATCACTTTTTCTATGCTGTCAAAAATATAAATGTTATCTAATATTGAATCATGCTCAAACACAAATTGTTTAGCTGCATCTATATCGTCAGTTGTTTCTGCAATATCTTCAAGCCCCCCAAGCGCCTCAAATTGTGGATGACTAAATATCCAAAATCTTAATTCTAAATCATGATTCAATTCAAGCATTTCTTAAACTCCATTTATTAACCTTCAATAATAAATAAAACTATTTCTAATAATGTCATACAAAAAACAATTATTGATAAAAGCAAACATACAGATAATACTGAAAAACCTTTGTCTGATATTCTGCAGAATGGCCAATAAACACCGGGTTCGAAATGTTCAGAATAAAATTGATTTTGGATTAATAATAAATCATTCTTTTTTCTTAAATCTTCTAATTGACTTTCAAGCTTTGAATTTTCATTATACAATTCAGTCAAAAGTATATTATCTAAAGTTTCAACTTTTGGAGTCGGTGTTTTTTCTGCTGTCATTTTCTTTATTCCTTTTTGTAAATCATTTACGATAAAAATAATTTTTCATTTTTTGAAGCGCCACAATTTTTGCATTTAAGCTTTTCTTTTTCACTTCCACAATAAGCACAAACTAATCTTTTATTTTTTAATGCAAAATCTTTAAAAGGTGAAGAAAGAATAAAATATTTTCTTGGGGGACCTAGCATTTTATACCACCCCCGAGAGAGCCGCCACCCTCCAACCTCTAAAAAATTGGTGGGGGGATAAGGGGCGAGAGAT
>JAFCGM010000002.1 GCA_017608025.1 Candidatus Pacearchaeota archaeon
TCAACTCCAAAGCCCCTTTTAGAAAAAGCGGCTGCGGAAAAGAAAAAAGCCCCTTTTAGAAAAAGCGGCTGCGGAAAAGAAAAAAGCCCCTTTTAGAAAAAGCGGCTGCGGAAACTTTTGGAAAAAGTTTCATCAAAAAGAATGAGTTTGCAAAAAACATTGTTTTTTGGCAACTTGCCTTTTTCTGAAAAAGGCAGTGTATAATTAAATTTATATATTCAGATAATCATTTTATATTGTGGTTTTGAAAAAAGGTAATAAACTAAGCAAAAAAGAATTTAAAAAACTTAATCCTAAACTGCAGAGCGAAGTTTTTTTAGATATGAATTCAAGTTCAAAAAAGAAGATTTTAAAGTCCTTGAATAAAAAGGAAATCACAAAGTTTATTCATTTTCTTGATCCTTATGAAATCACTAATTTTCTTAAGAAAATAAATGAAAGAAAAAGAAAAAAGATACTTGAAACTCTGGAAAATGACATTAGAAGCAAAGTTGAGTATATGCTTAGGTTTAGCAAGGATGCTGCAGCAAGTATTATGAACCTTGACTATTTAATTGCAAATAAAAATTATTCTATAAATAAACTAAAAAATGAAGTTGAAGATCATATTGAAACTACTGGAAAAACCCCAACAATTTTGTTTATTGAAGAATCTGGAAAAATAAGTGAAGTTCCAATTTTTATTCTTTTCAAATCAAAAACAAATAAACTCACGCCTTATTTAAAACCAGTTGAATGTGTTAGATTTGATGAAAATCCAAAAGAAATAATCAAAATTTTCAAGAAAAACCCTCACAAAAAAATAGTGGTTCTTGATGAAGATAATTCAATAATGGGGATTATTTATGCGCATGACTTGCTTCCTTTGATTGACAAGAAAACAACAACAGACATATATGGGTTTGCTGGTGTTCACAAAGAAGAAGACATTCTTGACCAGCCGCTGAGGAAAGTAAAATCAAGATACAAATGGCTTATTCTTAATTTGTTCACTGCATTTCTGGCTGCGTCAGTTGTTGGATTATTTCAGGACTCAATCTCAAAACTTGTAATTTTGGCAGTTTACCTTCCAATTGTTGCTGGAATGGGTGGAAATGCGGCAACTCAAACTTTAGCAGTTGTAGTTCGTGGGCTTGCTTTGAGAGAAATAACTGCAGCAAACAAATGGAAAATTCTTACATATGAAGTGATTTCTGGAATTTTAAATGGTCTTATCACGGGCATAATTGTAGCTATTGTTGCTTATTTCACGGCAGGGAGTTATATGCTTGGTGTGGTTATTGGAATTTCTATGATTACAAATCTGATGATTGCAGGGTTTTTTGCTACAATTGTACCTTTAATCTTAAAGAACCTCGGTGCAGACCCTGCTTCTGCATCTTCCATATTCATCACAACTGCAACAGACATATTCGGATTTTTAATATTTTTGGGATTAGCAACGCTTTTATTGCTTTAAGTTAAAAAAGTCCATAGGTTTTCTTTAATGAAAAGGATTTTATTGGTTTGGATCCAGCTTAGATTATGAATTTAGCTAAATTTGTTAAACCATTGTACAAAGATAAAGATTCTATGCATGATTTCAGGCATATTCTTCGGATTATGAAAAAAGTGAATAAATTAAAGAAAAGATATCCTATTAATAAAGAGAAACTTGACTTCTTAGTTTACTTTCACGGACTAAAAAATTATGTGAGGAAAAATGAAGAGAAAATTATTTCTATAGGATTTCCAAAGGAATGGATAAAAGCATTATACAGGCATACTACAAATCCTAAGAGCATTGAAGAGAAAATCGTATGCGATGCAAACAATCTAGAAAACATCGGAGAATCTGGAGTGAAGAAGTGCGTTGAATATGGAAAGAGCATTGGAAGAAGCAAGGAGGAATCAATCAAATACTTTAAAAAAAAGGTTAAAGAGATTAAGTTTTATACAAAAGCAGGAAAGAAAAATGAAAAACCTGATTAAAGAGCTGCTTTCTGAAGAAAATCTCACCAAGGCAAAGGTTGAGGGGATTAAGAAGAAATGGGCAAAAAAGCACAATTTCCGCAGAATTCCCCTTAATTCCGAGATTTGGCAGAAATGTAGTAAAAAAGAGAAAGAGAAACTAAGAAAGGTTTTGGTTACAAAGCCGACAAGGACAATTTCAGGAGTTTCGGTAATTGCTGCGATGATTAAGCCAAGCAAGTGTCCTGGAAAATGCGTTTACTGCCCGCAGGGAAAAGAGGCTCCCAAATCATACACTGGATATGAGCCTGCTGCAATGAGGGCAAGGCTGAATAAATTTAACGCCTACGAGCAGGTTAAGAATCGATTAAATCAGTTGAAAGCTGTGGGCCATAATACAGACAAGAATGAGTTGATTGTAATGGGTGGCACGCTTCCTGCAATGCCTTGGAAATACCAAAAAGATTTTGTCAAAGAATGCTTTGAAGGATTTAATGGAAAGAAATCAAAAAGTCTTGAAGCAGCTCAAAAAATAAATGAAACTGCAGAGAACAGAGTTATTGGTCTGACAATTGAGACAAGACCTGATTTTGTGTATCCTAAAAAGTTCCTTGAATTAGGGGCGACAAGGGTTGAGATTGGTGTTCAGACGGTTTATGACCGGATTTTCAGAAAAGTTCAGAGAGGTCATGGGACTCGGGAAGTCAAGAAGGCTACAAAAAATCTAAAGGAAAATTGCTTCAAAGTTCTGTATCATTTAATGCCCGGCCTGCCTGAAAGCTCGTTTAAGAAAGATGTTGCTATGTTCAAAAAGATATTTTGTAATCCTGATTACAAGCCAGACATGATTAAAATTTATCCAACTCTTGTAATAAAAGGCACTGAGCTCTATGACTGGTGGAAATCTGGCAAATACAAGCCAATAGATGAAGAATATATGAAAAACTTGCTTAAAAAAGTATATAAAATGGCTCCAAAATGGGTTAGGATTATGAGAGTTCAAAGAGACATTCCAGCAAGGTTTATTGAGGCAGGTCCTGTAAAATCCAATCTGCGGGAAATTGTGATGCAGGAAATTAAATCAAGCAAGGAAATCAGATTTAGGGAAGCAGGACATGCTTATTCTAGAGAAAGAAAAGTTCCTGAGAAGGTTGAGATTCTTGTTGAGAAATACAGGGCATCAAAAGGAAAGGAGTATTTTATTTCTGCTGAAGATGTAAAGAAGGACATTCTGCTGGGATTTTGCAGGTTGAGAATTTCAAAGAGAAAAGAGGCAATGGTTCGGGAGCTGCATGTATATGGAACTTCTGCGCAAATTGGCAAGGCGGGCAAGGTTCAGCATCATGGAATTGGAAAAAAATTAATGGTAAGAGCAGAGGAAATTGCAAGGGAAAAAGGCAAAAAAGAGATTATTGTAATTTCTGGAATTGGTGTAAGAGAATACTATAAGAAATTGGGATATAAGCTAAAGGACAGGTATATGCACAAGGTTCTTTAATTATCTGAAGAAAATTGCCATTGCTGAGAGTGTTAAAACTATTATGATAGCCATAATAGCTAGGAGAATGCGCTGGAACTTTCGGATTTTCTGCTGGGTTTTTTTGGGCTTTGACGTTGAGATGAAGATTGTTGCAATTAGAACTACTGCTAAAATTAAAACAAGGATTAAAGATATTAAGAGTATCATTCAAGCACCGCCTTAATTCTCCTTATTCCTGCTGCAGAGGATTGCTCTTTTTTAATTTTAAATTTTCCAAGTTCGCTTGTGTTGCTTGCGTGAGGGCCTGTGCAGATTTCCTTTGAAATTGGTTTGCCTTTTTCATCTAATATTGTGTAGACAAAAACTTTGCTAGGATACTTTGCCCCAAATTCTGCTTCTGCTTTGGATTTAAGGGCCTGATTAAGAGGCATTTCCTCTTTTATAATTTTGAGTTTTCTTTTAATTTTGTCATTTACCCAGTCTTCAATTTTTCTTTTTTCTTCATCTGTCAGTTTTCGAGGAAAATTAAAATCAAATCTAAGGCGTTCAGAAGTGATGTTGCTTCCTCGTTGCTTTATTTTTTTGTCCTTAAGAACTGCTTTTAGTGCTGCGTTTAGAAGATGCGTTGCTGTGTGAAGTTTCTTTGTCATATTTGAATTATCTGCAAGTCCGGATTTGAAAGTTCCTTGCGTAGCTTCTCTTGACAAGCATTGATGCTTTTTGTTTTCCTTTTCAAATCCCTTTAAGTCAACTTTGATTCCTTTTTCTTTTGCAAGTTCAGTTGTCATTTCAACTGGAAAGCCATAAGACTGGTAAAGAAGAAATGCCTGCTTTCCTGAGATTTTCTTGGTTTTTGAGGAAATTTTCTTGAATTCCTTAAGTCCTTTTTCAAGAGTTTGATTAAATCTAGATTCCTCATTTCTAAGGGCGGTGAAGATTATGTCTTTGTTTTTGGAGAGCTCTGTATAAGATTTTCTGTAAGTTTCAATTACGATTTCTGCTATGCGATCAGTAAATGGTTTTTTTATTCCAAGGAGTTTTGCATAGCGAACTGCTCTTCGAATCAGTCTTCTGAGGACATAACCTTGGCCAAGGTTTGAAGGGCGAACTCCGTCAGAAATTATGAATACTGCAGAGCGGATGTGGTCTGCTATAATTCTAAATTCTCTTGTGTTTTTCTGGTAAGATTTTTTGGAAATTTTTTCAATTTCCTTTATAATTGGCTTGAACAAATAAGTATCATAAATAGTTTTAACTCCAGAAAGAGCAACAATTGTTCTTTCAACACCCATTCCAGTGTCAACATTCTTTTGCTTTGCTGACTTATAGCGTCCCTTTTCGTCCTTTACATACTGCATAAAAACATCATTCCATATTTCTATCCAGCTTGAGTGATTAATATCCTTGCTTGGCTTGCCTTTGCCAACCCAATAAAACATCTCTGTGTCTGGTCCGCAAGGTCCAGTGTTTCCTGCTGGCCCCCACCAGTTTTCTGTCTTGTCTAAAAAGAAAATTCTGGATTTTGAGATTCCTGCTTTTTCCCAGAGATTTGCTGCCTCGGTGTCTTTGGGCGCGTTTTTGTCACCCTTAAAGCAGGTTATTGCAAGTTTCTTTGGCGAGAGTTTCAGGATTTTTGTTAGGAACTCGTAGCTCAGTTCAATTGCCTCTTTCTTGAAATAGTCACCAAGTGACCAGTTTCCAAGCATTTCAAAAAAAGTAAGGTGAACATTGTCCCCTACTTCGTTTATGTCGCCAGTCCGAAGGCACTGCTGTACATTTACAAGGCGCTTTCCAAGGGGGTGCGGCTGGCCGAGAAGATAAGGTACTAAAGGATGCATTCCTGCAGTGGTGAAGAGAACAGTCGGGTCGTTCTGGGGGATAAGGCTTGCATTTGGAATTTCTTGGTGATTGTGGTTTTTGAAGAAATTAATGTATTTTTTAATAAGCTCCTCTCTTGTTATTTTCATAAGGAAAAGTGGAGATATTGGGTTAAAAAATTTTTGATTTTAAAAATAAAATAAAAAGCTCAAATCCTGTACTGGACAGTTATTTGAGCTTGGACTGAGACGTCGCTTGGAGAAACAGTAAAAGTTTTTGTTTCTTCATCTCCAGCAGAATCAACTCTTGCTTCTGCAATGTATGGATAATAGTTTACATTGCTTTCAGTTATTTTATAGATTCCCTTTAAACGAACATCCATTGAGTCTGCAATTGCTTGGGCCTTGGATTTTGCTGATGCAGATGCTTCTTCAATTGCTGAGTTCTTTGCTTCTGCTTCTGCTTCCTCTGTTAATTCAAAGGATATGTAAGAAATTGTTGCTCCAGAGTTTACTGCTGTGTCAATGCATTTTCCGACATTTTCAAGTTCTTCAATTTTTACTTTCAAAGAATGGATTGCTTCATATCCATCTGGAGTTCTTGTTCCATCGTCCCAGCTATATTTAGGACTTACAGAATAATAAGTTGTCTCTATATTACCTTCAGGAGTTCCTAAATCTTTTAATGCTGAAGTGACTGCTTGAGTTGTTTCTGAATTCTGGATTTGAGCTTGTCTTGCAGAGTCAGCAGTGTTCTGAATTTGAAGATACAAATAAGATATGTCTGGGTCAACATATTTTGTTGCTTCTCCTGAAACAGTTATTGTTTCCACTTCTCCACTTATTCCTGGTACAAACTTAAGGAAAATGAAAACAAGAATTGCTATTGCAAGCACACTTAATATAAGTTTTTGCATATTTTTCATAAAATCACCTATCTGATTATTAAGCATGCTTTAATTTAAATTATTTGCTTCTTAAGCATAAAGTTATAATATTTGGCTGCTTATTAGTAACATGACTAAATTGAGCATCTTCACAGATTTTGATAATGCTTTGGTTTCGAAGAATACGCCGATTCTGTTTAGTGAGAAATATTGTGAAGAAAATCCCTTTAAGTTTGTTCATAGCATAATTATTCTTTTGTCAAAAAGGAAAAAACTGGGTGGAAAAGCTCTCAGCTTTTTAATGAATTCTGCTGGGAAAAAGAAAAAAGAGTTGTGGTGCAGAGAAATTGCGCGCGGACTTAAGTTCAATGAAAAATGGCTTAAAAAATTCAAACAAATTGTTGGGAAAAAGAAGACAGATGAAGTTGAGATAATTATAATAACAAGAAATGAGGCAATTATTCCTGAACTTTTCATGAGGGACAAAGAAAATCTTGAAGTTCTGAGAAAAGCTTCTGGAAGCAAATTTAAAAGCAATTACACTATAATTGGAAATAAAACTTTCAGAGAGCATGTGATTGAACATTTTGGGAAAATTAAGAATGTTAAGGGAAATCTCAATGAAATTAGAGACAAGGAAAAAATTATTCCAAACAGAGCATATTACTTTGGAGATGAAAAAGAAAAAAGCATTTTCAGAAAAAATCACAAACTTAAAGAAATTAATTTTGTAGAGGTCTAGCTGCCTTTTTCAAAAAAAGGCAAGGTGCTAAAAATTCTCGCTTCGCTCGAAAAAAGCATTTAGGAATACAAACAGTTTTTAGAGGAATTTGTAGTTAAAATCCTTCCAGGCTCGCTTGCCTGCAAAATCAGGCAGCACTTTAGTCGTATAGAGCTTCGCTGCATATAACTTTTTTCTTTGGGCAAATTACTTTTTCTTTTTTAGAATGCGTAGCCGCCTTAGGCTCTGCCTTAATGGAGGTTCTTTTCCAAAGAAAGTCTAAAGAAAAGGCAAAAGACCTTGAACTTGCTCTGCCTTTTTCAAAAAAAGGCAAGGTGCTAAAAAGCCATTTTGGAAAAAGCGCAAGCAGAAAAACAGGTTAATCTTGCTGAGCAGGAGTCTCTTCGCCAAAAGAACTAATAGCCCCATCCGGATTTGAACCGGAGTCTCAGGCTTTCTTCGAAATCCTCCCAACCAGTTTAGTGGCTGGAAGACCCTTTTTGAAAGGGATTTCCTCCAAAGGCCTGAATGATTGGCCGCTACACTATGGGGCTGTTGTTTTTGGCTTGAGCTTCATTATTATAATCTAAGAAGCTATATATGTTGAACAATAAGAAATAAAAATCTTTTATAAAACTAACTACTGGCTTAAATCCTGCTCAATAACAGAAAGTTTTTTTTGTAGTTGCTCTTTTTCATCAGTGAGTTTCTTTATTATAATTTCATTATTCAGGTCTTGAAGAATTCCTCCACATTCCTTGCATTCAAAGTTGTTCTCAAGTGCTTCTCGGTAAGTGTATTTAAGGTTACATTCTGCGCAGCTGAAAGAGTATTCAGACTCTTCCTTAAGAAGCTCTTCTCGTTTCTTTATTTCGTTTTTCACAGAGAGAATATATTTTTTTAGTATTTTCTCCTTGTCAATTGACCAATAGTAAATAAACCACCAGTTCTTTTTCTCGTCGCTCTTTTTTTCATAATCTGCAAAACCCCATTCTCTCAAAACATAAAGAAGCTTTCTTGCTCCATTGATTTTTATGTCCATTTTTTCTGCAATTTCATTTTCAGAAAGAACATCGTTTTTTTCCAGAAGAGAAATTATTTTACTTAATTCTGGGGAAACATCATAATTCAGAAAATTAATAACTTCATTAATTGTAAATCTGTATTTCTTTTTTGGTTTTGGCTTTGGTTTTTGCTGAACTGTTTTTTCTGGTTTTTTAGCTGGTTTCTTTTTGGGTTTTGGAGATTTAAATTCTTTTTTTACTGCTGGTTTTTTTGGCTTAGGTTTTTGAGAAAGAGATTTTGTTTTTGAAGGTTTTTGAGAAGGAGCTTTGGATTTTTTTTGTTTTTGAAGGTTTTTGGTTTTTGAAGGTTTTTTTTGTTTTTTTGGCTTTTTTGAGGACTTTTTCAGCTTCGCTGGATTTGGCTTTTTAGGCTCTTCCATACCTACTAAAGCCCTTACAAATTTTTTTAATTTTGATTTTTTTCGCGCCATTTCAAAACAATAAGTTATTTCATAAGCATTCCAAGATAATAAATTTTTTTATATTATTGAATTAACCTCCGATAAAGAACTGTATAAATGGTCCTGCAATTGTTATTAAAAGCAAAGCCAAAGTTACGATTGAAACTGACTTGAAGATTTTCCTTGCTTTTTTCTCTTTAAGGAATTTTTTAAGAACTGCAAAAAACATTCTTCCCCCGTCTGTCGGGCCAAGAGGAAGCAGGTTGAAAAGTCCTATTCCTATGTTTAAAATAATAATCCACTGAAACAAAACAAACAAATACCTTACAAAATACTCTCCAATGCTGTTTTTCAAGAAAGAGCGCATCTGTATCTGGCTTAAGAAAACACCTACATACGCTACTTCTGAATTTGTTGGGTTTTCCCCAGTTTCAACAGCATAAGCGCCTGAAGATGTTTTAATTAAAATTGTGTCTCCTGGTGAAATTTCAGACAGGACAGAATTAAAATCTTCTTTTGATTCAATTTGAATGTTGTTTATTGAGAAAATTTTATCATCTTGCTGAATTCCTGCAATATCTGCTGGCGCGCCTTCTTCAACAGACCAAACCACTGGGCTTTCTGACTGAATGAAAAATGCTGATGCTCCAAAAATTACAGGATTAAATAACAACACTGCAATTAAAAGAGCAATTACTGCACCGCAAAAATTAGCAAAAGGCCCTGCTGCAAAAACCGAAAGCTTTTTTGAGAGCTTTTGCTTTTCAAGTGATTTTTCATCTGGCTCTACAAAAGCAAGAGGAAAAATAAGAAATATTCCAAGGCCTGTTGAAAGAAGTTTGAGCTGGTGCGCTCGGGCAACAATTCCGTGGCAACCTTCATGAATTACAATTACTATAAGCAATACTGGAATAAAATACTCAATTGGTACAAACATGAAAAGAGGTGTATCTGCTGCAAATGGACCTGGTAAAACAAGCTTAACTGCTGATTCTGCAGCCAACGGATTTAAGAGAAAGCGAATAACAAGGAACACTAAGCAAAAAGATATAAAAGCCATTCCTAAAAATCCAACTCCAATTCCTGTGTATCCCCAGTATTTCCAGAAGCAGGACCTTGAAAGTCTGTCAATAAGTTTTATTCCTGCTTTTGTTCGATAAAGAAAAAGAATATATTCTCGTTGGATTTTCTTTCGGTTTTTATACAGCAAAAAGCCCACAATAGCATAGAAAAGTAAGAACAGAGTCCAACCAAAAGGATTTTTATTAAAAACAGAGATTAATACTTCAAGCATAATAGTTAAAATAAACGCAATACTACTATAAAAACCTTAACTTATTATGCTTTTTTGAATTTTGTAAGCAAATCGATTTTATCAATATGGCTTAGAAAAACTGCTCTGCAGCAGTATCTTTTTATGTTCAATTCATCAAGGACTTTTTTTGGAGCTTCTCCTTGCTCTATCCGTTTTTTGTATTCTTCCCACAAATGAGCTAAAGGTTTTCCGCAACTGAAACATCTTATTGGAATTATCATTTTAACATTACCTGTACGACTGCTGTCTTTTTCTTCTTGCTTTGGAGTGAGTCATTGGCTTTCTTACTTCCTTGTATCTTGTGTCTGCAACAAGCAAGGTTCTATCATAATCAATATATTTTTGCTTTAGCTCTTCTGAGCCAGTAAATTCAACAAGAGCTTTTGCAACTGAAAGGCGAATTGCATCTGTCTGGGACGAGATTCCGCCTCCAAAAACAGAGATGCTAATATCTATCTTTTTTGCACTATCTCCTGCAATTAAAATCGGTTCCTTTATTCTAAGCTGGTAAAGCTCATTTGAGTATCTTTCCAAAGGAATTTTGTTTATTTTTATTATTCCTTTTCCTTTTCTTGCTATAGCTCTTGCTACTGCTCTTTTTCTTTTTCCAGAAGTTTGAACTATTTTTTCCTTGTTCTTATTCATTGTACTTTGCTCCAAGTCTCTTTGAAATGTCCTCAACAGTAACTATCTTTGAGCGAGTGATTTTTTCCTTTGAAATCTCAGGGAAAGAAACCATTTCCGAGTTTTTAAGATTTTCTGGAACACCAATATGGCATTTTATTCTCTTGTACGCTTCCTGTCCTCTTTGCTTCTTAAAAGGAAGCATTGGCCTTATAACTCTTTTAACAAACCGGTCTGGCATTCTTGTTGTAAATGGACCATGAAAGGGATTTCTCTTTCGTTTCAAATCCAAATACTTGTGACAAACTTTGCTCTTTTCTCCAGTAAAAACAGCTTTTTCGCAATTCACAATTTCTATGTTTTCTCCTGCAAGAGCTAGCTTTGCAACTCTGGTTGCAAGCCTTCCTAAAATTAATCCTGTTGCGTCAATTACTTTTGCCATTAGCCAAATATCCTTATTTTATTTCCTTTTGGATTTGATTTTATTGCCTCTTCAATTGTCTGCACTTTTGAATTTGCTGATTTTATTTTTTTCAGAGCAGTTTCTGAAGCACTTATTGGTATAATTGTAACTTTCTTTTCAAGCTTTCCTCCACCAGCAAGAAGCTTTCCTAGAATAAGGAGAGTTTCTCCGTCTTTTGCAAAAGAATTTATTTTTGTGAAATTGACAATTCTCTGATTTTTTCTAGACCTTTCAAGCTCTTCTGCAATCCTTTTCCAAATCGGAGCCTTGTTTTTTGCTGCCTGAGACTTAAGACTAGATATAAGATTCCTGGTCTGTTCTTTTGCGAGTGTTTTCATTTTTTCTTGATTAATCTTCTTTTTTGAAAAGAAGATTATGCGGAGAGGAGGATTGTGTAACCCTGGGAATCCCCTTTCAAAAAGGGTCTTCCAACCTTCAAACGCATTGTGGATTGTTTTCTTGATTAATCTTCTTTTTTGAAAAGAAGATTATGCGGAGAGGAGGATTTGAACCCCCGTAGGCACTAAGCCATACGGTTCTTAGCCGTACCCGTTTGACCGCTCCGGCATCTCCGCGGAAACTTTTAGAAAAAGTTTCATCAAAAAGAAACTTCTTCATTAAAGAGTATTATTTTAGTTTTGCGGAGTTTATTTCTTTTATAATTAATTCCTGGGATTTTTTCAGCAGCTCTTTTGGTGAAAGCTGACCCCAAGACTCTATCGTCATAACAAACTCTGACTCACTGTCATTTACATTTATTCCGTCATACTTGTCTGCAACATACTTCACTTGCTCTGACGCAAGCTCTTCTTTAAGAAGTATTTCCTTATCAACTTCAAGTTTTCCAGAGTTTTCAATTATTACGCCGCTTGAGCATGCTTCAAGTATTTGTTTTTTGTTTTTTAATGCTTTTTTCTGGTCAATTTTTACTTCTGGCTTGTTAATGTAATATACAAGAGCTGGGCTCCATTTCATGTGCTCTTTCCCTTTTCCAAGAACTGCAACTGCTTCAAACACAATTTCCTGGTTTTTACCAAGCTTTGTAATGAGCATATTTGGATAAATTGGTTTTATTTTTGGGTCTGTTGTTTTTAAGTCCTTTGCATAGAATGTTCCTGGACCTTTTAAGGATGCAGACAATTTTACCTGGCATTTTGCACAGCCCTTTCCCTTGCATTTGCATGCTTCTGGCTGATTATATGTTATGATATCTGTTGACAATGGAATAAGTCCAAGACGTTGAGCAATAATCTCATCATAAAGAGGTGATGTATTTTTTGTGAAATAAACATCTTCAATTGCCATTACTGGAACATTAAACATAATTGTTCTTCTAATGAAGTTCATTTCTGTGTGATTGGAATCTTCAAAAAGAAATTTAACTACATTGTCTTTTTCATCAATTATTTTATATTTCATTTTAAGGTCTCCTTCCCCGTCTTCCGCCTTTTTTTCTGCAACCGCCATGAGGAATTGGGGTAACATCTTCTATACTTCTTATTTTAAGGCCGGCTCTTGCAAGTGCTCTTATTGCGGGTTGTGCTCCAGGACCAGGGTATTTTGCTCCGTTTTGTCCGCCTTTTGCCCGAACCTTAACATGAACTTCTTTAATGCCTTTTTCAATGGCATCCAAGGCAGCTCTTTTTGCGCAAAGCATTGCTGCTGTTGGACTTGGTTTAAGACGGTCTGACTTTACAACCTGACCGCCAGATGAAAGAGCAATTGTTTCAGAACCACTCAGATCTGTAATATGAATTATTGAATTATTATATGATGAGTAAATATGGGCTACGCCCATTTTCTGATTAGCCATTTTTCACCTCTTTATTTTCTGATTTGTTTACTGTTTTTTCAGTTATAATTTCCTTTAGCTTTGGGTTGAAATTTGCTGCAAACCTAACTGTATCTCCTTTTTTAACAAGATAGGATGGAGCAGTTATTTTTTTTCCATTTACAGTGATTTTTCGATGAAGAATAAATTGTCTCGCTTGTCTTATTGAATTTGCAAGGCCCATTTTAAATATTTGTGTTTGAAGTCTTTTGTCAAGAATTGCTTTAAGTTCAAGTGCAAGAACATCGTCAATGTGAGACTCTGTTGGCAAAAGATTTAATGAACTTATTTTCTTAATTAGTTTCTTTTCTTCTTCTGGACGGATTTCATCAGGAAGGGCAATAATTTTTCTTGCCTGCTGTTGCCAAGTTCTAAGCAAAGAAAGTGCTTTCCAAATTTCTCTTTTGTTTGACAATCCAAACTCACGTATGAGCTTATTTTCTTCAATTATTCTCTTTGCTTCGTACGGATGTCCTGGTGTTGTGTATTTTCTCCGTAATATTTTTGGATCTCCCATTTTTTATCTCCTGTTTTTAAGTTTACTTTTTCTTGCTTACTCCAACAGTTTTTCCTTTTCCTCTTCCTGTGCCTCTGGTTCTTTGACCTCTTGCTTTTACTTTAAGGCCTTTGTCTCCGCGAGAATGCCTATATCCGCGAAAACTCTTTATTTTCTTTAAGAATTGAATATCAAATTTTTTAGTTAAATCAAGGTCTGAAGAAATAAGGTGTCTGTCTTTTCCTGTGTCCATATCCTTTCTCCGATTCAAAAGCCATTTTGGCAATTCCTGGTTTTCAATTCCTCGAATTGTTTCTTCTATTTTTTTTATTTCCTCTGGAGTAAAATAACCGACTTTCCTTGACTTATCAATCTCCAGAATCTTGCAGACTGCATTAGAAATCATATAACCGCAACCCTTTATTTGAGCAATTGAATTGTAAATTGAAGAAGAACCCTTAATATCTCTATCCAAAATTCTAACTAGCTCCCTAAATTCTTCCTTGGGTTGAGTTTGTTCAGCCATTTTCCAGTCCTTTTTATGAAGAAATGTAAGTATCTTCATTAAAGTTTTGTGCGAGGAAAAAGCTAGAACCTATTTTGGCACTAGTTCGCTTTTCAGCTCGCACCTAATATTTTTTGTTAATGTGTTGTGTTTATAAAGGTTTCCTTATTTTTTTAGAAAAAGGCAGATTGCCAAAAATTTGCTCTCTGAGCAAAAATATTTTTTTGACAATTTATAGTGCACAATCGCCTGCTGAAAGCTATTGCTCAAATATATATTTTTTCGCTCCCTACATTCTACGCAATTATTCTCATTTTTTCTTTTTGGGCAACTTATAGTGTTTTTTTCTTTAAAAAAGAAAAACCCGCGCTAAAAAGAAACTACTTTTCTAAAAAGAAATGGCAGCGCCAGCGGCAGGATTCGAACCTGCAAGTCCCGAAGGACACGAGGTCTCAAGCCTCGCGCAATACCAGGTTATGCGACACTGGCTTAAATTTTCATAAAAAGATAAAAAGAAGTTGGTTTAAAAAAATTGCTATTCCTATTCTTTTGGTGGCAAGAGTATTGGAATTCCGTCTTTTACTCTGTAAGTGTGCTTGTTTTTGCAGGTTAGTATATTTTCTTTTTTGTTGTATTTAAGAGGAAGTTTATCAACTGGGCATGCAAGAATTTCCAAAAGCTTTTTATGGAGTTTTTTATCTGAAGTCATAGTATAATTTCCAATCTTTTACTTATAAATTTTTAGATAATAAAACCTTATAACCGCTGCCGCGGTTTACGATTTCTGCATTGCCAAAGACTTCTTGCATTTTCTGTTTGTAGGATGCCGCACCGAGTTTGGTTTTGCAGACTAAATATAGTTTTCCATTTTTGCTTAGATGCTGTTTTGATTGTTCAATCCAGGAAAAGATTGTTTTCTTTCCTGCGTGTGTTGGCGGATTTGTTGCTATAATGTCGAACTTGCTGTTTTTGAGTTTTGAAAATCCGTCTGACTTAATAACATTGCATTTCATTTTGTTTAATTTGCAGTTTCTTCTGGCAAGTTTTAATGCGCGCTCATTTATATCTAACATTACAACACTGGGAATTGAAATTCTAGCGTAAATTCCAAGGAATCCATATCCGCAGCCAAGGTCGAGAAAAGATTCTGCTTGTGAAAAATCAATTGCTTCTGCTAAAAGCTGAGTGCCGCGATCAAGCTTTCCATAAGCAAAAACTCCTGATGCAGTCTTAAACTTAAAATTAGTGTTTTTTATATTTATTATTATCTCTCTTTCTTTGTATTCTGACTTTGGCTTTTCGGTATAATAATGTTCTGTCATATTAGCACTATTTTTGTTTTAATTGATAGCCCTCTCTTTGCTTTTAAGATTTCCTCTGAATTCATTTCTGCTTTTCCAACAACAAGAAGTTCATTGTCTTCAGACAGTACTGCTATATTTTCTCCTTTCTCAATTCTACTTTCCAAAGCAAGAATGCCGGGGGCAAAAACAGGTGAGCCGTTTTTAAGTCGAGATTTTATTGAAGAGTCTACCCAAATTTTCGGAAGGTGTGAAACAATTTTCTCTTTTTGTAAAATAATTTTTCTAAGTTCTGACTCTTTTTCTGTTTCAAGATATTTCTTGTAAATTGAAATTAATTTTTTGAATTTTATTGAATCCTTTAATTTAAAATTTGCAACCTGAATTCTATTTAAGGACTTCATGTGAGCTCCTGTTCCAAGCTTTTTTCCAATGTCGACGCAGAGTGTTCGGATGTATGTTCCTGCTTCACACCAAACACGGAAAATTGCATCTTTTTCCTTGAATTTCAGAAGATTTATTCCGTAAATTTCTCTTATTCTCCACTCTCTTTTTACTGCTGATTTTCTTGGAGGAAGTTGCTTTACTTTTCCTTCAAAAGATTTTAAAACATTAATTAGTTTTTTTCTTGAAACTTCTTTATGAATGTGCATTTCACAATCATAAACTTTGCCTGCTTTTGAAATGATTTCAGAAAGCTTTGTGGCTTTTACAAGAAGAATTGGAAGAACTCCAGAAACATTTGGATCAAGAGTTCCTGCATGACCAATGCGAGGAGTTTCAAGGGCATGAACAAGCTTGTTGTCTATTTGCTTGCAGTAATATTTTTTGGGCTTGTCCAAATTAATCATCCCGCAATTGAAAAGTTCAGACAAAGAGTATTTTGGGAAATTTTTGCTAATTTTGAAATTGCTGTCTTTGTAAAGAACTTTACGATTTATTAATTCAAAAGGAAGGTTTTCCATAATAAAAGATAAAAAAATAAGAATTAAAAAAACTACTTTTTCTTCTTATCTTTCTTTTCCTTATTTTTTTCTAGACTTTGGTTTTTTCGCAGTTTTTTTGCTGAAGTTTTTGAAGTTTTCTTTTCCGCTGCCGCTTTTTTCAAAAGAGGCACTTTTATTCCTTCATTTTTCATTGCTTCTGCTACTTCTTCATGAGTTGCCTTGTTTTTTATTTTCAGAACTTTTGGCAAAAGCTGAAGGTGTTTTATGTTGCATTTTCTTCTCCTAGTGTTTCCATCAATTCTTACAAAATTATCATCAATTTTTTCAATAATAACGCACTCTCTTCCAGCATCTCTTCCTGCTATTTTAACGCATAGTCTTCCAATGTCTATCATATTTTATCACTCTCCTTTTTTGCTGTCACATAATCTCTAAGTGACAAAGGGACTTCTTCAGGGTGCAGAATTTTGAACTTGACTTTTGCCCTAAGAATCATAACTTTTCTAAAGCATTTTGTGCAAAGCTGGCCACCAAAAGGTCTTTCAGGCCGTCTCTGGCTTTTGCTTGCTCTTCTGATTTCTGAGTTTGTGCCTCTCTTCATTCCATGCAAAACTGCACCGCAAAGAGCGCATTTGTGTTTTGATGTTTTTTCTCTTCTCTTGTGTGTCGCCACACGTCTTCCAGGTGTTTTTCTTTTTATTTTTACTGCCATTTTATCCCTCCAAGAGCGGATAATTATAGCACAAAGAATTGATTTATAAAAGTATTGGTGGAAAATTTTAGATTATATTTTTAACAAACTGCTTTATGCCATATGCAGTTGCTCATATTCTTTCAGCAGGAATTGCTGCTGACTTGATTCGGGAGTATATAATTAAGAAACATCACAAAAAATTCATAACACTTAGCACTATTCTTATTGCTGCTATTGCAAGCTTGGTTCCAGACATTGATATTGTTGCAAAATCAATTTTAGGTTTTTTTGGTAAAAACTTTGCTTGGCTTTACCATGGAAGCATTACTCATACATTGTTTTTTGGTCTGCTTTCCATAAAATTTACCCAACTGTTCTTGCTTGAAAAAATGGGTTTATCTGCAGCTGCTTTTGACGCTGTTTTGCTTATTTCATGGCTTATCTATGAAATCAAAACAAGAAGATTAAGAGAATTTATTTAATTTGAAGTGAAAACCTTTTCAAAAGGACATTAATTTCTTTTGGCAACTTACCTTTTCTTTTCTAAAGAAAAGGCAGAGATCATTTAAAATAAATTCGATTAATTACAATATCTTCAATCGGCCAGTCTAAATAATATCCCTTGCTTGTTGTAGTTGAATTCTCAATTTCATCAACAACATCCATACCGTCAATTACTCTTCCAAAAACAGCGTAACCTGGATTTTCAGGAGATTGGTAATCTAAAAAAAGGTTGTCTGCAGTGTTTATGAAAAACTGGGATGTTGCAGAATTAGGATCATTTGTTCTTGCCATTGAAATTGTTCCTAGAACATTGCTTAAGCCATTGTTTGACTCAAGTTTAATTGGATCCTTTGTTTCTTTCTGTACTCCGTTTGGCGTAAAACCGCCCCCCTGAATCATAAATCCAGAAATGACTCTATGAAATATAAGTCCTTCATAAAACCCTGAATTAACATACTCTTCAAAATTCTGCACAGTTATCGGCGCTTCTTTTGGATAAAGTTCAAGTTCAATATTGCCCTTTGTTGTTTCAATAACTGCAATCTTAGTGTCACTAGTCCTAAAAAGAATAACTAATGAAATAGCAAACAATAATACTAAAAACGCTACTGCAGAATAAGCTAAATATTTATCTATCTTTTTCATTTTTTCTTATACAAGTAATATGAATAAAAGAACAAAAAGACAACTATGCAAATTATAGGAACAAGAACAATATATATTATCCATTGTGGAAAGAACAATCCACTAAGAAAAAGTCCTGCACAAATCTTAAAGAGAGTTGCTCCAAGTTCATGCGTCTTATTCCAAACAGTATCGCTTGATAAAGTCCATGGTGTTTTAATTCCAATAAACCAATTTCTCTTTGCTTTTCCAAGAAGAACTCCAATAAACCAAAACAAGAAGGCCATTGCAGGAATCATAAGATATGACATATTCATCTCCAGTCCAAAATTTAACAAAATCGAAACCGCATGAATATATGCAAAGAAAACAATCAATACAATAATAAATGCATTATAGTAATTCATAAATTTCTTAACATTCCTTCGCAAAGGATCAATTTTTGGAAGTAAAATAAACAAACCGAGCATTACAGCAGAAATTATCGGCATCAAAAAAAGACCCCAAAACTTAGGCATATATCCATTAACTTCTCCTTGAAAGTCCCAGTGACTTGCCATCTGTTCAGGCATATGCGGATAAAAATAAATTGAGAAAGCAATTGATACTAAAATAACTGCAAAACATACTCCTAATGTAACTTTTCGGTTCATTCTAAACTACCTTCAAAAGTTTTCGAAGTACTGTTGAAAATACCAAAGAACTAATAATATATACACCAATCCAGCCCAATCCAGTTTCAAGGCTGCTTAAAGGAATATGAAATGAAAGCGGAATTACAACTGTTCCTTCAAATACAGTTCTAAGCCATGCAAAGATTGCGAAAAAAGGAATAATTGTTATGAGCATCGGCTTGAAAGACTCTTTCATGAGCTTCATATTCATGCTCATTGACTTTTTCTGAAGCTCTGCAGCTTTTTCTGGGTGAGCCTTCATCTGCTGCTGCATCTTCTTCATTTCAGATTTAAGCTCTTTCATTAAAGCTTGGTTTGTCAAAAATTTGTAGACCAAAGTTACTGCAAGAGAAAGAATTGCTGAGATTAACAAAATAGAAACCACGGGATTTTGCTGCAATATCAAAGCTAATGAATCGAACATGTTCTATTTACTGACTTTTTTATATATAATCTTTACCATTTTATCTTTTCAAAAAAGCTCCGCAAAATTCTCGCTTTGCTCGAAATTGAGAAAGATTAGTCTCGGTGCATGATTTTTTTGAGAGCAGTTTACTTGTCATGGAGCTTTTCAAAAAAGCTCCGCAAAATTCTCGCTTTGCTCGAAATTGAGAAAGATTAGTCTCGGTGCATGATTAAGCTTTTTTTAGAAAAAAGCTTGCAAAAAACAAAAAAATAGTTTTTCTTTGGGAAACTTACACTTTCTTTTTTCTAAAAAGAAAGGGGAGAGTTAGTCTCGGTGCATGATTTTTTTGAGAGCAGGATACATGTCAAATGCATGGTATTTTGCAATTTCCTCATAAAGCTTGTAAATAATCATAACTGTAAGTAAAATTCCTGTTCCACGACTCAATGCTCCGGAAATGTCTGCTAATGCTGCAAGGAAACCGACAAGCGCTCCACCCATTACAGTTAAAGCAGGAATGTATCTGTTGAGAATTGATTCAAGAACGCGAGGGTCTCTCCTAAATCCTGGGATTTGCAATCCAGATGATAGAATTTGCTTTGCCTGAGCATCTGCGCCCATATTGGATGTCTTTACCCAAAGTATTGAGAAGATAATTGCGCCAACAACCATAATTGAAATGTAAACCACTGTTTGCAGAATTATTTCTCCTGTTGCTGTGCCTGAAACAATTGAACGAATTATATCTGGAGAATGAACCCATTTTACAATTCCAGAAGTTGGTGTTGAACCTTCAAAAGTTCCAAAAATCGGCATTCCTAAATTTTGGAAAAGTCTAGCAAGTAGCTGTATGTTTGCCAGCAAAGCAGCAATAAGAATAACGGGAATATTAGAACTGTAAATAAATCTTAATGGCCAGCGCATTCCATATCCGCGCACTCGGCCAAAAGAAAGTGGTATTTCAACTTTCATTGCCTGACCATAAACTGCAATTAAAAACACAACAATTGTCGCTACAATTGCTATTAAAGCAATTAATGCACCAAGAGAATCTCCCATTCCAAGGGCTTTGAAAATGTAAGGGATTTTTCCTGCAGGAATGTTTGGATTTGTTGGTGATGGCAAAGGATTAAATGCTGCAATGAAAATCTGTCGAGCAACTCCTCCTGCAATAAACAAGCTTACTCCTGATCCGAAACCCCATTTTTGAACAACCTCATCTAACAAAACTAAAAGGTAACCTCCAATAATTAGCTGTCCTACTAATCCGAGCTGAAGCCAAAGATACTGACTTGTTCCTGCAAGCTCTGCAGCAGGGGCGAGTCCACCCATAAAAACATAAATAACAGCTTCTAAAATTATAAAGCCGATTGTGAAAACTTTTTGCATAGCCTGGAATTTCTTCTTTCCTTCCATAGTTGTAAGGTCTATATTTATTAATCCAGAACCAGCAAGAAGCTGAAGAATAATAGATGCTGTTACAATAGGACCAATACCTAAAGAAACTATTGAACCAAAACTTGCTCCAAGAATAATTGAAAGAGATTCAAATTGAGAAAGAGCGTTTTGTCCAAGGCCTTGAAGAGGGATGTGAAGCAAAACAAAATAGAGTACTAAAACCCCTGCAGTCCATTTAAGCTTTGTTTTAAAACCAAGCTTTTTTGTCTTTGGGGAAACTATTTCAGGCAAAAATGAGTTTATTAGCTTCCAATTCATTGAGCATCCTCTTGATTAGTGTTTAATTTTCCTTTAAAGGATTCTATTTTTTTCCTAGCTTTTTCAGTAGCTCTGGAAACAGTAACTTCAACTTTTTCCTTGAAAAGCCCTGTTCCAAGCAACTTGTCATAGCCAAGTTCTGTTAAATTAATTATAAATAAGTCCTTGTTCTTTTTTATTTTTTTGGCTGAAAGCCATTTTTCCAGATTTACAGCTAACTGCTCAAGAGTAATTGTTCTGATTTTTTTCTTTATGTGCGGATGCTTTTTTCTTTTTCGAAGAGTCTGTATTCCTTTAGCATGATAAGAAGTTAATTTCTGTTGTCCTCTTTTTCCTCTTCCAGCACGTCCTCTTCCACCTCTATTTCCTGCGCCTCGGTGTTTCTTTCCAGCGCCGTAGCCATGTGTTCTGCTTCCTCTTTTTTTAGCGGATTTCTTTTGCGCCATTTTATATCATTTTCCTCAGCAATTTGTTAATTTCAGAGCCTCGATATCCAAGTGCACCTCCAATTGAAAACGGCTTTTTTATTCCTGCTCTTTCAAATCCACCAATTGGTGGATGAAGTTTGAAAAAAGGTTTTATTATTTCAAAATCGCTTAGTTTTTTGTTAAGAGAAAATAAAGAGTCTGAAAGTTCCTTGAAAGAAAGCTTGTAATGGGTTTTCAAAATTTCAGAAGTTAAGGGTTTTCCACCTCTTATTTTTCCGCGCTTTTCAATAAGCAGCTGAAGTGTTTCATTGTCAATCTCTCCAAATGTGCAAAAATCCTGAATTTTCTTTATCATTCCCATGTTTGATTTAGTTGAATGAATTAAAGAGCAGCGGTTTTTCTTGTTAAGACGAAGCATTACCATAGTTTTTTCAATATTCTGATTAACATTAACATTTCCCCGCAATCTTATAACTGCGAAAAGTTTCTTTTCATGCTGTTTTTTTTGCTTTTTTTCTGCCATTAGTTTGCTCCGAATTTAACTTTTGACTTGTTTTGAATGTGAATTTTTGTTCCGCTTTTGAAAGCTTTTGCTAAAGCAGAAATAAAGTTTATTTTCTGCCTTGTTTGGCCACTTGATTTTGACCATATGTCTTTTATTCCTGCAAGCTCAAGAACTTTCTTAATTTCCTTGTCTACAACAAGGCCTGTTCCTTTTGGAGCTGGCTTTAGAGTTATACTTACACTTGATTCTTTTCCAGATATTTTGAAAGGAATTGAATGCGGCTCTCCGCAAGTGCACCGCCATGAACCGCATCCCCTTAAAATCTGAATCATATTAAGCTTTGCTTTTCGAATTGCTTTTTCCTTAGCTGGAAGAGTTTCCTTTGCTTTGCCAATGCCAATACCTATATAGCCGTTTCGATTTCCAACAATAGCCATTACAGAAAAAATAGGTTTGTTTCCTTCACGTGTTTTCTTTTGGGTTTGCCGGAAAATTCTTCTTTTTCCGCCCCCAAATTTTCCTTTTGCCTGACCAATTAATATAAAATCAACTTCAAGATTTGGAATTAAAAAATCAACAATTTCTGGCTCCATTACTTTTTTTCCAGAATTCAGAATTTGGGAAAAATCAGTAATCTTTTTTTCCTTTACTTGTCTTCCTAATTCTGTTTTAGGATTCCATGCTTCAAGCTCTGAAAATGTGTCTTCTCGTTCTTCTTTGAAGGTTTTTTTCCTTCTTTGATTGTCTTGATTTTTTTTGTATGCCATTATTTTACTTTCTCTGAATTTATTTTATTCTTAACAGAATCTATATCCTTTGATAAGTCTTTTCCTGAAACTTTTGACAAAAGCTCGTCTGAAGGAAAGATTTTTTGATCATAATTAAGGGTTAAGCTTCCAAAATCTGAAACTCCTTTTATGAAAGCAAAAAGCTTGTTTCCCTTAGTTAGTGTGTAAAGTCCAAAATCAATGACTGCTTCGTTTATTTTGTTTTTCTGAGCTTTTTTTGCCAAAAGATAACCTGTTAAGTATGCTGCAGGTCTGTTTTTTATATTATGCTTCCAGCCATATTTTATTAGTTCTGAAGATGTGCAATTCACTTTTGTTACATCTCCATTCCTGCTATAATTGATTATTTGAGCAATAAATCTCTGGTTTGTTTTCCGGACAACTAATCTTGGCTTGCCTGATTTAAGGATATTGAACCTCTTTGCATAGTTTGTTTTATTTTGCCTTCTTCTCCTGAATTTAACTGAATATCTTGGTCCGTTTGCCATATTACTTGTCTTGCTTTTTCAAAAGATTGTGCTGCCTTATATAAAGATTAAGGTGCTTCTTGCTTCTGAAAAATCCTCCTTTTATTTTCAAATAAAGTTCTCTGTAAGTATCTTTCTCAAGCTGGTCTTTATTTTTCAGGTTTTTTAAAACTTTTCTTTGACTTCTAACTTTGTTTATCCATTTTTCTTTTGGCGGGGTTCTTGCGCCTCTTTTCCCTTTCTTGCTTGCAATTCCTCTTTGCCTTCCTTTCTTTTTAGCAAGTGCTGTTGCTCTTGCCCTGTGCCTTGATGTCCCTTTTTTAGGAACTACTGTAATAATCTGTTCTTTTATTAAAGAGATTATATCACTTTTTGTTATTGCCTGCTTTACTTGCTCTCTTCCTTCTGGAGAAATCTTTACTCGGTTTTTACTTGTGTTTGCAACTTGAGAAGCAAGTTTCTTTTGGAGTTTTAGTTTCATTTCTTATTATTCTCCTTTTTGCTATCTTGTGTTTTTGGTTTGTTTTTTGTTTCAGGCTTTTTTGATTCTGATTCTTTAGTTTGTTTGTTTTCTTTGTTAGGGGCGGTTTCTTTTGCTACAGTCCTTCTGCTGAAGGGACCCACAGCAGTGCTATCTTCGCCTGGCTCGATATCACTTTTATTTTCTTTGTTAGGGGCGGTTTCTTTTGCTGCTTTTTTTATTTTGGACAAAATCTCCTGCTTTTTCTTTTCATCAATTTTTTTCTTCTTTTTAATATCTGCAACTTCCTTGTCTTTTTTCTTCAGCTCTTCTTGTCTCTTTTTTTTCTTTTCTGCTTTTTCTTTTTTCTGCTTCTTTCTTTTTTCATAAGACTCTTTTATTTTCCTTATTTCAGAGTCAAGGTTTCTTATGTTTGAAAATGATATTTTTTTGCTTTTTGCTTTTTCGAGAATTTCAAGGCGTTTCTTGCTTCCTATTTTTGAAGACAAAATTGCGAAATTTTTCTCTGGATTGAAGTTTTTTAAATCATTGTGATTTTCAACTCTAAAAGGAGTTTTTCCTTCTTCATTTGCATGCCTTAGAATTGAAATTGTTTTGAATCCAATTGAAACCATCTTTGGTTTTCCTCGTCTTCTAAGCCTTAATTTTGACTGAACTCCGCGAGGCTTTCTCCACTTTGTTCCAAGCCGTTTTCTCCTGTGAGATTCCTGCCTTTTGAATTCTGGCATTTTCTTTTTTATTTTTTTCTTCTGCTTGGAAAGTTCTTTTAATGATTTCATTGTATTTTCCTCTTATTCTTTTCAATCATATATATTCCATCCTGGAATATTCTTCTATCTTTTTTGCTCAGTCGAGTAAGACTTTCAATTTTTGAAGCAAAATTTCCTGCTTTTTCAATTTCATGAGATTTAACTGTAATTATGTCTTTTTGGATTTCAATATTTATTCCTTGAGGAATAGTTATTTTTCTGATGTTTTTTGAGCCAATAAAATTTGAAACAGATAACTCATTTCCTTGAACTTTTACACTCATTGGAAAATGGCTTGAGCATACTTTAAGTTTGTATTCAAATTCCTCTTCAACACCCTTGAGCATGTTTTTTATATGTGAAGCAAATGTTCCAATAATTGCTTTGTTTTTTGCTGTTTTTTCAATAGGAAGTATTTTAATTTTGTTTTCCTGTTTTTTAATATGAATCCTTCGAATAGGATACGTCTTTTCAAGTGTTATTTTATCATTAGAAACAATTATTCTATTGCCTTCTATAGAAATGTTCTTGTCTTGCGGAATCTCTACTTCATCAATCATTTTAGTATACGTATGCTATAAGAACGCCTCCTGAATTTTCATCTTTTGCTTGAAAATGTGTTAAAAGACCTTTTGGAGTTGAAACAATAAGTCTTCCAAAATTAACTGCTGGTAGATATCTTGTCTCAAACTTCTCAAAATCATCAACACTAACTGAGAATCTTGGCTTTATGACTCCAATATTATTTATAGCATGGGACAATTCTATTTTCAAAACTCCGCCACGTGAATCTTTGTTAAACTTATAGTTTGAAATATATTTTTCCTTTTTGAGAATTTCGCAAATTTTTATAAGCAATTTTGAAGCTGGAGCTACTTCTATGTTCTTTTTTCCTGCTTTTTCAGCATTCTTTATTTTTGAAAGCGCGTTTGCAATTAAATCGTTTGATGACATTTTTTACCTCAATTTTTTAAATCCTAATTCCTTTGCAACTTCTCTGAAACATCTTCTACAAATGTTCAAATTGTATTTGCTTAAGTGACCTCTTTTTCCTCCGCACATTCTACATTTAGAAAGTGCTTGACCAAATTTTCGATTTTTAGGAGAGTTATTTCTAAGAAACCTTTGTTTTTTCGTCTTTCCTGGAATTATTTTGTCTATGCCTATTTTTTTCATTTAACTTCAACTCCCAACTCTTTTTTAGCAAAAGATATTGAATCTTCTTTTAATATTTTATGCTTTTTAGAAATTTTTGATTTTATTTTTCTCTTTTTTATTCTAAATCCAGGTCTCTCAAGAGTAACGCAAACATCTAGTCCTTTCATTCCAATGTCAACATCATACTTGAATCCTGGTATATCTATATATTCTGAAACTCCAAATGCAAAACCATTTTCATCAAAGCAGGACTCTGGAAGAGTGTTTTCCCTTGCTTGAAGGAGCTTCTTTAATACTTCTTCTGCTTCTTTTCCTCGCAAAGTAAGTTTTGCTCCAATAGGCATTCCTGGTCGTATATTAAAAGTTGGAACTCTTTTCTTAGCAAGGCATTGAATAGGTTTTTTGCTTGAAAACTTTGAAAGCAATTTTATTGCTTTTTTGCAGTTCTTTTCATCATTGCCAGTTCCCATATTTAGAACTACTTTTTCAATTCTTATTTTGCGCATAGGGTTTTCTTTTTCTTCCATTTTAATTCAACTTTATTGCTGGCTTGTCTTTTCCAACAACAATAACATTTTTCAAATCAGCTTCAGATAAATTTCCTTTTTCATCTTTTGCTATGGCTATTTTTTGCTTTTTCAATATTCCTTTTTCAGTGATTTCTTCTAGTTTGGCAGTGCTACCTACTTTTTTTCCACCAAAAAAATACAGCAAGCTTCCTTTTTTAAGAGGAAGGGTTTCTTGCTCTTTTCTTTTTTCTGAATCATAAACAACTACGTCGCCTGTTTTGTAGTTTCCTTTGCTTACTAAAATGTTCCATCCATTCATGAAATTAAGCTGAATTTTTCCTTTTTTTATCTTTGACTTGTTTTCAATTCTAAGCAAAAGTATTTTTGCTTCTTTTTCTGGAATTTCTATGAACTTGAATTTTCGATTTTTTCCAATAACAACTCTGTAGTGCTTATTTATTTTTGGAAAAGAAATTACATCAAAAAGCCCTACTGGGAAATTTATTTCTTTTATTGAACGATTGTTAACAATAACTTCTTTATTGTAAATCAAATATTTAGCTCGTTTTCTTGAATCTGAAATTTTTAGGATTTCTGTTAAAATAACTGAAAGAGGCATTGAAGTTAATATGTTATGTGTTCCAGCAATAGGTTTTGCTATCCATTTTATTCCTTTCCTTTTTATTGGCCATGCTTTTGGTGCATTAAGCCTTGATAGATGTTGTTTCTTACTCATTGTTTTTTCCTCCTTTTGAATCAGTTTTTACTGGCTTTATTGTTTTTGTTGATGATTTTTCAATTGCTTGCTTTCTTGTCCTTCCAGCGAAGGGACCCACGCTGGCGCTATCTTCGCCTTTGGCTCGATAGCTCTTAGATTGTGATGATTTTTCAATTGCTTGCTTTCTCTTCTTGTCAGATAAATCAATATCAATTATTTGAACATTTGAAGGAGATATTGGGTATTTAATTACTCGGCCTTCTTCTTTTTTGAATTCTGCTTTTCTGACAAAGATTTTGCTCTTTTTTAGAGACACTTTTTCAACTTCTCCAATCAATCCTTTGAATTGGCCTCTAAGGATTTTTACCTTGTCTTTAACTCGAATTGGAATGTTTCTTGTATTGTATTTTTTTCGCAAATCTTTTGAAAGTAAAGCAGACATAAACTTTCTTTTTACATGAAGCGGAGAATTGAATCGATATTTCCTCTGCTTTCTAGGCTGTTTGCTTGACTTCCATTTTTTAGACCAAAGAGTTTTCATTTTGATTATAACATTATGCTTGCTGTTTTTGCCACCTGAGACCATCGATATGCAACTTCTTTTGCAATCGGACCTTTAATTAAAGTACCTTTTGGTGTTCCCAAACGAACATCACGCAAAACAATTCCTGCATTGTCCTCAAATTTAACTTTTGTTCCGTCAGGTCGGGAATATTCCTTTTTTTGCCGGACAATAACGACAGGAACAACTTGGTGCACCATGTCTGGCTTTCCTGCCTTAACAGCAACAGTAACCAAGTCAGAAACGCCTGCAGAAGCAAGCTTTCTTGTTCTTGTCTTATAACCGCGAACAGAGATTATCTGTCCAAGTCTTGCTCCTGAATTATCTGCTATGTTAATTACAGTTCCCAAAGGCATGCTTTTTGATATTCTTGTTTTTACTGATTTCATTTTTTGTCCTCTGTCCTTCTGCTGAAGGGACCCACAGCGGTCGTGTAAAGCTTTGCTTCACACAACGGTTTAACTCTAGTGACTGTCCTTCTGCTGAAGCCACTCATAGCAGTGCTATCTTCAGAAACAAAGTTTCCTTGATAACAGGTATTTAGCATTATAGGATTCATTTTTTGTCCTCTGTCCTTCTGTTTATTGAATCTATTTTTTCATATACAACAAATTTCTTTGTTTTGGAAATTGGCCTGCATTCTGCAATTTTAACTATATCTCCTTTTTTTGCATTGATATGTTCTGGAAGATGAGCTTTGACTTTTGA
The DNA here is from genome assembly GCA_017608025.1 of Candidatus Pacearchaeota archaeon. GTDB lineage: Archaea > Nanobdellota > Nanobdellia > UBA10117 > JABICX01 > JAFCGM01. The sequence continues at coordinate 27,494 of JAFCGM010000002.1, forward strand.
GCTTCTTTTTTCATATCTTTCATATTTTGGAATTTTAATGTGCCTTGACCACTTTACTGTAACAGTTTTCATCATTTTGTCAGAAACAACTGTTCCTGTAAAGACTCTACCTCTCAGAGGTATGCTTATTTTTGGAGATTTATTATTTTTTTCCAATTCATTCACCTTTTGCTTGGTTTTCTCGTGTTTTTTCATTTTTTTATTTTGAGCCGATCCCATGGTCTTTTTTCAATTTCTTCTCCATTTATTTCGACTTTTTCTTTTGATGGAAGAGTTATTTTAAGAGTTATGTTTTTTTTAAACAGTCTCTTAACTTTGTTTTTTGTTTTTATTTGAAGCGTATGATATGTTTCATTTACAATCTTGCCTTTTAATCCAAGATTGCACTTGTTTTTTGCCGCTGAAATTTCAGCATTAAGGCCAATTAGTTCGTGCCTTTGAATGTTTTGCTTTGTTATTGGCATGTTATTTTATTTCAATGCTGTCTTCATTATATCCTAGCTGTATCAAGACTTCCTTTACACGATGCTTTTGGTTTCCTTGAAGTTCAATCACCTTGTCTTTTATGGTTCCACCGCAAGCAAGTTTTTGCTTTAGTTTTTTTGCAAGATCCTTTGCTTCTTTTTCTTCTGAAACTCCTTCAACAAGAGTTACAGGCTTTCCATATCTTCTTTGTGTAAGACGAATAGTTATTGTTGCTTGCTCTTTTGCAATTGTTTTGCACATGCAAAGATCTTTTGGAAGTCCGCAGACCGGACATATGTCAGTCATTATTTGTTTTTTACCTCCGTATTTTTTATGAACATTAACCTAGCAATAGTTTTTCGTATCTCACGAATTCTCCCGGCATTTTCCGGAGTTGCTCCAGCACTTATTTGGGAATTCAGCTTAAGTACTTCTTTTCGCAATTCCTCTATTTTTGAATCAATTTCCTTTGAACTCATTTTTCTTGCATCTTTTGCTCTGATTATTGCCATTGTCCTTCTGCTGAAGGGACCCACAGCAGCTCTACCGAGCAAAGCTCGATAGCGCGAATGGATTCCTTAGTTTTTTTCCTCCTTTTTAGATTTGGGTTTTGATTTTTTGGTTTTTTCTTCAGATTTCTTTTCTTCTTTTTTTGTTTCTGATATTTTTGCTGGTTTTGATTTTTCTTTCTCAACTTCCTTAGATTTTGCTGATTTTGCTGATTTTGCTGATTTTTCAGCTTGATTTTCAGCTTCTTTAGCAGAGATTTCCTCTTTTGAAATGAGGTTTCCTTTTTCATCTACCTCTTCAACATGAATTGTTTTGAACTTGACTTTGTCTGGAAGCGGAGTATTTGGAAGCATTATCTTAACTTTAATTCCAACTGCTCCGGACTTTGTATTTGCAACCATTGTTGCTGAATCAACAAGGTCTTGAGCTACATGTCCACATTTCTTCATATATCCATTATAAAATCTCCAAACCCGGGATCTCTGGCTTGGAACTTTTCCAGATATTTTTATTTCGCAACCCATTGCTCCTGCTTTCATTACATTTGAAAGGCTGTTATATGAAATAGGTTTAAATCTTCGGATTCCGAAATTTTCAAGTTTGAATAATATGTTTCTTGCAATTACTTTTGCATTTAAGTTAGGTTCCTGAATTTCACGAACTTCTATTTGAGGATTTTCAAGCTTAAAAGTATTTTTTAGTATTTTTGTTAGGTCTTTAATTGTTTCTCCGCCCCTTCCAATTATTAATCCAGGTTTTACTGCTTCAATAATTACTTTTTCTCCAAGAGGTGTTTTTTCAAAATAAATTCCTCCAATTCCTGCTCTGGAACTTATTCTGCTTTCTATTTTGTTCTTTATATACAATTCATTAATCTTGTTTTTAATAAATTCCCGCTCTATCATTTCTTAACCTCTTTTTTATTGGTTTTTTCTTCTTTCTTTTTTCCTGTTTTTGACTCAATCACAACTTCAAAATGTGCTATTTTCCTTTTTCTGCCTCTGTGCCTTCCATAGTGCCAAGAGGTTGGTCCTTTTTGCGCAGAAGCGTGAATTATAATAAGGTCTTTTTCATCAAATCCTTTTTCAAGTGCATTTGAAACTGCAGCATACACTACTTTTTTTATTTCATGCACTGTTTTGACAGGATATCTTCCTGTTGCTATTTTTCCTCTTCGATGAGGTATGCTTTTGTAAAACTTTTTGTAAGGCACAGGCATTTTCTTTTCAAGAATCCAGTCCAGCTCTCTTTTAACTCTCTTTATTTCTTTTCCTTTCAAAAAATTAGCAACTTCAATAGCCTTTTTTCTTGATATTGGCAAGTTAAGGCCTACTGCTCTAGCCATTCTTTCTTTGTTGAATTCCTGAAATACATAATTGTATGCCATTGTCTTTAAAGCAAAGGACTTGCGCGGGCTCTACCGAGCAAACTCGATAGCGCGAAAGTTCCTTAGTTTTTTGCCTCCTTTTTAAGATATTTCATTTTTACTTTACACTTAATGCTTTGGAACCTTTTGTTGCTCCGATTCCTGGAGCTTTATGAGATACTTCTTTTCTTGTTCTTACAAATTCACCGATTCTGTGACCGGTTTTTTCTGCGTCAAGCTCCACTGTTAAGAACTCTTTTCCATTGTAAACAAGAAGCTTAACTCCAAACAAATCTGGAGTTATTATTAAATCTCGAACATGAGTTTTGATTGGCTTTGGATTACTTTGCTCTTTTCTTTTCTTGATTTTTTCAATTAATTTTTTCTGCTCAGGAGTATAGCCTCTTTTCAAAGATCGCCTTGCTCTTGAATCAAGAAGCTGCATTATTTCCTGACGGGTTAACTTAACAAGTTCCTCTTCTGTTTTTCCTTTGAATTTGAATACTTTTGCCATTGTCCTTCTAACAAGTTCTTTGTTTGCTAGCCTCCATTATTATTTTTCTATTTATCATTTTTTTACTTGCCGCGTCCTGCTCCCTTTTCTTTAGAAAAGAAAAGGTAAGTTTCCAAAAGAAACTTTTTTGAGCATTGTTATCTATCATTTTTTTACTTGCCGCGTCCTGATTTTTTAGCTGAAAGCATTCCAACTTTCTGTCCTGGTGAACGTCCTTTTCTTCTTACAGTTGTTGATGTAGGTCTGTGCCTTCTGTGCGTTCCACCGTGTGGGTGGTCAACTGCGTTCATTGCAACTCCTTTTACTTTTGAAACAAGCTTGTTTTTTGCTTTTCTTTTGTGGTATGAGTTTCCAGCCTTTATTAAAGGCTTGTTTTTAACTCCAACTCCTGCAACTACTCCAAGAGATGCATAGCATTCTGGATTTAGTTTTATTTGCCTTTTTGAAGGCATCTTAATTACAATATTTTTCTTTTCTTTTGCAACCAATATTCCAGAAGCTCCTGCTGCTCTCAAAAGCTTTCCATTTTGTCCTGGAACTTTTTCTATGTTGAAAACTCTTGCTCCGATAGGAATGTCTTTCAAAGCAATTGCATTTCCAACTGAAGAGTCTTTTCCTCCATAAAAAACTGTTTGTCCAACTTTGATTCCCATTGGTGCTGGAAGCAAACACATTTGATCATCTTCATATTTTACTATCATTAGTGGAGCTGAGTGTCCTACAGAGTTTACAATATCAATAACCTCCCCCTGAAGTATTTCTTTGGACTTAATTGGGTAACGAATTTCTCCAAAATAACGGTGGCTTGGAGACTTATATCTAGGTGAGCCTTTTCCTCTTCTTTGCGTAATAAGCCTTTTTCCCATGTCCTTCTCGCGAAGGGACCCACTCAGCCGCAAAATCGGCTGGCGCTTTCATCAGGCAGATGTTGGTCTGATGCCTGATAGCGCGAAAGTTCCTTAGTTTTTTGCCTCCATTATTTTTATCATTATTCTTCTCCTTATACTAATCCTAATTTTGAAGTTATGTCTGCTGCAGGTGTTTCTGCGCTTAATTTAATATATGCTTTTTTCTTGCCATTCATTGTTTTTTGTGTTCTAACATTAAGGACTTTTATGTCAAAAGCCTTTTCTGCAGCCCATTTTATTGACCTTTTTGTTGCATTCTTGTCTACAATGAATATGAGGCAGTTTTCTGCTTCCATTTCCCTAACTGCTTTTTCTGTGCTTAATGGATATTTGATTATTAAATAAGGGTCATTCATTTGAAAATCCTCCTTTCTTCAAGCTCTTTTATTGCGTTCTCACTCCATATTACAAGCCTTCCTGGAACTGCGCCCGGAGCAAGAAGCTCTGCATTCAAGTCAGAAACTGCTGAAATTTCAGTGCCGAGAATGTTTTTTGCTGACTTTTGAAGAGGGCATTTTTTTGAAACTACAAAAAGAGGACCTTTTTTTATTTTGTATTTTCTTCCTCTCATTGTTGATATTCCTGGTCTTATTTTTTTCTTAGAAGTTCTTTTTATTTCGCTTTCAAGTTTTATTTTGCTTAAAAAATTAAGCACATCCTTTGTTTTTGATAAAGACTCTATTTTTGATTCAATAATAATTGGAAATTCATTTATCTCTGAAATTCTGTGATTTCTTTTTTCAACTAATTCTTTTCTTGCTGTTGCAGCAATTGCTGAGCAAATTGCAAGCTTTCTTTCTTTTTTGTTTATTTTTTGAGAGAAATTTTTTTCTGATTTTGGTGGAAATGCTTTTCTTCCTCCAACAGCATTTGCAACAAAAGCTCCTGCCCATCCAAACCTGCTTCCGCGATGCCACATTATCTTTCTTTTTATTCTTGAAATTCCATAACCATAGGTTGTTCTATACTTTCTTCTTCTTTTTGGTGTTGCCTCTCCTTGCTTTGTTCCTGCAAGAGGGTCTGCTCCATATTTTTGCCTTGAATTGCTCTGAATTGAAAGAACTGCTCTTTTTATAAGCTCAGGTCTAATTTCTTCTGAAAATTGAATAGGTAATTCTATCTGCGATTTTTTCTGGCCTGTGATTGAATAAACTGATGCTTTCATTTTAATTTCCCTGCTGACTCCTTAAATTAATTGAAAGAAGCTCTGGTGCTTCTATGCTTTTTTTATGAGCTCGTTTAGGAGTTGTTAATCTTATTTGCCTTTTCTTTGGTCCGGGAATTGAACCTGACAAAAGAATATATTTTCCAGATATTTTTCCATAATTAATTATTCCTCCAGAAGGAGTTATTTTATTTTCAGATTCAGATGAAATTCTAAGAATTTTCTTGTTGTGCTCTGTTCGAGTGTGATATCCTGTTTGTCCTGGATGAGCAACCCTCCATGTTTTTGCATCCCAATTTCCAAGTGTTCCAATTCTTCTTCTTCCTTTTTCTGCTTTGTGAGACTTGAGCTTCACATGGAATCTTTTAACAACGCCCTGAAGTCCTTTTCCAGTTGTTACAGCGTGAACATCAACAAATTCGCCTTCTTTGAAAACCTTTGAAATATCAATTTCAGTTCCAAGAATTTCCTTTGCATAATTAAACTTTTCAGAAACATTATTTCCGCCAATTGCTATTTCCATTAAATCTGGTTTTTTCTTCAACTTTATTTTTTCAGGTTTTGTATACGCAAGAACGCGGATGTCGGAAAATTCAGAAATTTTATCTTCAATTTGTTTGATTTTTTGCTGTTCAGTTTTCTTTTTCGGAAGCTTTAGCTTTCGCTTAAGTTCAATGTCAATTGAATCAGCCCAAACTTCAAAGCAAGGTTTCAAGCCATAACTATCTTTTTTGTAAGCTCTTATTGCAAGAACTTTCATTTCAGGGACTTCAACAATTGTTACTGGCCTTCTTATTTCTTCTCCTTTTCTTGAAGATTTTTTTGCAGATTCAACATATAAAACATGAGTCATTCCTGCTTTGTATCCAGTAAAACTGAGAAGCTTTGCAGTCTTACCAAAATTCCAGTTTCTTACCCGAGGATAAATCCTTCTAGCTCTTTTCCGATGCCAAAATTGAAGGCTTCCTCTTCTTGGTCTCTTTCTTTTAATATGACCCATTGTTCACTTCTGTTAGTTTTTATGAGTATTATGTGTTGTTTTTAAAGTTTGTTGTTTGCAAACTTTTCGTCAAAATCTAATTACTACGACGGCAGAAATATCATCTGTTACAGGGGTAGAATATAAGAAAAATAAAGTGTTTATAAATATTTTGTTTTTTTTCCGCGAACGCTTTTTTCAAAAGGGTTTATATAAATGTTTGATTTAAAATAGTTCATCAGCACGTTTCCGTACTTTTTTATCTATGTTTCTAGTTGATAATATAATATTCTCAAGATTTTGTTTTAAATCAACAAATTGCCTATCTTTAATTCCTTTATTTTCTAAAACACGTTTATATAAATTAAAAACACGATTAAGATTTACAAAATGCTTTCCTTTTGAATATATAACATTACTTTGATTTACAATAAATGGAAAGTCAAAAGTTCTTCCTGTTTTTCCAAGTTTATCTGTAGCTTCTGAATAAGCCTCATTAATATTCCAAATAAGTGCACGCATTGCACCTATATCCAAAACAAAATAATTAATTTCACCTGTCTGAAGATCTACAGCCTTAGCGACACCAGATAATTCATACATAAAATCAATACTTCCTGGAAGATCTCTATTTTTTAAATAATGCTTATATTCATCAAGAAATTCTTCTTTTGTACAGCTTACAGCATGTTTTAGTTTAAAATTAAATAACGGGTCTTTTGTAAGACAATTCCACAAATCATGATTATCTTCCCAACTTTTAGCTTCCATTTATATACTATAATATATAAATAAATTATAATTTTTATTTAAAAAAGTTACTATTTAGGAGTAACACTGCTTTTTCTTTTGCAAAGAAAAGGTAAATCGATAAAAGAAGCAAATTATTCTTTTTTCAGAAATAGTTTTCTCTAATTTTCAGCCAGCGCTTTTTCTAAAGAAAAATTATTCGTATTCCCGCCATGTGTGCTTGCACTTTACGCATCTGAAGAAAGTTGTTTCAGGTTCATCTGAAGCGCGTGTTTGCTGGGTCCACCAAAAAGCTGTTTCATATCCGCATTTTGGGCATTCTTGTTTTGTTGTTGGAAGTGTTGCTTCTTCTTTTTCAAAAACGCCTTTTCCTTCTTGGCTTTCAGAAATTTTTTCTGTTAATTTTATGTCTCCTTTTTTGGAAAAACCGCATTCACAGACCAGTTTTCCGTTGTTAGGCACTAAAATACTCCCGCATTTTGGACAGATTTGCATGGTTTTCCTAAAAAGCCTATTCTAATTTAAAAGTGTTTCTATAGAAAAAAATAGAACACTAACTATAATATGTAAAAAAAGTAAGTATCACAAATTGTCAAATCCATAATTATATCTGCTACAGGATTTATTTTACTTTAAAAAGTGTTTGTATTCCCAAAGCTTTCTTAGAAAGAAAGCTTGCAAAGAACAACATTTTTCTTAGAAAGAAAGCTTGCAAAGAACAACATTTTTCTTAGAAAGAAAGCTTGCAAAAAATTGAAATTTTAGAAAAAGCGGCTAGGACTACATCTAAGGCGGCTACGCCTTCTGCGGAAAAATAGCTCTTTTTCTTTTCGAGAACATTTTCTTTTTCAAAAGAAAAGGTTCAAGCGAGCCCGGAGGGATTCGATTACCTCGGCAAACCCTTTAAAAAAGTGTTTGCATTCCCAAATGTTTTTTTCGAGCGAAGCGAGACTTTTTAGCAACTTGCCTTTTTTTGAAAAAGGCAGAGCGAGCCCGGAGGGATTCGAACCCTCGATCTACAGCTAACTCCAGCACATTAAAGTCTTTTAGCTTATCTTTGCAGGCATCGCATTTTGTTTGCCTGCTCAAAGCGCCAGCCAATTTTGCGGCTGTAGGAGGCTGTCGCCCTATCCAGACTAGGCTACGGGCCCAGTTAAAGAAAACTGCAATATCTTAATAAAACTTGCCAATTCACTACCGAAATTCTTTAATCTATGTGTTTCTATAAAATTAACATGAAAAACAAACATAGATTAATTGCTTTCTTTTTAGTACTTGTTTTTGTAGTAAGCTTCTTGTTTTTTGGAAGGATTTTCAGCATAATAGATTCTCTTTCTGATTTAACAGGCGCGGAAATTCTAAAGACTCCAGAAGAAAAGTCAGAAGAATACTCATCTGTCTGCGAGCAGAAAGACTTTTCAAAAAATTATCGCGACTGTATTTACTGGGAACAGGAAGGGGAAAAACAAGATTCTCTTTCAAAGCTTTCAGACGAAGCAGTGGAATCTTTTTGCAAAGAGCTATTTAGAATTTACAAAACTTGCGAATAGAAACATTTTTAACTGATATTTTGGGTTTAACTCATATCAGATTTGCTCTGAGCTAACTTTCGACTGTTGAACAGCAGCGGGATGTCTTTGCCAGCGCTTTTCTGAAAAGAGATATGCATCATGATCTAATGCTCCTTCTCGTGAAGGGAGTTACATGCGGCTGCAAAATCAGCCGGCACTTTCATCAGGCAACAAAGTACGATGCCTGATTGTGATTCACGAACACATATGCACCGATGATCTAATGGCTATGATTCGAGCCTTCCAAGCTCGCTGTCTGGGTTCGATTCCCAGTCGGTGCATTTTTTGTGATTTCAAAAATCAGCAAAATTCATTAGAAAAAATTTCATTAAAAAAGCAGTAGCGCCTGAGAAGATTTGAACAGAACCCCTTTAAAAAAGGGTCTTCCAACCCCAAAAACTGATTGAAGCTAAAAAAGCAAGATTAAAAAGTGTGATTTTGTTTTTTCTTAATCTAAAACTGAGTTCATTATCTTTTCAAGTTGTAAAATCATGACTGGGTTGAGGTCCTTCTTCAATGTATAGTCTTATCATTTCATCTTGTGATTTTTTAATTAAATTAAAGAGTTTATTATTTTTCTCATAGATATTATTTTGTTTTAATTCTATAAACGAATGTGTTATATAAAGTTTAAAAAGTTAATTAAATTATATAAAAAAGAATCTTTTTAAAATATCTAAACAATACTTGCATTCCAAATATTGTTTTTCTTTGGGCAACTTGCACTTTCTTTTTCTAAAAGAAAGGGCAGCGCCTGGGGAGATTTGAACTCCCGACATCTTGCTTTCTCGTTTTTTCTGTTAATATTTTTGCGCGAAGCAGAAACGAGTTACGAGGCAAGCGCTCTACCAGACTGAGCTACAGACGCAAGGTTGTATAAAAAACTTAAGCAAAATACTTTTTTTAATTGTATGGTTTTCAAAACAAACAAATATAAGGTTTTAATTTTAGAATTTATTTATGGACAATCTTCTGGATGATATATTTGAAAAAAGGGAAGAAGAGCAACGACAGGAAGCTAAAAAGTATGTTGAACTTGTTCATCAAGCAAGAAAGGAAATTGATTTGGCAGACCATCTTTTTAATGTTACTTACAACGCAATCAAAGACTTGAAAATGCTTGCTGCAATTGAAGACCACATAATAAAATCAAGTTTCTGTGCTTTGAACTCTCTTTTGGAGTATCTTCGCCAAAAACATAAGATTGAAGCATTTTCAACAAACAAATCTGTAATGGTTGACTTGTTTGAGAGAAAAGTTATTGGTAAGTATAATTCTTTTGAGCTTAATGACATTCATTTTCTGAACAGACTAATTGACCTTGAGCATTACATGAAAAACAGCACACTAAGATTCAAAAGAGGGACTTCTTATGTTCTTGCTTTGCCAGATTATTCAATAAAATCACTTAACTCAGATATTGTAAAAAACCATTTGTCTGTATCCAATGACTTTGTTTCTCGAGTAGAAAAAGAGTTAAATAATAATGAAGATTAATTGATATTAATGCTTTTGGGGTTAAAATGGATAAATTTGAAGAAATTGAAAAAAAAATATCTTTTGCAGAGTTTTTAATTGGAAGAGGTTCAAAAGAATATTCTGTTGGTGCAATAAAGCATGTTATTTCTGCTGCGCAGATTCTTGTACAGCAAATAACAAGCTTGAATGAATACGATGCAAAAAGCCCGCAAATTGCAAAATCATCTCTTAAAAAATTCAAAGAAGATGAAATAAAAGATTTTTCTAAATTCTACCAGAAACTTCTTACAAAAGAAGAAAAATCTCATATTACTCCTCAAGAAGTTGAAGAAGACATACAGAAACTTAAGAAATTTACTGAGATAGCTAAAAGAATGAAAGGAAATAATGAAAAAAGGCACAATTTTTTTCGGGAAGTTTAATTATCCTACGTAGCTCAAATCTTTACTCTTTTTTGCAAGGTCTTTTTTTCCTCTAAGTCCTTCTTTTAAAATCGCCTTGATTTTTGTTTCTGTTTCTTCTGCTTTTTTCAAAAGAGGCCGTACATCAATTTTTAAAGCTAAATAGTTGTTCAGAACTTTTACAATTTCTGCTGCTGCTCTGCTGTCTGGAAGCTTTGATGTTGTTTCTGCAAAGATGTAAGTTAAGGGCAGTTTTTTTGGAGCTCTTAGCATTAAAGAACCTGTAACTCCTAAAACAGCGCCTTCCTTAAGTTCAGAGTAACCTAATTTTTTCAGCTTTTTCTCAATTGCTTCTTTGTTTGAGTGGTAGAATGGGCTGCTGATTTTTTTCTTTGTAAATGGAGCATTAACTCCTTCTATACTTATTACTTCTTTTGCCTTTACTTTTTTTGAAAATTGAATAATTGTATCTGCAATTTTCCATTCTAAACCATTAACATCTGTAATTGCGTGAAGCAAAATAAGATTGTTTTTATTGTCATAAAAAATTTCAAAAGGTCTTCTTAATTCTCCCTTGTGAATTGTAGCAATTGGAGCAAGCTTATCTGAAACAATTTTTCCAATTGGCTTTGCTTTCAAATTTTCAATAAGATATTCCATAGCTATTGTGCTAACATATCCAAGACCAGGAAAACCTTCAATTATAATTGGATTTTTTGGAATTTTTTCAAGAGAAACTTCCATTGTATTATAAAAATATATATAATGGTTTATATAATTTGTTGAAAAAATTTCTAAAAGTTTCATCAAAAATAAAAGGAAATATTTATAAATCGCATATTTTACTTAGATTTTAGCGGTCATAGCCCAGGGGTTCACCTGTTCCCATTTCGAACACAGAAGTTAAGCCCTGGTACGTTCCCGGTTGTACTGCATTTATGTGGGAATCCGGGAAAGCTGCTACTTTTTTAGAAAAAGCGGCTAGGACTGCGTCTAAGGCGGCTACGCCTTCTGCGGAAACTTTTGGAAAAAGTTTCATCAAAAACAGAATCATATTTTTACATTATCTCTTTTCCATATTGATTTTAGTTAAGATTCTTTAGTGCAGTCCTTTTAGCTAAGAGACCCACGCTGGCGACAAACATTGGTTATGAAAAGTCGCATAAGCTCTTAAATTATTTCTTTTTCATGTTAATTTTAACTAAGACTCTTTGGTGCATTTTTTGAATAAATGCTTTTTTGTCATCCATTTCAGAAGCTTCATAATAAAACAAAAATAAAAATTAAATTTGTTTGATACGGGTTCAAAAACTTTATATTAAATTACAGAAAAGGAAAAAAATGGATATTAACACTTTCGGATATGCAGCAGTTATGTATTTTTCCGAAGACCAAGAAAATGTTTTTTTTGAAACATCAAAAGGTTATTTAATAAGCCAGGAAAATTCTCTTTCATCAAGACTTTTGAGGCAGAGCCTGTTGAAGCCAAAATCAAAGCAAGTAAAATTTGAATTTAATGGGAGCACTATTAAGATTTATATTGATTCTGGTTTTGGAAATCCAAAAGAAATTATTTTTCGAGATGTAAGTAGGGATCACAAAATGGATGAAGGTTCCTTATTTATGCGCGCAGCATAATGGAAGATTTAGTTATAAAAAACGCAAAGATTTTAACTATGAATAAAAATTCTGATATTCTGAATAATTCGTGGATTTCTGTTAAAGGAAATTTAATTTCTGGAATTGGAAACATGGAAGCACCAAAAGCAAAAAAAATGATTGACTGTAATGGCAAACTTGTTATGCCAGGATTAATCAATGTTCATACTCATGCTTCTATGAACTTGCTGAGAGGAGTTGCAGATGACTTGCCTCTGCAAGAGTGGCTTTTTAATCATATTTTTCCAATTGAAAACAAATTCATTAACAAAGAGTTTGTTTATTGGGGGACTAAGCTAGCAATTGCAGAAATGCTTTTGTCAGGAACAACAACTTTTGTTGATATGTATTTTGAAAAAAACGAAGCTGCAAGAGCATGTGAAGATTCTGGAATTCGAGGGATTATTTCCTGGGCAGCACTTAATTTGCCAACAAAAGAAAATCCAGACAAAATAGCAAAAAAAAGTGAGGACTTCATAAATAAATGGAAAAAAAGTTCTCTTGTTATTCCTGCTGTTGGACCTCATTCAGTTTACACCTGCTCTGAAAAACTTCTCAAAAAAATGAAAGAAGTTTCAGACAAGCATAGTTGCATTTACCACATTCATGTCTCAGAAACTGAGAAAGAGAACAAAGAACATTTTAAGAAACATAAAAAATCACCAATCAAATATCTAAATGATTTGAATATTTTGTCTGAAAAAACTCTTGCTGCTCATTGTGTTCATCTTGACAAAAAAGATATTGAAATTATAAAAAACAAAAATGTTCGAGTTGCATATAATCCAGAAAGCAATGCAAAACTTGCTTCAGGCATTGCACCAGTAAGAGTACTGCTAGAAAATGGAGTTACAGTTGGAATTGGAACTGACGGAGTTGCAAGCAACAACAACCTCAATCTGTTTGAGGAAATGAAATTTGCAAGCTTAATTCAAAAAGCCAATGAAATGGATGCAACAGTTTTACCTGCAAAAAAAATTGTGGAAATGGCTACAATTGACGGAGCAAAATGCCTTGGTCTGGAAAAAGAGATTGGCTCTATTGAAAAAGGAAAAAAAGCTGACTTAATTGTTTTAGATACAAAAAAACCACATATGTTTCCAGAGTATAACACTTATTCAAATATAGTTTATTCTGCAAACGGAAGTGAAGTTGAAATAGTAATTGTTAATGGAAAAGTCCTTGTTGAAAATCAGAAGATAATTTCTTTTGATTTAAATGAAGTTATGAAGAAATGCAGAGATATTGTTGAAAAAATAAGAAAATTCAAAGAAGCTTCAAGTCAGAAATAATTTCATCAATTTTTTCTTCTTTGTCTGGGCCAATTGCTAAAGCAGTATATGTTCCTGAATTTATTTGAGTTTTTCCTGCGTCCTGAATTACTGCAGTAATTAAATTACTGTCTTCTGCTTTTTGCTTGTATTTAAATAATTCAGATTTTGATGCAACTTTCAAGACAATTTTTTTCATTCCCTGATTTCGCCAATGTTTCACTGAGAAAGGGTCTGATTTTAAAACAGCTTCAACAGATGCATGGCTTGCTTGGGAAGCAATTTTTCCCTTTTTCATTTTCAAATCAGTTCTAATAAGAATTGCTTGCTTATATTCTTTTGATCTCATTTTCTTTTTCAGAGTTTTTATTATTCCCACAACAACTAAAATTAACATTTAGAATTTAAAAAGATAATGTGTTTAGCTTCATTCATACTTTAAAGCGTCAGTGGGTTTCAGTTTGGCTGCTTTATATGCTGGCAGTGCTCCAGATGCTGCTCCGACAATTGCTGCAAATAATATGCTTGTAATTATAATAGTTGGATTTATATAAACATTAAAATGAAATGGAAATGAAGAAGAAAATACTTCCATTGACTTTGCAAGAAGAGTTCCAAGAAAAGCTCCGATTGCTCCTCCGAGAAGGCCGAAAATTGCTGATTCAATCAGGAAAATCATCATAATATCTTTTCTTCCAGCGCCGATTGCCTTCATTATTCCTATTTCTTTTGTTCTTTCAAGAACTGCAGTATACATTGTGTTCATTATTCCTATGCTTCCAACAAGGAGAGATATTGCAGCAACACCAACAAGAACAAAATTGATTATTCCCAGAATTGAATTTACTTGCTCAAGAATGTCTGCAGAAGTCATTACAATTAAGTCATCATCATTTCTTGCTCTTTTAATTTTTAGTTCAGCCTTATCTGCAACAGTCTCCACATCAAGCCCACTTCTTACTAATGCAGATATTGCGGCAATTTCATCTTTGCCTGAAATTTCAATTAGGTCGTCGTCAGAAACATAAACCTGCATATCGTCCTGAGAGCTTCCAATTTCCTCGAGAATTCCCACAACAACATATTTTTCTCCGTTTAAGTAAACTCTATTTTTAACATGAATATCTTCATCAAAAATTTCATGAGCAACCAAATGTCCAAGCACTACTGATCTAGAATCCCCTTTTTCAATCCAGTGCCCATCGATTAATTCAAGCCCCATTTTCTTCAAAAGGTCAGGGTTACTAAGTTCAAAAGAGGCTGCTGTAACATATGCTTCATTGTCGTGAAATTCAATTTTTGCAGAAGTTACTCTTGTAGGTATTATTTCTTCAATTTCAGGCATTGACTGCAGGGTGCTTACATCTTTTTCAGTTATTATTTCTCCTCCAAAATTCATTGAACTCATCATGTTCTTTGGAGTTATAAAAATCATATTTGTGCCAAAGGATTCAAACTGCTCTTCAATTGATTGAGAAAGGGACTGGCTTAAGGTGAGAAGAGAAGTTATAGCAGCAATTCCAATAATAATTCCAATAACAGTAAGCCAGCTGCGAAGCTTTCTATGTGAAATGCTTCTCAAAGCTAACCAGACATATTCAAGTATTTGCATTTATTTTTTCAGCATTTTCTTTTTTCTTATTCTTCTATAAATGAAGAATCCTGTTACTGCAATTACTGCAAACAAAAAATATATTCCATATGGCGCTGGTTTTTGGGCTAAACCATATTTGTATAGGTCTTTCTGAGAATACACGCGAATATCTATTGTCTGCTCATCCATGTAACTTCTACTGTTTGCATCAGTATATTCAAGTGTAAATGGAAGAGTTATTATTTTAGTTTCAGGATTTTTTGAATCTGATTTAAAATAAATGTCAAAAACTGCAGTTTCAAAATCATCTGACTCAAGTTCGCCAACATAAACTTCGTGCGGTGAAAGAACAATGTATTCATCTGTTTCATCAAGTGTTATTGTCAGGTATTTTGTATTTAGTGAGCCTTTATTTACAATGTTTGTTGTAATTCTTGATTTCTTGTTAAATGATACAGAATCCAAATCTTCAATTCCCACATCAACCCTTGGCTCTCCACCAGTTTTCACTGTTATTGTCACAGATGTTTTTTTCATTTCTTTTTCACATTCGCTGTCGCTACATGAAATAAATTCAAGAGAATAATCTCCTGCTTTTGTGTTCTCATTTACAAAAAGCCTGTAATCAAGAAGCTTATTCGAATTTGTTCCGATGATTCCTGTGCTTTTTATTGAATCTTCTCCCGGAACAAGGGAAAACGGATATTCTGGATTTACTTTTATGTATGCATTATCCAATTGCTCATTTCCAATATTCTGGACAGATATCCAAACGCGCAGAGTGTTGTCTGGCTCAGCAGGAACTGGGTCGTAGTCCTTAAGCACAACCTTAACATCTGCATTTTCAGCTACAAGGGCCATTGCCGCAAACGGAACTATTACTAAAATTGTAAAAAGTGCGAAAAGCACTTTAATTGCTTTTTTCATTTTCAACTCTCCCATCTTTAAGATAAAACACTTTCTCATCTCGAGCTAATTTTTCGAAACGAGAATCGTGAGTTACGATTATTAATGTCTTATTTTTGTTTTTCCACAAATCAATTAAAATCTTCACAATCTTTTTTCCTGTTTTTGAATCAAGATTTCCTGTTGGCTCATCAGCAAGAATTATTTCTGGATCGTTTGCAAGAGAGCGGGCAATTGCAACTCTTTGTTGCTCTCCGCCAGACATTTCAGAAGGAAGATGATTTTTTCTGTGCTCAAGGCCAACTATATCCAAAAGCTCTGATGCTCTTTTAATTCGCTCTTCTTTAGATATATTCTGAAAGACCATTGTAAGAGCAACATTTTCAATTGCAGTAAGGCTTTGAATCAAGTTGAATTTCTGAAATACAAATCCTATTTTGCTTCCACGAATTTGTGCAAGCTCTGACTCTTCAAGAGAGGAAATGTCTTTTCCATTAAGATATATTTTGCCTTTTGTTGGAACATCAAGGCATCCAATCATGTTCATTGCTGTAGAATTATGAACAATAAACTCATTTGCTATAAAATTATCTGCACCAGGAACAGTTATGTCATAAACTGTTGTCTTTTTATTTATTTTTTTGACTGCAATAACCTTATCCCAAAAAATATCTGAGTCGATTAACGCAGAAAGTTTATCTGTATTGATTTTGTTTTCTGAAAGAAGATTATTAATCAATTTTAATTTATTCACTGAAGGATTAATTCTTTTAGACTCATATGGATTAAGAACTTTATGAATTCTTCTTGATACTTTTACTTTAGACTCTCTTCTAACTTTCTGTAATAATTCTCCACAAGGAATTACATCTACATTCGTATTCTCTTTGTTTTTTAAGTGGCTAAGAAGCCTTTTTTTCTTATCTGATGAAATAAAGCCAATGTGCTTCTCATACAATTTAAGATTGTTCAATCCAGAAATAGATAATAAATAATAAAATCTATTTGTTTTTTTATTAAATTTTTTGGGGAGTCTAGAAACAATTCCATACCTCAGAAGCAAATAATTTAATTGAGTGATAAGGTCTTTGCTTGCAAGAGTTATTGCTACTTCTTTTTTGTTTTTTGAAACATAACCATCACAATCAAACAATGCCCTAATAAAAGCAGCAATTTCTTTGTTAGAACATCTAAAAACAAATTCCGGCAGTTTTATTTTTCTTGATTTAAGATTTAGAGGAAAATTAAATATTTTATTGAAAAAAATAAGTAAGACCTTATTATTAACAGCTAATCTTGTATCCATAAATTTTTTTGCATCAACTTCAAAAATTCGATTTACTAAATAAGAAAATCTCTCATTTATTTTTGGGTCTAAATTTGTAAATTTTATTCCATCCTTATCTAAATTTCCATCTCCTGCAATAAAGCCATATAGCTCCATTAAATCTTTAGAAATCTTTTTCGGCATTCTTACTTTATTGTGCGAACCTGCAGGAGTTATATAAAAATTACACTTATATTCAGAAATATCTGTACCACAGTAATCCATAATTTTCTTAAAATTCTCCAATGAAATATTATTATTATGTTTCCAAGCATCATAACTAAAGTAATTAAATTTCAGTTTCTTGCATAATTCCTTTCCAGAAATCTTTGAATTTTTGAGAAGTTTTCGGATTAATTTGCTTGAATCAAAGAGATATAATCTTTTGTTTGCACTTGCAAGTTTTAGCAAATCAATTTCTTGTTTTTTTGGTTTTGTATTTATTTTTCTTGCTGTGGCAACAAAAATTCCTTTTTTAAGATTTGTTGCGCGAATTTCACTGAAGCCATTAGAATCTAAAGTGAAAAAGGGATGTTCTGGAGTACTTACTATTTTTTTGCCTGAAGAAGTTGTAATTTCATAAATCTGATTCGCTTCTCGTTTATAAAAATCAGAGACTCTGAAAGGTTTAATTTTATTGGATTTTCTATCTAATGCAAGAACTTTATATTTCTTATATTTTCTTTCAAAATCTTTTAGATTTATTAAAGAGCCATCTTCCAAAAACAATTTAGTGTCTCCAGTAAGGCATTTTCCACTGCCTGATGGGCCCATTATAACAACAAAATCTCCTTGATTTACTTTAAGGCTTAGGCCTCGGAGTGCTGGAACTTCCACTGCACCCATTTTATAAATCTTCCAAGCATCTTTGATTTTAATAAGTGTTTTTGAGGAAGTCATTGCAAGATATTATATTAATTATCGAATATATATTTATTGTCTGTTCGAAACATTTATATATTACAGAATACACTTTTAACTACTTAAAAATGGTAATTGGAAACATCATTGTTTATAATTTAAGCAATGGATATGGGCTGAATTTCTCTAGCATGTTTGAAGGAGACTGCAATATGATAAACAATGGGCAGTGCTTTCATGGAGAAGTTTCTGAAAGATATATTGAAAAGGAATTTTCAAAAATAAATTCATATCATTTCGCAGATAAAGGTTAATTTTTTATTAACTCATTTATATTGTTTTTCAATGCTAGGCAAACTTTCTCTAATCGGATTAATTGTTGCTATTTGTGGATTTGCACTAATGTATTTAAGGCTTTTTCCGCAATTTTCTATTATTATTGCACTAATTGGTGGTGGGATTGCTGTTTTTTCTGTTGTTGCATGGATAATAAAGCACAATTCTCAAAAGATAGATGTGGACTTTAAAGACAGTATGTTAAGCAAAACATTTGAAACCGAAGAAAAAGGATTAAAAAGAATTTTCAAGTGGGCTGCAAGAGATCGAGGAAATTTAAGAATTCTTTCAAAAGAAAGCAGAAGCATTGGTGATGATTTGTCTAGCGCTTCAAAGGAAGTGGAAAAAGAAAAGCAGGATGCTTTGGAAAAAATTGAAGAAATAAAAGAAATTGATGCTAAAATTAATGAAATTAATAATAAAATAAAAAGTGCTGCTGAAAATGGATTTGAAGGAAATGCTGTTAAATCTCTTCAGGAAGAAAAAGAAAAATTATTGGAGAAAAGAAAAAATCTTGCTAGAGCATATGAAAAAGAAGTTAGTGAATTTAAAGAAGCAAAGGAAGAACGCCTTGAGAAAGTCAAAGAAATTTTAAAAAAACTACAGCAATTCAGGCAAAAAATAAATACATTTGAAACAAAATTTGATATTCATTCAAAAAAAATTGTTAGTCTTGGAAATAAATTTTTGGGCATAAATTCAGAAAAAAGTGCTGAAGATTTGAAAAAAGAAATATCAAAAAAATTGAGGCAAGAGCAAGAAGATGCTATTTCCCAATTAAAAAACTCTCGCGGAATTAAAAAATTTCTAAAAGACAAAAACATATCAAAACTGTCTGACCTTGCTACCTTGAATATTGGCAGGGTTAATGATGATTTTGAAAACATAGGAATAAAAGCAAAAAATATTGTGGAAAATTCAAAAAAATATTTTGAAATAATTCATCCGCAAGCTGAACAATTTTCAAAAAATGCTGTTATTTTTTCAAAAGCTCTTGACAAACAAAAAGAAAGAATTGTTGATGTTGAAAATCTCTGTGAAGAAATTGTAAAAAATCCGCAGATGGCAACTGAAGAAAATTTTCAGAAAATAACAAAAGGAATGGATATAATTGGAAACTCTTTGAAAGTTCTGAGCAAAAGGGAAAAAATCCAAGTAAAACTTATTGGCCAAATTCTTCGCCTTAATAAAGAAATGGGGGCTACGTTTGATGAAGATTTTTCAAATTTAAAAAAATATCTAAATGATATTGTAAAAGTTAGTGAAAAAACTATTATGAGAGCTATTGCTAAAAAGGATATTAAAGAAGGTGCAATTGATTCAAAAAGTCCGAGAGATAATTTAGATGTTAAAAAAGCAATTGATGAAGGTCTTGAAATAACTTAATCAAACTTCATAATTCTGTCTTTGAAGTCTTTTTTAATTAACAAACAAACTCTGCTGCGTGGGTGCTCGTCAATTATTTTCCAATTAAGTTTTTTTGCAAGTTTTTTTGAAAATTCCTGAATATCTTTGTGATATGGCATTGCTTCTTTTGGCATTCTTTTTCTTGATGCCCCCACCCACATATAAGCCTTGATTTCAACCATTGTTTTTTCATCATTTTCTGCTGCTTTTTTAATCAAGTCGGCATAATCTTTTATGTGAGAATCATTAAATCCTTTCATTAAGGTGATTCTAAGAACTTTTCTGCAATTAAGTTCTGGCAAAAGTTTTAGGGTTTCTTGGATTTTTTCCCAGGAATCCTTAATCAAAGGAATATTTATTTTTTTGTGCTCCTCTTTTCTCGGAGTGTCTATTGAAACATAAAGCTGTGTTGGGAGGGCATTTTCTTTTTTCAGTTTTTTGAGCATTTCTGGAACTGAACCGTTTGTTACAAGGAATGTTGTTTTTCCACGAGAATGAATTTCCTTTATTAACTCTGGAAGTTTTTTATAGAGCGTTGGTTCTCCTGTTAAAGAAATTGCAAAATGCATTGGCTCTTGGGCTTGCTTGAATTTTTTCTGATCTACATCAGCATTTCCTCCGAAACCAGAGAGTTTTCTTCTCTGGGCTATGATGCAGGCATCAATTATTTCTTTTGGTGAATCAACATCAGAAGGCATTGAAATTCCCTGATTAAGTTCGTGGGCGCGCCAGCAGTATCTGCACTTGAAATTGCAGTAGCCGGTTGCAGGAGACATCTGGCAGCAAAGGTGGCTTCTTATTCCGTAAAACTGCTGCTTGTAACAAACTCCCTGCCCCAAAAGAGACTTTTTACACCATGAACAAATTTCAACAGAAGTGTGCGCTCCAACTACTTCATAATGCATATTTTCCAATGAATCTTTTAGTTTCTTATCCATCGATTTCATCATCTATAGTCTGATAAGATTTAGAATATTTTTTACCATTAACGTCAAGGCATTTCCATACATAATATAAAATTAAAGAACCTGTAAGAGTTAATCCTACATTTGCAGCAACAGTAAGTGGTACTGAATCTCCATATTCAAGAGTTCCATTCTTTACATAATTAATTGCTTCAACAGAAATTGGAAGTAAACTTGAAACTGCTAAATGTGGAAGGTATTGTTTTAAACCCATAATAATTTTTCTAACCAAAAAAACCTTTTAAAGCTATTGGTTAAAGCGGCTTTGACGATTAAAACGCCTGTTTATAGTCAGGAGCGTCTCTTGGCGAAAAATCAATCTCAATATCAAAAGAAAAAATAGCTTTCACCAAAATACAAATATTATAAACCAAACATTTCAAATACAATTCATTTACTTGAGATTCAAAGTTCTTAAAATATAATTTAGCACCAAACTTACGCTTTAATGCACTGAAGCTTGCTTCTACATTAGACCTTTTGTGATAGTGCTTATAGAATTTACTTCTATTCTTACGGAACAGTTCCAATGAAGTTTTCCAAACACCGCTTTTTCTCTTCATTCCACAATTACTTCTGAAAGGAATATATGGAACGCCACCATAATGATGAACCGTCTCTAAATTATGCCTAGAAGAATATGCTTTATCTCCTAATACTTCATCAATCTTGAAATTCTCAGCAGTTCTTGAAACTAACTTATCAAATTCAGGAGAATCATGACATTCACCTGTAGTAATTTCAAGAGAAGTAATTACATTCGTAAAAATCCCACACATTGCATGACATTTAACAAATTTATGCCTGTCATTATATCCGACTCTTGAATCAAACCATCTCTCATAACTATTAGTTGAGAATCCAGTCGAATCAACTGCAAACCTAGTCTCCAAGTATTTCAAAGGCATAGCAGACATCATAAGTAAATAATTCAATGTTGGGGTCAAAGATTTTCTTCTCATGTAGTCCGTAACAGAAGAATGATGTGGGACTTTTTTAATATATCCCATATCTTTGAGAAACCATAATTGAGATGTAAGTGTTCTTGAAGGCATCCCAAAATATAACTTCATAGCTAGGCAGAAGATTACATCCTTTTGATTGTGCATTGGACGACCTTTTTTCTTTATTGGTTCCGATACAGTTTCATCCAATAGATTTCTGAGGATTTCAACAAAGAGTCTACCTTCCTTAGTTTGCGCTTTATTGTAGGAAGTCCAGTCTCTATCTTTTGTGAATTCTTTAATTTTTGATTGCATTTTTCTTTAATTTCCATTTTTGATATATAGACTTTATTAGTCTAATATCTCATTATTATTAGTCTTTATAAATATTTCGAAAATGTTACTATCTTAGACTAATAACTTTTAGACTAACGAAACATTAATATATGTTTAATTAGACTATTATATATGAACGAAAAGATTCCTAAAAACGTGTTAAAGGAACTAGAATTTAAGGTTGACAAGAAGCCAATTAGGATTGCTGGAAAAATCATCGCAGAAGCTCATCAAGTTTCAATTCGGCTTCCAAAAGAGATTAAAGCTGAATTGGATTTGTCTCAAGGTTCTCATCCTTGCGAGATTGAACTTATTGATAATAAAACATTGAAGGTGCATATAAAATGAAACCAAATTTAAAACCTATTGGAAATAAAGTACTTAGGGTTGTTGTTAATAGACGGACATTTATCAGTACAAAAGAAGTTGCTGAAAAGTCGGGCGTTTCTTGGAATACTGCTCTAACTTACTTGAGGAAGTTTTACAATAAAGGTTGGTTGTCTAAGAAGTCTGTTGGGAATCGGACTTATTGGAAGGCTAGAGTGTAAAAAAAAGAAAAATATGACTGAATAAAATTTATTCATATTCAGGCAATTTTCCCAAGTTATCCTCAGCAGTATTATTTCTATCAGTTCTTATGAATTTAATATTTCCAATAGTAACAATACCTACATCTTCTCCGTTTTTCCATTTATTATTCTTAAGTGTTGCCGTAACAAATGTTTTTCCGCTTTCAATTAATTCAACAACTTTCTCTCTTTTTATTCTTCGTTCATTTGAGAGTTTCTCTCCAGTATCATCTCTAACTTTAACTTCGAGAATATGTCGTTTTTCATCTCTAAATTTTACGCCTACGATTGCATAATCCGCCCATTTATCCATTTAAATCACTATACATCTATTCTTATATCTATTTATAAAAGATTATAGCATTTAAAGTATACTTACTTAAACAGACAAATTTAGAATGTTGTCTTACTTAAATCAATATCTTCTTCTTTTGGATAATATCTTTTTATTTCTTTAAATAACGCATTCAAATCATGTAGATAATCACTAACTTCATTAGAAGTAAAATTTGCTTCATAAAAATTTTGATGTAATCCCTTCATATTCCGAATATATTTTCTTAGATATTCTTTTTTAATTTCTTTCACAAATTCATACATATAATCTATTACTTCTTTATGTTCAGTTAAGCGAATATTACGTGTAATTGCTAATGCTTTTAACGCTAATACGAAAGAACCCCAGAAAAATTCTGATGCTTTTTCAGGTCTGGTCTCTAGAAATTTAATACCATTCTCATAATATAAATCACTTTTATCTTTATAATGTATAAAATTTAGTAGTGCTTCACTACTCAATTTTGAGGAAGTTTCCATCTTTATCAAATACAATTATCTTGAGTTTCTCTTCAACAATTCCAATATCAACTGATACCCTCCAATTTTTATTTCCATTTGGAGGAGCTAATTTAACAACTTTGACCCAGCTATATCCTAATTTCTTTAATCGTTCGATTGCCTTATCCGCAATTATTTCTGATGTTACTGTCATAATAAACACCTCTTTGGAACTTTTTATCATAAGAAAGATATTTAAGGATTATGATATTCAAAAGTGACCAAAAAGTTGACTTCCATACTATTATCTAAACAAATCAAGTATAAAAAGATTATTCACAAACCTCTTCAGTCCTGAACTTTGTAACAGGTCGTGTTTTCTCAACATCTCTGTATCGAATTACATTCTCACAGACTTGCTTTGTAGGGATTTCTTCAACATCAAAGTCAGTATAAACCTCTTCAGTAGGAATGTTCTTTACATATTCCCACATAAAAGTCTGTTCGTCTTCTGGTTCGATGTAATGTCTACGAATTCCACCATCAACTTCTCCACTCATGCCTTGGAAAGTCATTCTGAAAGCCCATCGTCCACCTTCATCATCCATATTTTTTAGGATAAATGTATAAATATTTTTATCTTTGACGCATTCCCATTCCTTGCAGTCTCTAGTCCAAAAACTTTCTTCAATACAGTTCTGTTCAATACATACAGTTTCCATATTTACTCCCTGAATAACCTTTGATTTTAAATTAACCGTCTCACATTCTTTGCTTGTGTAAGGTTCGCTTTCGGTGTAGGTTTCATTAAATTCATACGCTATTTGAACCTCACGACATTCAGGTACAATCGGAAGTGAAACCGTTTGCCCACCCGTAAGACAACCACTAAACAGAACGATTGTTAAGATTGAGAATATGACAATAAGTGCGGATTTCATATAATTAATGTTTATGTATATTTATTTAAAGTTTATTATAGTTGAATATTTTGGGAAAGTATTCTTTATTTGATAAAAGAGTTTATTTTTTATAAAATTACTGAGAAAGGGAAGACTGTTCTTGAATTAATTTAGAAATTTATTAATTATTTAAGTATAACTAAAAGGATTGTAGCTATCGCTAAGCCCCATGTAGCAAAAACAAGCCATTTAGTCCACTTAAACATTTTATATTGAAGATATAAACTATGTAATTCTTTTTCATGGTTATCTGCATGTCCATAAAAATTATACGGTTTTTTTCTAAGACTCATTACACCTTCATAGAATTCTTTCATAAATCTAAGAAATCCTTTATCAAGCGTTCCTTTATCTTCCATCATACAGCACCAATCTTATCAAAATCAATATCTCTTTTTTTAGTTAAGTCTTCAGGAATCCGATATTCTTCCCATCTCACTTTTTTCTTTTGTATGGCTTCTTTTAAATTCTGTTCAATCGGAGACAACCATGATTTTCCACTTTTTATTTCAACAAAAACAACTTCTTCAATTTCTTTCTTATCCATACCTTTGAATACAATTAAGTCGATTGGCTTTCCTACAAATCTACATTCAGTAGGTAAATGCTTAAAATCTGGAAGGAATGGTGCTAATTGCTCGGAAAATTGACCTCCGAGAACTGCTCTTGACTTTAGAATTGCATCTTTTCTTTGGTTTGGAAGTTCAGATTCCCAGTATATATCTCGTTTGAAAGCTCCACTTTTCTGTCCGAAGTTGTATGCTGCGATGATACCAATTAGGAACAATGCGATTACTATTATAATTATGAATTCCATTAAAAACAAGTAGCTACGCAAACGTTAAAAGTCTTTATTTTTCGCCAAGAGCAAGTTAGTTTGTATTATTCGTCAAAGCTGGTTAAAGCATCTCTTGAAGTTCTTTTCGATCTGTTCCTCAACATCTTCTGGGGAGAACTTCTTTATTCTGGCAATCTCCCTAATTACTTTTTTTATGCTTGTTTTTGGGTTGTCTGTTATATACGGGAAATCTGTTTCTGTTAAGATTCGCGAAAGAGGAACTATTTCAACTAGCTTCTTAACTTCTGGATACTTGAAGATGAAAGTGTTGATTGAAAAGTAGAATTTAGACTTTATGTCTTCAATTAATTCTGGGTTTCCTGTGTATGAATGAATTACTGCCTTTCCATTATAATTTTTAAGCATTTTTGCAACTACTCCTTCTGCCTGCCTGCAGTGTATAATCACTGGCTTGTTTATCTGCTTTGCAAGCTTCAGAATTTCGCTGAAGTATTTTTTGTGCACAGGCCTTTCTGTTTTTGATGAATATTTATAGTCAAGCCCTACTTCGCCGACTGCGACTATTTTGTTTTTTTTATTTTTTATTTCTTCAAACTCGGCATAAATTTCCTTTTCAAGATATTCGGAAAATCTTGTTGGATGGAAACCGATTGCTGCAAAAACATTTTCATATTTTTCAGAAAATTTTAGAACTTCTTTATTTGACTCTGGGTCAAGACCGTTTACTATTACAGGAATGTTCTTGTATTTTTTAAAATCTTTTTCTTTTGCATGTGAATGTGCGTCGTATAGCATTACACAATAACCTCGATTATTACTCTTATTAATGAGTAATGTATGTACCAGTCCTTCTAGCCAAGGGACACAAGCTGGTCGTGTACAGCAGAGCTGCACACAACTTAAACCTTAATCTCAATTATTACTCTTGTTAATGAGTAATGTATGTACCAGTCCGTTTCGCCCGGACTGTGCGAAAGCGCATTGCTTCGCAATGCACTATACTTTTATTTCAGTTATTACTCTTGTTAATGAATGATGTACATACCATTCAAACTCATTTATTACATTATATTTTGATAGGTCTAATTTAAGGGTTTTGGGTCGAATGAAAATTATCTTGTGATTTTTCTTCACGATTTTATGTGCTTCTTCTAAAAAAGAGTTGTAAAGAGTTTTTATTTTTTTGCCGGCGAGAGTCGAGCTTTTTCCATATGGAGGATCGCAAACAATTGCTTCAATTTTATCAGAGAACAATGAAGATATGTTTGTAGCATCTCCAATAATCACCTGCCAATCTTTTCCTTCCCTTATGTTATATTTATCAGAATAAAATCTAAGATTGGTTTTGGAAGCTTGTGCAGCTTTCCATTTAATATCTATTCCTATTCCTTTAATTCCAAGAATAGCACTTTCCAAAATAATAGAACCTGTTCCGCAAAAGGGATCTACAATTTGATTCTTAGCTTCAGACAAGTTAATTAAAAGACGGGCAAGCTTTGGTTTTAGTGCTGTTGGATGAAATGCTGGCTTTTTCTGAGGTTCTCGGTCCAGAAACTGACCAGATTTTCTTTCCCATATGCAATAATCATTTAAGTAAGCTTTTTTTATTCCTGCGCTTTTTACACACAAATCAATTATTTTCTTAGAAGGAATTTTTTTGCTGAAAAATACATAATTTTCTTTTAATTTAGAATTAACATTAAAAAGGATATCAACCTCCCGCTTAAATGCGGACAGGTTTTCTCCAGAAATTCTCAGCTTAATCATTTATTTTCTTTTCTTTAAGAGCATCTTTTCGATTTTCTTGTCAAGTGAAATACCTTTTTCTACAAGGTGCTCAATTTTGCTGTCCATTTTGGAAAGTTTTCTATCCATAAGGACAATGTATCTAAGGCTCCACACTATTCCAAGAAGTAATCCTAAAATTGCTCCATTTAAAATTAGGTCACCAACACCAATAGCCATAATTTACCTCCAGATTATTCTGCTTCCTCTTCCAAAGACTCTTTTTCCTTTTCTCTGTAAACAGAAGCAAAAGATGGAGTTGCTACTAAAAAATTCTCTCCAAATCCTGCGATGTCTCCGTCATTTGCTTCCAGAGTCTTCTTTAGCTTTTCAATTGCCCTTTTCAAAGCAAGTCTATCTTTCTCTCTCAGAGGAGCAATATTTATCAAAGCAATTGTATATCCTTCACGTATTGCATGAATTATATCTTTGACATCTTCAAATTTTTCAAGTTTGAAAGGTCGTACGTTTATTTTTGCTTTGGATTGTTTAACATTAGCCTCAAGCTCAACATATTCATCGCCAAGCTCTATCTCTTTGTCTTTCTTGAAAAGACTTGAAATATTTCCAAAAATCTTTGATTTATCCATCTAAATCACCTTTAACTAATTGTTTAATGATTTTGTTTTAATAAAAGGTTTTTGCTTGCTGAGTAATTATTTATTCAAGTCCTCAAGCAAGAAGGCTAAATTGTAAATTTGAGTTCTGACCAGGGGCGACAAGTTTGGGTCCTGGCTTAATTCATCTGTTTTCTGAATTGCAGAATCAATCTTTACACCAAGCTCAATTTCTTCATTGTCAAAAGAAGCTTTTATTATCTTAAGGCTTTCCTTTACGTTTCGAGGGACTGAGCAGTCTTCACATAACTCGTTTATTAGTTCCAGCACTTCTGAGATGTCTGCATCATCCATTTTAACTCCTTATTTTAGAGACTTCATTAGTTCTGCTTGTATTTTTTCAAGCTCCTCTTTTGTGGAATTCTCTTCTTTTTCAATATTTTTTATTCTAGAATCTAATTCATCTTTTCTATGATTTAACTCTTTCTGAATTTCATCGCGTGTTCTTTTAAGCATTAGCTGACCAGAAATCTTGTAAACAGTTTTGTCAGAAGGTCGAAGCTCATTTAAAGCATTTTCAATTTCAAGTTTTTCTGTTTGAATTTCCTGAATTTGCGAAGAAAGTGTTTGCATCTTTTGCTGAAGAACTTGAAGCTGCATGAATTTATGCTGCAATTCCTGTTGCTTTTTTTCATCTTTTTTCTGCTCTTTTTGTTTTGCCATTTTTATTTATCTCTTTCCATATCTTTTCAACAATGGAAATTTGAGTAGTTATGGAAGACATTACTGCCCGAAAAGCAGTAGCGTCTTTAGCTTTGACATTTATTGTCACTGAGTTTCCAAGCTTTTTCAAAGTGTATTTTGCTCGGGAAGTTTTGAAATCCTTTTCTGGCTCGAGAATCTGTCGTATGCCTTTGATAAGCTCAGAGCTATCTTTTATTTTTATTTTGGCTTCAAACATTATTATTTAACGTGCCTTAACTTTTTTAAGCACTGGCGGTCTAGATTTTACAAGTATTCTTGAACCGCAATATGGACAAATAATTCTTCTTCTAATGCTTTTGGGATCAATTTCTTTTCCGCACTCAAAACATTTATATGCCATTTTAACTTTGAATATTAAACCTTAATTTCAGGAGAATATGCTTTTGCTGCGAATTTTGAATTACAGCTTTTGCAATACCAAATTCCTGCTGAAATTCTTTTTACAGACTTTTTAAAGCAAAAAGGGCATTTCTGCTTTTTCTTTAGAATAGATTCTATTTTCAAAACTCGTTTTTTTATTCCAAAACCATATCTTGCGCCAAATCTTCCCGTAGAACCTAAAGTTTTAAGAGCCATTTTTTCTCCTTATTTTCAATTACTTTTAAAGAGTATTTAAAAGCTTTTCTCTCCCTTTTCTTTAGAAAAGAAAAGGTAAGTTTCCAAAAGAAAACAATTTTAACTCTTACCAATAATTTATTTCCATGAAAACTTTGTTTGTTCCTGTTTATTCAGAAAAAGAAATTTCAGATTTGCTGGAAAAATCTTTGAAAAAACTGAAAAGCAATAAATCTGTAGCAATATTCACAACAATCCAGCACATAAAAAAATTGAAAGAAGCTGAAGAATTTTACAAAAAAAATGGGTTTAATACTGAAGTTTTGAAATCCATTAAAAAATCTAGCCAGGGAATAAAAGCAAAAGAAAAAGGCCTGGTTCTTGGGTGTGATGCAAGCGGAGCAGGAAAAGCAAAATCAGAAATTATTATTTACATTGGATCTGGAAACTTTCATCCAGCAGGAATTTTTCTTAATTCTGGAAAAAAAGTTCTGCAATTAAATCCTGAAACAAAAGAAATTGGATTTTTTGATGAAAAGGAAATTCAGAAATTCCTTGCAAAAAAAGCAGCAAGAATGCAAAAACTAAAAGATGCAAAAAAAGTCGGAATTTGGATATCAACCAAACCCGGCCAGTTCAATGAAAATCTGGCAAGACAAATTAAAAAAAAGCTTGAAAAGCAGGAAAAGAAAGTTTTTGTTTTTGTCTCTGATATGTTATCTGCTGAAGAAATGCTAAATTTTCGGGATATTGAAGTATGGGTAAATACTGCGTGTCCGAGGATTGTTGAGGATCAAGAAAAGTTTCCAAAAACGATTGTAAATGCTGAAGAGATATAATCGCAATACTTATAAACCCATTAAAACAAGAAATAGTAAAATGGCATTTAACCCTGTTGTTGAAGAGTTATCTAAGAATGAACTTAAAGTTATTTTCAAGAACATTGACAATGGATTCTGCAATCTTTTAAAAAAGAAACTGTGGTCTTACAAAGAAACAACTTCAACAGGTTTTCGAGTTACTCATTCTGAAGTTGGTGTTGTTGAATTTTTTCTAAAAACAAAAGGAAAAGATGCAAAAAAAGTCTGGAACCAGGCAATCTCTGACCTTTCAAAAGATTTTTCAAAAATTAAATGAAACTTTCTGAAAAGCAAAAAAAAGAAATTCTAACTGTTGCAAGAAAAGTAATAGCTTCTGAATTCAAGAAAAATGAGAGTCTCGAAATTTCTTCTTCACTAAGAGAAGTTATTTCAAAGATTGGTGGAATTTATGTTACATTGAAAAAAAATAACAAACTCCGAGGAAGAAGCGGAAGTGCTGAACAGGAAATTTTAGGAAAGTCTCTTATTGAGCATTCAAAGAAAGCTGCTTTTGAAGACCAAAGATTCAATCCAGTTCAAAAGGACGAACTTGATGAAATTAAAATTGAGCTTGTAATAATTTCAGAACTTGAAGCTGTTTCTGGAGAAGATGCTGTTGAAAAAATCAATATTGGTAAAACTGGAATTATATTAAAAAGTGGTGCTTATTCTTCTGTTATTTTACCAAATGAAGCAAAAGAAAAAAATTGGGACAAGAAAGAGCTTCTTGAACAGGCCTGCATAAAAGCTGGTTTGCTTCCAGATGCTTGGCTAGATGTTACAACCACAATATATTTATTTCATGGAGAAGTAATTTCAGAAGAATGAAGCTTAGCACGGAAATAGGTTCTGAAAAAATAAAGAGCATTCTGAAGAGAATTTGGAAATTTCTTATTTATGACCAGTCAATATGGTCTTATCTTGCTGATGCTGTAATTATAATTATAGTGGGAAAATTTATTATTCTTCCTGTTCTTGGTCTCTTTTTAGGTACTCCGTTACCTGTTGTTGGCGTGACAAGCTCTTCAATGGACCATTATGGAAAAGATTTTGATTCTTGGTGGGAAGAAAATCGAGATTGGTACTTAGAAAGAAACATAAACAAAGAGGAATTTGAGAATTTTGATTTTAACAATGGTTTTAAAAAAGGCTCTGGGCTAGTTTTAGTTGGGGTAGATAAAAAAGAACTATGTGTTGGTGATGTTATTGTTTTTTCGTCTCCAAAAGGCCCAATAATTCATCGCATTATTTCAAAAGAACCGCTGCAAACAAAAGGGGATGCAAATTCTGGGCAATTGGCTTTTGAAAAGGAAATTTCAGAAGAAAGAATTGAAGGAAAGGCTGTTGTTTGGATTCCATTGGTTGGATGGCCAACAGCAATTGTTGAAGATATTAAAGGAATTGCAAAATGAAATCTGGAAAAAAAATTGCAAAAGAAAGAATTAACATTCTTTTTCGAGAAGCTGAAAAAATTTTTAATGAAAATCCTGCTCTTTCAAAAAGATATGTTTTTATTGCAAGAAAAATCGCTATGAAAAGCAATATAAAACTAAGTTCTGAGCAGAAAAGAAAAGTATGCAAAAAGTGCAGGGCTTTTCTTTTTCCTGGAAAAAACTGTATTGTTCGAACAAATTCAAAAACAAAATCTGTTGAATATCTTTGCAAGGATTGTGGAAATAAAAATCGATACGGATATTCTAAAGAAAAAAGTTCTTTGAGAAGGCGCTCGCTGAAAGAATAACTTTAAATCTGCTGGCTTTTCTTTTAGAAAAAGAAAACCTAAGTTGCCAAAAGAAAACTAATTAATTCTGAAAGAATAACTTTAAATCTGCTGGCTTTTCTTTTAGAAAAAGAAAACCTAAGTTGCCAAAAGAAAACTAATTAATTCTGAAAGAATAACTTTAAATCTAGTGAGTGTTTAAAATATTTAATGAAAAGAGAATTAATTCCGGCAATTCAAATTGGCTTGACTTTAGCTATTTTTTGGAGTTTAGTTTTCTTTTTTTCAACAATCCTACATATACTTACTGGATATCCTGGTGCTGGATTCCTAAATGTTTTCAAAAGCATATATCTTGGTTACAACATATCCTGGGGCGGTGCAGTTGTTGGTCTAATTTGGGCTTTTATTGACGGCTTCTTGGTTGGATACATTTTTGTAAGAATTTATGAAATAATTGGAAAAAAGATAAATCCTTAAAAACTTCAAAGCAGAGCTGTCCGTCTCGCCCGGACTGTGCGGAAGCGCACATACGCTAACGCGTAGTGCACTGTATTATAAGTAGTGTTTTTCTTGATTGGAAGAAGAATAAGCTATTTCTCCGAATTCGCAATACTGGCAGGTTGCGTCCATGGAAATCCAATTCTGAGTTTCCTTGTACTTCGCTCTTGCTTCTGGAATTTCTGCTTGGACATAAACATGGCCTGGAACAAAAACCAATCGCGTTCTAATTCCAATTGCTTCAAGAAGAGTTGAAAGAAGTACTGATGCGTCGTCGCAATCTCCACCCTGATTTACAAGAGACTCTTTTGCTGTTTTTATGTATTCAAATGCTTTTGGATCTGAGATATAATTAAAATTCTGCTTTACAAAGTAAAAGATTGCTTTTGCCTGGCAAGTTTTGCTTCCTGATGGGCAATTTGATTCTGACACAATTCTGTCTGCAATTCCTTTTATCTCTGAATCCACAATAATATATTCTTTGTAATTTGAGGAATTAATTCTTGAGTATTTCATATTTGAATAAACAACATCCTTGATTTTAGGAATGTTTTGCGGGGACGGGTCAAGAGGGATTATGTAATATGAAACAAGAGACACTAAAAAAACAAAAATTAGGAATCCTGCAATAATGTATTTGAATCCAGATTTCTTAAATTTTGTCCAAGTATCTTCTATTTCATCTTCTGCATCTTCAGCAAAATCCTCAATATCCTCCCAGAAATTGTCTTTTTTCATATTATTTTTATTAATTTGGTTGAAGAGCTTAGTCCGCGAATTATTTCAACCTTGCAGTTTAATTGCTTTTCAAGGAATTTTATCAAATGCTGGTTGGCTTTTCCCTGAATGGGCTTTGCTTTTATAGCAATTCTAATGAAACCCTTTTCTTTTTCCAAAATTTCGTCTTTTTTTGCATTTGCTTTTACTTTTACTTTAATTATTTCCATTTGACCAAATTTCCTCAAAATATGCGTTGTACTTCTCAGCAATTGTTCTTGATTTTATTAAAATATTTGCCTCATTATTTCTGTTAAGAGAGTAATAACGCCAGTTTGAAGAGCCGAGTATTGTTGTTTCTGAATCAATAATTATCAGCTTTGCATGAGTTGTCTGGGCGGTGCCGTCATACTTGACTGAAATATTGTTCTTTCTTAAATATTTAACTGCTTTTTCAATCTCTTCTGGATATTCGTCAAAGATTACTTTCACATCAATGCCACAGGATTTTGCAGAAGCAAGAGCTTCTAGAATTTGATTTGCTGAAGAGTCTGGATAAGAATTATAGTATGTGGCAGAGAACATTGCAACATAAATAGACTCATCTGCCTTGTTTATTTCATTTAGAAGTGCAGGAACATAATCTCGGTTATTTATAACTTGTATTTCTGTAGAGGTTTGGTAGAAAATAAAAAAAACAAGCGGGAGGGAAAGCAATAAAGCAATTAAGATTATGTGTTTGTTTTTCATCATCTGTCCTTCTGCTGAAGCCATCCACAGAGCCCTTTTGGAAAAAGCGCTCGCGGAAAACGGCAAATGCGGTCGTGTAAAGCTTTGCTTCACACACGGTTTAATTCTGGTTTTAGTCCTTATTCTAAAGATATTGCTTATTTCTTTTTTTCTACTTCAGTTTGGACTTGCTTAATAAAGTCTTTTGGACTTACTCCGAACTTTGGCTTTGTGCCATGCTTTCGAACTGCAAGAGTTTTTGCTTTGAGCTCTTTTTCTCCAACTACAATTATGTAAGGAATTTTCTCAATTTCAGCATCTCTTATTCTTGACTGAACAGTTTCATCTCTGAAATCTTCTTTAATTCTGATATTATATTTACGTAGCTCTTTTGCGATTTTTTGTGCATAAGGTATAAGCTTTTCATTCATGTTGATGATTACTGCCTGAGTTGGAGCAAGCCAAAGCGGAAATGCACCTTCTGTCTGCTCAATCAAAATTCCGAGGAATCTTTCCATGGAACCGAAAACAGTTCTATGTAGCATAACAATTCTGTGCTTTTTGTTATCTTTTCCAATATAATTCATGTCAAATCTTTCTGGAAAATTGAAGTCGAGCTGAATTGTTCCAAGCTGCCAATATCTTCCTAATTTGTCTTTTGCATGGAAGTCGAGTTTTGGGCCATAGAAAGCACCATCTCCTTTATTGACTTTATACTTCATTTTTGTTTTCTTTAGAACTTTTTCAAGAGTGTATTCTGCTTTTTTCCAAATTGCATCTGAGCCAATGTATTTTTTGGGTTTTGTTGAAAATTCTATTTTCACATTTGTCAATCCAAAGATTTTGTAGATTTCTTTAATTAGATTAACTAATTTAATTATTTCATCCACTACTTGGTCTTCTCTGCAAAAAATATGCGCGTCGTCTTGAGTTGCAGCGCGAACTCTGAACAGACCTGAGAGATTTCCTGAGAGCTCGTTTCTGTATATTGTTCCAAATTCTGCAAATCTCAATGGCAAATCGCGATAGCTTCGTGGTTGAGAATTGTAAATATAAACATGGCCTGGGCAGTTCATTGGCTTTATTCCGTAAACCT
Organism: Candidatus Pacearchaeota archaeon; assembly: GCA_017608025.1. GTDB lineage: Archaea > Nanobdellota > Nanobdellia > UBA10117 > JABICX01 > JAFCGM01. Next base: position 61,600 of record JAFCGM010000002.1, read on the forward strand.
GGTCGTCAACTTCAGAAAAGAACATTTCTTCGCGGTATTTCTCATAGTGGCCTGATTTTTTCCACAATTCGATTTTGTAAATATGGGGAGTGTAAACTAAATCATATCCTTTTTCCAGTAACTTGTTTTTCATGAATTCCTCTATTTTGTAGCGGACAAATCCTAGTTTTGGGTGAAACAAAGGAAGTCCTGGACCAAGGTCTTCATGGAAACTGAACAAATCAAGCTTTGAATTTATTTTACGATGATCGTTTTTTGGAAGCTTTTTTTCCACATACGCTTTTACTTGTTTTTTCTGCTTTTTTGCTGACTCATCTGTTTTAAGCAAAGGAAGAGATTCTGCATTTCCAAACCGAATTTCGCGGCTGAGCTCTGCGAGAGGGTGGCCTTTTACATGAATGTCAAACTCCTTATACCAGCCAAATGGTGCTTTTTTAACTTGCTTGAAGGATTTTTTCAGATTTTTTTCAATTGAATTTATTAAATTATCTGCAGTTGTTGGAGAACTGGGAATTGTGGTTAAATGAACATATGGGTATAGCATTATGTTTTCAGCTTTTACTTGTTTTGACATTTTCTTTATTTCATCTACTGCTTGCTTAGTGATTTTTTCCATATAATCTTCATCGCCTTTTTCAGCAGATGCAAAAACAGTTATACATTCCTTCATTTCCTGCTTAGAATTTTTCTTTACGTTTTCAGCGTCTTTAATTGCCTTTCTTCTTGCAATAACTTCTATGCTTTTTGAATGTAGCATTAATAATTTCATTGTCCTTCTAGTGACGGGACCCACGCTGGCTTTACTGAACAAGCTTGATAGCGCGAAAGTTCCTTATGTCCTCCTATAAATTGTTTAGAAATACGGCTATTTAAATTATTCTCCGTTGCCCTCAATAAAATTAATGGGCGACAAAAGCGCCAGCTGATTTCGCGGCTGTGTGGGGCACTCACCGTTAATAGCCATAAAATTCTTTATTGAAGAAGATTTAAAAGGTTTGTTGTAAAAAGCAGATTATGGCTAAGATTAAAATCATAACTTATGGGTGTTCTGCAAATCAGGCAGATTCTGAAGCAATGGCTTTTTTTCTGGAAAAAAAAGGTCATGAACTTGTTGATGAGAATCAAGATTTAACCATACTAAATACTTGCACTGTAAAAAGCCCTACTGAAAACAAAATTTTAAAGAAAATCAAAGAGCTGGATGAAAAAGGAGAAAAAATAATTGTTTCTGGTTGCATTCCGCAAGCTGAAAAGGATTATGCAGAAACAAAGCTTAAAAAATTTTCAATTGTAGGTGTTTTTGACATAGACAGAATTGCTGAGGCAGTTGAAAAAACCCTTGGTAATAAAAGAGTAGTGTTTTTATCAGGAACTGCTGAGAATAAGCGAAACTTAGAGAGAAAAAGAAGATGCTCTTTAATTGAAATTCTTCCAATTTCAGAGGGGTGTTTGGGAAATTGCGCATACTGCAAAACAAAGCAAGCTAGAGGAAATCTAGTTTCATTTAATTTAACTTATCTAGTTAAGCAAGCAAGGAAAGCAATTAAATCTGGGGCAAAAGAAATTTGGATTACTTCGCAAGATACTGGTTGCTATGGGTATGATATTGGAGAAACTTTGCCGAAGTTGATTGAAAAGATAACTAAAATTAAAGGAGATTTTAGAATTCGAATTGGAATGATGAATCCAAATTTTGCAAAAAAAATTTTACCTGAATTGATTAAAGTTTTGAAAAACAAAAAAGTTTTCAAGTTTATTCATATTCCAGTTCAGTCTGGTAACAACAGAATTTTGAAAAAAATGAATAGAAATTATTTTGTTGAAAATTTTAAAGAGATTATAACTCAGCTTCGAAAGAAAATTCCTGAAATAAGCATCGCTACCGATGTAATTTTGGGATTTCCAGGAGAAACTAAAGAAAGTTTTATGGAAACAGTTGAATTAATAAACTGGCTTAAGCCAGATGTTTTGAATATCAGCAGATATTGGGAACGGCCTGGAACAGAATCTGCAAAAATGAGTAAGAAACTTCATACTAGAGAAACAAAAGAGTTGTCTCGGCAAATGTCTAGTCTTTTCAAGAAAATTGCTTTTGAAAAAAACAAAAAGCAAATTGGAAAAGAGTATTTTGTTTTTGTCGATGAAATTGGCAAGAAGGGGAGCTTTATTTCCAGAAATGATTTTTACAAACCTATTGTAATAAAATCAAATAAAGATTTGCTTGGAAACAGAATCAAAGTCAAAATAACAAAAGCTAAGTCAGAGTATCTTATATCTGAGAAGGTTTTGGGAAAATAACAAAAGCTAAGTCTAAATGTTTGATTTCATAATAAAAAAGAAAAAAATAAAAGAGAGATTTTACCTCCGTCTTCGTCTTTTTAGGTGTTCGATACCTCTTTTCTTTACAACAGCTTTGTTTATTTTGTTTGGCATCCAGTCTGGTGCATTTGATGGTGCACTAACTTGCTTTCTTGAGCCAACAAAAATGTGAACTCTGTCTCTTCCTCTCTCTCTAAGTCTAATGTCCTTGAATCCACGAGTTGCTGCTTTCAAAGCTGCTTGTCTTGGTTGTCTTCCTGTAAAGACGTGGTTTGTGTCTTTTCCTCTTTTATCTTGTAAAACAAAATATCTTACGTTTCCGCTACTTCTTCGTCTCATGAAGTTCACCTATTAAATAAGAAGACAGACTAGTATATAAAGTGTTCGATTGCGGAGCACGATTTTTGGCAAAAACGACAAACTTCTTAGTAGTAAAAATTAGCTAAAAAACAGACTGCGGAGCTAGAATAAGTTATCACTGTTGAAAAAAATAAAAAAATTATTTGAGACTGAAGATTTTCACGTCGCCAAATAATGGAATTTTCCATAGTTTTCCCTTGAGTGCCTGTATTAGTGCTATTATTGAAATAATTCCGAGCACTAGAAGCAGAATCCATGCAACAAACAAAGTAATAGCTCCTATGAAAAAAGCAGGTGCTAAAAGTATGTTCAGAATCCAGGTTGCTAGAATAATTATTACTTCCAGAAGGAAAATGTTAATTCCCTGTTCTAAATGAAATTTAACAAACCGGTTTCTCTTTCTAACACCAACAAAAGGTATTAAAACAAGAACGCTTAAGTAGGAGAAAACAGCTGTTAGTAATTCTTCTCCATCCAATCTTTTGGAAGCAACTTTCTTTCTTGAAGAAGCTCTTTTTGTTGCTCTTATTTTTCTAGTTGTTCTTTTTGCTACTTTTCTTTTAGCCATTATTAATGCCTCTACATAAATATAAGATGTTAAAAAATATAAAAGTAACGGAAATTAAAAAGCCTGCTACTGGTTTTCAATTCGCGGAGCCAGAATAAAGGACATGCTTAGCTTATCAAGAGCTTTGAAGTCAATTCTCAAAGGATAATCTTGGCTGAATTTAATAGTTGCAGTATCAGAAATTGTTGAGGCTTTTGCTATTTTCTTTAAATATTCTATTGAGTATATTGATTTTGATTCTTCTTTTACATTCAAATTTACAAGAACATCTTTGCTTTCTTTGTTTATATTAATTTCAACTTTGCTGCTCTTTTCCCCAGCCATTAATTTTATTTCATCTTTTGTTGCATGAAAAGTTAAGGCATCACCAACAACGCTTGCATCTTCAATATAATCCTTAAACTCATTTGCATCTATTTCAATTTCTGCATTGAAATTAAGAGATGGTATATTCTTTTCACCGCCTTCTTTTTCAAGAAGAGGGATTTTAAATTTTTTTGAAGTTTTTCCAGAAAAAGAAATTAGCAATGCGCTTTCATCTGTTGAAAAGGAAATTGAATCTCCTGTTTTTGCTCTTTTCAAAGCCATTTTAAGTGTTTCAACATTCACTGTAATTTCTTCTTCACTTTCAACTTTGTATTCTGTAAATGCTGAAGGCAAGATATTCAGAATTACCATTGAAATATTTGCAGGGTCCATTGCAACCAGCTTAAAGCCGTCTTTTGTGATTTTGAAAGTTGCTTCTGCAATAAAATCAGATATTACATTTGTTGCATTTGAGAAAAATTTAGCATCATCTAGTTTAAGACTAAACATATTATCACCTATAAGTTATAGAACTGAAACTTAGTATTTAATAATTTTGTAAGTAAAGAAAATAATGTTTTACTAAACAAAAGCCCTTTTTAGAAAAAGCTGTTGTGGAAAGATGAAAAATTAAACAAAAGGAATCCAGGAGGGGATATTCGCCTCTGACGCTGCTTTAGCAATCATTGGTGCAACAACAACAATTGTTATGATTATTGCTATAATTATTGCAGTTACAAAACCAATTGCAATTCCCTTAAAGAAACTGCCATAGTCAACTATCATATTAAGAATAAGAAATATATTCTATATAAAACTATTGCTCAAGAAAAACCTTATTGTAAAGCTCAACATCAATGTCTGAAAAGTCCTGAACAATTTCTGCCTGAAGCTCAATGTCATCTCCTTCTCCCCAAATTTTTCCAATAACTCTAACAATACTTCCTGTTCCTATCTTCTTATACTGCTCTTCATCTTTCATTAAAGCATTTATTTTTCCTGTGCCGTCATCAAGAAGAATTGAGAACACTGCGTCTTCTTTTCCAAGGACAGTGCCTAGAACTGCTATTCTGTCCATGTCTTTGTTTATGTCTGAAATCTTAACATTTTTTGCTGGTGCTCTTTTCTGGAACTTTTTTTCTTCTGGCATGTACTATCCTAAAACTCTCAGTTAAAAAAACTTTGTTTACTTCAGAAGAGTGCTTTATTAAGGTACTAGCTAACTTTTCCTTTTGGAAAGAAAAAGTTAACCTTTTACAACAACAAAAGGAATTAATCGAGCTACTTTTTTCGCAATTCCTGTTTCATGCATAACTTTTATTACTTCCTCAACATCCTTGTACGCTTGCGGTGCTTCCTCAAGCAGTCCTTTTTTGTCGTGGCTGAGTACAATTATGTTTTTGGATTTCAACTCTGCTGTTAATGACTGGGAGTTTATTTTTCTTTTTGCTGCGTTGCGAGAGAGAATGCGGCCAGCTCCGTGGCATGCTGAGCCAAATGTTTCATCCATTGCTTTTTGAGTTCCCTTAAGAATGTAAGAAGCAGTTCCCATTGTTCCTCCAATTAAAACAGGTTGTCCGATTTCTCTGTATTTTTCTGGAATTTCAGTTCTGCCCGGTCCAAAAGCGCGAGTTGAGCCTTTTCGATGGACAAGAATTTTTTTGGTTTTTCCATTTATAGTGTGCTCTTCAATTTTGGCAGTGTTGTGCGCAACTTCATAAAGAGTTTTTATTTTTTCAGGCTTTAAATTGAAAGCTTGTGCAAGAGTTTTGCGTGCAAGATGAGCAATAACCTGCCGGTTTGCAAATGCGCAATTTATTCCGGCCTTAACTGCAGAGAAATACTTTTTCCCTTCTGGAGAATTTATTGGAGCACAAACCAACTCCTTGTCTGGAATTTTGATTTTGTATTTTCTAACTGCTTTTGCAAGGTCTTTTGTGTAATCCATTCCAATTTGATGCCCCAGGGCTCGGGAGCCGCAGTGAAAAGAAATTAGCACCTGATTTTCCTTAATTCCATAGGCTTGTGCTGCTTTTTTATCAAAAATTTTATCAACCACTTGCAGTTCAATATAGTGATTTCCAGAACCAAGAGTTCCTGTTTGGGAAAACTGGCGCTGCTTTGCTCGCTGGGAAACTGCTTTTGGGTCTGCTCCTGAGATTTTGCCGTTTTCCTCAATAAATTCAAGGTCTTGTTTTATTCCATAACCTTTTTTTATTGCAAATTCAGCACCTTCAACAAGAAGATTATCAATTTCATTTAAAGAAAGCTTAATTTTTCCTCCAACACCCAAGCCTGCAGGAATATTGTCATAAAGCAGTTTGGCAATTTCCTTTTCTCGGCCATTAAAATCAGATTTTTTAAGAGGTGTTGCCATTGTGCGAACGCCGCAATTTATGTCAAAACCAATGCCACCCATTACAATTACGCCTTTTTCCAAGTCAAATGCTGCTACTCCGCCAATTGGAAATCCATAACCCACATGAATATCTGGATTTGCAATTACTGGCTTTTCAACTCCAGGCAGTTTTGCTATGTTCTTTAATTGCTGAAGAGAGTTCCATTCTGAATTTTCACTATTTAGCAAGCTCTTGATTTTCCTGCTAGCGTAAATCCTAGCTGGAACTGCCATTTTCTCTTCCTGGAACTCCCAGACATGTTTTCTTATTTGTTTCATCTTTCCACATCTTTGGTTTTTCATCTCTTCTCACATAATTGTCAAGTGACAGCGAGATGTTTTTTTGCTAGTTTTTTCTGAAAAAAAGCTGTTATACATCAACAATTGTTCTTGCAATAAATTTGTTTGCTTTTTTAATTACACTAAGCTGCGAATATGTTGCTGCTTTTACTTCGGTTTTTAGTTCTGTTTTTTTTGAGATTTTTTCGCCATATGCAGTTGCATGCAGTTTGCTTTTTTCTATTCTGACTTTGAATTTTGAAAACATTATTCTTTTCAAAGAAGACAAAGAAAGGAGTTCATTTAAAAATTCAACAAAAAGCTCTTCAGTGTTTTCTGCTGAAACAGAAAAAGAAACCTGATTTTTTAGTTTTACTTTTGAAATATCTACCATAATTTCAAACATTGCCTTTGCTGCTTCTTCAAATGCTGTTGAAAGAGTTGAACCTGTTCCTTGTATTCCAATATCTGCCAGATGCTCAAAATGCTTATATGCCATTTTTACCTGCCTTTTCCATGTAGAGAAGAACTCTTTGCTTGAATTTAAGCCAGTCCTGCTTTTTTACTGTTGCTCCTGCTGCTGGAGCATGGCCGCCTGCTGCAGAGCCTTCAAGACCTTTTGTTGCATATTCTAGTAGCTTGCTGACTTTAACTGCGCGCTTTGATTTTCCTGCTTCCTGATTTCTTGCAGAAATTTTTATGTCTCCATACTGATTTGCTGGGCTAAAAACAAGAACAACTTTTTTCGGAAATTTCCTTATACTGAGTTTGTTTACAAGAGGGCTTTTTATTCGGAACCTGCTGTTTATTTCAACAAACATAATATTCAAATCTGGAAAATCTTCTGTAAATTTTTCATAATTTTTGTAATAAAAATTTATTTCATCTTCAACTTTTTTGGAGAGCTTATTTAATTTAGAATTAATGATTTCATCAAGATTTTCTGCAGTGTAAAGTGTTTCAAATGCAAGCTGAAGCTTTGGAGGGTTTGCTGCATCTGCTGCAGACAATATTGAAACTGCTCTTCCGATTTTTGTTTTGAAAATATCGTTCTGCCATTTTATTCCCTGTTTTTTCATTTCCTGACGAACAAATGATTTGAATGTTTGTAAATTGTTGTCTGCAATTATTCCCAATGAAGCAATCCACTTGAATTCTGAAATATCTTGAATTTCAGAGAAAAGGTCGTAAATCATTTTTGCTGCACAGTATTGGGAGCCTTCTTCTTTTGGCTTAAGCATTGGTGCCTTAATTAAGGTTGTTTTTTTAGAATTTACATTATGATAAAATTCATGATGGTCAACAATCAAAATGTCTGCGAATTTTTCAGCGTCTTTTATTTGCTCTGGAATTTGGTCAAAGGCCTGGTCAGTTACAATTATTTTTGTAACTTTCCGCTCTTTGAAATACTCTAATGTTTCTTCTGTAAAGCAGGAACGGGTGTGTTGGAACTGAAGGATTTGCGGAGTTATTTTTTTGATTTTTTCTAAGCACTTGTAAACCAAAACTCCTGAAGATATTCCATCCACATCAATGTCAGGCATTACTGCAATTACATCTTTTTCTGAAATTAAATTAATGAATTTTTTAAATCGAGAGATAGCTTGCTTTTTTGCCATAAAATAATTAAAACAAGAACAAATATAATTCTATTGATTGCTTTTCATTATTATATAGTAAGCTTCATAGCACATATTAAAAAGAGCGTATGCATCCATGAAATAAAGCAAGAGCTAACAAAATAAAATTGTTTAATTCAGAGAGTTTCGCGCTTTCTTAAGTCCTTTTTCATCATTTACCGGTATCCAGTTTTCAGCAGGAATTTCAATTGAATACAAAAGGTTTTTTTCAGCTAAAACTGGAGCAACAACTTCTTCATATTCAACAGGTATTTTTTCCATGTCAATTAAGTTTTCAAAATAAGAATATGCTTCTGGTTCAAAAATAAACATTCCAGTGTTGAGTGAAACATTTAAGTAAGGTTTTTCTTCAAAATAAAAAACAAAATTGCTCTCTGACTTTTTAACAACTCCGTAATCGCATTTCATCTTGTCTGTTACAATTACTGAAGAAATGCATCCTTTTTCCTTTCCAGCAAGATGCTCAGCTACAAACTGGTGAGGATTTCTTTTAAGGAACAAGTCATCTGGAAAAACAATTAAGCAAGGTCTTTCCTTGTCAATCAAACCCATTTTCAGCGCATTTTTCATTGCTCCACCCTTTCCAAGTCTTTGAGATTCTATGAAAAATTTTGCATTTGGAGCAAGAGATTTTTGATTTACAAAATTTTGGATTTTTTCTCCGCCCTTTCCAAGAAGAAATACAAAGTCTTGAAAACCTTCTTCTTTGAATGGCTCTAAACAATATTCAAGAAGAGTTTTGTTATTTATGTTAATCAAAGCTTTTGGAAGTTCTCCTGTAATATGAGCAAGTCTTGAACCTTGACCTCCTGCTATAACAATTACTTGGCAATTTTTTATGAATTCTTTAATTTTGTTTTCCATTTGTTTCTTTTGGTAACTTGCGCTTTCTTTTGAAGAAAGCTACGCCGGGAATGGTTTTTTAACCAGCAAACCCTTTGGAAAAGTGTTTGCATTCCCAAAGATGTTTGTTCTTTGGGGTTCGAAGACCTTTCTTACAAGAAAGGGATTCGCGCCGGGAATGGGATTTGAACCCATACATCCCGAAGGAAACAGGATTTCCAGTCCTGCGCAGTACCAGATTGTGCCATCCCGGCATAAATGTCTGATTAAAATAAGTGTTTTTAAGGTTTTGTTTTTAGAATTAATTAAAAAATAAAAAAAGCAAAGCAATTACCTAAGCTTTGCAAAAATTTGTATTGCTACTGCGATTGCTCCAATCAATACCAAGATAAATGCTATTACTATGAATATCAATTCAACGTATTGAAGTCCTGGTATGCTTATTGATGGTGTTATTGCTGAGACAACTGCACTTAACAAAAGGAAAACTGCTCCAGAAGCAAGATATCCAACTTCTTTCTTAAGTGCGTCCATGTAACCACTGTATTTCAGAAAAGCAATTCCAAGAAGCAACGCAATTGCAACGTCAATGCTTGGTCCAAATACTGCCATGCGTGATATCACCTGTTAAGTATAAGAAAAACACTATATATAAAACTGATTAATCACTATGCAATAATACTTTATTTCATATTTTTGAATGTCCGTAATTAACTATTAAATCAAAGTTGTATTTTTCAAGAAAAAACGGGACATCACAAGCACCAAAATTTGAACCCATCCAAATAAAAATTTCAGAATTTGTTTTTTTCTCAAGCTCTTTTGAGATTTCTGTTGCTTTTTCTTTTAATCCGTCTGGAAATTGCAGGCAAACTTTTTTTGCTTTTGAATTGTTTATTTTCTTTGCAATTTTTTCAATTTCAAAATCATATTCCATATCTTTTTTTTGCAGAATAAATTTATAAACATATGGTTTTAATTTATCTTATGAAAAAAGTTTCAGAGGAAAAGCTGAAAAAATACTTCGCACTTACAGAATCAGCATTGAAAAAAGCAAAGCTTTCAAAAAATCTTTCTGAAAAGGAGAAGGAAATTGCTCTTCAATTTAAGGATTTTTGCAAAAGGTATTTGTCTGATGCTCGTCACTTCAAAGAAAAAGGCAACTATGTAACAGCTTTTGCGGCACTTAACTATGCTCATGCATGGCTTGATGCCGGAGCAATTCAAGGATTATTTGATGTCAAAGGGCAAAATCACTTATTTACAATTGACTAAATAATGACTTGTTGGCTGGGCTTTCTTAAAATTTTGAGTGAAGCAAGAATTTTTGGCAACTTGCCTTTTTCAGAAAAAGGCAAAGTGGACTGGTGGGGATCTGCCCTTTCTTTGGAAAAGAAAGTGCAAGTTGCCCAAAGAAAAGAACGAGTTTCTTTTGGAAACTTACTAGGAATCCCCTTTGAAAAAGATTGTTCAAATCCCAAAAATTGGACTGGTCGGGATTTGAACCCGGGACCTCTCGATTGCCAACCGAGCGCTCTACCAGACTAAGCCACCAGCCCAAGTTTAATTAAAATTAATGTATAAATAAAAAGAGTATATTTTTAAGACTTTAGATTGAAAAAAAGATAGGAATAAATAAATTAGGTGCTGTTCCTTTCTTTAGAAAAGAAAGTGCAAGTGCCCAAAGAAACTGCTATTGCAAAAGAGATTAAAATGAAACTGGGAGTGTTGCTTAGTTCAGGGAAAGATTCTATTTTAGCTATGCATCGGGCTGCTGAAAAAAATGAGATTTCCTGTTTGATTACATTGGTTTCTGAAAACAAGGAAAGCTACATGTTTCACACTCCAAATATTTCTCTTGCCAAAGAGCAGGCAAAGTGTATGGAAATTCCTATTATTGTAGAAAAAACAAAAGGTATAAAAGAGAAAGAACTTGCTGATTTGGAACGAGCATTAAAAAAAGCAAAAGAAAAATATAAAATTTCTGGAATTTCAACTGGTGCACTTGCATCAAATTATCAGGCAAGTAGAATTAGAAACATCTGCGAAAAGCTTAATTTGAAATGCTTAAATCCTTTGTGGGAAATGGACCAGATTGAGTTGCTCAAAGATATTGTTAAGGAAAATTTTGATGTTATAATTGTTGGTGTTTTTGCATATCCTTTTACTAAAAAATGGCTTGGCAAGAAAATTGATTACAAAGTTATTGAAGAACTGGCAAAGCTTGAAGAAAAATATCAAATAAATCCTGCAGGAGAAGGTGGAGAAATTGAGACTTTTGTTTTGGATGCGCCAATGTTCAAGAAAAAAATTAAGATAATTGATTTTGACAAAGAATATTCAAATTATTCTGGTGTGATGAAAATTAAAAAAATTCAGATTTTGGATAAATAGAAATCTTTTTAAAATGTTTAGTATAACATACAACGCGGTAAGTATTATGAGGTGAAAAAATGGTAAATTGGTATCAAACGCATGATAAAATTGTAGAAGAAATTGAAGATTATATTGGAATAAAAAAAGATAATACATCAGACAATCCTCTGGGGGAATATCTTGTTAAAAAAATTTCAGAATCTGGGAGACCTCTAGAAATAATCAATACAGGAGCATTGTCAAATGAGATTCTTCCAAAATATGAATCTAAAGAACTAACTGACAACGACTTTCTTGCTTTTGGAAATGGAAAACTAAACAAAATCGGAGAAATTCATCCAAAAGACATTGACGGAATAATTGTTTTTTACAATGGAGTTGTTTACCTTACAAATAAAGGTTCTTCTTTTATTGAACTAAAACAAATCATTGGAAAGCAAAGTGTAAGAAATACACTTGACCCTTTACTGGTTAAGTGATTTTTTATCTTTATTATTTAGTATAATTAAACTTAAATATAAGTTTTTAATTAGAAAGTTATGGCAGATTCTTATATAATAACTAGTGAGAGTGTTTCAGACGGGCATCCAGATAAAGTTTGCGACCAGATTTCTGATGGAATACTTGACAAGATTTATTCCCAAGATCCTGAAGGAAAAGTTGCAATAGAAACTGTTGTTACAAAAAACAAAGTGATTATTGTCGGGGAAATAAGCACAAAAGCTGAATTCAATGCAGCTTCTGTTGCACGGGAAATTATAAAAGAAATTGGTTATGACAAGCCAGAATATGAATTTTCTAACAGCTCAGCAAATATTGAAACATATATACATCATCAAAGTCCGGATATTGCGCAAGGAGTTGACAAGGGAGGTGCTGGTGACCAAGGAATAATGTTCGGATATGCTACAAACGAAACAAAAGAACTAATGCCTCTTCCGATTTTATATGCTCACAAACTAACTCAAAAACTTTCTGAACTAAGAAAAAATAAAGAAATTCCTTATTTGCGGCCTGATGCAAAATCCCAGGTTTCTGTAAAATATGTGAATGGGAAGCCGAAAAGAATTTCCACAATAGTGGTTGGTGCTTCGCATGATTCTGAAATTTCAGAAGAGCAAGTTAGAGAAGATATTATAAAAAAAGTAATAAAACCTGTTTGCGAAAAATGGATTGACAAGAAAACAAAAATTTTTGTTAATGGAACTGGAAAATTTGTAAAATGCGGTCCTGCTGCAGATTCTGGACTTACTGGAAGAAAAATCATTGTTGACACTTATGGAGGAATTGGAAGCCACGGTGGTGGATGCTTTTCTGGAAAAGACCCAAGCAAAGTTGATCGAAGCGCAAGCTATATGGCAAGATATATTGCAAAAAATCTTGTTGCTGCAGGCGTATGCGATTCTTGCGAGATACAGCTGGCTTACTGCATTGGAATTGCTGAACCAGTTTCAGTTTATGTTTCTGCCAAAAATTCGAAATTCTCAAATGCTGAGCTTGAAAAGATTGTGAGAAAAATATTTCCGCTAACTCCAAAAGGAATAATAAAGCATCTTAAACTAAACCGCCCTATTTACAGAAAAACAGCTGCATTTGGACATTTTGGAAGAGAAAATGAAGATTTTGAATGGGAAAAAACAAACATGGTTGATAAAATAAATGAAGAACTTAAAAAAAGAAGAAAATTTTCATTTAAGATATGGTATGAATAATCAGGACTTCCAATTATATAATTCTCTTTTGATGTTTTTTGTCCAATTGTCGATTATTTCCTCAATTTTTTTCTGAATTACCTCATTTCCTTTTATTTTGTAACGAAAAATATATCCGCCGTTTTCAAGATTTTCTTGCATGCGGTCAACTACATTCAGCAAGAAAAGCTTTTTCATTGCTCTTTGTGCAGTTGTTAAGTCCAAGTTGAGAGTCTCAGCAATTGTTCTTGAAGACATGTATTTTGGGTTTTTAATTAAAAAAAGAAGCAAAGCATATTCTGTTTTTGTAAGGTTTAAACTACATCTAAACACTTCATTCATATCAAATTTTTTGCAAGCGAAATTTATCATTTTTTTAATCTCCTGCTTTTTATGAAACTTTTATTCTATGCATCCTTCTGCTTTCTTTTTTGCTTTTATTATTCTTTTTGCAGCATGTGCGTAAGCAGCAATTCTAAAGGACACATTAAACTTTTGAACATAATCATTAAAAAGGATTTTGAAGGTTTCTGACATCCTCTCTTCAAGGTTCTTTAACACTTTTGTTTCTTTCCAGTGCTGATTTTTTTTATTTTGAAGCCACTCAAAATAAGAAACAGTTACTCCACCAGCATTTGCCAGTATGTCGGGCAGTACTATTATTTTTCTTTTGAACAGAATTTCATCCGCCTTTTCTGAAATCGGGCCGTTTGCAAGTTCAAGAATAATTTTAGCTTTTATCTTATTAGCGTTTTTTTCAGTAATAACATTTTCAAGTGCAGCAGGAACAAGAACATCTACATCAGTTTCCAAAAGCTCTTCATTTGAAATCCTTTTTCCTGGAAAAGTTGAAACAGGTTGTGTTCTTTTGTGTTTAATAAGTTTTTCAATATTAAGCCCGTCTTTGTTGTAAATTCCGCCTTTGCTGTCGCTTACTGCAATTATGTTGTAGCCTTGCTTGCTAGCAATTTCTGCAAAATTTCTTCCTGCATTTCCAAATCCCTGAATTGCTATTGTTGCATTTTTTGGAATTTTATACTCTTCTGCTGCTTTTTTGAGAACATAAAATCCACCCATTGCTGTTGAATAGCTTCTTGCTTCGCTTCCGCCTGCTGATATTGGCTTTCCTGTAAATGCTGCAGGAACTTTTTTGCCTTTTATTTTGTTGTATTCATCGCTCATCCATGCCATTATTTGTGGATTTGTGTAAACATCTGGCGCAGGAATATCTGTTTCAGGTCCTATAATTAGATGCATTTGCCTTACAAATTCGCGACTTATTTTCTCAATATCCTGGTCTGAATATTCCTTAGGATTTATTTCAATTCCGCCTTTTCCTCCTCCATAAGGAAGATTCATTAATGCGTTTTTCAAGGACATCCACAAAGAAAGGGCTGAAACCTCATCTAAGTCAACTTTTGAGTGGTATCTTATTCCGCCTTTTGCAGGTCCTCTTTCTGTGTTAAAATGAACTCTGTAAGCATGGAAAATCTTAAACCCTTTTGAGGTTTTTAGTGGAAAATTAACTGAAATTGTTTTTGAAGGAATTGTCATACTTTTCAAATCAAAATCTGTTAATGAAAAAGAATTATCTTTTTCTGAATAATACTTTAAATTATTCTTAAACTTTGCAACTGCGTCATCTAAAATGCTTGCCATTTCAGTTGCCACCTCTCAATTGTTCATATGCTGTTACTGCTGATATTGCTCCGTCAGAAATTGCTGTGGCAACCTGCCGGAATTTTTTTGATGCAATATCTCCAACAGCAAAAAAACCTTTTTGGCTTGACTGCATTGTATTATCAACAACAATATATCCTTTTTTATCTTTTTTAATATTAAATTTCAATAAGGAAGTGTCTGGAAAAGAACCAATTTCAATGAAAATTCCGTCAACTTTCAAATTCTTGTTGCCTTTTAAATCAATAGATTCTACAAACTTGCTTCCATTTATTTTCTTTATTTCCTGATTAAGAACAAGGTTGATTTTTTTGTTTTTTCGAACTTGAGAAACCCATGCAGGTTCTGCGCGAAATTCTTCTCGCCGATGGATAAGATAAACTTTTGAAGCGTGTTCTGAAAGCATTAAAGCAGATGTTAGTGCTGCGTTGCCTCCGCCAACAACTGCAACAGTTTTGTTTGCAAAAAGAGGTCCGTCGCATGTTGCGCAATAGCTAACACCTTTTCCCAAAAATTCCTCTTCACCTGGAACATTAAGCTTATTGTGGAAAGTTCCTGTTCCGAAGATGACTTTCTCAGCAGAAAAGCTTTCTTTTTCAGTTTTTACAACAAAGCCTTTTTTTGTTTTTTCAATTGACTTTACTTCAGCAAAAGTTATTGGAATTTCAAGGGATTTTATATGCTCTTCCATTTTTTTTGCCAGATCAATTCCTTTTATTTTTGGGTATGTAAGAAAATTGCAAATTTCATGTGCATTTAAAACAGTTCCACCAATGTCTTTTGTAATTAATTCTATATCTAAAAGATACCTTTTTGCATAAACTGCTGCGCTAAGGCCAGCAGGTCCTCCGCCAACAATCATAAGCTCTTTTTGTCTCATTTTATTTGATTTAATATTGAATCTATCTTTTCTTTTAAAAGTTCTCTTGGCATGAAGCCTACAATTCTGTTAATTTCTCGTCCATTTTTCATTACAACCATGCACGGTATGCCTGTTATGTTGTGCATTGCTGAAAGCTCTTGCTCTTCTTGAGTATTTATTTTTACAAATTTCAGTCTATTTTCATATTCCTCACTTAGTTCACTAAAAACCGGAGCCATCATTCTGCATGGTCCGCACCATTCTGCCCAAAAATCAACTATTACTGGAATTTCTAAGTCAACAACTTCTTTTCTGAAATTTTCTTTATTTACTTCTTTCACAGTCATTTTAATCTCCTTTTAAGAGTACTGATGAAATTTGTCTTTATAAAAGATTCTGTGTACTGAAAATAAAAGAGAATAAATAGCAGTTTATCTTTTTTTAAAATTATAAACAAAAACAACACTCAATCCAAGAACAATCCCGATAAGCATTCCTAGCCATGTGCTACTGAAAAAAGAGCCAATAATAACTCCAAGACCAATTGCAATTGAAAAAACAATTGGCAGCCAATAATTGAATGTCTTTAATTTTCTCAACTGCTTTTTCATTAATAAAAATACAAACTAGTAAAATAAAACTCTTACTATTAATTGCTGTGTGCAGTTTGGAAAAAATTAAATAGTGATAAATTTTAAAAGAATATATGAAAAAAATACTGTTAATATTAATTCCTTTGTTACTTGTTCCTGTTGTTTTTGCTGAAACTGAACTAAGGTTTTCAGATGATTTCTCAGTAGATGGAAATGAAGTAACTTTGAAGGGGACAGAAAAAAAATTTGAATTACCAAAAAATATTGAAGAAGAGCTGGGTCTGCCAGAAAATATTGAATTAAAATCAATATATATTTACTTGATTAATGACACTCCAATGATTAACATTGAACTTATTGCACACATTAACTTTTATATTTTCACTTACAGTCCTGAAATAAAGGCAACAATAAATACAAAAACACAAGAAGTTACTGATTTAGAACTTCCATGGTTTGCACGTGTTTTTGAAGAGAAAATTTTGAGAATAATTCAAAAAGAAACAAATTCAGCTGAACTTGAAATTATTTCTGAATAAAATTCTCAATTTCTTTTATTAATTTTTTTGGATTTATAAAAACCAAACAATGCGTACCTTTAAAAATCTTTAAAACAGAATTTCTTATTTGCTCTTTAAATAACTTAAAAGAATTTACAGAAAAAAGCTCATCTGAATCTCCGCCAATTATCAAAGTTGGAACTGAAACTTTTTTTGCTACTTTTTTTGCATTAAATGCAATTATTGAAGCAAATTCTGGAAGATTTAAGCGAGATACATTGTCTTTTGAAGTTTCAAAGAGTATTTCCAGTCCATCTTTGTTCTTTAACTTGCTGAAATCTAATACTATTTTCTGCTTTTTATAGAGCTTTGAATAAATTTCTCTAATAAAATCAAGAATTGTCATTACAATTGGAAAAAGCACTCTTGACTTTTTTTTCATTCCAGACCTAAGTTCTGGAGATGTACTAATCAATATTAATTTCTTTATTTTTTCTGGGTTTTTTTCATAAAAATCAAGAGCAATTGTTCCTCCCATGCTGTATCCAATTAAAAACATACTCTTTATTTTCTCTTTTAAAATTATTTCCTGTACATCTTTTGAATACCTTGAAAGGCGATATTTTGAGATTTTTCTCGGCTTTCCAGAAAGACCGTGTCCCCTTAAGTCAAGGCAAAGAGTTGAGTATCCTTTTTTTTCAAAGTATGAAAGATATTCCTTCCATATTGAAGAATTAACACGAAATCCATGAAGAAACACAAGCCAGTTCTTTCTTTGTCCAAGATGTGTTCTATATCTTATCTTTGTTCCGTCTGATACTCTTTTTTCCTTGTTCAAAAAATACATAAAAAGGAAAAGAGTTTTAGATTATAAAAAAGTTGCTAAAAAAAGAACTGCACTAAGAACAATACAATAAATTCCAAAATACCATAATTTTTTGCTTGTAATTAATTTCAAAAGAAGCTTAATTGCAAATGCTGTTGTAACTGCTGTTACAAAAACTCCAAATATTATAGTAAAAATCGATGTGTTCAAAATTACTGGAGAAAAAATTAATTCATAAATACCTGCTCCAATTAATAGAGGAACTGCCATGAAAAAAGCAAATTTTGCTGCTTCTTGCTTTTTGATTTTAAGCAAGAGTCCAGTCCCAATTGTTATGCCGCTTCGAGATATTCCTGGCATAATTGCCGCTATTTGAGCAAGACCCATAACAAACGTGTTTTTGTAATCAAGATTTCTTTTGCCTGGCCATTTTTCAACAAAAAAAAGAAAAACTCCATTGAAAAACAAGAGAGCAGATATTGCAGTTATGCTGTAAAAAACCAATTCAAAAAAAGGTTTGAGAAAAACTCCTGCAAAAGCTGCAGGAATTGTTGCTATAATGAGAAAAAGGGCTTTTTTTCCAGCAGAGGATTTGAAATCAAATGTAAAAAAAGCTTTTGCCATTTCAAGGAAATCTTTCCTAAACATAAAAAGAACTACAAGTGCTGTTGTGAAATGAAGAAGAATTGTATAAAAAACTGCTCCTTCAGAAATTTTAAAAAACTTGCTAATCAAAGCAAGATGCGCTGAACTTGATATTGGAAGCCATTCTGTAATTCCCTGCACAAGCGCCAAAACAATTGCTTGAAGCAAATTCATTTGTATTTATTTAAAAAAGATTAAATATAAAGGTTTAGAATTAATTGCATGAATAATCTAAACAAAATTTTGATTGTTATATCACTATTATTATCTGCAGCTCTTGTTGCAGTTATATTTCAAAACATTAAACCTGAACAAAAGCTTAGTGAAAGGTATATTGAAAAAATTGAAACAAAGAATCCAATGCTGCGGGCAATTGCCATAGAGCAGTCAAGTGAATGTGTTTCAGGAAGCAAAGAATGCCAGATAAATGAAATATATTTGTATGTTGTGAAAAATTACAATTATTACAGTGACCCGCGAAGCGAGGAATATATTCAGCCAGTAAATGAAACAATAAATATAAGAGGCGGGGACTGCGAAGATTTAACAATTTTGCTTAATTCTCTTCTTGAAAGCATTGGAATCAACACTTATTTTGTAATGGACAACAATCATTCTTTTTCCCTTGCCTGCGGCATAAATATGAGTGAAATGAATCACTACATTTTAGAAGACCTAAAAAGAACTTATTATAGGGAAAATCGCGAGCATGTTTCTTTGAAAAAAGGTTACTATTATTATTATATCCTAGGAAATTCAAGTGAAGAATATTCTTCTGCAGCAAAGTACAAAATCAATCTAAGTTCAAATGTTCCTGTTGAAGTACACATTATTGATTCTGAAGAAGAGTATTTCAAAGCAATAAACAATGAAGATTTCATGCATTACTCACAATATTATTCTCCATTAACAACAAGCTATGAAAAGGAGTTTTTTATGGATGAAAATGTGGGGCTTTTGCTTTACAATGGCAATAATGAACTTGCTGAGATTGATTTTGTTTTTGGAAAAGAAATTAAATATTATGCAACAGACTTAGAAAATCTGAACATAACAACATATAAAATAAAGGGTGCTGACTGCATTGCCCTTGAGTCGACTGCAGGGAAAAACGGCTATCCTGGAATTACTCTTGCAAAAAACTCAAACAAAACAGCAATTGACCCTGTTACTGGAGAAAGAATTAATTTATATTAGTTAAAGTTGGTCAAGAGGGGAGCGCACTTTTTTCAGTTCTGTGGTTGAGACTTTTGTGTATATTTGAGTTGTGCTAAGATTTGAATGGCCAAGCAGGACTTGGATTTTTCTAATGTCAGTTCCTGCTTCAAGCAAATGCGTGGCAAAGCTGTGGCGGAGAGTGTGTACATGAATGTCTTTTTTTATTCCTGCTTTTTCTGCGATTTTCTTTATTGCTTTCTGGACTGCGCGCTTTGATATTTTCTTATTTCTTCCAGTGAAAATGTATTCTGATTTTTCTTTTCTTGAAGAAAGATACCTGCTAAGGCTTTCAGCAGCTCTTTGCGACAGAATAATCATTCTGTCTTTACCTCCTTTTCCGCTGCGGACCCATCCGATTTTGTTATCAACTTCCAAGTCATTCACTTTTAGATTTATGAGTTCACTTAACCTTAACCCTGAAGAGTAAAGAAGCTCCAGCATCAGCTTGTGCTTGGGATTTTTTACTGAAGAAATCATTTTCTTTATTTCCTGCTTTGTAAGAACCACTGGAACTTTTTTTGCAATTTTTGGGGTTTTCAAAGAAAGAGGCTTTTTCATAATTTCAGTGAAGTAAAATGTTATGGCTGCTCGAGCAAGAGCTACAGATGACGAACTAACTTGCTTAATTGAAATTAAATTTCCAAGATATTTCTTAACATCTGCTTCTTCAGCAGATTCAATAGGCTTGTTAATAAATTCCTGAAATTTTTTCAAAAAAAATAAGTAGGACTTTATTGTTTCATTGCTAAATCCTCTTAACTGCATTTCTGAAATAAATTTCTCCATAAAATACTAATAAGTTCGTTTAATATAAAGATTAGTAAAACTTCATTAAAAATATAAAGAATAAAATCATAAGTTTATTATGAAAGGCAAGCTGATTGTGATTGAAGGAAATGATGGAAGCGGGAAAAGCACTCAAGCAAGACTACTTGCTGAAAACTTAACAAAAAGAGGAAAAGATATTCTCTTAACTCATCAGCCGTGGAAAAAGAGGCTTCGAAAGTATATTCGGAAACGAATTGAAGAAGATGCTTCGCCAAAAGAGCTTGTTCGCTTATTTTTAATTGACAGATTTATTCAATGCTTAGTTCAAATCAGGCCTGCTTTGAAAAAAGGGAAAATTGTGATTCTTGACCGGAGCAAGTATTCAACTGAAGCTTACCAAGTTTCAAGAGGCTTTCCTGAGAAAAAATTTGAAAAAATGTCTGAATGGGTGGAAAAAATTTCAGGTGTTGGAACAGCAGACCTATGCATTATTCTTGATGTTGGTGCTAAAGAAAGCTTTAGAAGATTAAAAAAAGCTAAGAGAAAGGAAAAGAACATAAAATATGAAACAAGTGTTAAGGAACTGGAAAAAACAAGAAACAAATATCTTAAGATTGCGAAGAAATATCGTGAATGCGTTCTTGTTAATGGTGAAGGCACAATTGCAGAAGTTTATAATAGAATTTGGAAAGAAGTTAAAGGAATTTTTAAGGAATAATTCTATATTTTGTTACTGTGAAAAACCATTCAAAGAAAACTGCCACCAAAATTAGAACATATAAATAAGGAGTTAGGTTGTAAGTCACTTTTCCCTCCTGGCTTGTTGCCAAAGAGTTCAGAGCTTGTTTTAGCTCGTCTTTATTGTGAGCATAAAAGAATCTTCCGCCAGTTTTTTCTGCAATTTCTTTAAGTTCTTCCTCTTTTAGTTTCAAAGCTGACTGCGTATTTTCAAATATGGCACCTTCTTCTGTTCCAATTCCCACAGTGTTAACCAGAAGCTTGTTTTCATTTACATAAGAAATGGCTCTTTCAGTAGAGATTCCCACATTGCTCTGACCATCAGTTATTAAAATTATTGAGCCAACAAAATCCTCGTCTTGGTGCTTTACTGAAAGAAGGTTTGAACTTAAAACCATTGCTTCTCCAATTGCTGTTCCAGGAATGTCACTAATTTGGATGTTATTAATTGACTCTTTTACATTATTATAGTCAGATGAAAAATCCTCATGCTTTAGTGCAGAGCCTGAAAAAGTCACAATTGCAATGTCTGAACCAATTCCCTTTTCTGAAAGGTCATCAACAAAGTCTTTTGCAACATCCTTTGCAACATCTATTCTTGACGGAAAAAGATCTGTTCCAAGCATGCTTGTGCTTGTATCAATTGCTATTACAAAATCAGCACCACCAATTTCTGTTGTTCTGACAATTGAAGGTCCTGCTATTGAAAAGACAATCAAAGTCAGAAAAACTACATGCAGAATAAACCACATCACTTGATTGGAAAATCTTTTTTTGTTTGAAACTCTTTTCAGAGCCTCAAAATTAGCAAATTCAAGGCCGCGCTTTTTGCTTTTTTTAAGACTAAATGAATGAAGAAGAATAAGCAAAGGAATGGTGAGCAGAAACCAGAGATATTCTGGATTTGAGAATATTATCTGAATGTTAATGACCTCCTTTTCAAAAAGCTAATTAATGGATGGAAAAATTCATGGTCTGTAACCAGTGAAAGAAAATCTGTCTTGTGGTTTAAAAAAAAGTGATTAATTTCCTCTTCATTTTTTTTCATCAGCTCATTGTATTTTTCAGCAGCTTTATTTGTGTTTATTATTAGCTCTTCTTTTGAATCTGGGCTTATTACTCTTAAAAATCCTTGTTTTGGAATTTTTTTGTCAACTTTATCTCTCACCATAACTCCGATAATGTCATACTTAAAACTCATAATGCTTATGGTTTCTTTCCAGTCCTTATCAAAATTCAGGAAATCAGATATAATAAAAATAATTGTGTTTTTTGAAAGGAAATTTCTTGAAATTCTGTAAGCTTTTTTAATGTTTGAATTTCCTCCAGGATAATTTTTGGGATTAAGAAGTACTTTTGAAATTGCAAAATCCTGCTTTGGTCCGGAACCAAATTTTATTAATTTTACAATGTCATCTGAAAACATCAAGAGGCCGACTTTGCTTCCTGCACTCATTGCTAAAAATGAAAGAGTTATTATTAATTCAATTGCATATTCAACTTTCAGTTTTTCTGAAGAGGAGAAATACATTGAAGAGCCAATGTCAAACATAAAAAGAACATCAATTTCCTTTTCAGTTGTATATTGACGAATAAGAAGCTTGTTTGCTCTTTTTGAAGCTTTCCAGTCAATTCTGTCAGCATCATCGCCAACAACATAATCTTTGAAAGACTCAAATTCAAGGCCTTTTCCTTTGAAAACTGACATATATTTGTTTGAAAAAAGACTTTGAGTAACTTTTTTTCCAAAAAATATCTTAATCTTTTCTCGCAATTCTTCCTCGTCAACATCTATTTTTCTCATTTTAAGGTGCTGGAACTCTCTTAAGAATTTCCTCAATTATTTTGTCAGAAGTATACCCTTCTGCCTGACCTTCATAAGTAAGAATTACTCTGTGGCGCAGAACTGGCTTTGCAACATCAACAATGTCTTCTGGAAGAACAAATGTTCTGCCATTAATAACTGCGTTTGCTTTTGCGCCAATGAAAAGTCCAATTGAACCTCGAGGGCTTGAACCATAGTCTATATATTTTTTTACATCGCTCAGACCATATTTTTCAGGATTTCTTGTTGCATCAACAATTCTTACAATGTATTTTTCAAGTTCCTTGTTCAAGTAAATCTTTTTTGTAAGCTTCTGCATCTGAACTATTTCTTTTGGAGATAAAACTGGTTTGATGTCAAAAAAAGTGAATTTGTTAACAGTAATGTTTGAAGTCAATATTTTCTGTTCTTCTTCTATGTTCGGATATGTTATGAAAATTTTGAAAAGAAAACGATCAAGCTGTGCTTCTGGAAGAGTATAAACTCCTGACTGCTCAATAGGATTCTGAGTTGCAAAAACAAAAAACGGCTCTTCAAGCTTAAGTGTGTCTCTGCCAATAGTTACTTGCTTTTCCTGCATTGCCTCTAGCAAAGCAGACTGGACTTTTGGCGGTGCACGATTTATTTCATCTGCAAGAATAAAGTTATTAAAAATCGGACCCTTAAGAATGTCAAATGAACGGGAAGCTTCAGACTTTTTTCCTGTGTAAATTGAAACGCCGACAATGTCAGTAGGAAGAAGATCTGGTGTAAACTGGATTCTTCCGAATTTACATCCAGATGCGGCTGCAACAGAACGGACAATAAGTGTTTTAGCAATACCTGGAACTCCTTCAACCAGAACATGGCCATTTGCAAGAAGACCAAGCAAAAAATGATTTACAGCAGAAAGCTGACCTACAACAACTTTTGAAACCTCTTTCCTAATCATGTCAATTTTCTTTTTTACAATAACAACTTGCTCTTTTAGGTCTTTTTCAGAATCAATTTCCTCTTTTATTTCTTGGTGATGTTCTTTTTTGTCTTTTTTCTCTTCATCAGATATATGGTTTTCTAATGGATGTTTTATTTCTTGTTTTTTTTCATGATGAACTTCTTTTGGCTGCAAGTTAACCTTATCTGGTGGAATCTCCTTTTGTTGCTCTTTCTTATATAGAATTTTCTGCTGCTCAAATTTTTTAGAAAAGTGCTGCGGAATTTTGCTTTCAGGTTCTAAGCGATGCTCTTTTTTAGGAATTGATGCTTTCTTGGGATTTGAAGGAGATAGTCCGCGATACTGCTCTGAAATTTTCCTTATTTCTTCAAGAATTTTCTTCTGTTTTTCCAATTCCTCTTTAGTTACTTTTTTAGGAGGAGAGGATACATTAACCATAAAATAAATTACTTAACTTTAAATAAATAGCTTTTGGAAAAGTTCTTCTGCTGAAGAGACTCCACTCAGCCGCGAAATCGGCTAGGGCTAAAGCCCAAGGCGGAACTAAGTTCCTTCTGGCGCTTTCATCAGGCAGATGTTGGTCTGATGCCTGATTGTCTTATAAAGAGTATTATGTTAGTCATTCTAGCGAAGCCACCACGGAAACTTTTAGAAAAAGTTTCATCAAAAGGAAACTTTTAGAAAAAGTTTCATCAAAAGGAGACTATTGGAAAATAGCGCGAGCAGAAAACGGCAGATGCGGTCATGTACAGCTTTGCTGAACACAACTTATTTTTTTGTATTCTACAACAGATAGATTTAAATTAATCTGCGTTTAATAAATTAATAAAATGATTAATTTTTCAGAGTTAAGTGCGCTTGAAATAAGCTCAATAGTATTGATATTGTTTGTAGTTGCATTTGGGGTTTGGATTTTTTTATACTTAAACTATTATTCTGACTGGTTTTATTTAAGAAAGAAGAAAACACTGAAAAGAAAAGCGATTCTTGATGCGTTTATTAAAAACCTTCTTATTCGAGTTGAGCATTTGCTTGGAAATTTAGATGAATATTCATCAAAAATGCTTTTAGCTGAAGCTGAATATGCAATAAAAATTTACATGATTAAGGCTTACAATCTTGAAGAGACAAATTTTACTTTGATTGACACTTTTGAAAAAATAGAAAAAAAAGGGCTTGAAGATAATAATTCTTTATTAAAAAAGTTAAAAAATGTGATTGAACAATACAAAACAGTTGGATTTTCAAGTGAAAAAGTCTCTAAGGAAGAACTAAGAAAGCTTTACCAAGAAATTACAGAGTTTTTCATGCAAAAAAGGAAAGCTCTTCAAAACAATGACGAAAAAGAATCTGCACTTTCAATAAAAGACGGAAAGTTAAAAAACGAAAAAGAGGAATCATTTTCTGAGCAATAGCATTGCAACAATATATATTATTACAAGAATAGCAATTATTCCCAAAATTATTAAATAATTGTCAACAATAAATGCTGTGAAAGAAGATTTTGTTTGCTCTTCTTCACTATAAATTAATTCTCGGCAGTCACTAACTGCTGTTGCTATGAGCTCTTTTGCAAGAGGTATGTTTCCTTTATTTGCTTGCATTTCTGCTCTTTGAACAATTTCCATAAGTTCAAGGCATTCTGAATTTTGAGTGAAAAGGTCTTCTGCAAACTCAATTTGCTTGAAAATCGACTGGTTTGCAAAATCCAAATGTTGTATTGTTACATAAATTGTGCTTGACTCAGTAAGTTTAGGATTGGAAGTTGTTGCAATTAATTCAACAGAATAATTTCCATTTGCAACATTTGTTGTTGTGAAAGTTAATGTTGAATTGTAAGTATTTGCAACTGCTAAGCCAGGGATATAAGGGTCTTCATTGAATTCAACGTCAAGGCCTTCAACATCATACGAAACAGACATTGTTATAGAATTAAAATTAACTTCTCCTGAATTGTAAAGAGTAAATGGAATAATTAATTCATCAGTAGATTCCATTGCAACGCTTGGAACTGTCAAGTCAAGGGATGCAACTTCTGTGCTGGAAGAGCCCCCTCCAGCTGTTGGAACTGGAATGTTTATTCCAGATACATATTCCACTGTAAGGTCAATTGGATCTAAAGAAGCAGTTAACCCATATTCGTCCTGAGCTGAAAAAACAACATCATAATCTGTTCCATACCAGTTTGCAGGAACATCAATGTTAACATATCCTTCAGAATCAATTGTAATATCTAAATTAGTGTTTCCAGAAACTGAAAAAGAAAGAGTTTCTCCATCAAGATCTTCAAAGTATTTGTTTAGATTTATGTTTGGAGGTGCTATATTCATTTCCCAAGATTTGTCATATAATTGGTGCTTGTAAGAGATATTTAATTTTGGGTTTTGAATATATATGCTGCCATTGTTTCCAAGCAAATTTTCAATATTTCCAATAACAAATGAATCTTGTTGTGAAGAATTTGTTGAAGTGCTTGACTGCTCTGAAATTTTAAAAGAAACAAGTTCATCATCTGTTTGATCTGAATTCTTAACCGTCATATATGTTGAATTTACTGCAGAATAAACTGAAAGAGAATAATTTCCTATTGAATTTATCTCTGTGCTTGAATTTACTTGCGTTTCTTCAAGTGCTTCCAAATTAGCTGCTGAAGAAGACGAAGACCAAGAGTCATTTACTTCCTGAATTATTATTGTGTCTGACCAATTTCCTAAAATCTGCGCAACTTCAAATACAAAAAACGAGTTTTCTATTACAACATCAACTGTTTGATTTATTTGCGAAATATTATATTTCAAATATAGCTTGTGTCGGTTTCCGCTTCCACAAGCGCCAATACAAGAAGTTATGTTTTCAAAATTATCCAAAGAAAGGTCTTGAGATATGACTTGCGGCGGGTGATTTATATAGTAAGTTCCCTCTTGAACTGCTGCGCAAGAAAATTCATCGCAAGCAATTGCATAATATAACTTGCTAAATTCAGAAGTGTCATTATCAGTAACCATAATAGAGCAATTTGTGCTTCCAGAGCTTGATGTGTTTACAAAACTGCAAAATTCAAAGTCTGAGCATCCTGAAATTGTTATTGAAGAGGAATTGCAAACATAAATGCTTACATTGTCGTTGTCATAATCGCTCCATGAAATATTTACTGTTACACTTTCATTAACACTTATTCTTGAGCTTGAATCAGAGTTGTCTGTAATATTAAAATTAGGCAAAGTATTTGAAATTGTTACATTTGCTGAATTTGAGTCATTGTATTGCCCGTCTGTTGCAAACACAGAGCAATTCCATACCTGGCCAATGCTTGTGTCTAAATTGGAAATGTTTTGAGGAGAATATCCTGTTTCTGAAACATTATGCAAAAAAGTGCTTGAATAAAACAGTTGCCAAGAGTCTGTTTCATTATAATACCATGTTACATTAACTTCAACTGTTGAGTTGTCTGTTTCATTAATTTCAAATGAGCAAGACAGATTTGAGTCAGAATAAATTTCTGCAGGCAGTATTGATACTGAAGTTACATTAAGAGGGTCATTAATATTAAGGACTGTTAAATTCACTATGTTGCTTTGCGCGGATTCAACTGAATCTGTTGCTGTAAATTTAACAAGAATTGAGCCATACCAATTTGTTCTTGGAGTCATGTTTACAATTCCAGTTGAATCTGAAATATCAAAATTAATGTTTGAAATATCTCCTTCAACTGATTGGATGCCATAAGAAAGAGAATGTCCGTCAGAATCATTAAAGTGTTGAGTAAGATTAAGAGATGTGTTTGAATATTCTTCATACCATGTGTAATTTGAAATGTTTAACAGAAGCTGTGGAGGATTGTTGTCAAGAACAGTAACTGTAAATGTTGAAGAATCTGAGTCATTTGTATCAACTCCTTCAGCAATTGCTGTCTGGCTTGTGTAAACTCCGACATCGCCGTTGCTAGGAGCAATTTCCAATGTTCCTTGTGCAAAAACCCCTGGACCTCCTGTGTCTGAACCTGTGATTGAAACCCAGTTTTCATTTTCTGTTCCACCCTCAAAAGTTATTGTCTCTGTCTGCGTTGAGTTGGCATAAAGAGTTGTTGTGTGAGTGAACCCTTCAATAACTTCTATGTCTGGAACTGCCTGCAAAAAGACTGCTCCGCTTTCCATTACTGAAAAATCTGCTGATGAGAATTGAGGAGCTGTTTCCTCTGCATTTTGCTGATCCATTACAAAGAAGCCTGTTGGATTTGAAGCGATAAAAATGCTTAGTGAAAGAGCAATAATTATTCCAAAAAATGCGAGAATAATTTTTTTTGCTTGTTTTTTCTTTTGATTTTCTTTTTCCACAATGTTGAATATTGCCTTTACTGCTTCTGGCTTCCATCCATAGTTTATGCATTTTTGATAAATCTCTCTGGACGGGGTCTTGTTCCTCAGCTGATTCTTTATATATTCTTTTAAGTCAGATGTCATTTTGTCCAATAAATAAAAGTCAGGCCTCCTCTTTTTTCAACAAGGACTTTTCCTTTCCAGTCATTTTCAACATATCTTTGAACTGATGTTGGTGCAATTCCTGCTGATCTTGCTAATTCAGAAATAAACATTCCGCGAGGACCTGCGTTTTTGAGGATATTTCTAGCTATGTGCTCTTTCTTGGGTTTTCCGGGCATGTTAAGAGTTTAACATTTAATATATATAAAAATTGTTATATAAGTTAAATGTTAAAAGTTAAACGTTTAATTCTTAACTCTTTTTCTCTGCTGAAATTCATTAAGCTTTTGCGCGAACATATTCAGCTTTTCAAGGTCAGAATAAAGCTGCTTTTTTTTGTGTAGGTTTTTGCTGTAAAAATCGTTTCTCATTGATTCTAAGAAATCAATTACAGAGTCTTTGAACTCTTGCTCCAATGACGAATTCTGTATTATATATAAGAGCTCTTTTGTAGTTATTGAATTTTCCTTGCTGAAAAAAGCTGCAAGAATGTTTTTGAGAGAAGAGTAGATTTCTTCATGCAATTCTGCTCTTGATAGCTCCTTTCTCCTGTACTTAATATCTTGAATATTATTAATTTCCCTTTGAAATTCAATAGAATAATCGTGTTTTAGTTTCTCCTGAGTTTCCTGCTTTTCTTTTTTCTTTTTTTTCAAAGTTGCTATAAAATAAGATATCTTGTCTCTTTTTATTCTAACCATTGCAATTATTGACAAAACAACAATTGAAAGAACAATGAAAAATACAACATAATTTATTGAACACATGTCCAGAACAATGCAGGCATAATAAACATACCTAACGATAATAATTACAAATAAGATAAAGCTTAGAATAAAAAGAAAATCAATAGTAAATTTTATTCGAGTGTATTTTTTTCTTTCAATTTCATCCATTCTAAAGTTTTTCCAGCTTGTGTTTGTGCTTTTTTATTAAATAGAACAAGTATGATTCTATAATAATTATTGCTATAAGTAAGAATAGCAGAGCCATCCATGGTGATTTTATAAATTGCAGTTCTTTTACTGTCTTTAGTCCGCAAGGTATGCAAGGTCCTCCGCAGTCAATTCCTTCTTCGCAAGAGCCGTCATGGCAGTTCTGAATTTCATCAAAGCATGTTGGACACGGTGTGCAAGGTCCTCCGCAGTCAATTCCTTCTTCGCAAGAGCCGTCATGGCAGTTTTGCACATCATCATAACAAGATGCTGTAGTACAAGACCTTTTTGTTTCTGGCTTTGAATCATTTATTCCGCAATAATTTATGTCAATGCAGGATCTTACTTGCGATCCTCCGATGCATTCTGACCAGGGCGTGCACTTCCAATTTGGGACGCAAACATAGTCAACATTTCTCGGTGTGCCTCCGCCACCTCCACCTCCAGAATCTTCAGCTGTTGGTTGCGGAAAGTCCTTATATGTTATATTAAGATAAACCAGGTTACTCACTGCTGTTTCTCCATATGGGTCTCGAGCAATGAATCTTACAGTTTCAACTCCCCACCAATAACCAACTGGAGAAAAAAGAGTTGACGTGTCGCTAAAATATGTAACTTCAATATAGTCCATATCTGTGTTAGAGTAATTAAGTTCATCTCCGTCAGGGTCTTCAAAATACTCATTCAACACAGGTCCTTGTTTTGAAGTAAATCTTGGCCAAGTGTAGTTTGGTATGTTCTGAACAAGAACAGGAGGATGGTTGTTGAAGAAACTTACTTGGCCGCTTGCAGCAGTGGCTTTTCCAGATATGCCTTTTGAATTTGAAGCCATTACAAAAATGTTAGCTAAAATGCTTAAAATTAGTATAAAAACCAAAATGAATATTATGTTTCTAGGAAGTTGCTTCATATTCTATTCTAGCGGTTTGTTAAATTAAAACCTTTCTTTAGAAAATGTCTCGTTTATAGTAAAATTTCAGAGTTCCATTGTATTGCCTGCTTTCAATGTTTGAAGGAAGAGTTAAAGTAAATGCAATGTCTTTGCTTGAATTTGGTTCAAGAACAAAGTTATTCTGAGAAGCAGATATGTAATCTGATATGTCTCCTTTTGATTTTATTGACAAAATTACTGGAAAATTATAGTAATTATAAAAAGTCATGTTCCGAATTGAATGGCCTTTTGGAGGAACTGTTCCAAAATGAAGTGCATCCTTGTCAAGATTAAAAGCAACAAAATTGCTTGTCTTGACTTTAAAATCTGCTCTAACTTCTTGAATATCAATAACATAATAATCAAGAAAAAGCAGTTCAACTACTAACAAAAAGAAAGCAATAATTAACATTAAAACAATTTTTTCTCGATTTTTCATCTTCATTTGGAATATTTTTTGTATAGTAAGAAAATTCCTAAAAGGATTATTATTGCTGAAATAATAATAACTGAAATTCCGACAATCATGTTTGCTGAACTTTGCTTTTCAATTACAAAAATATTTTCATCATATTCATTGTATTTTCCCTCAAAATTCAGCTTTATTTTAATGTTATATTTTTGCGGAGCAAAATTTGTTGCATCAATATATCCTTTTAATTTGGAAATTTCAAAAGGGCCAAGATTTTTTGATGTTGTCTGGAAAGACTGTATTTCTTGGCTTTGATTATTGTAAATAATTACATCTGCATAAACATTCTCAACTTTTTCATTCCATAGATTCTCAATTTCTATGTCAAAAGGACGAATTGCTCCGGCAACAACTGTTGAGTTTATGCTTTTCAATACAACTTCGTGAGTTCCAACACGGAATTCTGCCTGCTTTTCTGCTGACTTTTCATCGTAATTTATTTTTGCTACGGCCAAATACTTTCCAGGATTTTGATTTTGTGTGGACCATTCAGCATACATTTTTTCTCTTTTGCTTGTTTCAAGATTTTGGATTTCTGTTAAAGAAACAGAATCAATGAATTTGTTTGTTTCCTTTTCATACATCTCAATGTTTCCGCTTAAAAGATTTACATTCTTCTCTCCTTTGTTTGCTGCTTCAATTTCAAAATAAACAGTTTCTCCCTGATTTACATTCTCTGTTTTCATTGAAAAAGAAACATACTTGTCAGGGTATGGAACTTCCAGTATTATTGTTGAACAAACTGAAACAACTGCACCAATTGTTCTTCTACCGTACTCTTTTGGAGGAATCTGATTTGCGCAAAGATATGTTGTTTTCGGACCAGGTTCATCAAACTCTGGCTGAACAAGCTTTATTGGTATTTTCATATATGTTTCTGACAAATAAAACTCATTATTTGAGAAGGAAAATGCCTCTGGAAAACTTCCTTTTGCTGACAAGTTGAATTTCATTGGAGACTGACTTGTCACTTGTATTTCAAAATTATATTCTGCTCCAACAGAATAAGGTATTCTTGCAGATGCAGGAGAAATTCCCAAAGAATATACTGAAGGAATTGCAAGCAAAATCAGGAGCAAAAGAATTATTCTTCTCATAAGAATTGAATAGCTGCGCTATTATTTAAATATTGCTGGTCCTTAAAGCGAAAGGACACTCTTTTTATAGAAAGCGGGGCGAGCAGAAAACAACAAATGCAGTCATATGCAGCTCTACTGCACACAACATAAAAATAATCAAATAAAAAACAAATGCTTATGGATTTGCTTCTATTGCGTTTGCAGTTATTGTTGTGGTTTTTGAACCTACAGTTGATGCTGCAGGAATTGTCAGCTGATAGTCAATGTCAATTGTGTCATGGCTGTCATTAAAGTCAAAGTTGTTACAAGCAGCCACTGCTGATGTTGAAAGCTGTGTAAATGTCGATGCTTGATTGTCTCCGCAAGCAGTTGCATTGTTTGCTGAATCTGCAACAATGAAATGGAAATCAGCACTTGCGTGTCCAATAAACTCTTCTGGTGTTTTGCTTGATGTTAAAGTTACATTTGCAACTCTGTTTCCATCATTGTTCAAAACCATTGAATCAGTAGATTCAGACCATGAGCCATTTTCAACATAACCAGTTCCATTTGACTGCAAAAGAGCTATACTTCCTGGGTCTGGATAGCCTGAACCAAAGTCTGTGCTGTCATCTAAAAAAACAATTGAAACCTGTCCAGTAATTGTAAAATTTACAGGACCGGTATCTGATGTTGCTGCTCCTGAAATACCCATTAATCCAGAATTGTAAAAAAGCACTGCAACTGAAACTACAATTGCTAGAACAAGAATTACTGACAAAGTATTATTATCTAATTTCATATTTGGTCTCCTGTTGCTGTTTCTGTATCAGAACCTGCTGGAAGAATTGTTACACTAACTTCGCCAGAACTTTCTGATATTTGAGGTTCTGTTTCAACATTATTCCCGCCAAGGGTTCCTGAATTCAACAAGAATAAAAATCCCAAAACAACCACGATTACAACTGCAATAACAGTATATATTATGTAATCTTTTTTGTTTTTGTGGTTCTTAAAAACCTTTTTTCTAAAAGTTCTTCTTTGTGAAGGAAGCATTATTATTATAAGTAATTGGTTTTTATATATAAAACTTTCTTAATAAAACAACACAATTAATTAATAATTAGAGATTGTTGCAAGCAAAGTTATTAAATTTGAGTTGTCTCCTGAAGGAGCGTTACTTGGAATAATCAGTTCATAGTCAATGTTTATTGTATTTGAGTTTTCTGAAAAGTTCAGTGCTTCGCATAAAAATACTGTATTGTTGTTTGTTGGAATTGTGGTGTAGCTTGAAAGAATTCCTGAAAGGCATGAGTTTGTTTCATTGTTTGATGCTTTTGCAAGAAAATCTGCACCAGAAATTCCAATAAATGTTTGGGCATCATTTTGGGCAGATATGCTTACATTTGCAAGAACATTTCCCTGATTTTCAAGAACCATTGGATCAATGTTTCCTGGCCAAGTTCCATTTTCAACTGTTCCTTCAGTGTTTATAAGTGCTTGCGGTGATGTTGAAACATAACCTGAGCCAAAAGAAGAATTTTCATCTATCAAAGCAATTGACACAGACTCTTCAAGAGTGAAATTAACTGTTCCAGTGTCAAATTCTGCTGCTCCTGTCAAATCTCTTGCAAGAAAGCTGAATCCCATTATAAAGAACAAAATAAAAAAAGCAAAGATATACCAGGTTTTTCCCGAATCCATATTAAGAAATAGAATCAATAATATAAAAAATGTTCGTACTCTGATTTATTTTAGCTGCCTTTTCTCTTTAGAAAAGAGAAAATGTAAGTTGCCAAAAAAGAAAAAAATAGTTTCCAAAAGAAACAATTTTGTTTTGTTTCTTAAGAGCAACTGGTTCCTTTCTGGACGCACTCCCTTTTCTTTAAAAAAGAAAAGGTAAGTTTCCAAAAGAAACTGTTTTTTGTTTCTTAAGTGCAGCTGGTTCCTTTCTGGACTGCTTTGAAGATTACTGTGTTGTTGTAGTCTCCTGGTGCTGCGTCATTTGGTATGTCTAGCCAGAATCTATAATAAGCATTCATTCCTGGGTCAAGATCTCCGCTTCCTGCTGCAAATTCTGTTGAATAGGCAGATGCTGATGACAAGTCTGGAACTGTATTATTGTTTGTTGTGCTGTCAGACCATTTCATGTTTGATTCAGATATTTGGGAATACTCTGCTTCAAATGGTCCAGATGCTGCTGTGCACATGTCTACATTTACATTTGAGTCTGAGGAGAATATCACATACATTGTTGTGTTGTTTCCTGCTCCATTGTAATTGTCTGTGGCATTGTTGTTTGTTGTTCCAAGCGGCAATGCAGGCAAGTCAAAGGTAATTCCATTTTCAAGGTTTGCAGAAAGGTCAATAGCATAGTAAACCTGTATTTCTGCTTCTGCTTGCGAAACTCCGCTAGTTGCATATCCTGTTATTCCAGTGTCAAATGGTGATGAAAGCATTGTCATAAACATAAACATCAACCCAATTGAAAGTGCAAATGCCACTGAGCTCTTTACAGCTGTTTCTTTAATTTGAGTTATTCTTAATTTGTAAAGCTTGATTTCTCTGGAAAGAATTTCAATTGCCTTGTCGTAATATGAAATACCATAATCAATGGACTTGCCGTTTAGAAGAGTTCTTCTCAAGTGAGTGTACTCTTCTTTGGTGATTTCCTCGTCTTCATATCTGTCCCGAAGTTCATAGAACTTGTTCAGAAGAAGTTTTCTTTCCTTCTTCAATTCTTGTATTTGGGAAGTTCTGCTTAGAATGAGCTTCTTCAAATGCCTGAGTTCAGTAAAGCTATTGTTCATTTTCCAAGCTGACCTCCTCAATTTTGCAGTTCCAGAATTCGAAGAATTGCCGGATTTGCTTTATTTTGGAATTTGGAACAAGGACCAGTCCTTTTGAAAGTTGAGTTGAGTTAGTTGATTTCAGAATTCCGGCAGAATCGCCTCTGCCTTTTAATGCATAATAGAATTTCACTAATTCTGTTGAAGAAAAACTTGAAGAATCATATTTGAGTAATGTGTATTTTGTAAGTTGATTTTGAGAGAGAGCTGTATACTCGCAATTCCAGTAATTCAAAAAAGACCTGACTTCATCTTTTTTTCTTGAAGAAACAAAAAGAGTTTTTTTTGAAAGCTGAATTACTGATTTTCCATCAATCAGGCCAGCATTTTTTCCTCTTCCTTTTAGTGCATAAAAAAAACGAACTTTCTTAGAGCCAGAAAGATGTTTTGAAGAATAGATAAATAGAGTTCTATTTATGCCCAAATTGGACTTTTTTTTCATTTATTCGAATATTTTATATATTTTTGTTAACTAACTTAACATAAAGGCTTACTTAATAGTTTCATTTTAAACTCCATTGTTAACTAACTTAACATTTAGAACATATTTAAAGGTTATTTATTATTAAAAAGTTAAAATACAGAAACTATATTTCTTTAATTTGCTTTTTAAGCTGGTTTAATTTTTCTAGTTGCTTTTTGTACTGCTTTTTCTTCCTGTCTTTTGCTGAAGGAAGGTTTTTGTATATAACAAATGCAACTGCAGCAATTGCAGCAAGGGCTGCTGCGATTAATCCGAAAAGAGCAAAGTAATTTCTTTTTTGAGGTATGCACACAACATTAATATTTAATTTTGCTGAAGCTGAAGATGCTGCTGATGACCCTGTTCCAGAGATTCCTGAACGAGTTTCCTGCACAACAATCTCTCCAGAATAGACTTTGGTTTCTGCTGGGCACTGCTTATTGCAAAACATTCCAAAAGCAAGGCAATCGCGCTCATACACATGCGGAACATTAAAGCAAAATTCAACTTCCTTTGCTTTATCATGTGTTGTTCCTGCAGGAATTTCAAATTTCTCCTGCTTTTCTGTAAGCTTAGTTATTTCTCCTGTTGCATAAATTTTCGCTTCTACTTCTGTTGAAAAAGGATTGTAAGCTCCGTATGTTATGCAGGCTTTCTGGCCTTCCTGAACATCAATATTTCGTGTATTGTAAACAATGCCCACGCCTGCGCTTGCTGAAGGTATTAATAGTAAAATAAAAGTTAATGTTAGGATGAATCTTATTTTCATTGTTTATTATTTATTATTGTTTTATTTAATTTTTATTATTGCTCAACAATCTCTTTTGTTTTTCCAAGCATTTTCTTTGCAAGAGTTAGTATGTCTGCGTAAAGTTGCTTCTTCATTGAAAGTTCTGTTCCGTATTGGTATTTTTCCTTAATATCTGTAACTGTTTCTCTGTCTTTTTCATTACTCAGTAAACTTATTTTATCTACATCTTGCTTTTCAATATTAATTTTTTTGTCCTCAATTAATGAATAAATAACTGCAAATGTGCATTCTTGGTTTCTTGAATAATAGCCGAATTTTGCTAATATTGCAAGAAAAGAATGGTATATTGAATAAAAAGATGTGCTTGCACCAATGTCTGAAAACTCTGCTTTAAGAAGCAAAGTTGCTTCAAGGTAATGTTCAGCTTTTTTGATATGCTCTTTTGCGGTTGTTGTGCTTGGCTCGGCTCTAATTAATCCTCTGTGCTTTCCTTTTTCTCTAAGTTCTTTTTCTGCTTTTTTCAAACACCAATTTATTTTGTTTTTTGCGTGACTCATTTTAACATCTCAATAAGATTAACAAACTTTTTTTCACCTAGAACAACAATTCCCTTTATTGCATTTAAAATTACTTTGTCCTGATTGTTGATATTTTTCCTTAAATCCTTTTGCGTTTGATAAACTGGATGAATTCTCTTTTCATTCAGCTGATTCAGTTTTTGGATTTTTTTTCTCAATGCATCAAATTTGCTTTGCTTTACTACAAACAAAACATCAATGTCGTTTGCTTTTTCTTCTGATTTCAGAACTGAACCGAAAATCATAGAAATCTCTGCTTCTTTTACTTTTTTCAACTCAGTAATCCATCTTTTAACAAATGGAGAGGAACTTTCTGCTTCTTGCTTAAGAAGAAAAACTGCATAATCCCTTGCAAAGTCATTTTTAAAATTAAGAGAATATATGTAAGAGTTTCCGATTTTTTTTGAAATCAGAATTTCCTCTTTTTTCAGTTTTTTAAGAATTTTCAAAGTACCCATTGGCGTAATTCCAAGAACTTTTGCCAGATTGTTTGCATTGTATGATTTTTCCGGGCTTTTTAGAATTTCCAGAACTACAAACATTTCATTTTTTGTTTTTTTCATTTAAACTTATAGTTTATATATATAAACTTAAAGTTTATATTGTTTTCGCTTCTTGTGTTATTAATTGAATTTTATTATTAAACCAAATACTATAAATGTGCTGGACTGGATTTTGCTTTTGCTTATTTCTGAGCCTGTGTTGTTATAAATTCTATTGCGTGGCTTCGATTTGCAAAAATCTTTTCCTCAATTCTCTTATCAATCCATTCCAGCAAGTCTTTATCTATAGTAATAGTTATTCTTTCCTTTCTTGAGCCGTTAGAGGCTGTTGTCTTTTTCTTTGTTTTACGGTGCTTCGCCATGTCCTTCTCGCGAAGGGACCCACGCGGAGCGCATGTACGCTTCGCGTAATGCACTATATTTTTACGGTGCTTCGCCATATTCAACCACTGTAAATGTTACGTTGTTCTTGTAAGTTCCAGGTGCCTGATTTCCAGGGACGCTCAAAAAGAACTTAATCCAAGAGAAGTCCCCATCATCAAGACCAGAGCCTATTTGATTATCGGAATATGATGTTGTGATTGATTTCGGGATGCCAGGAACAGTATTGTCTGTTGTGCTATAAGCATATGTTTCATTTGGAAGTGCGATGAAGCTTGAGCCGTTTACAAGGTTTCCTGTTGCCTTCATGTAAACATCGACAAGAGTTCCTGCTGCAGTTACATTGACCCAATAATCTGTGGCTCCAGCTCCGTTGTTTTCAATTGCAGAGGAGTTTACAGCAGGAAGAGAGGTTATGTTCCAATATATTCTGTCCTGGAGCGCGGGAGATAAATCAATAGCATAAGATTTTGGCTGAACTATGAAAGAGTCAATTGGAGTTGCATTCCAATTTCCAGAGATGTCTCGGGCCCAGATTCTCCAAGATACGTTTGTTCCTCCTGCCGCTGTTATTTGGGTTATGTTCTCAGATACATTGTAAGTTCCAGAGAAAGTGTTCAAAGAAGAGTTGACCCAAGTTCCTGTCTGGTTTATTGAAAATATATATCCGTAAAGCGCTTCATCTGTCCAGGAAGCATTGAATTCTATATAATGTTCGTTGTATACTATTGTCTGATTTCTTGCATATGACTGCCATTGAGGATAGCCAGACTCATTAACAAGCCATAATCCGCCATTTGTTACATAATCAACATAATAAGATGCATCGTGAGAATCGTCTGTTGTATTGTCAACAATTAATTCTCCATTGTAGTATGAATCTGAAGTGAATAGTGTTGCACCATCAACAATTACTGTTCCACCAAGTTCTTTGTAGTAATCTAATTCTGTGTCAGTTCCAGTGTAGTTGTATGTCAGTAATGCATTTTCAGTTACATTTATTGAATTGTAAGCCCAAGGTTCATCTATTGTGAAGTTTCCTTGGTAGAGAGTTACATTATCTGTTGCTGAAAATTTGTTCTCAATTTCAGTTAGGTTTGATTCTCGGTTTTCATTTGACCAAATATAATAATCTCCCGCTATGTTGTTGTGATTTTTTGAAATAATCATATCACCAGAATTGCTTGTTCTTACTCCATCAATATTAAAGCTAGAATTAATAAATTCAACTTTTCTTTCATTTGCGCAGCAAGAAGTTGTAACATCTATTCCACCATCATCAATTGTTACATTAACTGCAGTCATATCCCCAACATAAAGATTAAGTTGTCCGCCTGTTTGATGTATATTTTCCATATAATTGCTTCCAGAGCCGACAAGGATTACCGTAGATGTGGAATTCATAAGGACATTTTTGAACCAAGTGTCTGAAGTCTGAGCAAATCCAAAGGATGCGTAATTTTCAAATGTTGTATAATTCACATAGAATCTTCCATTTCCACTCCAGTAATTCCAGCGATTGTTCCATTTGCTTGATGGGTTTGAGTTTTCAGATTTAATTATCACTTCATTTCCAGGTACCCCATCACAAATTAGATGTCCATATGAATTGTATCCAAATCCTGCACTAATTGCATCATCAAAAGTAAGGGTTTGTCCTGCTTCAATTTCAAGTATTGTGTTGTCTGTTACATTTATTCTATATGCAGCAGCATCTTCATCTATAATTAATCTGCCGTCTTCTAAAATAATATCATCTCCTGATGCGAAGTCATCTGGAATTCCGGATTTTGTTAAGTTCTTTGCCCAAATATAATAATTTCCTGTTCCATTGTGGTTTCTTGAAGTTACTCCTATATTTTCTCCGCCACAGCTATCATCAATATGTGCAGAATCAAAAGTGGAATTTATTAATGAATGTCGTTCATTACACATTTTATAAATATTCTGTCCTGTTCCCTGAATAGTTACATTAAAGTGTGTTGCGGATTGATCAAAGTCGCAATGGATTGCGTAACTTGTCTGAGCCGAATTTGTAATCCAAACAGAGTTGTTTAAATTTACAGGTCGAGTGTTTATGTAAGCCATATGTGTGTATGATGAGTTTTGAAGAGTACAATATTCAAATGACATTGCTTGCGTATTTTGCCTTGCTCCTAAAGAAATTATTCTTTCAAAACCATCTACAATTGTGTGTTCAAATAATAAATCTGCATTTGTTGAACCAGACCAATGATTTGTTGGGTCAAGAGATTCACTTCTTATTGTAATTTTATTATCTGCAGTTCCGATTGCATTTATTGTTCCGTTTGAGGAAGTTAGTCCTGCGCCAGAAACATCTTTGAAGAAGAAAATTGAGCCTGAAGTAAGGTTAAGTGTTCCTGAATTCTGAAGGTTTAATGTTTTTGCAGTTATGTTGTAGCTGTCTGAAACTACCCAGACTCCGTTGTTTATTTTTAATTCGTCTGCGCAAACTAAATTGTTTGTTAATGTGGTGTTTTCTGTGAAATTACAATTTTCATTGTTGTTTACAATCCAATTGCTTCCTGATTGTATAAAGTCTACATAATATGCTGAACCAGTTGTGTTATCCCCAAGAATTTCTCCATTGAAGTATGAATCATTAGATACAAGGACAGAGGAGTCAGCGATGCTGACATATCCTCCTGCCTGCTTGTAATAGTTAGTTAGGTCGTCGCCAATATTGGCTGAGTATGTAAGGTTTCCTGTGCTAGTTACATTTATGATTTCGTAAGAAATGTCTGACTGAATTGTTGCGTTTCCTGAGACTTTAATTGTTGAGAAGTCTGTTGTGTTGTATGCGTAGATTTGTGAGTCACCGATGAAGTTTACTGTTCCTGAATTTGAGATTAGAGCTCCGGAGTTGTTTAAATCTCCTGATATGAATGTTGTTGTGTTTGTTGCATCAAATGTTGCTCCAGAGTTTACTATAATCCACTTTGTAGTTACATTCTTATTACTATTATCACTTCGATATGTATCTAATGTACCTCCATTATAAACAAGAATTCCTTCTGAAACATTTAGTTCAGAAGTAGTTGGAGGTAAGTCCCAATTACGCATTTGAGTACTACCATAAACAGACATATTTCCAAATACATTTATTATTGGTGGGTAAAGATAAGCTGTTGAAGAAGATTCTATTATTAGATTATTGAATGGATGTATTGTTTCAACTGGCTGAGTAATTGTTCCACCAAGAACTATTGTTCCTGAATTTGCATTGAATGTTGCTCCAGAGCTTATTCTAATTGCATATTCTGTTCCTCCAATATCTCTTGATGTTACATTTGTTAGTCCGGAGGAGGCAGTAAATATTCCGCCAGAATTAACTTGGATTGATTCAAAAGTTATATCTGCATCCCATTCAGATGCTAACGAGCCGTTTCCAAGATGTCCGGTTTCGTTTGCTCCGAAATATGCTCCAGATGGGACTGTAATTCCTCCTGTTACATTTAGGATTGAATCTGGGTCATATGGAATTAAATCTGCTGTTGTAGACCAACTATCGATTCCTCCAGAACCAATTGAATTGCTTCCATCAAAGTACCATGTTCCTTCATTAGCAAAAGAAATTCCAGTACAAGTTACATCACGGAATAGTCCTCCATTGTCTCCCCACAAGTACAATTCATCAAGATTTGTGTCAGTTCCTTCAACAATAAAGTAAGTGTCTTGGTAATAGGAAATAATTGCAATATCTTGAGAATTGAAATCAACTGTATCTCCTGCGACGATTGTGAAATTTCTGTAATGATAATTAAATCCATCAAATACTATTGTTACTCCATCTCCTCCTGTTGTTGAAGCACTTGGATCAGTACCTTTGTGCCGTAGCCATTTCCAGTGGACTTCTCCTGTATGTGTATCTGCGCCATAATCCCAATCATATATTCCCGAACCAATTAATTCTGCTTGATGAGATGAAGATGCTGCTTGGAATACTGCATTGTTTCCGCCACTGTCATAATGTCCTCTTAATTCACCGTTATTTATTATTGTTCCTGCTTGTGTTTCATTTCCAAAAGTTATGTAAATATCATGAGGAACTGTATATGGATAGAATTTTGCATTATTTATTTCAAGAGTATCTATTATTGTGATATTATCTCTTACTAAGAACCAATTATTGTTTATGTTTAAGGTTAAATTATAAAACTCAAATGAGTTATAGATATTGGTTGCTCCTGAAACTTTATTAAACTCAACTTCCTGAGCTCCGTGCAAATAGCTTCCGGTGCCGGACATATCTCCGCCGATTGTTATTTTTCCTGTTCCAGCATTAGCATCATCTCTTCCCCATGTTGCTCCAGACATGATTATTACATCTTCTCCAATTGTTTGCGTACTATCAACATTATTGTCATTCCTAAAAATTCCAGAAGTAATTGTTAGATTTCCATTTAATTCATAAGATGTTTCATAATTTACAGGATTGCCATTTGTATCTATTTCCAAATTATTGAAATTTCCAGATGTTCCTGTAAGGTCTACTACTGTGAATGTGTCTTGAATTGCTATTTTTAAATCAACAATTCCGGAAATAATTCCATTATTTCTTACAGAGGTTCCAGCTGTTTTTTTATTAATTTCAAGTAATGCTCCATTTCCAGAGACATTTCCGCCAGAGTTTATTTTCAGTGATCCGAATTCATGGGTTTCTGACTCTGCTTCTAAGATTCCATCAACTGTTAAAGAATTGTTTACATAGAACTTGTATCCGTTGGTGTTTACTTTTCCTGTTGAAGTGATGTTTGCATAATTACAATATGTGTCTTCTGTAAATGTGTAGTTGTCTGTGAAAGTACAATTTGATGTTGGTCCTACGAAAATCCACATTCCGTCTGGGACATTTCCGCCAAGGTCTTGTCCGTTGTAGACGTAGATTGGGTCTTCTCCTGTGTTGTTTCCGTTTTGGACTGCTGCGTATTCAAATGTTTCTTCAATTGCTGAGGAGTTGATTTTCCAATAAGCTACTGAGGAAGTGATTGTTGCTAGGTTGCCTTCCTCTCCAATAATATTAAGTGTTCCTTCTGAATCATAAAATCCGTCAGTGGTTGTGAAGTTTAACAAAGAACCTGCAGTTAAGTTGAAATACGATCCATCATAAATTGCTACTCTCTGTGATTCTAAGTTATATCCTGCTGATGCAAAGTTTGCATTATTATATATACGCATACTTCCAGAGACATTTACATCTCCTGCAAGAAGGTGGTTGGAATATCCAACTAATATACTTGAATAAGAAGTTCCAGTAATTGGAGCTTCTCCAACGAAATATTTTACAGAACCGATGTCTGCAAATGTTGCGCCATTGTCAATTGGTGAGTTTGAGCCATAGATGTAAAATCCTGTTCCATCATCTGAAGAGAATGTTCCTGTACCTAGAGTAAGTGTTCCGTGAGTTATTGGACCTGCCGTAATAATATTATCTAATTTTGTTGTTTTTCCTGCTGCAGCAACTTCTAAATTATAAAATTGCGGGTCAGTGTCTTGACCAAATATGTAACCATCTCCAGTCATGTTTACTGTTGAAGTTCCATAATCAAAAGTTCCTGCTGAAGCCCAGACAGAACCTGCTGATGCTGTTCCGTCATTTAATCCTTCTGAATCATATACTGTAGTTCCTGTTCCTTCATCAAAATCATAGCAAGTTAACAAATCAGGTGATGATTCTTCAGAGCATTTTTTAAACATTGATTCTCTGATTTGAGACCCTGTTTTAGAATGATTCCATATTTTTAATACATCAATTGTTCCGTTAAAGTAATAGTCTCCGCTAGATATATCTCCTATATCTAATTTGGATGATGCATCCAGAGCACCAATACAATCAGCATCTGTATGAGCATTCATTGTTGTATCAGCGGTTGTTGAATCTACTAATTTACCGTCCAAATAAATTTCCAAATTTTCAGAACCATTATAATTATTTACAATATGATGCCATTTATTTCTGGATATTGGTGCTGAAAGCCATGCTCCATTCCATCCAAGAGATTCTGACCATGCTCCAACATAAATCTTAGATTCTTTTATATAAATATTCAGTCCATTTACAGAGCCACCTTCTTCAAAAATAATTTGAGATTTGGTTATATTTTCTGCTTTAAACCATAATTCTATCGCTCGTTCATCAAATGCAATATCAAATATTGAAGAAGAACCAGTATCTGGAGTTACATATTCATTTGTTCCAT
The DNA here is from genome assembly GCA_017608025.1 of Candidatus Pacearchaeota archaeon. Lineage (GTDB taxonomy): Archaea > Nanobdellota > Nanobdellia > UBA10117 > JABICX01 > JAFCGM01. Next base: position 104,589 of record JAFCGM010000002.1, read on the forward strand.
TTAAATCCAAGGCAGATGTTCCGAAAAGGCCTCCAGATGTAGTGAAGTTTCCTGAAACATCTATATTTGATGATGAAGCTGAAAATGTTGCTCCTTGAACAATCTGAAGATTTGTAACATTTAGATCTCGAGTTCCTGTTTCTGTTGAACCATATCCATCTGCATAAATCAAATTATCAACAAAAGTAGTTCCGTACATCAAATTATTCCCCCATTGAGTATATTTATTTTGAAGCATTACATTATGAAGTTGGTTGCTTCCAGCACCCCAATAAACATTGTTTGTTTTTGTTTTAGATATAATAATTGAGCCGTTTTCATGATAAAAAGTTCCATCTATTCTTAATGAACGATCAAATCCGTCATTTACAACGCCATCAATGTAAAATAAGCCATCTCCATAAACTGTTGATCCGCTGTTTGCAATAAATCCTTTTGATTCTAATCGATATCCGTTTAGGTCGAGAGTGTCGCCCGAACTTCCAAAAGTAAATCCTGCAAATTCACAGTTACCTAATAGAGTTATGTTTTTGTCATAAGATCCTGTTAGCGGAGTTATGTCTGTTTGAACATCAATCCATTTTATATTTAATGAAGATGGGGCATATTCTCCTCCCCGGAATATGCTTGGAACTCCAACATCACTAGTAATTATTGCTGGATATAATTCAGATGCTGCTTGAATTGTTATATTATCATATGGAGTATGACTATATAGATAATCTAGAGATATTGTTCCTGATTGAGACTCATTACCCATAGTTAAAACAATGTTATCTTTAGTCATGTACCATAAATCAATTCCTCCCAGACCAGATAATTCATTAATGATTTGGGTATTTGACTTCATGTTTGTATTTCTTTGACCTGCTGTAGCATCTATTTCAACATTGTAAAATGCATTTTCTCCGGTGAAATTGCCAATCCAATATGCGTTGGTCGTGTCTGTTCTCAAGGAAGTTATTTTTCCCTGATTGTGTGTGAAATTTCCATTGTTTGTGAAATCGCCGACAATAAATGTTGTTCCAGATGTTGCATTGTAGAATCCTGTTGAATAAATCTTCATTGAGTCGACTGTTTGGTCTGCTGTTCTTCCGTGGAAAGTTCCGTAAATGTGGGCTGAGTCTGCTCCTGTAACTGAATATCCATTTGCGTCAAGTGTTCCAGTTTCAGTTATGTTTAAGACTTGTCCTGAGCAGTCAAGATCTGAAGTTAAGGTTTCATATGCATCAATATAACATCCTTGGTCGATTGTTACTTCTGCTGAAACTGTTGTGTTTCCATCTTCATATCTGTCGTTTGGTGTTACTGCTACTGACCATTGCTCTCCTGAAGTTAATTCGTGTGATGAAATGTTTTGGTTAGAGTGTCCTGCAAAGCCTGCCTGGTAGTTTGCTTTTATTTGCTGTTCTGAAAGGGAATAATTGTAAATGCGAACTTCGTCGATTGAGCCGTTGAAAATCTGTCCTCCTCCGTTTGATGTCTGTGAACCAATTGCGAGATCATAAGAGTTGTCTATATTTCCTACAAAAGTACTTGATGCCGTGTCTTTTATTGTTCCGTCAATTGCAATAAAAATATCTGTGTTATTTCTTCCAACTACATAATGATGCCAATTACCATCTGATGTTCCATAATTGTCCCTTACTTCAGCACCATTTGTTCCATCACAGATTTTGAACCATAATTGTCGCGGATCACTATATCCATGTCTAAATACATACTGAGAAGCATCACATGTACCTAAAGACCCATCTGTTCCTTTAGCAATTATTCCTGCATGGTCAACATTATCATCATCAATATATTTCATCCAAAGCTCTATTGAAAATTCTCCTGTACCGAAGTTCAAACTTTCGTTATTTTGGACATCAACATAATCATCAATTCCGTCGAATTTGTATGCTCCACCAACTTGTCCATCAGAGGTCCATGTTGGTGCATTGCTTTCAGTTCCGCCGCCAAGTGTTCCATTGTTTCCGTATGTTGAGTAATCTCTAATTGCTCCGGAAGTTGTTTCTGAAATATTTGTGTCAAAAGGCATGTTAAGAACTGCTATTGAATTTCCATTTAGGCGCCAGTCAGTTATGTTTGTGATTGGGTCTGAATCTGTGTCTGATGAGCCTGAAATGTTTGCAATTAAGTCAGTGTTTGTTGTTGGGGTTGATGGAACAATGTTAACAGATGCATCTGTTGGAATATAATTTACTTTGAATGTTCTTTGTACTGTTGAGTTTAAGTTCCCTGCTTGGTCTACTGAATATGCAGTGTAAGTGTATGTTCCAGAATTAAGGTTTGTGAAATTGTTGTAAAGTCTGTAAGTTCCTGATTGATATGAAGCGTTTATCTCTTGTGGTGATAGTGCTCGATTGTAGATTTTTACTTCGTCAATTGAACCATTTAACAAAGGACTTGATGCTCTTGCATTTCCAATCCATAAATCACTAGATACGGAAGTTAATGCGGAAGTAAGAACATCTGAGTCTTCTAATGAGGCATTTATATATAATTCTGCACTTTTATTTGAATGAATAATCAATGAAACAAATTCCCATTCCCCTGTATTTAAATCGTTTGTAGCAATAAGTTTATTTCCAGTATTGTCTCCACTATCAAATATTTCAAAATATAATTTTTTAGAATTATATGATTTTATAAGTTGCCATCCATTTTGTCTATCTGTTTTACTTAAAAATCCCCAATAACCACTTTCTTGAGGTTCATTTAACTTTACCCAAAAAGTAAGAGTCATATCTTTAGTTAAATTTATACTTGGACTATTTTGAATTGAAATGTAATCATCCACACCATTAAATGCATATGCTTTGCCTCTTGCTCCAGTTGTTAATGTTGGGCAGTTTGTACATGAACCATTGTTTCCGTATGTTGAACTGTCCTTATAATTTCCTTCAAATCTCCACCAGCCAACTAAAGAGTTATTCCAATCAATAAATGAAGACATGTTGTTTGATGAGTCTAATGTTGATATATTAATTATTGGGGAATTTAATTCTGTTCTGACTCTTAAATTATCTGAAGGTGTTTGTCCTTGGTAGCTTATTGCTGGTTGGGTTATGTCTGTTGTGAGTGTTCTGTTTGCGTCTGCAAAGGAACATATGTTTTCATTGTCGCAGAAATAGCAGTTCCAATCAAAGGATTTTTCATTTGTGTATCCTGTTTCTGTGAAGGTAACAGCTTCAGTTTGTGAAGAGAGGGTTGTGTTTTCTGCTGCAATTGCCCATGAACCTGTATAATCATTGTATAAAGACACATTTTTCAGTGCAATATCATTTGTTGCAGAGCATTCAAAAATTACTGTGTCATTTACATACCAATTGTTTAATGGTGATGTTAAATTTACTATAGCTTCTGTTGATTGAATTGTTATGTTGTTTGATAATTGAGTTGTTCCATCTTCATATCCATCGTTTGGTGTTACTGCTACTGACCATTGCTCTCCTTTTGTTGTTTCATCTGAGACAATTGTTTTTTCGTGATGTCCTGCGAGGCCTGCTTGGTAGTTTGCTTTTATTTGCTCTGGTGTTAATGCAATGTTGTATATTTTAAATTCATCTAAAAGACCAAGTATCATTCCATAATCTCCTGACCAGGAACCTGCTACAATTGTTGTTTTTCCAAAATAACTTGATTCATTTAATGTTCCGTTGGCTTTATTGCTTCCATCAAAATAAACATGAATATCTTTTGTTTCATTACTTACAGTTGCTACAAGATAATGCCATTCATTATCAAGAATATCTTCACTGCAAGTTACACTTACTGAACCTGAACCCGAATAAGGATAAATTAAAATACCTGGAGCAGAAGAAGCACCATTTCCAATTCTTAATGAAATTTTAGATTGCCAACCCCCACCATATATATTTGTTGATGCTCTTTGTGTTTCATTTAACTTATACCAAGCTGCAATAGTATATTCTTGCGGAACTTGAACAGATGGTCCAGTTAATTGATTATTTTCATATCCTGTGAAATTATAAGCCCCTCCGACTTTTCCATTAGGAGTCCATTCAATTCCTGTTGCACTAAGTGTGAAATTGTTTCCATAGGTTGAATAATCTCTTATTGCTCCAGAAGTTGTTTCTGATATGTTAGTATCAAAAGGCAGGTTTAGAATAGCAATCGAAGTTCCAGATTTTCTGAAATCAGTTATGTTAGTTATTGAGTCTGAGTCTGAGTCAGAACCTGTAAAGTGAATTGTTAGGTTTTCTGTTGTGTAGTTTGTTCCATACGTTGAATTGAAAATTAGGTTTAAGAGAGTTGGCTTGTTGTTTATGTAAAGTGTTCTTTCTTCTGTTGAGTTGATGTTTCCAGCTTCGTCAACTGAATATCCTGTGTATGTGTAGGTTGCTCCTTCTGAAAGGTCTGAGAAAGTGTTTGTGTATTTATAGGCG
>JAFCGM010000021.1 GCA_017608025.1 Candidatus Pacearchaeota archaeon
GGCCCAAAAAAGCCGCGGCCAAAGCGTAAAAGCTGTAAAAATACACCCCATGTCTCTACTGCTAAAATCCTTGCGCTAAGAAAGAAATAGAAGTACTACCTTGAAAGGGGTGCTCAAACACCTGTAATTCATTCTGGTCATTTTCATTTTGAAATAAAAGATTTTGTAATCCCTTCATTAATTGATAGCAACGGAATCAAAGAGACTTTAATTGTTTTACCTTTTAACCATCCGTCACGAACACAAAATGAAGTATTTGAAATCGTAAGTAAAAAACTTGAGAGTATCGGTTTAAAAACGTTACTCTTTTTAAAAAACATAAAAGAAATTAAATGGCAAACACCAAATAAAAACGGGCATTATTATAAAGATTCAAATGATTTTCAAGATTTAGAGAACATTCATAAAGTCTCCATAATATCGAAGATAGAACAAGAAGAAAATTTCGAGCAATTTCTTGTTATCAAAAAGCAGATAGCAATCGAGACCCATAACTTAAATGTTGAGATTGCTTATAGAATCGGAACCGATGAAAACGGAAACGAGATAATTGAAAAGGAAAAGGATTCTAAACTCATAGTATTTTTCCCAACTGAAAAAGTAACTTATTTGAACTTCCTAATTCAGGCACCCTATAAAACGACACCAAATAGAGAGAACATTCCTTTAGATGATGAGCAAAACCTGTATTTAATCGAAGAAACGGCTAATCTTGTAACCGACAGTATTCCTATTATCAAGGAATTAGGTTTGCTGAACATTTCTTTCCTGGAAGTATTGGCAATAGATCAAAATCATACTGATGAAATCATTTATTCATCGATTTTTGAAAAAGTGAAGGAAAAATTCTTGTCAGACGAAGCATTGCTGCCTACGTCAAAACAAAATTTTACTACTGCACAAGATACATTGTTAGCACGTGGAAAAGAACTTACAGAATTGCTCGATGAGAGTGATATAAATGTTTTATTCGAAAAGAAGTTTTGGCTAGATACAAATATTACTTATGACCGCACGAGACAACTTCGTGACTATCTTATCAATGAATTAGATATTCAGGAAGTTGATTTCGAAGATTTTGCAGTAACAATTAAAAAAGAATTTATTAAGCAAAAATCAGATGAATGGCTTATTGATTTTTACAGCAGGTTGTTAGACCAACGTTCTTTGTGGGCAAAAGGCGGATATTATAGGCGCAATGCGGGTATTCTCCGAGAAAAACCTATTATTCGACTCGCTGACAATACACATATCGCACCTTGCGATAAAGACAATAAAATTCAAGTCTATCTTCCAGCAGAGACAAAATCAAAATATAAGACGATCAAAGAAAATCTGACTCTAAACGAAAATTCCTTAAAGTTCCTAACTGAGCTTGGATTATCAAAGCCAGATATCTTTGCTGAAATAAAGGAATTTGTAGCCCCGAAATACAGAGACTCTGATCCAGATATAAACCTTGAAGAATATTTTGAAGATTTTGAAAAAATATTGATCGCCTTTCAAAAAGAAGATTCAGACAAAAAGAAGGAAATGATAAATGATCTAAAAAACTTGTATATCATTTATTCGACCAATTCGATCACCGATGAACATCAATTTTGTAAACCTGATGAAGTTTATTTCAAAACTGAAGATTTGGTAGAATACTTTAAAGTATTTGATAAAGTATTTTTTGTTTCTGATGAAATTGAAAAACAATTTTCTGACTTTAGAGATACATTAGTCAATTTATTAATCAGCATTGGTTGTGAAAATACGCCGAAAAAGATTGAAATCGATTCTGATTTAAGTTGGGATGAAAAAAAGAACTTACGTAGAGACAGTGGCTACAGTTACACATATGATGTTTATGTAAAAGACTATGACATACAGGGATTAAATAACTTTTTGAAAAATATCACACTGGATAAGTCAATCCTTCTCTTTAATTTTTTGCTTTCAAGTTTAAAATCACTTGATTATTGGGAAAGGAAAAACTTTTTTTACGGTGAATATTGTTGGACTCCACGAAGTAGAAAGCACTATGAAAAATTTGAATCACATTTTCTGAAGATGTTGAAAAACACTGAATGGCTTGTTGATAAAGATGATAATTTTGTTCTCCCAACTCAAATTAGTCTGTCTGAACTTTCTGATTCTTTTTCCAAAGATGATGAAAATGTTGATGTTTTGATAAGTGTGCTTGGTTTTCAAATTGATGAAATAAAGCAAATAGAAGAAAAGACTGGCGGAAAGTTTGTGCCAAAAGATGAATACGAAGAATTCTTAAAATGGAAAAAAGAACAATCTGAAAAAGAAGCGAAAGAAGAAACAGAAGAAGATTCTTGGATTTCAGAAGTAGCCCCAGAAAGCGTTGAACCAATCGTTGAAGAACTAGCTCCTGAAGTAATTGAAACTCCTGACTTTGGTGGCCAGCGTCCAATCGAATATGATGATGGAAATGACGTTGATGAGTCCGACACGGATGAACAAGATGAAGTTGAAAAGGAAAAATCAATAAAGCAATTAAAGGATATTGGAAACTGGGGCGAGCGCTTCGTTTACAACTATTTAAAAAAACAGTTTGAGAACGAAGGCGATATTGAAATTATTTGGTTGAATGAAAACCGTGACGCTGGAAAAGGATATGATTTTTCGATTGTATCAGATGGAAAGGAAATTGAATATATAGAACTCAAGTTTCGCACCCCTTGATACGGGTTTGCGGCATATAATCACTTCATTTACTTCTACTTTATAGTAGTATTGAGCTCCATTTTGTGGTATATATAATTTGTTGAAATCA
>JAFCGM010000022.1 GCA_017608025.1 Candidatus Pacearchaeota archaeon
GGAGTAATATAGATAACGGCGTTTATTTGTATTCAAGTACTACTATTATAAATGAAAACACTGTAGCAAACAATGTAGTAAGTGGTATATTTTTACGAAACTCAAATGATAGCTGCATTTGTTGGAATGCAGTCAGTTATAGTGAGAACGGAATAGAGCTAACTTATTTTAGCTCAGATAATAACATACATAACAACAGTCTTACCGAAAACAGTATCGGGATTCATGTTTCATCTGATGCAGAGGGAAATTATCTGTCAGACAATGTTTTCTTAGGCAACAATGAAAACATTCATCAAGAGACGTCTCTTACGCCAGGGTTTGAAATAATACTTGCAATCTTTACAATAATGCTTGTCCTCCTTTGGAAGAATCATAAGAAAGGTTAACACAATAAAAAAAATCAAGTTGGTAATAATTAGTATCTGAATCATAAGAAAGGTTAACACAATAAAAAAAATCAAGTTGGTAATAATTAGTATCTTTATTCTAGGATTTTTTATTTTTGTTGAAAGCAGTAGTGCAGATGTAAATACTGTTTTTATAGATGATGATCACAATGACACAACACAAGGTTGGAATGTTGATCGTTTTTCAACGATTTCAGATGCAATAAATGCTACAGAAGCAGGTGATACTGTTATTGTCTACAATGGAACATATTTTGGACATATATGTAGATAACTCAATTGTTCTAATTGAAGAATAAAAAAAAACAAAAAAGAGAAGAGATTAAACAATCTCTTATTATATATTATCAAAGTTCTTAAGTTTAGGATGCAGCAGTGAAATCATATGTTCCAATCAAAGTATTTGTTGGAATATGCCTTATAGATATGGTATATGATCCTGTTCCTGCAACAGCTGAAATATCTAAAATAGTTCCTGCTGTAACAGTATTCGTCCCTTCACCATGGTCTAGTACTGATCCTGCTGTTCCATTCTGTAATTCAAGATCGCCCCAACTAAGATCTGATGGATCTGCAGCAATAACTGTTAATGTGTTAACTGCTGCTTTATCTTCTTTTATAAATGTTAGTGTCGGCGCTGCTTCTTGTCCTGTTCCCATCATACCACTAACATAGACATACACTGTCGCAGCAATTGCTACTGTTATTGCAACCATAAGAATGACACCAATAACGGCAGAAACTGCTTCCTCACCATCTACAAATTTTCTATTTGCTTTCATTTTTCCCATTCTCTCCTAGCCTAAATTTTAGCTTTTTTTTGGTAATAATAACACACCTGATATTTATACTTTGTGAATTTTTTTTACTGGAGTATTCTCCTTATCTCCAGTCCACCACCAAGTGATGTTATTGCTACCTACTATCCTCTTATCTTGTTAATTATATTTAAGCTTTGTCTTCTAGTTGTCGTTTCTGACAAATTATCATTTTGACGTTGTAACAAAAGCAAACAAAAAACTCCAACTTTGGTTTTTTCTTTTGTTTTTAAAGATTTCAAAGCGGGAAATCTTCAAACTCCTACCACGCAATAAAATGCACCAACGAAACGTTTATTAGAATAATACTTACTTACATGTATGAATATAGAAACTTGGGATGCAACAAAAAAATATTTATTGTAGAGCATCTTCTAAAAAAATTGGGATGGGAGAAGAATGCCTCCACTACAGGAAGACAAAAAAATAAGGCAAGTAAATCCAGTAGATCTTTTATTACTAGCAACGAGTATCGTTTTACCTGGAAAACTAGATGAAATAAAACATACAACGGATTTTCATGTGGATATTGTAAAAAAAATCGATACATTACTTAGAGAACATGAGAAAAAAATAATATTGGAAGAATTGGTTTCTGCACAACAAGCAACTCTTTTTCCAGAAGAACCTTTTATAGAAATGCGAACACCTTTAAGTAAAAAAACAGAGGCATCTATGTTTCAATTAGAAAAACAATCAGATGCATCCATTTATAAGCAACCGACGATGCCTGAGGAGTTCAAAACAGAGTTTTTTACAATTCATAATCCAAGTTTTAAATTTGTTTCCACTTTAGATGCGACAGAAGATGTTCTACGGATAAAAAAGCCAGAGGATAATCATGTTGAAATAGTTGATCTTGGTTCCATTGCAACAGAGGTAGATGTCATTCAAAAAGAATCAACTATGCTTCTCCATAAAAATCAGATAAAAAGAGAACATGCCGATGAATCATCTGGATCTAAAAAAGATTCTAACTTATCTCAAAGTAAAAAAATAGAAGCCATTGAGACCAAAAAACTCGGTAGTGAAAAATGTGATTCTGATACTGATAAACAACAAACAGAAGAAGAGTCCAAAAAGGGTAAAATATACTATGTAAATAGCAAAAATCTTCAAAATGAAAAGAAATCAGAGAAATATCAAAAAAAACATTCATACATTCCATTTGATTTTGAAGATAGGAGCCAAAAAATAAAATTAAAAGAACAAAAGGAGCTGGAAAAACAAAGAATTGAAGAGCAGAAAAAAAAGGAGAAAGAACAACGAGAACGTGAAGCGGAAGAAAAGAGATTAAAAAGTCTTGAGGAAAAAAAAGCAAAACTAGAGGCAAAGGAAAAACAGAAGGAAGAAAAAAAAGCATTACTGGAGAAGTTAAAAAAAGAGGCTGAAGAAAAAAAAATTAGAAGTCTTGAGGAAAAACAAGCAAAACTAGACAAGTTAAAAAAAGAGGCTGAAGAAAAAAAAATTAGAAGTCTTGAGGAAAAACAAGCAATACTTGAAGCAAAGAAAAAAATAGTACACTATGAATTTGAAGAGAAAAAAGAAGATGTTTTTCCTAAAATTGATAAGGTAATTGAAGAACCAATGTTTGTCAATGATGATGTGATAAAAGTTTTGCTTATAATCGATGATCTTCTTGGAGAACTTCCTGAAAATGTTATTGAAAAATTTGCACAGTCTGAGGATTTTGAACTTTATAAAAAAGTAATTGTCAAATATAAGCATAGAGGCGAATTATGAATCAATTAGAAGAAACAAAAAAGAAAAAACAACAGCCTGAAGGATCTGAACCGATTCAAGAAGATGTTGAAGAGGAAGGCAATGAGGAATTGATTCAAGAAAAATCTACAGAAGAAGTCG
>JAFCGM010000023.1 GCA_017608025.1 Candidatus Pacearchaeota archaeon
AACTTAAAGATATTCTAAATCCAAGGACAAGCCATATAAAATCGCCTTAGAATTCTGAGAAAATGAAAAAACAACTTGAACTGAGAAATGTTTGCAAGAATTATGAAATGGGAGATAGTGTGATTCATGCTGTAGATGGAGCTAATTTGGAAGTTAAAGAGGGGGATTTTATTGCGATTGTCGGGCCAAGTGGTTCTGGAAAGTCCACAATGATGAATCTTGTTGGTGCTCTGGATTTAGCAACGCGCGGAGATATTTTTCTTGATAATGTTAATATTGAGCATTTAGAAGAAAGTGAGTTAGCGCAAATTCGGGGCAAGAAAATTGGTTTTATTTTTCAGACTTTTAATTTAATTCCAACTCAAACTGCTTTGGAAAATGTTGCTTTGCCTATGATGTTTCAGGGAATTGAAAAACAAGAAAGAATTGAAAGAGCAAAAGAATTGTTAAAAAAAGTTGGGCTTGGAGACAGAATGGAGCATCTGCCAGGAGAATTGTCAGGCGGGCAGAGGCAGAGAGTTGCAATTGCACGGGCTTTGGCAAATAATCCTAAAATTATTTTAGCTGACGAGCCAACTGGAAATTTAGACACAAAAACAGGAGAAGAAATTGTCAAGATTTTTGAAGAGCTAAACAAGCAAGGAAAAACAGTTATTGTTGTTACTCACGACGATGAGCTTGCAAAAAAAGCAAGAAAAATTGTAAGATTACGAGACGGGAGGATTGTAGAAAACCTTAAATATAGAAAAAGAGTATAATTTTTGAGGTGAGGGCGCAGAATCACCTTAGAATTCTGGAATGTTAAGATGAAAAGCAAAAAATTAACAAAAATAGCAAGTTTGGTTTTTTTAATTGGATTAATTGCAAATGTTTCTGCATTGACAATTCAAGATGTTGATACAAATCCTAGTGAGGTTGCACCTGGAAGTGTTGTGAAAGTTGAGATTGAAATGGAAAATAATTTAGATGAAGATGTGCAAGATGTGTCTTTGGTTTTAGATTTGTCTGATGTTCCTTTGGCGCCTGTGACAACTTCTGAAGATTACTTTGATGAAATTGAAAAAGACGACGATGCTGTAGGAATTTTTAATTTAATTGCAGAAGCAGACAGCGAAGCAGGAACTTATAAAATTCCAGTTGAATTAGAATATTTTATTAATGATGAAAAAGAAACAAAAAATTTTGTAATTTCTGTTACAATTAATTCAAAACCAGAATTGGTTTTAAGTACAGATAGTGTGTTGTTAAAAAATCAGAAAAATGAGTTAGATATTAAAATTACAAATATTGGTTTGAGCAAGGCTAAATTGCTTGAAGTTCAGCTGCAAGAAGAGGGTTTTGATATTTTGTCTGCTACAAAAGTTTATATTGGAGATTTGGAAAATGATGATTTTGACGCAGTTAGTTTTGATGTTTTTTTAAAATCAGCAAGTGCAGTTTCTTTTCCAATTATTTTACATTATCGTGATTCTTCAAATAAAGAATTTACAGAGCAAAAATTTGTAACTGCAAAAGTTTATTCTTTAGAAGAAGCTCAGGCTCTTGGATTAAGACAAAAAAGCAACACGAGGTTTTATGTTTCAGTTGTTATATGTTTGATTGTTTTGTGGCTTGTTTACAGATTTTGGAAAAAAAGGCAGAAAAGAAAAAAAGCTGAAGCTGGGAGATCTTAATCATGGTTCTTGATTTTTTGAAACTTGGTTTAAATAATTTGAAAAGGCGGAAACTTCGAAGCTGGTTGACTATGATTGGGATTTTTATTGGAATTGCTGCTGTTGTCTCTCTAATAAGTTTGGGGCAAGGTTTGCAAGATACAATTAATGAGCAGTTTGAGCAGCTTGGAAGGGATAAGATTATTATACAGCCAAAAACATTAGGACCCCCTGGGTCTGCAACAAGCAGAGAGTTAAAATTAACTAATGAAGACATAAAATTAATTGAAAATGTAAGAGGTGTTGATGAAGTAATCGGGATGCTGACAAAAGTGGGAGCTGTTAAATTTGGAGATGAAACAGAAGTTGTTTATATTTTTGGTATTAACCCAAAAGAGCAAGAAATTTTAGGAGATGTGCAATCATATACAGCAATAGAAGGGAGAATGTTAAAACAAGGGGATAAATACAAAGCAGTTGTTGGAAATAATCATGCATTTGGAGATTTGTGGGAAAAACCAGTTAAGCTAAGAAGTAATATTGAAATTTCTAAACAGGAATTTAAAGTAGTTGGGATTTTAAAAAAAATTGGAAATCCTTATGATGATGGTTCTGTGTCAATTCCAAAAGAAATTATGAGAGATTTACTAGAGCTTGGAAATGAAGAAAGTCAGATTTTAGTAAAAACAGAAGAAGGTTTTGATCCTGCAAAAGTTGCTGATGAAATTGAAAGAAAATTAAGAAAATCAAAAGGAGAAAAAGAAGGACAAGAAACCTTTTCAATTCAAACTTCTGAGCAGTTGCTGGAAACATTTGGAAATATTTTTGCTGTTGTTCAAGGAGTTTTAGTTGGAATTGCTGCAATTTCGCTTTTAGTTGGAGGTGTTGGAATTATGAATACAATGTATACATCTGTTTTAGAAAGAACAAAAGAAATCGGAAC
>JAFCGM010000024.1 GCA_017608025.1 Candidatus Pacearchaeota archaeon
AAGAGGCAATTGATTTCATGAAAAAAGAATTTAATATAAAATTAGAGGGAGATTAAATGACTGTAAGCAATTATAAAAAGGTATTCAAGCAACTGAAAGCCAAGCCTGTAAAGCTGAAAAGCTTTTTGAAGCATAGTTCACCAAAAGAAAGAACCTGCGGAATAAGCAATAAGCGCTGTGAAAGGTGCGGAAGGGCAGGAGGGCACATAAGCAAGTATGGCTTAAATTTATGCAGGCAATGCTTCAGGGAAATATCAACAAAAATAGGATTTAAAAAATACAGCTAAAGGTGTAAAAATGTTAAATGATCCACTGGCAAATGCATTATCTAATATCCTGAATAAGGAAAATGCAAAAACAAAAGAATGCTTAATTAAGCCTTCATCAAAGATAATTAAAGAAATACTCAGTATAATGAAAGACAACTATTATGTTGGAGAATTTAAAGAGATAGAAGACTCAAAAGGCAATATGTTAAGTATTAATCTGTTGAACAAGATAAACAAATGCGGCGTTATCAAGCCAAGATTTTCAGTAAAAAAAGATGGCTATGAAAAATTTGAGAAAAGATTCCTTCCTGCAAAGGGTTTTGGAATTTTGATTGTATCAACACCACTGGGGATAATGACTAATGAAGAAGCAAAGAAAAAAGGAATAGGGGGAAAGCTTTTAGCATATTGTTACTAAAGATGAAAGCAGATATAACCCAGGAAATTAATATTCCGGAAGGAATTGAAATAAGCAAAGAAGCCCATTTAATTAAAGTAAAGGCCCTATGGGAGAAGTAAGCAAAAAGCTTGCTGGCGCAAGGATTTATATAGAGTTAGATAAAAACTCAGTAAAAATAATCTCAAAAAAGGCATCAAAAAGAGAGAAAAAATTAATTTATACTTTTAAGGCACACATAAACAACATGATAAAGGGCGTAACAGAGCCATTTGTATATAAGCTAAAGATATGTCCTGGGCATTTTCCAATGAATGTATTGATGGATAAGGATATTTTTACCATAAAAAATTTTTTTGGAGAGAAAACTCCAAGGAAGCTTAAGATAAACCCAGATGTTAAGGTAAAGATTGATGGCAAGGATGTATATGTTGAGGGAATTGACAAAGAGCTTACTGCGCAGACAGCAGCAAGCATTGAAACGCTTACAAAAATAAAAAACAGGGACAGGAGGATATTCCAGGATGGGATATACATTGTCTCAAAAGCAGGAAAAGAAATTAAGTGATTATCATGAAAAAGCTAAAATTCACAAGGCAGGATGCACATAAGAAAGTCAGGTTAGGAAATAAGTGGAGAAAGCCAAAAGGACTTCATTCCAAGATGAGGCTTAGTAAAAAGGGCTATAACAAAAGTGTTTCAATTGGTTATGGAAGCCCTAAAAACACAAGAGGATTGGACAAAGCAGGTCTTAAATTAATAATTATTAAATCATTAAAAGATCTTGAAAAGATTAATGTTAAGAAAGAATGCGTTGCTGTTGCAAAGACAATCGGCCTTAGGAAAAAGGTTGAGATTTTAAAGCAGGCAGTTAAAAAAAGCATTAATATTGTTAATGTTAAGGATATTGATAAATTCCTGAAAGATGTTGAGGAAAAAATTAAGAAAAGCAAAGAAGAAAAAGAAAAACTCAAAAAGAAAAAAGATCTTAGGAAGAAGGAAAAGGAGAAAGAAGCTGAAAAGAAAACAATAGAAGAAAAAGTTGAGAAAACAGACGAAGAAAAGAAAGAAGAAGAGAAAAAGGAAAAGGATAAGGTACTGACAAAAGGAACTGAATAAAAATGAAGCTTAAAACCCAAAAAAGGCTTGCTGCCGATTTATTGAAATGCTCAAAGAAAAGAGTTTCTTTTGATACTGAAAGGCTTGATGAAATAAAGGAGTCAATAACAAAAAGGGATATTGTTGGCTTGATTAAGGATAAAGCTATCAAAAAGAAGCAGGCTAAAGGCATTTCAAGAGTAAGGGCAAATAAGATTAAGAGGCAAAGAACAAAGGGAAGAAAAAAAGGCCCTGGCTCAAAAAAAGGAACACATAATGCAAGGCTGCCAAAAAAACAGGCATGGATGAACAAAGTCAGGGTTCAAAGAAAATTCATTAAAGAGCTGAAGGACAAGAAAATAATAACCACAAAATCATATCGTATGCTTTATTCAAAAACAAGCGGCGGTTTCTTCAGAAGCAGGAAGCATATAAAAATATACATGAAAGAAAACGATTTAACAAGGGAAAATGGTAAAAGCTAAGATTCAGATAGTGCAGTTCAGGAGAAAAAGAGAAAGAAAAACTAATTATAAAAAGAGAATTAGTTTTCTTACTTCAGGAAAGCCAAGAGTTGTTATCAGAAAATCACTATGCAATATTAACATCCAGATTGTTGAATACAAGCCTGAAGGAGACAGTGTGGTTTTATCAGCAAATTCAAAAGATCTTGTAAAATTTGGATATACTCTCAACAGGGGTAATATTCCTGCTGCTTACTTAACTGGGCTTTTGCTTGGGCAGAAAGCAAAGAAAAAAGCAGTAAAAGAAGCAATAGTTGACACTGGCTTAAATACTCATGTTAAGGGCTCAAGAATCTATGCTG
>JAFCGM010000025.1 GCA_017608025.1 Candidatus Pacearchaeota archaeon
AAATTAGTATCTCTTACAAATGGTTGGTCTTTTAATAAAGAAAGACCATCAATTGCAGTTAATTTTACTTCATAAGGAAAAGAAACATCTTCTTTAGCAGATAAGTCCATAATCAAAAATCCACTCCACAAAGGTCTTGTTGTGTCCCTGTCATTATACAAATGAACATAAACATCTTTTTCTTGCAAAGTCCCATCTCTCAAATCAGTAATAAAATCCTGCATTCCTACATTCTCAACAATAAAAGGAATGTCTAAAGAACTAGCTAAAATGTAAGAAAACTTTTCTTGATTGCTTGTTTCATATTGTATTTCAGGACCAGAACCTCCAAGATTAATTTCTGTTGCAGCAACTGTTGAACCTTCAACCCAGATTTCCAATGTGAAATCCTCATCCGCCATTGACTTGTAGTCAATATAATATTTTTTTCCTAATGCCATTAAACGCTTCTTTGTCTGTTATAACCTGTGTTTCTATTACTTAAAAATATATCATTTCCTTTAATAACTCCTTCAACAACTACATTTTGAGTTCCACCTCCCATAAATTGTTTCAACCTATCTAATGGAGCTACAACTTCAGGATTTGAAGCTGTTGTTCCAATACCCTCTCCAATCAAGGCTGTTGTTGGTCCTGTAACCAAACCACCCTGAGCAAATGGAGTTACTCCCATTAAACTTCCTATATTACCCATTATGTTTTTTGATGAAAAAGCGGCTTTTCCTAGACCTCCCAAACTTGCGGGCATTATTGCACTAATTAAAGTCATCACTGCTAATTGAACTAGCAATTGTTGAATTGCTTTTTTAATGTTTGCAATGAAAATTGGGAAGAATTTTTCTTGTGAACTTAAAGCGTCATCCAATGAACTTGTTAAAATATCTCCAAACATTTGAAAACCAGATTGAGCAATTTTTTGTTCCTGTGTTAATTTTACAGTCCATTGTATTATGTTTTTAAACCTATCTTCAACAGCTGATTTTTGAAACAAAAAGTCTGTTTCAATTACATTTAACGCTTCAGAATATTGTTTGGTTGCTTCAGTTGCGTTATTAGTGCCTTCCGTAATTTCTTTATAAGGATTGTTAGTTGAAATGTTGCTGAAATCAGTTGTTATTTTTTCTGGCATATCTTCTCCAAGATTCTCACTCATTTCTTTATTGTAAGAGTCAGCAAACGCCTTCCCTATGTTTTTCCCGTAGTTAACAATTGCATCTTTTGACTTATTAAATCCGTTTTTTATTTTATCTATGTCAAAAGTAAAAATACCAATTATATATTCCCCAATTCCTTCAAAAACACCCATTGCAAGATCTGCCATTCCTGTGAAATAAACTTTGGCAGCAGCAAATAAACCTTTTATTGAAGCTCTAACTTTTTGATTTGTGTTATAAAGATAAACCAAATATCCAATCAAAGCGGCAACAGCAACAATAACAATACCTATTGGATTGGCTGTCATTATCATATTTAAAGCGGTAAAAGCTTTTGAAACGGCAGCTAGTCCAACAGCCAATTTTCCAACTAAGATTAAAATTGGTCCTATTGCAGCAACAATCAATCCAAATGTTACAATATTATCTTTTGTTGATTCATCTAATTTGTCAAATTTCTCCATCAATCCAACTAAAAACTCAGCGAATCTTATTACAACAGGAAGTAATCTTTGACCAATTTGTTCTGTTAAATCACTAAATTTGTTTTTTAAAGCTTCAACACTACCCAACCCCGCATTTCTTGCAGCTTCAGCACTTCCTCCATATTGTCTTTCTAGTTCTTCTAAAATAATGGTTTGAGCTTGAGCAATATCTCCTGTTTCAACTAAGGATTTTATTAATGTTTTTTGGTCTGCTGAAAATTGGATTCCCGCTCTGCTCAATGCACTAAGATTTGCAACAGGGTCATTCAAAGCTTTTCCAAGCATGATTGAAGCTCCTTTCAAATCTCCATCTAATCTAGTTGCTAAATCTAAAGCAATTTCCTGTGTTTTTGCAAATTGTTCTCCTGTTATATTTGTAAATGTAAGAAGTTGAGCTGTTGCATTTTTTAAGATTTCTTCATCTCCAAACAATGACGTTTTTTGAAGATCAGCAGCCATTTTTTGAAGTTCTTTTGAAGTGAATCCAGCAACTTGTCCTGTTGATTTTAAACCAGCTTCAACCTGTGCAATTGCTTTTTGTTGATCATCAAAGGCCTTTAAACTTGCAGCCCCAAAAGCAAGGATTGGAAGTGTTAAGTTTGTTGTTAAAGTTTTTCCTGTTTTCTGTAAATCTTTTCCAAACCTTTTAAGATTCTTTTGAGCTTTTTTCATCGCTCTTTCAAATCCACCTAAGTCAGCTCCAAACTTAAAATTTAAAAATCCAATTGCTTTACTTGCCATGTTCTATTCGTTTTTTATATAATTCTGCTTTTGCTTTTAAATCTTCAAAATCAATTTTCTTTTCATCTTTCTCCCAATCAAACAAAATCAAGTCCTGTGGTTTTATTCTTTTTCCTTTTTCAATTTGTATATTCAACAACAAACA
>JAFCGM010000026.1 GCA_017608025.1 Candidatus Pacearchaeota archaeon
CCATAACCATAAGGCAAAGAATTATCAAAGCTTCCTTCTTCCCAATTTTCAAAAATAACACCTTCAGCGACATCAAGCCAAGCGCCAATATATTTATTCAAGTATCTTTTTGGCTTCTTTGCTTTAACTTCTTCCCACTGCTGTACTTTTTTAGCATCAAGGTTTTCAATATTATCAAGGTATGTTGTGTGTATGTGTTCAACGTTTTTGTGTGTTGACCTCTGAAAATTAAACTTTTTTTTGTTCCTGTTTTCATCAAAAAAACTTCCAGCTTCTTCAATTGATTCTTCAATATACGAATTTTCAAAGAATCTTTTATAAATAAAGTGTTGTCTTGTTGTTGGGTTTTGAATCCAAATAACTCTATTTTGTAAGTTGCTGCTTCTTATTGAATCGTCAATATCAATAAAACTTTGTTCATTATTGTAGTCTTCACCTTCTTCAATTACCCAAGTTGTAATATCTGGCAATGTCTTCAAGTTCCCCGTTTGATCGCCTGAAGAAGTTTTGATTCCAGAAAAAAGAATAAAACTTTTTGTTCTTTTGTTTATGATTCTTTTCTTGGTAATATCATAATTTTCAAGGCTGGCTATCTTTTCAATATGCTTGACAAATAAAGGTATTATTGTTTTGTCAACACTTACCATCGTAAATCTTGTATAAAGAACACCTTGGCCAATTTCTTCAAGAAGTCGAACCAAAAAATCTTGAACAGCAAAAGTTTTTCCACTTCCACGCCCACCAGTAACAATTGTATATCTTTTCTTGGTGGTGTATAAAGCTTGGTATTTTTTATTTATCCTTAGCATCAATCCATTCAATTGGTGATATGCTTATCTTGTCGCCTTGTGTTGTATGGTCAATGTTTGAACTGTCTTTGTAGCCATAATTATTTATTAAATCAAACTTCAAACCAGCAGCAGAACCTTTGCCAGAAACAAGCCATTCTTTCTTGCTTTTATAGATAAAATTCCTTGCTTTCTTAATAGTGGGTAAATAAGAATTGTTTTTTTTGTCCTTATACCCTTCATAATCAATCAAAGATTTCTTATCAGAAAAGCCCAAATGAAACACCAAGCCACTAACAACGGGGCAAATTTCATCATTCAAACAGAGCAAAAAGTAATCAACTGTTCTTTTGTGGAATTCTTCAACAGTTTCAATTTTCTTTTTATCCCAGTTAAGAAGATTCTCTAAAGATTTTTTGTTGTATGGCATAAGTGAAAATTTTAAAAAAAGGGTTTTCAGCACTTGAACCAAAAACCCAAACAAAACTAAAATCTAAAAAGGTGGTTGAATCATGAAAAAACAACCACCTACAAACAATACTTTTAAGCACTTCTTAACCACTACGCCAATAATACTTAAAGTATAATATAATCAATTAAATACAAATTATCAAGAATTCTGCTTTGAAATTGCCTGTTCAATAGTTGTAATTAAATCCATCACGAGCTTCCAATATCCCCAAAATCTCCGCCAAGCACCAAGGCTTTTCAATTCATTTATCTTTTCAATCAAAGCATTTTGAAATTCTGCTTGCTCCTTCTTCAGCTTTTCGTTATCCAAATTCAATTGTATATTTTCGGCTACCAGCTTGTTAATTTCTTCCTTAGTCATATCAATTTTAATTTAAAAAAGGGCAATTCTCCAACTGCCCTTTTAAGATTCTACATAAAAAATTTACCCAAACAATTAAGGTTAAAAAAAATAATTAAAAATTGTTTGTATCATTGTGTTCTTGAACATTGCCAAGATTCTTTTTTCTTTTTTGCAACACGTGCTTCTTCAGCACTTGACCTACATAATTATTCAGGCTTCTTCCTTCCAAATCTGCAAGCTTTCCAATTTCTTCAACAAGTCCAGTTGTTTTTTTTGTTTCCACAAATCTAAAATTATTCGCTTTTGTTTCATTTCCTTTCATTTTCTTGTGTTTATGTTCATAAATATACAATAAATGTTTTATATTACAACAATATTAAAACAAAAACATTCAAAATGAACCATCACAAGATAAATGAAGAAACAAAAGTTTCAATTGACCTGAAGAAGCACGAAGCCAGAAAAAGGAAATTTGCACCAAAGACAAAAGCCCAAAGGTTAAAAGGGACATTTTATATTCTTTCTGCTGTCTGGCTTCTTTGCCAGTTCTGTTCTGCTGCTCTGGCTTCAACTGGTGTTCTTTATTACGCTTCAACCAAGTTCAACAATAACGGCTTTTTAATCGTTTCCTTTGCTGTGGTGGTTCTGGTCTTTTTGGAATTTTCATTTAACAAATTGAATCAAGATTTACATTCACAATTGCATGATGACAAAGAAG
>JAFCGM010000027.1 GCA_017608025.1 Candidatus Pacearchaeota archaeon
CAAGATACAACACCCAAAAGGTTTATAAACTCTTTTTACATAAATAAAATATGGTAGAAACTGAATTAAGTGGGTTGCCAGAGGTAAAATATGAAGTTCCAGGTGAAAGTGATAGTTATAGTTCTAAAACTTTTTCAGAAGCTTATGAGGGAATTGACAATGCAAGACAAGCAGATGTTTCAACAACAGAGGGTTTGGAAAGTCTTGCAAATAGTTTAGGAAATTCTAATTTAGGAAAATATGCTCTTGCAAAAGTTGATGCTGTGAGAGAAGAGTTTGTGAGCAGAGGTTTGGCTGATTTAGCACAACATGCAAGAGTAAATGCAGAAGATTTAGTAAAAAAAGTTGGAGATGAAAGGTTAGAAAGTGTTTGTTTAAATTATGCACCAACACAAAAAACAGGCGATGAGCATTATGACGATGCATCAAAAAAAATTTCAAAATCAAGACAAACATTAGAGCAAATGAGGAAAGATCCAAATGCTTATTATCAATCTTTAATAGCAGAAATTCCAAAAGAAAAAAGAGGTCTTTATGAAGGTGGAAGTGAAAGATTAAAACAAAAAGTTTTGCAGGCACAGCAAGCTGAAGCAACAGAAAATGTAAGACCAGCTTTGATAAAATATGGTGGGGCAAAAAGATTTGTAACACAGACATCAACACAATTAGGAAAAGTAGAAGCAAAATTAAAAACAGAAACTGAAAAATACGAAACTGCAGTTAAAGAAGATACAGATGCAAAATATGCAGAAACAGGAGTTGCTTTAACAGCAGAACAAGAAGCAGAAATATTAGAAAGACATAAAGAGCAAGGAGAGAAAGTTGCACAATTACAAGAAGATGCAAAAACAATGTGGGGGATGTTTGGGGCTTTAAGAGATTTAGCAGCAGGAGTTTTGAAATCTGAACAAGAGCAAAAAGATAAGAAAGAGAAATAATTTTATTCCTTCATCTTAATTAAATCATCAACCAATTCTCCCATTTCACTGACAAATTCTTCTGATTTTGTCCGGAGTTCGTCTAAATATTTTCCGTCAATTTCAACTTTTTTTCCGTGGACAATTTGTTTTGCCAAGTTGTGAATTTCAACATAATAGTTGACAAATTTGTCTTTTAGCATTTTTTTGTTGACAAAATTTTCTTTTAGCACATCTGAAATATGTTCAGGAGAGGCAGGAGTTATGTCAGCAGCAATAATTGCAGCATGAGCAGAATCAACACAAGCCCAATATAAGCCGTCGACAACTCCAAGCAAAGCTGCGTTTGCCCGCGCCAAATGTGTTGGAGCTCGTTGAAGCAAAGTATAAATTGCCTCTGGTGTTGATTTTATTTTCCCATTTTTTAACAAAACTTTTAAAGGATTAAAAAAACCACCAAAATCAATTAAAGCGTCGCCATATCTTAAAATATTGACAACAATTGGGTCGCCGCGGATTAAATCCTGCCACCAGGTTGAAAGTTTGACAGTATTGATATGAAGAGATTTTTTGTATGGATTTTGTTTGATTAATTTTGCAAGTTCTTCACGATACCATGCAACCAGCTCGTTGTCCCACTGAATTGCTACATCGTCGATAATTATTATAATATCCACATCAGAATCAGAAGTTGAAACCTGTTTTGCTGAACTTCCGAACAACACAACTGACTTAATCATTTCATTAAATTTTTTGTAAACCTTTCCTGCAAAATCCATAGCAATATCTCTTTCTTTTACAAGTTTTATTGTCTCAGGCTTACTGGAAGTTCTGCTACTGGTTTTTTTCTCCTCTTTTTTCTTCACCATTTTTTAATTATATAATAATTTAATTTTATAAATGTTTCATTTAAGCATTCTGTGTTCCAGAAAATCTTGATTGAGTTCCTGGCATTTGTCCGCCAAGTTCTTCTGGCAAACCAGAGAAATTTGAGCCATAAGTTGAAAAATGTTTTTCAGGAAGATAAGCTAATGGCATCCCAAAATAACTTCCCTGCAAACCTATTGTCTGATTCCAATAAGGAGCCATTTGCGCGCCGTAAATTGGCGAGCCCATTGCTTGCAAGGTTGCAACAAACGGCGACATTTTAAATTGGTTGTTAGGATTTACTAAAGCACCTGCTTTTTCAAGTTTTTCTAATATTTTTTTAAAAGGAACATTTCCCATTCCAGGTGCTAAATGAGAATCAGAGTAGCCGAAGTTGTCTGTAAAATGAATATGCTTGACAAGAGGTGCGATTTTTTCTGTTTCTTTAACTACATC
>JAFCGM010000028.1 GCA_017608025.1 Candidatus Pacearchaeota archaeon
TTTTAACCTTCATATTCTTCCTCTAAAAATTTTTTTACAATAAATCTCCGTATTGCTTTTTCAGATTTTTGAGCTTTGCTTCTGCATCTGCAATCTCTTTCCTGGCTTTTCTTTTTGTCGCTCTCACGTCTCTAAGTTTGTTTATTGCACTCCAAAAAATATCTTCTGGATAACTCTTGCTTTTCATAAAAGCCTGGATTCTTTTCATGCAATGAAAAACATCAGATTCACGCTTTGCTTTTTCCTGAGCTCTTTTGATCTTCTCTTCCTTCTTTCTCATTTTTAGCCTCCTTTGATTTAATTATCTCGAATTTTGCGTCTGGTTTGTACAATAAGTATCTGTCAATTGCCAAACTCACATAATTTGGATCCATCTCGATTCCGAATCCTTTTCTGTTTAATTGATCGGCTGCAATTATGCTTGTGCCACTGCCCATAAAAGGATCTATGATTGATTCTCCTTCAAATGTGAAAAATCTAATGCAATTAAATGGAAGTTGCACTGGAAATGGTGCAGGGTGTTCTCTTCCGAGTGTTGTTTCAGTCATCATCTCCCAAACGTTTCCTGCGTACTTGTTTAAAAGAATTTGTGGAATTTTTTCTTGTCTCTTTTTTTTATCTTCTCCGAATTTGTAAGTGATCATTTGATCATAAATTGCTGGCTCTTCTTCATTTGAATAAAGTTGAATTAATTCTGTTTGTACTTTCGGCACATAATATCTTGGAAATGGATTTCTACTGGTGACTGTTCCTCTGGCACTTCCAAGCGGTTTGCTCCAATAAATATTCCTAAAAAAAGTATAGCCTATTTTCTCAAATATCTGATCGTACTTGCTCGGCATGTTAATTGGGCCCCATTCTCTTCCGATGTTCACTGCCAAGAATCTGCCTCTTTTCATGAAATCTTTTAAGTTCAAAAAAACCTTTTCAATCATTTGCAGATAATCCTTGTATTCTTGATTGTCTTTGTACTTGCCATATCCTATTTTCAAATTGTAAGGAGGACTTGTCACTATTAAATCAATTTTATTTTCTCCAAGCAATTTTCTGATAATCTTTGGATCTGTTGAATCTCCACAGATTATTTTGTGTTTTTTATCCAAGATGACTATATCTCCATTTTCTATTCCATGTTTGTTGCCTGTTTCATATACATCTTCTGCTGAACTTGCAAAAATGTCTTCTTTTTCGCGTTCTTTTAATCCTAATAAATAATTCACTTCTTCTGTGTTGAATCCTGTTAAGCTCAATAAATCTTCGTTTTCTTCTTCAATTTTCATTAAGAGATCTGTTAATTGTTCCTCTTCAAATTCGCCTGAAATCTTGTTTAAAGCAAGATTAAGTGCTCTTTCTTTTGTTAAATCAAGATTCACTGCCAAAAAAGGCACTTCTTTCATTCCAAGTTGTTCTGCGACTTTGATTCTTTGATGTCCAGAAATAACAATATTTTTTCTGTCAGGATTCTCGTTGATCACTACTGGCACCACAAATCCGAATTCCTTAATTGATCTTTCAAGTTTTTTGAGCTCTTGCTGGGTGATCTTTCTTGGGTTATATTCGCTCCTTTTTAATTCTGAAATTTTTATCTTCTGTTCTTCAGCCATAATGCGTGCTCCCTCAAATATAATGCATTCGCTGTTGTGAATGCTGCATTTGAATTGTTTAGTCTAGTTCTTGATTCAATCTCTTTGATCTGTGCCTGGGTGAGATCTTTGCGTTCTTTTGGAATTTGATAAATGCCCCAAGTAAGCATCGCAAATAATAAAATAAGCAAAATCCAAAAATTAAAACCCTCACGAATCATAAAATAAAGGCATGCTATGATCACTGCTGCATTCGCGAGGTTAAGATTCTCTTTCATTATATTTTGAGCCGACCTCCAATTGCTTCTCTTATTTCTTTCAAGTCTTTTTCAACTTTTTTTAAGTCTTCACGATTCTTTTCCAGTTGATCTAACTCTTTCTTTTTGCTTTCTTCTGTTACATTCTCGTGATGATTGATTAATTGAAGTTTTTTTAAATTTTCCTTCAACTCTTCAAGCTCAGGAGTCATCTCTGGAACTGGTCCTGTTACTTCTTCAAGCTTTTCAATGTTCTCTTTAATCACATCTTTTTGCTTTTCAAGATTTGCAAGAGTTTTTCTGATTCCTTGCTCGTGAATCTCTTCTTGAACTCGAATTGTCAAGTGCCCTCTTTCTGTATCTTTTTCTTCTGTTGATTTGTGCACAAGAAC
>JAFCGM010000029.1 GCA_017608025.1 Candidatus Pacearchaeota archaeon
TGACAAATCTGAAAGAATTACTCTTTCTGCATTTTTTCCTGCATTGGATTACACTCATGAAATCGAAGTTCCAAGCAATACAACACAAAAAGAAATTGATGCAAATTGGTTAGAAAGCGAAATTAATAAAGCTCAACAAACTCTTAATTTAATCAAGCAGGAAGACGTTTATTCTGACCAAGAAAAAATAAACAGTCTTGATGCCGAGATTTCAGAAACAAAAAAACGCTTTGAACAAGGGAAAGGCGATTATGACCGTAAAAAAGATGTGTTAGATAGTTTAAGACGTTCTTTGAAAAAACTTGATGAAATTCAAACTTCAAGTGAATGGCCAAAAACAGAAGAAGAATTGAAAGATGTTTTTTATCGTTTGGAAGAAACAAACCAAAAATTTGGGAATGATAAAACCAATGCTATTGTAGAGCAATTTAAAGAACAAATACCTGAAATAATTAAAGAGAAAAATGTCAAAGTTGCTCAGGAGATGATAGACAATATGAGACAACTTGATTTTGCTCTTGTTGACCAAGGTTTAGGTGCTCAATTTGAGATTGCTTTGCTTCATAATTTCAACGATGATTTCGATACATTAGACTGGAAAGACAGAAACCGTGCAAGAATGACCCTTGACAGAGGCTTCCAAATTGCAGCAAACAACCCGACTAAAGCGGCATTACGACCAATAATAATTGAACTTTACAATTTGCTTCCTGACACTCAAAAACCAATCATTGGTGGAGGTAGCGGAAATGAATTAGTTGGATAATATGAATGCGATATTAGAAAAAAAACAAATTGTTAACTCTGCTTATGAGGTTCAATTCTTCATAGGCGGAGATACATTTTGTGAAAAATACAGAGTAAAAGGAAATGATGGCAAGACTTATCTGTTAAAGCTATACAATAGTTCAAAATTATCTAAGAATGATTTTTCCAATTCAAATTTAATGGAAGTTGAAATCTTGGCATCATTAAATATTGAAAATTCCGTAAGGCTTGTTAATAATGGAGAGTATGTAAAAGGAAACAATAAATATCATTACATCGTTTTAAACTTTATAAGTGGTGAAACTATTCATGACAAATTAGAACGTGATGGTTTATTTTCTCAATATTCTGCCGTTCCAATTATTATTTATTTGCTTGAGACACTTCAAAAAATACATCAAAGTAAAAATTCCATAATTCACAACAACATTAATCCTCACTCTATTTATTTTGATTATTCAAATGCGGAGAAACCAATTATAGCAGAATTTGGTTTTGCAAGATATATAACCAGTAAAAGCAATTCGCTTGATTTAGGTCGTTTATCGCCCTTTTATATCGCACCTGAATTATACAATGGCATTTTCACCCCACAAAGTGATATTTTTTCTGTTGGTGCATTGTTATATAATCTAATAATGGGTATTCCGCCTTGGTATGTTGAAATCCCTAAATTTCAGCATACACAGGAAAAATTCATTGATGCTATAAATGACAAAAGAAGACAAGAACTAAACTTTGGTCTAAAAGGGTTTGAAGAGTTTCAAGACGAGCATTTAAAAGAAGTTATTAAAAGGGCATTAGCTATTAATATTGATAACCGATTTAAGAATGTAAATGAGTTTTTAAATGCTTTAAAAGGAGAAAAAGTCTTAGTTAATGATGAACAACGAAATGAAACTACTCAAAAAGCAATCAAGAAAAAGGGAGCTGGTTTTTCTGCTATTGCAGGGATGCAAAATTTAAAAGATATTTTATTTAATGATGTTATTCGTGCCTTAAACGAAAAAGAATTATATGAAAGCTATGGAATTACGATTCCAAACGGAATGCTTTTGTATGGACCTCCTGGTTGTGGAAAAACTTTTATCTCTGAAAGATTTGCTGAAGAAGTTGGGTTTAATTTTTTACAATTAAAACCTTCCGATATTAAAAGCAAATACATAAATGCAACAGAAGAAAAAATTGGTGAAATATTTAAAGAAGCTGCTGAAAAAGCTCCAACAATCATCTTTATAGATGAAATCGATGCTGTTGTTCCAAGTCGTGAAGGTGATTTACATCAAATGCAAGCAGCACCGGTTAATGAATTTTTAGCACAAATGTCAAATTGTTCTGAAAAAGGAATTTTTGTAATTGCTGCATCAAACAGACCGGAAAAAATTGACCCTGCAATTTTAAGAACGGGACGAAGAAAAGACCTATTGACCTAGGGCTGAATTATGAAAAACTTGCAGAAATAACAGATAATTATGTGTCAAGTGATATAAAATTTCTTGTTGACGAAGCATCCCGATTTGCATTAAAGTCAAAAGCAAGAATAACACAAGGCATATTTGAAAAGGTAATTTCTGAAAACAAACCTTCAATTTCTTATGAAGAACTTAAAAAATATGAACTTCTTAAAGATAAACTGGAAAACAAAAAAACAAACAAAGATGAACCGCGAAGACCAATTGGTTTTAGATAATGTTTATTAAAAAGGAATATTATGGATAAAAATGAATTCAAAAAAATATTGTTCAAGGTTGCATTCTGCACAATGGCATGTGATGGACACATTGACGACCATGAAGTTGAAGAACTTAAAATAATGG
>JAFCGM010000030.1 GCA_017608025.1 Candidatus Pacearchaeota archaeon
AAGAATCAAAAACGATTCAAAAAGTTCAGGGAACTGACATTAATTCTTTAATTCAAATGGCGCTGGAAAATAAGACCGGTATGGAACAGCTAAAAGAATTGATTCAAATGAAATATAACCACGAAGATCGTGAAGCAAGAAAAATATTTCATAAAGATTTTTGTAAAATGCAATCAGAATTTCCGGCTATTAATAAAACAAAAGAAGTCAAGAATAAAAACGGGGATTTGATTTATAAATATGCACCATTGGAATCTATTGTTGCACAGATACTTCCTTATTTAAACAAGCATGGATTTTCTTATCATTGGACGGAATCTTCTGACGGCAAAGAATTTAAAAGAATTACTTGTCACATAACACATTCAGCCGGACATAGTATAAGCGCTTTTACTGACGTCCCAATAATGCCCAGTAATTATTTAGTAAATTCAATTCAGCAAGCTGGGAGTTCTTCAACTTATGGAAAAAGATATTCTTTTTCTGGCGTTCTGGGGATCATGGTTGACGACGATCTTGACGGAAAAATTTCGAACATGAAATCAAAAAATACTAATAAAAATACTGAACAGCAATCTTCTTCCAGTCCAAAAGATGAAATAAAAAACGTCACGCCAAAAACTGAGCTTCCTTATGATAAAAGAATTGAAAACGCTGTTGAACTATTGAATAAAACAATAAACTTCAATAGGATTATGCTGAATAATATAATTATGAAGAAGTTTAAAAGTTCTGAAGTCAACGAACTATCTGAAGAACAGAAAAAAGAATTGATTGAAGAATTGACAAAATTATATAAAAGTTCAAAGTCTTCCGGGAAGAAAAAATGACTAAAAAAGAAAATACAGAAAAACACATTGATATTGAACACAAAAACGGGAAGCAATATGTTTCCGTCACTTCAGCACTGGGGATCATAAAAAACGCCCAGCTTGAAAAATGGCGAGGGGCCGTCGGAAATCAAGAAGCTGACGAAAAGCTTCACGCTGGACAAAGACGGGGAACGCGTCTTCATTCTGCAATGGAAACAATGTTGAAGGGATTGACGCCGGTTCAGTTATTGAATGACGAAGAAATAATAATGGTCAAAAAATTCGGGAACTGGTTCGATAAAACTATTGTTGAAATAGCTTTGATTGAAGAACAGCTATATTCCGACAAATTTTTGATTAAAGGAAAGCCGGATCTTATCGCCCGGCAAAAAGGGAAAAAGACTTTTGATATATTTGATTTTAAATTCGGAAAATTTCTTGACAAGAAGAAAGTCGCATGGCAATTATCCGGATATTATAAACTTGCGAAAGAAAACAATATCCCAGTTTCAAACAGATATATATTTCACTTCAACAAAGGATTTAAACTTCCGAACGCAATCGAACGCGTTTCACAGGAAGAAGATTTTCGCTGTCTGTTATATTGCCGGGAATTGTTTCTTAAATATAAAAAATAAGGAAGGAGAAAAAAACATGGAAAAACAACAAAATTTTAATCAGGATCCGGAAATCAAAGAAGTTGAAAAAACTGGATCGTCAATCGTAGTCAGTGCGAAAGATATTGTCATTGATTCACGCGAAATGCAAGAAGAAGGCGCTGACTGTTTAGTAATTATCAAAAGGAATCTTGATCGTATTGAAGAACGGCGAACATTTTACACGAAGCCGTTGAATGATCTTATGCGTCGCGTCAATTCTGAAGCAAAAGCAATCAAAGAACCTTTTGAAAAAGCACAATCAGAAATCAAAAGCAAAATCAACAAATATCAATGTTTTCTTTTGGAAGAAAAAAGAAAAGCTGATTTGAAAGCTGAAAAGAAAATTGAAAAAGCCGTTGAAAAGGGAGAAGAAATTCCAGTCGTCCCGGAAGCACACGTTGAAAAAAATATAAAAACTGAAAATACGACAGTTTCTTTTCGTGATAATTGGAAGGCGCAAATCGTAGATCCGAAGAAACTTATGGACTGGGCTATTGAAAATAAAAAAGTTTCTCTTCTTCAGATTAATAATACAGCGTTGAATCAGCTTGAAAAATTCACAAAAGACACAGAAGTCATTCCCGGAGTACGGATCATTAATGACAAAATCATTTCAACGAAGGCGAAATAA
>JAFCGM010000031.1 GCA_017608025.1 Candidatus Pacearchaeota archaeon
TTCTTGTGATTTCGTTCTTGATATGTTCCCTATGCTTTCGATTGAAGAAATAAAGCATGCTTTTAAAATGGCTTCTGCTGGCAAGTTTGAAATCAATACGGAAACTTATTACGGGAAATTCTCTGTCAACTTGCTAGGGAAGATATTGAAATCTTATGTTGTTTACAGGAAAAAAATAATTGCATCCTATACAGAAGAAGAAGCAAAAGAACTTGAAAGAATCAAAAAAGAAGAAGCCAAGAAAAAGAATGTTGCTGCTCAGTTGAAAGCGATTAGTGATTACAGAGCATTGAAAAAAGACTACCAAAAAGGAAGGTTTCCAAGCGTTTCTGTTCGTGGCCATTGGGCACAACTATTAGAAAGTGAAGGTTTAATTTCATTCACAGATCAAGAGAAGAAGGGTATTTGGATTGAAGCAAAAGAGCTTGCAAAGGTTGACATTAAGAAAAGAATCATGGAGCGAAATAAACACGAATTCGAAAAGACAAGCTTAATGAAGATATTAAGAACAGTTGAAGCTGGTCAGCATTCAGAAGAATTTGAAAGAAAAGCGATACTTAAATACAGTGAACTTCTTATCCAGAAATCACTTTTAAAATAAATTTATAAATCAAACACTAAATTATGAAAAACGGAAATCAAAAACCGACAAAGCAAGAATTGCACGATGTAGGGTTTATTACTTCTATTATGAATTTGAGCTACTTTTACAAAGATATTCAAGGCGAAATTGTCCAAGGAATTGGAGTTGATTTAAAAGAAGAATCAATTTCCCTTCTTCAATACGAACCTTCAAGTAAAAGAAAGTTGAATTTGGAGCTCACAAAAGAAAATCTAAACAATCAGCACTTAATTTTTACAGGTGAAGAACTTGGTTTTGAGCCTAAAGAAAAAGATTACTCTTGGGAAAGCTGCATAAAAGATGCTGAGCATGCTTGGATGGCTGATAATAGCGGCATAACGCATATAGCATTAACAAGACCAGAAGAACACAATTACCTGAAACACGTCTTCAAAACAGAAGCTCAAGCAAAACAATCTTGGGCGCTTGCTCAATTGTATTGGATTATTGCAGCTATTAATGAAGATTATCCAAAAACAGAGCAGGACGATATTACCCAAAATATTTTTCTTAGGGGCGAATGTCCTGATATGGCTTCTCAGTATAGAAATAATGGTGAGAATAAAATGCTTGGAATTTTTGTCGATACAATTCAAGGCGCAAAAATCTTAATCAAACAACATTCCGAACTATTAAAACAAGCACTATGTCTTACGAAATAAAGAAAAGCAACATCAAAAAACTGGAGCCAACAAAGCAAACAGAAGATGAAAAAATAAGAATCAAACAACTGAAGGACGCCTTGAAAGAACGTTCTGCCATTCAAAAATTTTTGGGACTATGAAAAAGAACGACAGAATTCAAATGCCTGGAACAAGGGCTGAAAAAGTTCATCAAGACCAAAAAACCAACAGCTTCTTCTATAAGGAAGGGGCTTTGGTTTACATCGAAAAGCAAGACGTTCTTTTGTTCCAATTCGAAACAGATGAAAGAATGGTGTTCAAGGTTTTTAAAGAAGGTACTCCACCAACAGTTGCTTATGCTTCAGATGGGCTTTTGATTTACATAGGAAAAGATTTGTTTAACATTGAAAATTATACACAACTATGATTATTTACTATAATAGCAAAGAAACCTTCAAGCAAGGCGATAAAGTTCAGCTAAAAGCATTTACGCAAGTGTTTTTGCAACAAGAAAACGCAAAGGACCAAATCAAACTTGAATTCAAAGACCCCGAATTTTGCACTTATGCGCTGTCTATTCGTTCAAAAATCTTTGACCCTTGCTGCATCGAGCATTTGACAATGCTGCTCAAGAAGAATGAGAAAATTATCAAGCTGGCAAAAATGCAAGACACAAAAAATAATTCTGCTGTCATGCTGTCAAAGAAAGGTGGACTTCATAAAACTTTGATTCAGCTTGGGTTTTTGGCTTTATACTTCTACGAAGATCACCAAACGCACATGCTTCTTCTTGATGAAATGGAGCTTGAAGTTTTACGGGTTGATTTGTTCAGGATTTGTTCAGGTATAAAAAGAAAGCTTTGAATATTAATTTTAATAATAACTAACCACAATAAAATAAAAGATGATTTTAAGGCGACTAGGGAATAAAAAGAAGATAGCCAAGAAAATACAAGCTTACTTTCCACCGCATAAGATTTACATCGAACCTTTCTTTGGTGCTGGTGGAATGTTTTTCAATAAGCCAAAAGCAA
>JAFCGM010000032.1 GCA_017608025.1 Candidatus Pacearchaeota archaeon
AAGATATCAAGGTTTTAGAAGGGCTTGAAGCTGTGCGAAAACGTCCGGGAATGTATATTGGTTCTACTGACAAGTATGGACTACATCACCTCTTTTATGAAGTTGTTGACAACTCTGTTGACGAATGTTTGGCAGGAGTTTGTAATGTTATCAAAGTTAAAATAAGAAAAGATAATTTTGTTGAAGTGGAAGACAACGGAAGAGGAATGCCAGTTGAAATCCACCCTGTTTATAAAAAACCAACAATGGAATTAATTGTTACAAAATTGCATGCAGGCGGAAAGTTTGACAAAAAAGCATATGCTGTTTCAGGAGGACTTCACGGAGTTGGTATTTCTGTTGTTTCAGCATTATCAGAAAAAATGATAGTGAAAGTAAAAAAAGATGGAATAATTTATGAGCAATCTTACAAACAAGGAAAACCAGTTCACAAAGTTAAAAAAATCGGAAAATGCAGCAAATCAGAAACAGGAACAAAAGTTATCTTCCTCCCAGACAAATTAATTTTCTCAACATTAGAATATGATTACAACATTCTTGCAACCAGATTCAGAGAAATTTGTTTTCTTAATGCCGGCTTAAAAATAATTTTTGAAGATCAAAGAAAAAATAAAAAAGAAGAATTCCATTATGCCGGCGGATTAGTAGAATTTGTAAAATGGCTTAACAAAACCCGCTCTCCTATTCACAAACCAATTTATTTTAAAAAACAAGAACAAAATACAACAATTGAAATTTCAATCCAATATACAGACAGTTATAATGAAAATATCCATGGTTTTGTAAACACAATCAACACAATCGAAGGCGGAACTCACGTCGCTGGTTTTAAAACTGCATTGACAAGAGTAATAAATGATTATGGGATTAAAAGAAATCTATTAAAAAAAGAAGAAAAATTACAAGGTGATGATGTTCGTGAAGGTTTGACAGCTGTGATTTCATTAAAATTAAAAGAACCTCAGTTTGAAGGGCAGACAAAAACAAAACTTGGGAACAGTGAAGTCAAGGGTTTGGTTGATTCTGTTGCAAGTTCAGCTTTGTCAGAGTTTTTTGAAGAAAACCCTTCTGTTGCAAGAAAAATTACACAAAAAGCAATGTCAGCTCTAAAAGCTCGGGAGGCTGCAAAAAAAGCAAAAGAATTAATCAGAAGAAAAAATGCTCTTGGAACCGGCGGCTTGCCAGGAAAACTTGCAGACTGCTCGTCAAAGAAAAAAGAAAAAACAGAACTTTATATTGTTGAGGGACAGTCGGCTGGCGGAACAGCAAAAGGTGCGCGGGACAAAGAATTCCAGGCAATCTTGCCATTGAAAGGAAAAATCTTAAATGTTGAAAAATCCAATCCAACAAAAGCTTTGTCTTCTGAAGAAATTTCAAATTTAATCACAGCAATTGGAACCGGCGTTGGGGATTCTTTTAATATTGACAAATTAAGATACAATAAAATAATAATCATGACAGATGCAGATGTCGATGGACAGCATATTAAAACCCTGCTTTTGACATTTTTTTATCGCTACGCCCCGCAATTAATAGAAATCGGACATATTTTTGTTGCAGTTGCCCCGCTCTACAAAATAAGAAAAGCAAGCAAAGATTATTATGTCTACAGCGACGATGAATTGAAAAAAACTTTGTCAAAACTTGGAAACAGCGAAGTCAGCAGATTCAAAGGTTTGGGAGAAATGAATGACTCGCAATTATGGAACACAACAATGAATCCAAAAACCCGGATGTTGAAGCAGGTTTCAATTGAAGATGCTGTCAAAGCAGATGAAACTTTCCAGATTTTAATGGGCGATGCTGTTGCTCCAAGAAAAAAATTCATAGAAGAAAATGCAAAACATGCTGAGGTGGATTTATGATGGCAGAAAGATATTGTTGTCCAAAATACGGTAAATTAACTGAACATAGAAAGGAGAGGTCACAACAAAACCCACAACCAATTTATAGATGCACAAAATGCGTGGAAGTCAATGAGGTTCCAACAAGAGGTGAAGAGAGTATATTAAATGCTTTTGGATTAGAAGGATTAAAAGAATGAAACAAAAACAAATAAAAATATTTTTCTGCC
>JAFCGM010000005.1 GCA_017608025.1 Candidatus Pacearchaeota archaeon
GCTTTTTCTAAAAGGGGCTTTTTTCTTTTCCGCAGCCGCTTTTTCTAAAAGGGGCTTTTTTCTTTTCCGCAGCCGCTTTTTCTAAAAGGGGCTTTGGAGTTGAAAGACCTTTTCTAAAAAGATTTTACCAAAAAAAATTTAAATCCCCTCTTCATAATATTCTTATCATATGAATAAGATTTTGTCTAATATACTTTCATCTCTATTGGGAATTTGCCTTTTTGTTTTCTTAGTTTGGAAAGTAGGTATTAACCAAATTCTGGCAACATTCCATAACTTTTCTTTTTTTAATATTTTCTTCATCGTTGTTTTGGGATTTCTTTTATCAATTCCTCCAGCTCTTGTTTGGAACAATATTTTGAAGCTTAATGGAATATATATAAGACTAAAAGATGCAATAAACACAACTTTTGCTGGAGAAGCAATAAGCTATATAACTCCTTCAGCTTATTTTGGCGGAGAGCCAGTAAAGGCATGGATTTTGAAAAGAATATATGGAACAGAAACAGATTGCGCACTTTCAACAATTTTCACTGAAAAGTTCCTTAGAATCTCCAACTATTTCTTTGCTGCGATGATTGGAATTCTTTTCATATTTACAGTATACTATCTTCCTCCCGGACTCGAAGTTTTGCTTGCAATTGCAGTTTCAATAAGCGTTCTTGTTTATCTTTTCTTTTTCGCAACAATTTTTTCTGGAAAAGGTGTTGCAGACATTTTAATTAAAAAACTACAACTATATAGATTTAATTTTATAGCAAGAAAACAGCATAAAATATCTAATTTTGACAGAATTTTCAGTGATTTTTTCTATTATAACAAAAAGCAGGCAATAAAGCAGTTCTTTTTTTCAATGCCTCTTATATTTATTGTTATTTTAAGATATTATGTAATTTTGCGTGCATTTGGTTATACTCCGTCTTTTTTTGAAGTGTTTATGATGTTCTCAGCAGGTGTTTTTGCTGTAGCAGTTCCTTTGCTTCCTGGCTCATTAGGTGTTTTTGAAGTTATAATGGTCTTTATGACAACCTTGTTTTATGGAAACCCATCTTTAGGACTTGCTTTTGCATTTATGATAAGATTTTCAGATTTGCCGCGCGTTGGATATGGATTAATATGCTTTATAATATATAAAATAAAATTAAGTCATAAAAAATAGCTATTCTTCAGCTGCCAGATTCTCTGGTTTAGAATCTTCTGCACTTTCTGATTTAGATGATTCTTCTTCTGCTTTGGAAGGATATTCATTTTCAGAATATTCAAAAGCAAAGCCTTCTTCCCACATCTTGTCAAACATGCTCCGTATGCTTTTTGCAAAATAAGGTGTTGTAACCCAAAGACCAATGTCATATGTTGGATGAACATCCTTGTCATGCATGAGCATGAAAAGCATCTGCTTGTCGTCAACTATGCAGAACCTTCCGTTCAGGTTTGAAACATCCCGAATTTCTGCAATATCTTTTATGTTTTTAAGAACATCTTTTGTTTTTTCAGTTATAGGTGCAACAATTTTTATATCAACACCTCTAGCTTTTGCTTTTTCAAGCAAAGGCTTTAGTGTTCGAACTTTCCGTATAATTCCATCTTCTGTTGTTGAAAGGTATATTGATGATTCTGCATTTCTTATTAAAGATGAAAGCTGGTCATACAAATTGTGCCTTCCTTTTAATGACCCTGAAAAATCTGTTGCTTGCATTGGCTCAATTCCTTGATTATAGAGCAAATCAAGCTCCTTTAAAACATCAGAAGCAGCAAGATTGTCAAGCCTTTCAACCTTTTCCCTAGCACTTCTCTCAACTCGTCCCTGCACTCTTGAAATAACTTCTTTTGGGGAAATGGCCATATATCTTATTGGCTTTTCTGTTTTGACAATAACAAATCCTTTTCTCTCTAAGCTTTCTAAAACATCATATGTTCTTGACCGCGGAACATCTGCAATATCAGACAATTCACCTGCTGTTGAAACTCCTCTTGAAAGAAGAGCAGTCCATAATTTTACTTCATATAAATTAAGATTAAATGACCGCCTTAGCTTGTTTAGAAACTCATCACTCACAATCATATTTTTCACTCCATAATAAAGTCTTATTCTTACTACTTAATATATGTTACGCAAAATTGTCTATAAAACTATTTCTATGTTTTGGTTGTATTATTAAGATATATACATTAAACTATTAAGTTAAATTAATTCCTCAAGCATACCCATTTGCCGCATTTCTTGAAACTGCTCAGGGCTTAAAAACAATATTTTTGGCTCAATTCCGATTTTTTCAGCTTCGCTTTTAATATGAAATTCAACTTTGCCTTTGTTTATGTTTTTTCCAACAACAAAGAACTTTGACTTGTCTTTTTTGCTGAAAAACAATCTTGCTGGAGAGAGCCTTTTCCTTAAATTAGAAAGAAGATCTTCTGGTTTTCCAACTAGCATTTCATAAAGACTTTGAAATGCATCAGAATCTCTTTTTATTTTGTAGAAAGTGAATTTGCCTTGAATTTGCTTTTCAACAAGCCCAATTTCAAGGCATTTTTGAATTATTCTATAAGTTGTAGCTAAGCTTACTTTGCTTTCTCTTGACAAATCTCTTAAATAGAAAATATCTTTTTTGTTAAGAAGTTTTTGTATAACATTTATTGTTTTGTCATCAAAAAGAGTTGAAAGAAGCTTTGTTTTAACACCCATGCATAAATATGTTTCAGAAATATTATAAATGTTTCTTTTATGAAAACATGTTTCAATCTTTTTTAATTATTTATGAAACAGCGTTTCAAAAAAATAACACTATTTCATAAAAACAAAAATTTAGGTTCTATATCGCTGTTTTTTGTAAAGATTTTTTACAGTATCCAAAGTGTCAATTTCTTCAGGTTTTCTGTCTTCTCTTAGTTTGATAAGCCGCGGAAACCGTAAAGCATATCCAGACTTATATGACGGGCTTTTCTGAATTTCTTCATATCCAACTTCAACAATTACTTGTGGCTTAACTTTTACACTTTTACCTGATTTTTTTATAATTAGTGGTTTTAGCAGTTTAGTAAAATCTGCATAACTTATTCCTTCTTCAGACTTTTCCTTTACTCCCGTGCTCATTTTTCCAATAGTTAAAAATTCTTCTTTTTCTGGCTCAACACATGCAAGAGTGTATGAAGTAAGCCACCCAGCTCTTTTTCCCGTGCCCCATTCCGCTCCAATTATTACAACTTCCAGAGTTTCTGTTTCTGGCTTAACCTTAACTCCATATCCAACTCTGCTTCCAGGCTTGTATTTTGCTTCCAGATTCTTAACCATTACGCCTTCATTTCCTTTTTCAAGAGATTCCTTGTAGAATTTTTTAGCTTGTTTTTCATTGCTAGTGATAATCTGCTTTGCAATTTCAATTTTGTTTTTCTTGCTTTTGATTATTTTCTTAAGCTTTTTTCTTCTTTTTGAAAATTCAGTTTCAAGCAAGTCATTTCCTTCCAATGAAATTAAGTCAAAAGGAGCAATTATAACTGGAATTTTCTTAACCATTTCCTTTATTTTGTACTTTCTTTTTATTCGTTGGGAAATGTTCTGAAACGGCAGCCAATTGCCAGTTTTTTTGTCAAGGCCAATGACTTCTGAGTCAATAATGCATTTTTCAGCATTAACTGTTTTCTTCACTCTTTCAACAATGTCTGGAAACTGGTTTGTTACATCTTCCTGCCTTCTTGTAAATAATTGAACTTTGTCTTTGTTCTTGTGAA
The DNA here is from genome assembly GCA_017608025.1 of Candidatus Pacearchaeota archaeon. Lineage (GTDB taxonomy): Archaea > Nanobdellota > Nanobdellia > UBA10117 > JABICX01 > JAFCGM01. The sequence goes on from JAFCGM010000005.1 coordinate 3,727, forward strand.
TCTGAAGCCGAAATCCGTCATATTTGTATTCAATTGCAGCAGGCTTTCCAACCCGTTCAAAAGCCTCAGGAATTCCTGAAACTTTTTGGAAAAGCATTACACGAATTGGTTTTCCAAGCTGAAGCCTGACTTTTTCAAGACCTGAATTGCTCTTCTCCTTTGCAATAACAGCAACTTCAGAAAAATCACTAAGTAAGTCATAAGCATGCTGAACATTCTTTTTCTCAACATCAAATGCTTTTGAAATAGCATCTCTCAAAACACCAGCACCAACACCAACCCGAAGGTCGCTTAAGCAGGTTCTTAGAATGTATTTTGCTTCATTTGGTTTTGAATTTGATATTAGCTCTTTTAAAATCCTCATTTTTCTATCAACAGCACCCTGTCCTTCTGTTGAAGCAAGCTTTTCAAGTTTTGAATAAACTTCTAAAAGTGAATTTGTTTTTGAAAATAATGTTTTCTGCTTGCGATTTTTAATTATTTTCTCAGCAATTTCTCCAACATCTCCTATTTTGCTCCATTCTTTCTCAATGTCTTTTATTGAAGTTCCAGTGCTTGAGCTTAATGCTTTCAGAGCAAGCTTAACACCAATTCCAAGCTCTCTTTTGTCCCAGTCTGGAAAAACCTTTCCTTGAATAAGCAAAATTATTTTCTTTAAGTCTTCTTTTTCCAAGCCAAAAATAAAATCTGCAAGAATTTCAGTTTTTTTCAAGCTGCTTCCAGTTTCTTCTAACTTTGAATAAATCTCAACAAGTTTTGAATATTGCATGTTACTTATTAAGATAGAATAAAATAAAAGATTAACCCACTATCTTCCTAAAACCCTGCGAACTTTTTTCTTGATTTTTTCATTCAAGGGAGCAATATTCTTGTCAATTTTGTTGCCCCACTTTTCAAAGAACATTATTGTGTTTTGCTGAGGCCTGTTTGTTGGTAATGGAGGAGATTCAGTATACCCTAAAGAAATTACTGCGTGAATTTCAATTTCATCTGTAATTTCCAAGATATCCTTAAGCTCATTTTCTGAAAATGCACCTATCCAGCAGGAGCCCACACCAAAACCTGTTGCACATAATAACATATTTTCAATTGCAGCAGAAGTGTTCTGTATTGCATACATCTTTCCTTTTTTTGAATAATGTTTTTTCACGCTTTCTGTGTCTGAGCAGACCACAACAAGAACAGAAGCCTCATCAATCCATTCCTGCTCAAGACAAGCATTTGCAATTTGCCTTTTCTTTTCAAAATCCCTTACAACAATAAATCGAGAATTCTGAATATTTCCTGCACAAGGAGCCCATCTTCCAGCTTCCAGAATTGAATACAAAACCTCGTCTGAGATTTTCTTTGAAGAGTATTTTCTAACAGACCTTCGGTTCTTGATTAGATTTAAAATATCCATTAAATAATAAAGAAGTTCTTTGCTTTAAAAATTTGCTATAAATTTTTTCTAAAAACAAAAAATAGTTTTTCTTTCGCGAACGTTTCTTTTTTCTAAAAAGAAAGGTTCTGGCAGATGCCTTGCGGCATCCACCAGAGGCGGTATCTAACACACTTCGGAGGTGTCTTTAGAACTTCAGTTAATCATCTGAATGCCCAGTTCTTTGTTCATCTCTATACTTTGTTTGGAAGGTTTTCCATATTCCTGCTTTCCAAGAACAAATGGAGATTGAACACCAGTTATAATTGTCATTACACGGAGCTTTCCTTTCATGTCTTCTTCTATTCTTGCTCCCCACATGACATTTGCATCTGCATCCAGCTGATCTGTTACTAACTGACCTGCTCTCTCTGCCTCTTCAAGAGTCAAGTCATTTCCACCAGTTATATGGATTAACGCACCAGTGGCTCCTTTATAATTTACATCAAGCAAAGGATTTTCAAGTGCTCTTTTTACAGACTCATCAACTTTTTTGTCAGAATCTGCTTCGCCAATTCCAATTACAGAAACACCACCATCTGTCATGATGTTTCTTACATCAGCATAATCCATATTTATTAGGCTTGGAACCGCGATAATCTCAACAATTCCTTTAATCATTGTTGAAACAATTTCATTTGCAACTGCAAATGCTTGCTGTATTGGCAAATTTCCTGCAATTCGTGATAATCGATTATTGTCAATTACTATTACAGTGTCTGCAACTTGCCTTAGCTGCTTTAAGCCCCACTCTGCCTTGTCAATTCTTGCTTTTTCAATTGAAAATGGCATTGTTACTACGCCAATGACAATTGCTCCCATGTCTTTTGCCAGCTGGGCAATTACTGGAGCTGCTCCAGTTCCAGTTCCTCCGCCAAGTCCTGCTGTTACAAAAACCATGTCAACATCCTTAAGGTGATCCTTAATTTCATGAATAGACTCTTTTGCAGCTTCCATTCCTTTTTCAGGAATTCCGCCTGTGCCTAGACCGCGAGTAAGCTCCCTTCCAATCAAAATCTTTTTGTCAGCTTCTCTTATATCTAGGTGTTGACTATCCGTATTAGTTGCTAAAATTTCTGCACCTTGTACGCCTTTTCGATATAACCAGTCACACATATTGCATCCTGCGCCTCCAGCGCCGAAAACTTTTATAGTTGCCTGTCCGCATGTGTCATCCACTTTTTCTGTTTTTTCCGAATTTTTTAAAGCATTTTGCACAATAAAATCCATACTGCACCTCCGTTTTGAAACGGCGAAGTTTTTTATCACAAAACACAATAGTTAAGTGATGTTTTATATTTGAAACAATGTTTAAAAATAGTTTCTATTCTGAAGAAAACAAATAAATATTTCTTTTGGAAAAACAAACTCTAAGTAAATCGTTCCATAAGAAACATTAAGCACCTCTTTATATTTTTTATGGTCATTTTTGAAAATCAAATAACACAAGATATAGTGGTTTGAAAAAAACCAGAAGTATATCTTAAACAATATATAAATTTAATAATATTTAATTAAAAAATATTACATGCTCTTTGAGATTGAAAAAAAGTATTTGATTGAAGAGAATAATAAGGATTTTGCAACTAAAGAGTTTTACAATATTTTTGATTCAATAGATTCTTTAAAGCAATATGTTAAGGAAAAGGGATGGTGGATTTTGCAAGCATATCTTCCACAAAGATTTCTAACACAAGAAAAAATTAACTTTTTGTTTGGAAAACAGGGAATTGAAGCAAAAATAAACTTCAATCCGCAAGAGGCAAGAATAAGATATTACAAGAGAAAGCACACTTTTACACTTAAAAGCAAAGGAACTCTTGAAAAAGAAGAATTGGAAAAAGAAATAACTTTAGAACTCTTTCAGAAATTGTATGACAATTATACAGAAGGCAGAAGAGTTGCAAGGACAAGAGCAGAATTTCCTTACAAAGACCAGATTATTAAGTTTAATGTTTATGACGATCACCCCCTTGTAATTGCAGAAATAGAGTTTGAGTCAAAATCCCTTGCAGACAAATTTCCTGCCCTAGGAAAAGACATCACAGAAGACAAGAGATATGAGAACAGAAATCTCGCAAAATAATCAAAAAATCGAGCCGTATTTTTTCCCAGTTTCCTCTTCAAGAATTTCTTTTGCATAGGGCGGAAGACTATTTATTATATGTTTTATTTCCTTGTTACTTAAATCACTAATAGAAATTTTCTTTTTTTCTTTCCATTCTTTTTCAAGCTGTTTTTTCGGAGAAGGCATTCCATATATGCAATAAATTTTCCATGCAATTCTTTGAAGGTCCTGGTATTTTTCCATAACATGCACTGATTTGCTGTTATAGTTATGTTTTGTAAATTCCTTGTTGCAGTAATCTCTCCACACATTAAATAAGTTTATTCGAGCAGTGGCATCTTTTATATTATCATACTCTGTTCTTGAAAAAAGCTCCCCAATTAATGCAACAAGAGTTTCTTCAGGATTTTCCTCAAAATTTCTCAATGAACCTAGAAAGTCATAATTCATGCTTTTGGCTTTTGTGGTAATTTCTTTTTTCTTTTCATTTGTTAATCTCTGCAAAAAGAACAGTTTTTCTTCAAGATTTTGCATTTTACAACTAAAAAGTAGTTGTTTTTATTTATAAGTTTTTTTAATATTAAACAAATTTTTTATATCCTGCTTCACTTATTATTACTATGAAATTCAAAATAGGTTCTAATGTGAAAGTTAAGTCAAAAGGCACAGAATATTCTGGAGAGGTTTTGCCTTCAACAGATAATGAAACTCTTTTCCTCAAACTTGAAAACGGATACAATGTTGGACTCGCAATTAAATCAATTTCTTCATCATCCTCATTAAAGTCTGCCAAAAAATCCTCAAAAAATCCAAAAAAACAAGAAAAGCAGAATCCAAAGCTGCCGAAAATATCAATCATAACTACTGGCGGCACAATTGCCTCAAAAGTGGAATACAAGACAGGAGCAGTTGCCCCTCTCGAATCACCACAGGAGCTTCTTTCCTCTGTTCCTCAGCTGAAGAAGAAAATAAACATTGCAGATGTGATTTCCCCGATTTCAATTTTGTCTGAAAACGTCACATTCGAGGACTGGCAAAAGCTTGCAGAATTTGTTGCAAGGGAATTAAATGAGGGCAAGGAAGGAGTTATAGTCTTGCACGGCACAGATACAATGCACTATACTTCAGCAGCCCTTTCCTTTATGCTTGAAAACCTGAACAAGCCCGTGGCTATTGTAGGCTCTCAGAGGTCAAGCGACAGAGGCAGTTTTGATGGTGCGGAAAATCTTCTTTGCGCAGCAGAATATGCAAAGTCAGATATTGCTGAAGTATCTGTGATAATGCATGCTTCATCTTCAGACAACAAGTGTCTTGCTATTCCAGGAACAAAAGCAAGGAAAATGCACACAACCCGGCGAGACGCTTTCCGCCCGATTAATTCATTCCCTTTTGCAGAAATAACTCCTGCAGGAAAAATCACAAAAATCTTCGATTATAATAAAAAGTCAAAAGGGAAAGTGAATGTCAATATTTCTTTTGAGCCCAAAATCGCTCTGATAAAAATCCATCCAGAGATATCTGCAGATATTCTTAATTTCTACATTGACAAGGGATTCAAAGGGATTATTTTTGAGGGAACAGGAATGGGCCACATGCCTTTGAATGATTCCTGGAAATCTGCCTTAAGAATTGCAAAGCGCAGAAACATTTTCATAGGAATGACTTCCCAATGCCTGTATGGAACAACAAATCCAAATGTTTACCAGACCGGTCGCGAACTTGAGGAGCTCGGCATTGTATATCTTAAGGACATCCTGCCAGAAACCGCATTTGTAAAGCTGGGCTGTATCTTAGGAAGAACAAATAATTTTGTTAAAGTTAAAGAGCTTATGCTTCAAAATCTTAAGGGAGAGTTTAATTCTCGATTAACAAAGTCCCAATACCTTTACTGAAATGGATTACAAAAAACTAGGATTTAAGGCAGGGTTGGAAATACATCAGCAGCTGAACACAAAAAAACTATTCTGCAATTGTCCTTCTCAGCTTAGAAAGGAAAAGCCAGATTTTAAGGTTATCAGAAACCTCCGCGCTCGTCCCGGAGAATCTGGAGAAATTGACAAGGCAGCAGCACATGCTCAAGAAAAAGGCCTTTCTTATGTTTATGAAGGATATGATGACACAACTTGCCTTGTCGAGCTTGACGAGCAGCCTCCTTGCGTGGTTGACAAGCAGGCATTTGAAACAGCCCTCATTGTTGCATCAGCACTTCATTGCACATTTCCAGACTACATTCAAGTAATGAGAAAAACAGTTGTTGACGGCTCAAACACTTCTGGCTTCCAGAGGACAATGCTCATCGGAACTTCAGGCTACATTGAAGTTGAAGGAGACAAAATTAGAATTGAGTCTGTCTGCCTTGAGGAAGATGCCGCCCGCAGGACGTCTGAAACAAAAAAAACAGTAAATTACCGCCTCGATAGATTGGGAATTCCTTTGATTGAGATTGCAACAGCCCCAGACATAAAGACATCAGAACAGGCAAAGAAAGTTGCAAAGGAAATTGGAATGCTTCTTCGTGCAACAGGAAAAGCAATGCGCGGCATAGGAACAATTCGTCAGGACGTTAATGTTTCAATATCTGGACATCCCAGAATAGAATTAAAAGGTTTCCAAGACCTTAAAAATATGCCAAAAACAATTGACAATGAAATTCTCCGCCAGAAAAAAGAGCTGGGAAAAAACCCAAAGCCCCATGTCAGAAATGTGAAAGCAGACTGCTCTTCAAAATACCTAAGACCAATGCCTGGCTCTGCGAGAATGTATCCTGAAACAGACCACCCTTTTATTGAGCTGAGCAAAACCCTGATTTTTCAGGCAAGAAAAAACATTCCTGAAAAGCCTGAGAAAAAGCTCAAAAAATACGAGAAAATCACAACGCCAGGCCTTGCTTCAAAAATACTATTTTCTGAATATGAAAACCTTTTCAACAAATTAACAGCAAAATACACAAAAATAAAGCCCCTTTTCATTGCAGAGACAATTTATTCCATAACAAAAGAAGCTGTAAAGAAAGCAGGACAGAAATATGGAAAATTTACAGAATCCCAAATCGAAGCAGCTCTCGACCTTCTCGACTCAGGAAAAATCACAAAAGAATCCATCCTAAATGTCTTTGTAGAAATTGCAAAAGGCAAGACTGCCCAAAAGGCAGCAGAGAAATTCAAGCTAATCTCTTCCTCAAAACTCGAGTCAGAGATAAAAAAAGTCATAGCCAAGAACAAGAATGCACCAGAAGGAAAACTTATGGGAATTGTAATTGGCTCTTTGAAGTCCAAGGCACCTGTTCCAGAGATTATAAGAATTTTTAACAAACTCAAAAAATAAGCACAACATTTAAAAATCCCCAACAAATTCTTTCTCCATTATAATTGGTGAAATATATGGCAGTTGACAAAAAAACTGAAGAAGTATTGAAATTAATGAAGATGCCTGACGTAATCCGGAACATCGGAATTTGCGCTCACATTGATCATGGTAAAACAACTCTTTCTGACAATCTTTTGGCTGGAGCTGGAATGATTTCAGAGGAGCTTTCTGGCAAGCAGAGAGCTATGGATTTCCTTGAGGAAGAGCAGCAAAGAGGAATCACAATCCAGACAGCTAATATTTCAATGGTTCACACAGTTAATGATAAAAAATACCTTATCAATCTATTAGACACACCAGGACATGTTGACTTTGGAGGAGATGTAACCAGAGCTATGAGAGCTGTAGATGGCGCAATTGTAGTTGCTTGCGCAGTTGAAGGAGTAATGCCTCAAACTGAAACAGTTCTAAGACAAGCACTAAAAGAAAGAGTAAAACCAGTTCTTTTCATTAACAAAGTTGACAGGTTGATTTCTGAAGTAAAACTTACACCTGAGGAAATGCAAAAGAAATTTGTTAAAATCATAACAGATGTAAACAAAATAATCACTTCTGTAGCACCGCCAGAATTCAAGGACAAGTGGACTGTGTCTGTAAATGAAGGAACAGTTGCATTTGGTTCAGCATACCATAACTGGGGTCTGAGTGTAAATATGATGAAGAAAAACAATGTTTCCTTCAAGGATGTTATTGATGCTTATGCCAATGATAAACGTGAAGAACTTAGAAAGAAAGCAGCCCTACATGAAGCAGTTCTTGACATGGTTGCAAAGCATCTTCCAAGCCCAGTTCAGGCTCAGGAATACAGAATTCCGCGTTTGTGGCAGGGAGATCCAGAATCTCCTCTTGGAAAAAAGCTAAGAAGCTGCAACTCATCTGGACCGCTCGTTTTTATAATCACAAAAATGATGGTTGACCCTCAGGCAGGGGAAATTGCATTTGGCAGAGTTTTCTCAGGAACACTTAAACGAGGAGAGGAAATTTATCTATCCTTGGCAAAACTTTCAACAAGAATTCAGCAGGTTGCTCTTTCAAAAGGAGCAAAGAGAATTATTGTTGACGAAGTTCCAGCAGGAAATGTAGCTCAGATTGTCGGACTCAAAGCAGGAAAATCTGGCGAGACTGTTTCCACAGACAAGGATGTACCTCCTTTTGAATCCATCAAGCACCTTTTTGACCCTGTTGTTACAAAGGCAATTGAGGCAAAGAACCCGCAGGACTTAGGAAAGCTCACTGAAGCCCTCAAGCAGATGGAGAAAGAGGATCCGACAATAAAAGTTACAATTAATGAAGAGACCGGAGAAAACCTTATTGCAGGGTTAGGAGAACTTCATCTTGAAATCAAGGAGCATATGATACAAAAAGATAAGGGAATTGATATTGTAACCTCAGAACCGATTGTCGTTTACAGGGAAACAATTGAAAAGCCGTCTGAAATACAAATGGGAAAATCCCCGAACAAGCACAATAAGTTATTTGTTAAGGTTGAGCCAGTCCCAAACGAAATCCAGCACGCAATAAAAAACGACAAGATTCCTGAAGCAAGAGTAAAGAAAAACAACCAGAAAGAAATTGTTGAAGCTCTTGTTGAGCACGGATTTGACAGGAAAGAGGCAAAGTCAGTAAAGGACATATATAAAGGATGTATTTTTGTTGACGGAACTTCTGGAATTGTTCACATTCAGGAAATCATGGAAATGGTGCTTGACGCATTTGAAGAAGTCATTGACGCAGGACCACTTGCAGCAGAACCTGGAATCAACTTAAAAGTAACACTTGTTGATGCAAAACTCCATGAAGACTCAATTCACAGAGGTCCAGCTCAAATTATACCTGCAATGAGACAAGCAATTCACAATTGTTTACTTACAGCAGGAGATGTTCTTTTTGAGCCAAAGCAGACAATTAGAATTGATGCCCCACTTGACTATCTTGGAGCAATTTCAAAATTAATTCAGGCAAGACGAGGACAGCTTTTGGACACAGAGCAGGACGAGCATTCAATGACAATTAAGGCAAAACTTCCAGTAGCTGAAATGATTGGCTTCACATCAAGCCTTCGTTCAGCAACAGAAGGACGCGGAGCATGGTTCCTTGTTGACCAGTCTTATGAAAAGCTTCCAGCTGATTTGCAAAAGCAAACAGTAATGAGAATTAGAAAAAGAAAGGGAATGAAAGAGGAAATCCCTCAACCTGTCTTCGCCGAATAATCTCTTTTTTTTATTTTAGTTTTCTTTTTAGTATGGGTTTTTTTCTAAAAGAAAAAAGCATCAACCTGTTTTTGCAGAGTAATTTTTCCTCATTTTTTATTTAGATACTCTTTTATATTCTGATTAATATGTTTAACCAGTAATGGATATGAAGAAAGTTAATATTATCTTGATTTCAACCTTTGCAATTTTAATAATTCTTTTTTCTGCACCGCACATAATAGGAAATTTAATAACAAGTACAGGCTCAGAACAGGTGTTAGAGGAAGTTAATGTTATTTTCCAGAACTCAACAACCCTTGAAATAATGCCAAATGTTTCTGCAGATGAATACCTCTCTTCAGTAAAAGTTTCTGGAGAATATTCTGGAGAAGGCGAGCTGAAAATTTATCTTCTTGATAAGAATAACAAGTATATCCTTTACGACAACACAGCAAAAAAGCCATCAGCATTGACTGGATTCTTTGCTTACACTGGCCTTGCAAAAGAAGACAAAGAAGAAAAGCAAGACCAGCAGAAAAAGAAACAAGAAGAAAAGCAAGACCAGCAGAAAAAGAAACAAAAAGAAACTGAAGCTGAAGCAGAAGAACCAGAAACACTAGCAGAACAACCTGAAACAGAGGAAGAGCAAACCGAAGCCGAGCAAGAAGAAGCTGAGGAACAAGAACAAAAAGAATTAGAAAAGCAACCTGAAACTGAAGAGCAGGAATCTCCAGAAGAGCCAGAACAAACCTCAGAGCCAGAACCAGAAAACCAAACACAGCCAGAAGAGCAATCTCCAGCGCAAGAAACAAATGAAACAGCAGAAGAGCAGGAAGTAATTCCTAAAAATGAAACACAATCAGAAGCCCCAGAGACAAACCAGACATCTGAAGAAACAGGGTCAGAAAACCAAACAATTGCAGAGCCAGAACCAGAAAACCAAACAGAAGAAGCACCGCAGGAAACCCAGCAAACAGCAACATCAAGCGCATCATCTTCTAGCTCATCGTACTCTCCCGCAGTTGAAATCCCTGAAGAGCCAGAACAAACACAGAAAACCTCTTTATCAAGCCCAACAGTTGAGATTCCAGAAGAGGAGTTTGAAAACAAGTTTGAGAATGAATGCGGAGAAGCATGCCAGCTCGAGCTTGAGCCAGGAACATACAAAATAGTTATAGTTACAGAGCAGGGCAGAGTAAAAGGAATTCTTTCAAAAATTATTTTTGAAATAAGAAAAAGAACTTAATTGTTACTGCTAAATAGAAACATTTATAAACAAATTTCTATATTCTAGACTCTATAATAAGAGCTTAAAATGGAAACACCACATAAATCAGATTTGCTTTGGGCAATTAAGGAAATTCACAAAGCAGAATCTTCTTTTGATTTGGAAGAAGAAAACCGACATTACAATTCAGCAAGAACAAGATTAAATAATGCTTTGAGGCATGATACAAATTTCTTGCCAGCCCAAATTCTTTATGAAAGGTCAACTCAGAGCTCCAATTTAAGAATCAATCAGATTCATAAAATTCTTAGAAATTTCCCAGGCTCAAAAATAAGGAACGCAATTCTTTATTTGGACATTGCAAAAGTATATGCGAAAAAATACTGGAAAGAAAATGATGTTAATGAAAAAAGCCCAAACAGATTAAAAGTAATTGAATATGTAAAAAAAGCAACTGACGAAACACCACATAATTCGCAAGTAATTGAAGAAGCATTTTATTTCTTTGATACTCTTGGTGCATACAAAGAAGCAAAAGCACTTGAAGAAAAATTATTAAAATGATGTCTTTGGAAGAAAAACAAGCACAATTAAAGCAGGCAAGAAACCTAATCTTAAAAAACACCAGAGAATCACTTGAAAAAGCTCTTGATATTTATGTTCATCTTCTTAATAATAACATGAAAAGCCCTGTGCTTCATGCAGCAATTGCAAGAATATATTTAAGTTTAGGTGAGCCCTTAATGGCAAACATTTATGCTGGCGAGGCTGTTGCTTTTGATAGGAGAAACCCTGAAATGTATTATCTTGAAGCACAAACTTTTGATGCTTTAGGAAAATACGACCTGTCTGCAAAATGCAGAAGAATAGCAATGGAATTGAAAAATGAATAAACAGAAAAGATTGCTTCTTTTTGATTTGGATGGAAACTTCTCCCCAGTTGAGGACCTCCTCTTTGGTGGATTTCCTAAAGAATATATAATGAAATGCGATTCTCTTACAAATCTCAAGAAAATTGCAACAAATAAGAAAATGCAGAAAAACCTCGAAATTCCTGTAGTGATTTATGAACTTGACATTCCTTATTTTGAACAAAACCCTTTTATATTTAATGAAATAAAATCAAGCAGAAATAAAATCAGAGAAATTTATTCTCCAGAAGAATTCTATGTAACTGACCTTAAAATAATAGACATATCTAAAATAAAAACTCTTGCAGATATTGGTGCAATTGACTTCCCAGATTCAGGAAATCTCCTTCCGCGCAATTTTGATGCGAACGAGCACGATTTTTACAAAATTTTTGGAAAAAATCTCTTAAAGACCATTTTCAGCTCAAAAGAGTAAGATTTATAAAGACCTTTTTTTAACTGAATATCACTAATATAATACTAAAGAGGGTAAAAAATGGCATCAAAAGAGCACATAAACCTTGTTTTTATCGGTCACGTAGACCATGGTAAAAGTACCACAGTAGGAAGATTGCTCTACGACACAGGAGCAATAGACGATCAGACACTAAAAAAGCTTAAAGAGAAAGCGCAAGAGCTTGGAAAAGTCGGTTTCGAGTTTGCTTTCGTTATGGACAGAGTAAAAGAAGAGCAAGAGAGGGGAGTTACAATTGATCTTGCTTACAAAAAATTCGAGACTCAGAAGCACGTATTTACAATCATTGATGCTCCTGGACACAGAGACTTCATCAAGAACATGATTACAGGAACATCCCAGGCAGATGCTGCTGTTCTTGTAGTTGCTGCAAATGATGGAGTTATGGAGCAGACAAAAGAGCATGCTTTCTTAGCTAAGACACTCGGAGTTCCGCAAATTATAATTGCAGTAAACAAGATGGATATTGTCAATTATGATGAGTCTAAATTCAATGCTGCAAAAGAGCAAGTTGGAAAGCTTCTTTCAGGAATCGGATACAAAATCGATGAAGTTCCTTTTGTTCCTATTTCAGCTTTGAAAGGAGACAATATAGCTAAGAAAACAGAGCAAATGTCTTGGTATAAGGGAAAAACCCTTCTTGACACAATTGATGACCTTAAGGCTGGAGAAAAGCCAACAGATCTTCCACTTAGAATGCCAATTCAGGATGTATATACAATTACTGGTATTGGAGCAGTTCCAGTTGGAAGAGTTGAAACAGGAAAAATGAAAGTTGGCCAGAAAGTTATTGTAATGCCTTCTGGAAAGACAGGAGAACTTAAATCCATTGAAATGCATCACGAGCAGATGCAGGAAGCAACTCCTGGTGACAATGTCGGAATTAACATTCGGGGCATTGGAAAAGAAGACTTGAAAAGAGGAGATGTACTTGGCGAAGCTTCAAATCCACCAACAGTAGTTAAGGAGTTCACTGCAAGAATTATTGTATTGAACCACCCAACTGTTTTGACTGTTGGATACACACCTGTTTTTCACATAAACACTTCTCAAGTTTCCTGCAAAGTTAAGGAAATCAAGAGAAAGCTTGACCCAAAAACAGGACAGACTGTTGCAGAGCACCCAGATTTCTTGAAGAACGGAGATGCTGCAGAAGTTGTAATTGAGCCAACAAGGCCAATTGTAATTGAAAAGCAGTCTGACATTCCGCAGCTTTCCAAATTCGCTATTCGGGATATGGGAAGAACAGTTGCAGCTGGAATGTGCATCGACCTAGTAAAGAAGGCTTAAGCCTTCTTTTAATTTATTTTTATTATGATATCTAATTTTTCTGAGAAAGAAGATAAAGAACAGTGTATTGAGATTATTAAGATATATAAGCAGTTTGGATGCCTTAATACACCTTTTTATTCTAAAGAATTGAAGATAGAGACTTTGGTTGATAAAGAAAAAAGAGTTGTTAAAGGATTTATAAGTACAATTGAAAATTCTATTGAAGCATTATTTGTTCATCCTGATTTTGTAAGACAAGGAATTGGTACTATTAAAAATGATTTTCCGCGAGTTAGACAAAGCCAATATTGATGAAATATTTTCATGTATTTCTTTAAGTAATGAAACTCAAGGTCTTTTTCCTTCAAACAGGATCACCCCTAAAGAAATAGAAGCTTTCAGAAAACCAGAAGTGAATACAATCATATGTGAAAAAAACAATGAAATACTTGGATACGGAACTCTTTGCGGAACATATATAAGTGACTTGTATGTTTATCCAACAATGCAGAGAAAAGGGATTGGAACAAAAATCCTTTCAAAACTTGAAGAAATAGCAAAAGAATCTGGCAAAAACCAGATAAAACTGATCGCTGTTCGCGGCTCAGAGACTTTCTATCAAAAGCAAGGATATGAAATATTTAAAGATTCTTCAGGAGATTCAATCGCTGCTAAATTTTTAGAATAGTTGCTCAAAAACCGCACTCTTTACCTTGCTTTCCAAGAAATATTTGAAAAAACAAGCACACTTTGTTTATTAAATTCTTAACATAAACTTTATAAACTCAAATAATAACAAATACCTATCATGCCAAAAGCGCGAATAAAGCTATACAGCACAGAACTTGACAAGCTGAACAATGTTTGCTCAGAAATAACAGACATAGCTAAGCAGACAAAGGTCAAATACTCCGGACCTGTAACTCTGCCAACAAAAATATTGAAACTGGCAGTAAGAAGATCTCCAGATGGAGAAGGTTCTGAAACATATGAACGCTGGGAAAAAAGAATTCACAAGCGTTTAATTGACCTTGAAGCAGATGAACGCGCACTTCATCTTGTTATGAGAGTTTCAATTCCACAAGACGTAAACATTGAAATCCAAGTTATAGAATGATGAAACTAAATCGCGGCGATGTTTTAATTTTAAATTCAAGATATTATGTTTATATTAAACAAGATCCAGAATGCAATGATATTTCTGTTCTTTTAGAACTTTCTGATGAAAGACGGGAAATCTATAAGATTATTGATAAATCTTCTGAAAAAATTACAACTTTGGATATTTCTTTATTTTCAGACAAAGAAATAAAAACATTTGATTTGAAAACTCTTTCTTTTGTAGAGTCTAGAATTAGGGATTTTTATAGAAATTATCCAATAGTACACTCACACTAAAACATATACCAAAACTTTTTAAACTGAATTTACTCATAATTCTTATATGCGTTCGTAGCTCACGGCCCAAAACTGAGCCGGCGAGCTGATTACGCATGCTCTTCGAGTAGTGTAATGGAATGTGGTTTGCGTTCGTAGCTCAGTCTGGTAGAGCGATGGTCTTGTAATGAATTCCTTTCAAAAAGGTCTTCACCCTAAGTCTGGCGGAAAACCGATGATTCTGAAAGGAAAACTGGAAAACCATAGGTCGAGGGTTCGATTCCCTCCGAGCGCTGCCTTTTAGAAAAAGGCAAGTTGCCAAAAATTCTCGCTTCGCTCGAAAACGGTTTTGCAGAAGCTTTTTTTAAAAGCTTCAGTCGAGCGGATGATTCCCTCCGAGCGCTGCCTTTTAGAAAAACTAAAGTTCTTCTTTCATGAACATTTCTTTTTAAGAAAGGTTCTGCAAGTTGCCAAAAATTCTCACTTCGTTCGAAAATTCGTTTTCTCTTTAGCTAACTTACTCTCTCATAATTTTAAACTCCAAAACAAAATTAACATCCCATCTCAACCCAGACAATTCATTTGAAAAAATAGATTCTGAAAACACTTAAAAGTTTATTCTTTTTAAGTAGCAATATGGAACAGCCAATTGTAATAAACACACCATTGCCTTTGAAGATAGCAGACACTGTTGGCTCGGAAAATTTATTTAAAGGCATTTATTTAATTGAAAAAACCGGCAAAAATCTCTTGCAAAAAAGCCCCACTTACCTCAATCTTCACCCTTCTCTCTGGAACTCAGGACAAAACCAGATTGTTCTTTCAGAACATCTTATCCATTCTTGCGCAGTTGAAGATGAAGTTTTCACAGCTCAGCAGGTTTATGAAGTTCATGATTTTGAAGACGAGCTCAAGATGATTGCGCCCAGAATGAGATGCACTGCTTGTGATTCGGTCTATAAAAACCCTTCAGACCTTTGTGAGGGATTTTTTATTGTAGATGATGGGAAAATGAAGGAGCTTACTCCAAGCAAAGCATCAGAGCTTGAATGGCTCTGCGTAGGAAACAACAACACATTCCTTAGCGAATTCCTCACGGAAACTCTTTTTTCAATGCCTGAACTCACTGATTATTTTGTCTCAGAAAACTATATTGACACAATAATGTCTGAAAAGCACTCTGAACAATTTATGAAATACCTTGTTCCTTTAGGCTATGTTCAGAAAATCCAAGGCGATTTTATGCCAATAACCCACTCACACAAAGTCAATGCCTACAGGCTGACGCAAGAAGGATATGAGAGATTGGAAATCCTTGAAAAAGAAGCTCACAAAATCGGAATTGCAAACCTTGCCAAGAGCTTTGTTAAGGAAAGAGCAAGAAAAATCGAAAACTGTGTCCTGGAAAACAAACTGCAAGAAGGCTACATAAAAAACTCAATTATTTTCAAAGGAAATGAATATGAAAAAGAAAAAATCCCTTTAATCCACTTTGTTCAGCCAGATATGGAAAAATCTTGGAAATATGATAAAGAATTCTACTGGACAAAAAAGCCTCTGGCAAATAAAGCAGAATCCCGGCCACTGACTTGGGATGAAATAGACAAAATTTCCTTCTAGCAAAAGTTATTTAATATTCTGGAGCATATAGATGAGCATGGGCACAGTCTCTCACCAGGAATGCTTCAACTGCAAAAAGACATTTCCCCCAGACAAAATTATTTTCTTTTGCCCTCATTGCTCTGGCTCAATTGTTATGAAATATAAGCCCCATTCAATAAAAAATCAAATAATGCACGACGATTTTCTTAAGGCAGAGCCAGACCACTGGAAATACTGGATGTTTTATCCAATTGAAAGCAAGAAAGACATAATTTCAATGGATGAAGGCGGTACGCCTCTTGTTTCAGACCCGCAAAACCCTAACTGGTTTTTCAAATATGAAGGAACAAATCCAACTGGCTCTTTCAAGGACCGCGGCTCCAGTGTTGAGATAACTCGCGCAAAGCAGCTTGGAATTGAAAAACTCGCCTGCGCATCAACAGGAAACATGGGTGCTTCAGTCTCAGCATACTGCGCAAGAGCAGAAATAAAAGCATCAATATATGTTCCTTTTGGAGCAACAGCAACAAAAAAGAAGCAAATAAAATTCTATGGCGCAAAAATAAAAAGAGTTTTCGGCGATTATACAAAAGCCCTTAACAAAACCCAAGGCCTCTGGGCAAAAAAACACACATATCTCGCAGGAGATTATGTCTATCGAAACGAAGGCCAGAAGTCAGTGGTCTTTGAAATACTTGACCAGCTGAAATTTAAATCTCCTTCCCAAATAATTTTGCCAATTGGAATGGGAAACCTATGCTTCGCAACCTACAAAGGAGCAGTTGAGATGAAGGAAGCAGGCCTTATCTCAAAAATCCCGAAAATAATCGGGGTCCAGTCAGTCCACTGCAATCCAATTGAAATAGCCTTCAAAAACAACCTAAAATATATTCCTGTAATAAAGAATCCAAAGACAATTGCTTCAGCAATAAACACAGGCAACCCGAATTACGGCCTTGAAGCCCTTTACGCAATAAGGAAAACTAAAGGAAAGGTAATCTCTGTTACAGACACAGAACTCCGTCACGCAAAGGCCCAGCTTGCCCATAAAGGCCTGTATGTCGAAGCCAGCGGGGCAGCACCCTATGCAGCAGCAAAGAAACTAAAAAATCTGCCTGGTAAGACAGTAATGATTCTCACAGGCCACGGACTTAAAGACACTTTAGTAAAATAACTAAATGCTTATTAATCCATTCAATAATTATATTTCATGGCAGAAGAAAATCTAGAAGACAAATTTCCAAAAACAGCAGAAATTGGAGGATTTAAAATAAGATATAATGATAAAAGAGACGCAATACTTTATTCTCCAATCACAGAAAAAGAAATATATAAATATATTCTTCCAGAGAAAATCTACAACTCTCTTGAAGAAAAGCAATAGCTTGTCACTACCAAAAGGTTTAAATTTCTTGTTTTTCCATTTATAAATAGAAAAATGACAATTTATGAGGAAACCTATGACATAAGAGAGCTTCCAAATGTTCCTAAAACCCAGGAATTGAATTTAGAAGCAATAGCTCAAAGGCTTGACAAGATATTTAACCAGATATTGGTTCATGGCGAAGCAGAGGGAATTGCTTACCATTTTGAGGGAAATGTTGATGAACTCTGTTTAAAATACAAGGAAGCAAAAGGGCTTTACAGAATTCTGAAAAAAATTGACCTTTCTTATATAACAACAGAACGCGATGAAAAAATGGGAATACTTTATGATGCTCAGGACCTCGCAAAAAGGCTCTTTAGAGAAAAGCAAAAGCAAAAAGCTTTTCCAACCATAGAAAAGCTTCTTAACAACATCTATGAGCAATAGCTTTTTAGAAACTCTTTTAAACTAATTTTTACACAAAAACTTATTGGGCCTGTGATCTAGTCCGGTTATGATGTCGCCCTTACAAGGCGAATGTCGGCGGTTCAAATCCGCCCAGGCCCATTGGTTCAAAAAATGCTCAGACGGAAACTAAATAGGTTTTCTTTTGGAAACTTACCTTTTCTTTTTTGAAAAGAAAAGGGAGATCCGCCCAGGCCCATTTTAATATATTTGGAATGTGAAATGGAATTAAAAAAAGCATGTAATATTTTGGGAGTATCAGAAAACTCTTCTCCTGAAGAAATTGAAGAAGCATATCAAACAGAATTAAGAAAAAACCCCTTTGTTTCAGACAAAGACTCTGAGCTAATGGAAGCATATTCTCTTCTTATTAATGAGCACCAAAAAAACCCTCCTAAAAAAACTCTAGCTTCTGCAAGACCAGATGAAATAATCAATCATCCCATTGAGGACTTGATTGAAAAAATAAACAGAAAGTAACTATTCAAGACTCTTCCGAAAAATATCAAAAACCCTGTCCAAGTCCTTTTCTTCAACTTTTTCCCTTTTCTCAAGCCAGGCAGAAGCCCTAATCAGTTTCATTAAAGTCCTTACCATCTTTTCGTCAACAGGTTTTGCAAACTTTTCCTCATTTTTTTTAAGGTAAACACTAAAATCCTTTACTTTCTTTGTCAAATCCTTTGAAACTGAAACATCTTTTTTTGAAAGGTTGTCTAAATATTTTCTTATGAACCGAACATCTTTTTTGTTAATTTCAACTTTTTTCGCACTTGCGATGCTTTCTGCCAGTTCTTCAAACCTCTTCTTGTCAATGCTTTTAATTAAAAAAATCATATCAAACATGTAAGCAAAATTTGAGGGCATTTTCAGTTTTCCCACAAAATTCTTCGGAATCTTGTCATAAAGCTCATTTTTAAAACTTGCAGAAGCAATCATCGAAACATCATTTTTCAAATAAAATTCCTTTATTTTCTTGTAAGTTGATTTTGTATAGTCCCCAATTTCATCCATAAGCAAAAGGTCCTTTTTCTCAGCATTTTTCAAAGACCTTGAAAAAACCTGGCTTTTCTTCTTCAACTCTTTAGTATTCAGCACAAACTCTGCCTTGTCCACACTCGGATTTCCAACCAACAGCAGTGACATCTTCTTATCTGAAGCAAGCACAAGTGAAATTGCCTGCTTAATGTGCTTCAGTCCAAGAGTGTTTGGAGCAATGTATTCTGGAATTGCTTGCCACGCTCTCTTTGAAAAGCTCTTTATAGCCTCATCCCAAAACTTCTCCTCAATTTTCTTATTCAAATAGTTAATTTTCTCTTCATCTGAAACAATCTTTGGCATAATGTCCTGCGAGCAAATCAAAAACGAAAATCCCTTTCTCAAAACCCTTATCTCAGCTTTCTTCTGCTTCAGCTTCCACTTAACTTTCCGAATTTCAGAGTTTGAAAGATATGGCTTAAGTCGCATAAGAAGAATTTTCTGCTTTTTTCTCAAAGGAATTAGCAAAACAGCAATCTCTTTTAGAAACTTGAAAATATTGCTTACAATTGAAGAAATGTCCTGTTTTTTCATTAATTAAAACAGAATTTCCTTATTTAAAAGAGTTGAGATACGAATTTTGCAAAGTATATTACAACCCCGAACAGAATAAAGAAAATACTATAGGATACCAAGAAATACAGCTTTTCTCCAGATGATTTAAATCCTAATTTGTTTTTCATTTTCAAGTGATTAATATATAACAAAACATGCAATTAGCTTTATAAAGTTTTTTAATTAAAAGTCAAAGCTATTTTTGTATTTCCTGAACTCTCTAAGCTTCTTCCCATAATTCTCTGCAAGAGCAACATATTCCTCTTTCTCATCATCCCTGCCTCTCTTCGCAGCCAATGCAGCAGTTATTGTGTAGAAGTCAGTTATTGATTCTAGCTCAGCCATTATCAAATTCAAGTCTTTCTCACAAACCTTCTGAAGTCCGCCACTTTTCTCAATTTCCTTAAGCTTGTTGTTTAGTTCCTCTTCATTAAAAGCCCTGTCTTTAAGGGATTTTAAGCATTCTTCGCTTTTGTTGTCCCTTGCAAAACACATTCTCAACCGCTCAATGCTTGTGTTTCCCATAACTTTTCCATAGTTCTTTTTATTTTATAAGACTTATTATAATGAATTCATCAGAAAAACTTTGTTGAGAGAAAAGTGCCGAGGGCGAGACTCGAACTCGCGACATCCAGCTTATGAGACTGGCACTCTACCAACTGAGTTACCTCGGCGGACCCTTTTCAGAAAAGCGTCCACGGAAAACGCGGAGCTTTTCAAAAAGCTTGCAAAAACAAGTCTATCTTCGCAAGCTCGATAGACTGAAAGTATTATCAAAAACGAAACTATTGAAGTATGTGTTGTGTGAAGCTTCGCTTTACACGACCATCGCAGTCTTTCTGCTTGAAGGACTGCAGCTGCCGGGATTTGAACCCGAGTCGCAAACTTGGCAAGCTTGAGTGATACCAGACTACACCACAGCTGCGGAACTCTTTTGGAAAAAGCGTTCACGGAAAACCGCAGATTCTTTTTCACAAAAAGTTTTATCAAAAACGAAATCTTTTCGTTCTTTTGCGAGCGTTTCTTTTTAAGAAAGGCTCCGAGGCTGCCCGGATTTGAACCGGGGTCGCTAGGTCCCAAACCTAGAAGGATTGCCAAGCTACCCTACAGCCTCACATCTAAAAAAATGCATAAAAGCGTATAAAAATGTTTCTACAATAGTTTTTAACATATATAACACAAAATATATAAGGGAGTACATACTTTATTCTATTAATGGCTGAAATCTCTTTTAATAAAAACATGCGAAAGCATGAAATTATGGGCTCTTTGCTAATATTTATTGGAGCAACATGGCTTGGTCTCGGACTTTATGCTACAATGCTTGCAGCAAATCGATTGCTTGCAAACATTCCCTTGCTTAGCACAAATCAGTTGCTTATTTTCCCATTGTTTTATGGTTTAGGATCAATTTTAATCATGTTTGGAATAATCGAGCTGAGGGAAATGCTTCCAGGAAAAAACAGGAGAAATTAAAAATGAAACTAGGAACAGATGAAATTGAATATGGGTTAAAGGAATTTATACAAGGACTTATACTCGGAATAATTTTTGGATTTGTGCTTGCAACTTTTTTGGTTTACTAATCTTTTTAAACCTTTTTTTGCTTTTATTTTCATATGCTAAATTGCGTATTTTTGCAGCCGCACGAACTATCTTTGAAAAGCAATCAAACAAGAGCTAGATTTGAAAAGCGGCTTGCCAAAAACATAAAAGCAGTCATTGGAAAAAGGAACTTAAAGCGATATTTTGGCAGCCTTACAATTAATTCAAGAACGTCTGAAGAGCATGCAAGAAAATTAAAATATGTCTTCGGTCTCAGTAAAATCTCTCCTGCAATTAAATGCAATGCCACAGCACCAGAAATTCTTCAGGCAATTGATTTCTTAATTAAAAAAACAAAACTAAATTCTTCAAAAACCTTTGGAGTAAGAGCAAAATGCTTGAACTCATATTTTAAGTCAAGGGAAATTGAAAAAGAATTTGGCCAGTATATTCTTGAAAAGACTAATGCCAAAGTAGATCTTGACAAAACAAAAAACTGGTTTTACATAAACATCCTTGGTGAAAACGCTTTTATCTACACAGAAAAAATCTCTGGCTTTGGCGGCCTTCCTGTCGGAGTCTCTGGAAAATGCCTTGCAGAAATAGATTCCTCAAAGCAAAGCCTTCTTGCAGCATGGCTAATGGCTCGTCGCGGCTGCGAAATTGACTTCTACATCAAAGAGTCAAACTCTTCCTTAAAAGAACTTCAAAAATACCTTTTGGGCTACAAGCCTCGCAAACTGAAAACCCTGAACACAAATCACGATGCAATTATTCTTGCTTCAAAAACCCCTAGCAAATCCAAAAAAAGCAAACTCCTATTTACACCACTCCTTGGCCTTAACAATCAGCAAATAAACAATTATATAAGGAAACTTAACTTTTAATTTCTTAGTTAAGATTCCTTTCTTGAAAAAAAGTCGGGCGGGTAGCACAGTCTGGCAGTGCGTTTGCTTCGCAATAACTTTAACAGAAAAACGAAAAAGCAAAAGGTCCTGAGTTCAAATCTCAGCCCGTCCACTTGAAGCTTTTCTTTAGAAAAGAAAATCTTCTGCAAAAGAAACCACTATTTGGGAATGCAAACACTTTTTTAAAGGGTTTGCCCTGGGTATCAAATCTCAGCCCGTCCATTCTCTCTTTTTTCCGCAAAAAATGCAAGATTTCAAAAGAAAAAACACATTCTTGTTTTTTACAGCCGTTTTAAAATCAATACATTTAAAAGTAAAAAATCAATCTTTTCTCTATTACGCCAGGATGGCACAATCTGGTACTGCGCAGGCCTGCTAAGTCTGTTTCCTTCGGGATGTACGGGTTCAAATCCCGTTCCTGGCGCTTTCTCTTTATCTTGTTTTTGATATTTCTCAAAAAGAGCATTTTTCTTAAGAAAAGAAATCATCGAAACCTTTTTTAACTAATTTCTTATTTTGCCTTATGGGTCCGTAGCTCAGTCTGGCTAGAGCACTTGGCTCTTAACCAAGGGGTCGCGGGTTCAAATCCCGTCGGACTCGCTTGAACCTTTCTCTTGTAAGAGAAATGTTCTCGAAAGAGAACGTATTATTTTTTCTTTGGGCAACTTACACTTTCTTTTTTCTAAAAAGAAAGGGCAGAATCCCGTCGGACTCGCTTGAATCCCTTTTCAAAAAAGTCTTCACTCCAAAACAATTTTTGGGAATGAAATCGCTTTTACAAAGAAAAAAGCAGAATTTTTGAGAACATAAATATATACGCAGAAGAAGTTTAAAAACCTTATTGTTTGCTGATTTTTGTCTAGCGTAGTAACATAAATTTTATAAGGTCTCACAAATATCTTCTTTTATGGCAAAGGAAAATTTTGAGTGTATGATTTGCGATTACAGAGGCGTTGTAAAAGAAAAAGGATACCATTTAGGCATTTGTAAGGACTGCGTTAGAAGAATAAAATTATCCTGGCCAGATGGAAAGAATGTCATAGTGGTTTCTGATGAAACACCTGTGCAGCATTAATGAATCTTAGCCCCTTCTTCAATGTCTGATTCTGGAGCAAGAAACTTGACTTTCTTCCCTTTTTCAGCAGCTAGAATCATTGCCTCACTGTCATAGCCCATTAGCTTAACTGGCTTCAAATTAACAACAAAACTTGCCTTCTTTCCAATCAAATCTTTTGGCTTGTACCATTTCCTGATTCCAGCTAAGACCTGCCGTTTTTCTCCGCCAAAATCAACCTGCATTTTTATCAGCTTCTCTGAGTTTGGAACGTCTTCTGCTTTAACTATCTTTCCAATCCTTATATCCACTTTTTCAAAATCTTTAAACTCAATCATAGATTTCACCTTCATAGTCTGCGAAAGTAGACTGCTCTTTAAGTCTATTTTTTTGAATAGGATGCTGCCTTTTTGAATTTTTAATCCTGGATGAATTGGTTTTTTTAGCTCTTCGAATGTTGGAACTTTTTTCAAGCCAATTTGCTTTGCAATTTTCTTACTTGCCTCTGGAACAAAAGCATAGGTTGCTGCAGAAACCCATCTCAAGCTTTCTGCAAGAGTGTATAAAATATCATTCAAATCCTTTGGTTTTGTCCAAGGCTCTTTCTTTGTAATAAACTCATTAACTTTCCCAATTTCAGTCCAAACAGCCTCAATTGCTTTGTGAATTTCCCTTTTTTCCATATACTGCTGAGCCTTTTTCTCACTCAGTTTCAACTTTAATTTTCCTTTTGGGACAGTTCCATCAGCAAATCTCTCAATCATCTTCAAACTTCTTGAAACTAGATTTCCCAATGAATTAGCCAATTCATTATTAATTCTTGTAATAATTGCTTTCTGCGAATAATCTCCGTCTGCTGTGCTTGGAATTTCCCTTAAAATAAAATACCTAACAGCGTCTGCCCCGTATTTATCAATTTCCTTAAACGGATCAACAACATTTCCTAAAGATTTACTCATTTTCTGCCCTTCTGAAGTTACAAAACCATGAACAAACAATTCTCTTGGAACCTTTATTCCCGCAGACAATAACATTGCAGGCCAATAGACTGCGTGAAATCTAATAATATCTTTTCCAATAACATGAACATCAGCAGGCCACCACTTCTCGTATTTTTTGTTTGGAAAACCAATTCCACTCAAGTAATTAGACAAAGCATCGCACCAAACATACATAACCTGCTCTTTGTCACCTGGAACAGGAATCCCCCACGGAAGATTCTTTCTGCTCCTTGAAAATGAAATATCATTTAGCCCTTCTTTGATAAATGACAGAATTTCATTTTTCCTAGACTTCGGCACAATCTTGTACCTATCTTTCTCAATTAGTTTCTGAAGCCGCTTTTCATATTTTGACAGCCGAAAAAAGTAATTCTCTTCCTCAATTGTCTCCAATTTCCTATTAGCATGCAACGGACATTTTCCATTTACCAAATCCTTCTCAGTAACATACTTCTCGCATCCAGAGCAGTACTTTCCAGAATACTTTTTTTTGTAAATGTCTCCACTTTTCTCCAATAATTTCCACATCTTTTGTGCACCAGGCCAATGAACCTTTTTGTCAGAAGTCCTGATAAAATAATCATTCCTCAAATTAAGCGATTTTGCCAGCTTCTTAAACCTTGCAGCATTGTCATCTGCAAGCGCCTTTGTTGAAGTCCCTTTTTCCTTTGCAGTCTGGTGTATCTTAACTCCGTGCTCATCAGTCCCAGTCATATAAAAGACATTCTTACCTTCCTGCTCCTTCCACCTGGCAATAGCATCTGCCTGAATAATCTCAAGGGCAAAACCAATATGCGGTTTAGAGTTCACATACGCAATTGCAGTTGTTATGTAAAATTTCTTTTTTGGGAAGGATATCACCTACTTGTATTATAAAAAAATGAATTAAAAAGGTTTCTTGTTTCCCCTAAAACCTGAATTATGCTTTACTATTAAAAGATGTTTTTTCATTTAAGCAAACCCTCAATAACTTTTCCGAGGTTTTTTAAGGTTTTTTAGTTTATATAAATACATGATTGACGTAGTCCGTAATTTTATACACAAAAAAGAAAGGGAAATTCTTAAGAATTCTAATTCTGTACTGCGAGAATTGAATCATAAGTGGAAAAATATTGTTGAAAAAGACATTTACTTAACATATCCCCTACGAAAGGAAATAGAGACCAATATCAGTAAATACTATAATGAGATTTCAATACCGTGGTACTTATTCTGGGACTGGAAACTAAAATCAAAAATTTATGCAAATGATAAGGACATACAATCATGTGAAAAAAAGTTAGAAACATATAATTCTGATTTTGTAGCTAAAAAGAAAAAAGAATATGCGTCTTTATTCAAAAAAGGAGATCTTGTTTTAGATGATGATCAAAAAACTGCAATAATTAAGGATGATGTGCATAATTTGGTTGTTGCGGGAGCGGGTTCTGGAAAAACTGAAGTGCTTACTACACGAATTGCATATTTAGTAAAAAGGAAAGGAGATCGAATTAAGCCCGAGCGAATTTTAGCCTTAGCGTTTCAAAATAAAGCTGCAGACGAAATTAGAAATAGACTGAGAAAAAGATATAATATTGATATAGAAATAAAAACCTTTCATGCGCTTGGTAAAAAAATAATAGAAACATACGCTAAGAAAAATAAAATAGAAATTCCAAGACCAAATCAATCTTGTTGCGAAGAAAGAAAATTTAATAATTTCATTAAAGGTTTATTTAAAATTATAAGTTTGAAGAGTTCTGATTTTAACAACAAAGTTATTGAATATATGAAATCATATGCTGATTTTGAAATAATAAAAAATGAGACAGATTTCACAGAGAAAGAAGAGTATTATAAATATATGCGAAGTTTAAGGTACACTGCAATAAATGGACAAAAAGTAAAAAGTGAAGGAGAAAGAGCTATTCTAAACTTTTTTTTAATGCATAAAATTAATGGGCAAGAAATAAATATAAAATATGAAGCTCCTGCAGAATGGATGAGGTATAGAAATGAAAAAGGCAATGAAATTATTCCTAAACCAGACTTCTTTTTCCCACAATTTGATATTTATCTCGAACATTGGGCAATTAATAAAGATGGAAAAGTTCCGAATTGGTTTTTTGGAGAAGATCCAACAGAGGAATATATTAAAGGAATGAATATTAAGAAAAAAAAGTATTTTGCACATAAAAAAGAGTTAATTGAAACAACTTATGCAGATTTCGCTAAAGAAGATTTTCTTGATAAATTAGAGCAAATATTCTTAAAAAGAATTAGTAAAAAAAAGCCTAAACAAAAGTTTAAATTAGAAAGAATACCTTACGAAAAGCTAGTTAATAAAACATGGGAATCTGCTCAATTTGTAAAAAGCCTTCCAGGACAAATTGCAAACTTCATAACAATCGCAAAAACATATAATTTAGATGTTAAAGGTATTGAAGAACGCCTCTCAAAAGAAGACTGGTCAAAAAAACAAATAGCTTTTTCTGAAATTGCTTTAATTGTTTTTGATTACTATCAAAAAATACTAAGAAAAACAAATACTATTGACTTTTCAGATATGATAAATTTAGCTGTAAAATACCTAAAAAGCGACAAGAAACTTTTTGAGGACGCTTATGATCACATTCTTGTTGATGAATTTCAGGATATAAGTATGCAACGATATAGACTAATTAAAGAGCTTATGAATAAAAACAAGAACTGCAAATTATTTTGCGTTGGTGATGACTGTCAAAGCATTATGGGATTTTCTGGATCAAATCTTAATTATTTCTTAGACTTTAACAAATACTTTGATTTCCCTGAAAGAACAGATTTAACAGTAAATTACCGGAGCATTAAGTCTGTAGTTGACCTTGGATCAGAGATAATAAAACACAATAAAAATCAAATAAAAAAGAAAGCAGTAGCAAATTCAGATCTATCTAAAAAAATTGTCCTTTATTCTTCACTTTATCCTGAAAAAGAATTCACAAATTATTATAATCAAACAATTAAGCATTGCTTTAATAAGATAAAAGAGTATCACGATAAAGGATATTCTTATGCTAATTTTATGATATTATTAAGGATTTCAAAAGGAAAAATAAAAACAATAATCAATGATGTAGCAGATCAGATGAAAATCCCAATATCGTTTGAAAGAGGCGATCTTCCAAATCGAGTTCGCGTTATGACTGTTCATAAAAGTAAAGGACTTCAGTCAAAAGTTGTCTTTATACTAAGATTAAACAACGGAATATATGGTTTTCCTTGTCAATTACATGATCCAGATATTTTTGAACCAGCAATTATTAATAATAACACACTAAGAGAGCAAGAAGAAAGACGATTATTCTATGTCGCAGTAACTAGAGCCAAAGAGGATGTTTTTATGTATACTCAACAAGGCGCCGAAAGCAAATTCATCAAAGAGATTGAAGATTTTGTTAAAAGAGAGGAGTTAAGTACTAATTGAAATGAAAGAAGAGGTTTATGAAGACGAAAAAGGTTATCTAAGAAGTAAATCAACTAAGAAATTAGTTCATCGAGAGATAGCATATAAGGAAATTTACTTAAAGAATAAAGAAAAATATGCATTACCTTTTAAGGAATATATTGTTCATCACATTGACGGAAACAAAAAGAACAATAATTCTTCTAATCTTATTATACTCTTACCAATGGATCATACTAAATTACATCGATTTATAGCATTAAATAAACAAGAATTGGAACCTCATGAAATGGGGATGGGTTAACAAAAAAACCTTATATCTTTTGCTTTCTTAAAATAAATTAATGAAAATTTCAACATCACTAATTATTTTCTTTTTATCAATTATTACTTTGGTTTTTGAGTTAATCCTTTACTTTATTATTGGAATGGGTGCTGCATTTGCAGGAGAAGCTTCTTCTATAATAAATATTGCTTCATTTTTTCTATATTTAATGATTACAACGATTTCTATTGGAGTTATTTGCCCAATAATTGCTATTATTCAAAAAATGAATAATGTTAAAGTAGTAAAAAAGAAAGGAAAAAAACGCAAATCTTTAAAATTAGGTTTTTTTGAAATAAGTTTTAAATAAATTTTTAATTTAAGTTAATATCTTCAATACATATTTCATTATTGAATATATCACTTCTAATTCTAAGTGCAACAATTTGTGCTGGTAAAATTTCGCTTTTATTAGATTTAACTAATTTCATATTTTCAAGAAGTTCTCTATGAGAAATTTTAACACTTTTCTTAGATATATAAATTGTATTTTCATTAGCTTTTGAAGAATTATCTATATATATTGTTTTTGTTTGATTATTTGTAATTCCGAACCACTTTAAATGTCCGTTTGGATACTGAAGTAAAAAATAAAGAACGTAATCTTCACCAATTTCTTTAATATTATAAGTTATCGAATGATTTTCAGTGATTTTAATTGGTTTACTCAAAATCAAATCTTTAAAATCCCAATGATTCCATCTAATGTTTAAATTATTATCAAGATAACATAATTTAATATGCTTGCTTATATGTTTCTGTTCCATTAAATTATATATTAAAAATATCAAGATTCCAATATTCGGAAGCAGCAGTGGAAAATCATTATTTACCCAAAAAGATTATTAATAAAGAAACAATTAATATAAGTACAATATAAATAATAATCAAAAACGTCTTTTTAGAAAGATAGCTTTTGAACTCATTAAATTCAAAAGACCCTAAATATCTCTTTCTAATAATATCATTATAATTTCCTAAAAAGTCAAAGAAAGTTTTAATAATTATTTCTGACATTATATTATAAAATAAGTACTTTAATTATATAAAATATATAGGTATATACTTTATTTTCAATTAAATTTTTTTGCCTTATATATTAAAAATTACTTCATCAATAACATCATCTTCATCTAACGATACTGGTTGATATAATGTCTTTATTTTAATTGAATCAAAACTTTCCATCAAAGGACCATAAATTTTTGCATTATTATTTTTAATAGAAAATTCTACATCCGAAGTTATACATGATTTAGCATTACAACCACAATCTCCTGCTACTCCAAGCATATCAGTTACATCTTCGAACAAAACGTTTTTCCATTTACCATCACTTTTGATCCATATTTGATATTGATAGGTTTCTGAAAATAAGTCTCTCGTTTTTAGTTGGTTTCTCGGTTGTTGTTTATTGATGCTTCTGTTACTTTTGTTTGAGTTTCTTTTTGAACACATCCGCTAAACAAAGCAAGAAGGACAATAACGGAAATAAGCATTATTCTAGTCTTCATATAAAGTATTCTTTATAAAACTTTTAACTCTTTCCATAATACTAAATATCTAATTAAATTATTTACTTTTCTGAATATATCGTATTATTAAAAAAAGAAGTACTAAGAATACAACAATAACGATCATATTAATTGTATGAAATATCCATGTGCCGTGATAATTTGATGATAAATAAAAAACATAATTCGCAGATAGCCCTCCAAGAAAACCAATTAATGCAGCTAGAGCAAGTAGCAATAAGCTAAATAGATACTCTTCTTTCATTTTATTAGACCATCGAATCTAAATATTTTTCGTAAGTTAATTACAAACGGAGGGATTGCAAATGCCAATACACCAAGTAAAGTTATGAAATA
The DNA here is from genome assembly GCA_017608025.1 of Candidatus Pacearchaeota archaeon. Taxonomy (GTDB): domain Archaea; phylum Nanobdellota; class Nanobdellia; order UBA10117; family JABICX01; genus JAFCGM01. Next base: position 33,187 of record JAFCGM010000005.1, read on the forward strand.
GTAGTTTCGATTCTCTCTTAAGTTATTATATTCCCCCTGAGTTAAAAATCTTACCTTACTTTCAGCAATATAACATGGATCCGCTCCCGTCTCATTAAGTCTCTCGATTCTGAAATTAACTGAAAGAAGATTGTCTTTCGCTAAGAAGTTTAGATTATCTTGAGTCGTTTTATTAGAAGTACCGTCTCTGAATTTAAAAGTAAGTGTCTTATTTAAGTTATCTATATTAATCTTCGTAGTTTTACATTCTATTAGGTTTCCTGTAATGAATTCCCCATACCTATCTGAACAGCTAATTCTATCAATAATTGTATTATTTGAATCTCTACAACGAATCACATTTAGATCAAGTGTTGGTGGTGATGTAACACCTATAATAAAAACAATTCCAATGTAAAATATACTGAGAATAAGTATAACTGTAGTTAAACTCCACCACTCTGGCTTAGTCCACTTTTTAATTAAAATAGGTGCTAATAGAAATAGAATTAATACACTTATTAAAAGATTGTATAAGGCAGGTCCGCGAAGAATTGGTAAGAAAATAATAGTAGCTAAAATATATTTAATCGCCCATTTTGCTTTTTGTTTAGGGATAATTATTACTACAAATAATGCAATAAATAATATTGTTAATAAGCCTAAAAATAATTTAATTGTATTTAAAAAGTAGTATCTTATTAATTCAGGAATTAGATTGAAAAATACAGACTTTGATATGGAGAAACAGAAAATTAAGATAAATATCATAAATAAGAAGATAGCTATTTGATGAATCCTAGAACAATATCTTTTCCAGAATTTATAGACCGAGAAATAACTTTTTATTGAAGCACAGAGCCAAGACCAATTTTTCATATTAATTTAATATATTATTTAATTTTAAAGAATTTATATTCTCTAGGACTTTTTTCTTGGATTTTTGTCCTTATTCTTTAATAAATAAAAGCTTAAAATATATATTGTGGAGAATTTAACATGAATAACTCAAAAGAAGAATCTGACATTTGGGATGGTCTTGCGAGATTAGCTAAAGCTATTGCGCCGTTTGGTGTCCCCTTTTCGGCAGTGTTTATGGCAAATGTTGTTGTTATTTTTATGATACTTTTTCTTCAGAGTCAATTTTCTTATTTATGGTTAGCGTGTTTGAGTTTTGCATCTGTTGAAGTCGTTATGGGGGTGCTAGTCTACAAATGGAAAGAGGAAAAGATATTAAAGAAATAAAAGAACAAGAGATTCCATCTGGTAAGAATTGGAAGAAAGTTCTTAGTGAGATTTATGAATATGCACCACATACTTATTTTAGAAACAATAAAATTGGAATTCAAAATCCAAACCATTCTTTAGTAAAGAAATTAAGAATGTCTGAGTATGAAGTGATGTTGTGTGCTTCTTTTCTGGAAGAGAATGGTTTACTAGAGTGGAAGAAAGTTCATAATTCTTTAGATAATCATCAAGATTTAGTCCTTACTAGTAAAGGTTTTGATGTAGCGCTTCAAAATGAAGGTCAAGAAAAGACGCAAGGATTACAAAAAATTTTAGCTTTAGCTTCAGTTTTATCTGCAATTCTTGTAATATTTTCGATTATGTTAAATTCAAGGAATATAATTGCGTTGATTGCAGCATTTATTCTTATTATACCTATAACTGTATTTTTAAGTCCCATGTTGCAGGAAGCATTTAATTTAATATTTAGAAAAAAATTAGAATGAAAAAGAAATATAAATTAAGTTGGTTAGTAATTTTTTTAGGACTATGTATCGCAATAGGCCTTCTTATATTTAGTATTCAGCTTGAGATTTATCCTCCTCGCGAAAAATATACATTTGGTATTGAGTTATCTGATAATCAATATTCTAATTCGGTTGTATGGAATTATATTGTTAGATGTAATTATGAAAAAAATCCAACTGAATGCAATATGTCTTTTTTCTTTAAAACAGAAAATCTGAGCATTATGCAAATATATTATCCTGAGTCATTAGAACTAATAAACATAAATAATTTAACAACTGAAGCATATTCTATTAGCAATGCAAATAAATCAAATTATGTGCATCATAAAAATACGACAGTTAGAGAAGTCAATTTCTCAAAAAAATATATTAAAGGATACATAATCGCAGCTTTTAAAGGTAAAATAACCCCAAATGCTGTGTTTATTAATTTTGTTAATACAAGAGAGGCTCCTTCTCCAAACGCGGATTCTAAGGTATTTATGGAACTCTATCTTGGAAAAAAATATGATTGCGAATATTGTATTGGTCCTACTAGAAAATGTGATGTTTATCGAGAAGGCGAGACAATTATTGCAAGAGTACCATTAATTGATAACGAAAATTTTAGATATGAAGCAATAAGACACGCAGATTTTTCAACTAATGTATATTATGCTGATAAGAAGATATGCAAAGATTTTTTATTTGCGCTTTCAATTAGTTTAATTTCTGGTTTAATTGTTGGTTTGATAACAATGTTATTTTCCTAGGTTAGAAGAGATTAATCAATACCTCAGCGGAACCTCCGAAAAAAGTGCGTTTAACTCATAACACATTCACATTTCCCTTTAATCTAGATTACCAGCTGGATTTCTCCCCTGCAATAAAAGAGTGGAAAAGATAAGTTCGCCTAACGAATATTATGAGTAATAGATAATGGACAGATATCCAAAAATCTTTTAAACTATAGTATACTATAGTTTACTATGGGGATCACAACTATTCAAATAAGTTCTGCATTAAGGGACGCTCTATCTAAAATGAAGTTTTTTGCTAGTGAAACTTATGAAGAAATCATCTGGAGTTTAATTGAAGATAGAATGGAGTTAAGCGAAGAAACTAAAAAAGCTATTCTTGAAGCTGAAAAGGACATTAAAGCAGGTCGTGTTTATACTCTTGAAGAGGTTAAGAAAGAACTTGGTTTGAGGTGATTTTATTTATTCTATTATATTTACAGAAAAAGCAAAGAAAAAGATAGCAAAGTTTGAGAAAGAAATTCAGGAAAGAATTATTTCTTCATTAGAACGATGTAAGATACGACCTTATGCTCATATCGAAAAATTATCAAATTCGCGCTATTTTAAGCTGCGAGTTGGCAAGTATCGAGTAATCCTAAAAATCGATAATGGAAAATTGATTATTCTTGTTATTGATGCAGATTTAAGAAAAAGAGTTTATAAGTAAAGAAGAGGGGAGTATTAAGAGAATTGTTCAGTCGAATGCCATCAATTTTTTATAGTTTTCATTATTTTTAAATTTACATGGTAATTCCGTCAAAGTTGAAGAAAGGAGATGAGATTCGAGTGATTGCTCCTGCTAGAAGTATGAAACTTATTTGTTCAGAATCAAGAAAGATTGCAACTGAGCTGTTTGAAAATCTTGGCTTCAAAGTAACTTTTGGAAAGCATGTAATGGAAAAAGATATGTTTGCTTCGTCTTCAATTAAATCCAGAATTGAGGATTTGCATGATGCTTTTGCAGACAAAAATGTAAAAGTTATATTGACAGTGATTGGCGGTTTTAATTCCAATCAATTATTAAAATATATTGATTTTGATTTGATTAAAAGAAATCCGAAAATTCTTTGCGGTTATTCAGATATAACTGCGCTTCAAAATGCAATTTTAAAGAAAACCGGACTTGTGACTTATTCTGGTCCGCATTATTCAACCTTTGGAATGAAAAAAGGTTTTGATTATATTGAAGAGTATTTCAAAAAATGTCTGATCGAAGACAAGCCATTTGAGATTAAAGACTCAAAAGAATGGAGTGATGATCGCTGGTATACGGACCAGGAAAATCGAAAATTCATCAAAAATAAGGGCGCTTATGTAATAAATTTTGGAAAAGCAAAAGGACGAATTGTTGGAGCAAACCTCTGCACATTCAATTTATTGCAGGGAACTGAATTCATGCCAGATTTAAAAAACACTGTTTTGTTTATTGAAGACGACGCTGAAACAAGAGACGTTATTTTTGACCGAGACTTACAGTCATTAATTCACCAACCCGGTTTTGAAGGTGTCCAAGGAATTGTTATTGGAAGATTTCAGAAAGCTTCAGAAATGACTCGAGAGAAAGTGATTCAGATAATTAAAACTAAGAAAGAATTAAATAAAATTCCAGTTATTGCAGATGTTGATTTTGGTCATACAACACCAATGATAACTTTCCCGATTGGAGGAACATGTGAGATTTTAGCACCTAAAACAGGTAAACCAAAGATACAAATTTTAGAGCATTAAAGATGTCAAAAGATATATTTTCAAAGCATTACAAAAAAGAAGAAATGTATTGGGGGCTTAAGCCAGCAAAGCTTGTCAAAGCAATCCTGAAATACAAGAGTTCTGGAACTGTTTTGGATATTGGCTGCGGAGAGGGAAGAAATGCAGTGTTTCTTGCAAAAAAAGGTTTTGATGTCACTGGAATAGATATCTCAAAAAAAGGCATTGAAAAAATGAATCTTCTTGCTAAGAAAATGAATATTAAAGTCAAGGGAATTGTTGAAGACATTCAAAAGTTTAAATTTGATAAAAAATATGATGTTATTCTTTCAATTGCAACATTTCCTTTTTTGAAAAAGAAAGAGATTAAAAAAGTGATTTCTAAGATAAAAGAAAATACAAAAGAAAATGGTTTAAATGCAATTTTGTCCTTTACAACAAAAGATTATTTTTTCGGAAACAAGCAAATGTATTTTTTCAAAGAAAATGAACTTAAGGAATACTATAGAGACTGGAATATTTTAATTTACAAGGAATTTATGACTAAGCCAGAAAAGCATGGTGATGGAGTATATCATCGACACGGAGTTTCTGTTATTTTAGCTCAAAAAAAAATTTACGAAAAAGTTCACATAACGAATAAAAAAGTTGTTTTGTGGAATGCCATCAATTTTTTAAACTTCTGATGAAAAGCTAGAACATGACTCTTAAAGAAATTGCTTCGCAGATTCGGGAGATTTCAGCTAAGAGAAAAGCATTTGCAGAAAAACTTAGGTCTGAGATTAAATTTTCATCTATTGGAGATGTTGATTTGAAAGGGCTTCGGATTGCTGGAGTAGATGGCGGATTTTTAGCTAAGCAGAAACACGGAGTTTCTTTTGTGATTCGGCGGGCTGTTGGAGTTTGTTTTGAATATGGTGAGAAGCTTCAGACATCATATTTACCTTCAAAAAATCCTTCACCTGAAGTGATTCCTGTTTCATATATTCTTGAGGAACATGAGTTTAATACTTATGCATCGCTTTTGAGAGTTGAAAGGGAGATTCAGGTTGCAATTGAATCTGCTAAGAGATTTAAGCCAAATGTTTTGATTCTTGATGGTTCTGTTGTTTTGTATCCTGCTAATCGACCGAAAAGTTCATCTCTGGCTTTTAAGAAATATGAGGAAGTTATTCAGCTTTTCAATGAGTTATATTTGTTTTGTTTAGAAAATTCAATTGCTTTGGTTGGTGCTGTTGAGGATTCGCGGAGCATGAAACTGTGCAAAAAAGCAATATCTGATGATAAACTTCTTCTCAAATTTTCAGATACAATTGTTTTGTCGCACATAATGGAGAAAGGAACTCGGACAGATATTATGGAATATTCAGAATCTGCTGAGTTGCCGATTCTTCAGGATATTGGAGAGTTTTCGAAAAAGCTTTTTTCATTTTATCTTCGGGCTTCAGATTATGATTTGCCTTTGCGAATTGATTTTTTGTCAAATAATCCGCGAGAAGATGTTGAACAAATTTCCAAAATTATGCTTGCGATTTCAAACAATTTTAAAGAATACACATATCCAAGTGTTTTAATTGAAGCTGATGCCAGAGCAAAATTAAGTGAGAAGGATTTGATGTTTATTGATAAGGCGATTTCTTCAGAAGTTGGATTTTCTCCTGATTTGATGTCTTTTAGGAGAGAGAAGCGTGTAGTGTAATTTGCTTTATAAATGTTTTAAGGTCCTTCTTGTGAAGAGCCTGCCAGAGTGTTTAAGCAAGCTAAATACACTGAACTAAACAAAGATTTTTTAAGGAAGTAATTTAGTGATAACTATGGATATTTTAGGGACAGTTATTGCAGGACAGGGTACTCCGTCTATATCTGAATTCTCTTTTGTAATAAGAAAGCCAGTCAAGCACGGAGAGTTTGTTTCTGTTAAAACAGAAGACGGCCTTCTTATTGGTAACATTGAAAATATTTACAAGACAAACAAGTATTTTGAGTCAGCAGGAGCAGCCTCTGATTTAACATCCTCAAAAAACGCAGACGCATCTTTTCCAATTGGCGAATGGGAATACACTATAGCTGAAGTGAAAACTCTAAGCGTGAAATCATCCTCAGGGCTCTTGAAAAGGCCAAGCTTTCCTCCAGCACCTGGCTCAGATGTTTTGCCTTTAACTCCAGAATTCCTGAATTTATTTTTAGGGCTTGACCAGGAAAAAGGAATAAATATCGGTCAAGTGCAGCAGCATTCTCTTCCAGCAAAGTTTAATATTACAAAAATGTTGCAAAAGCATCTTGCAATAATAGCAATGTCTGGTTCTGGAAAATCCTATGCAACAGCAGTTTTGATTGAGGAGCTGCTCTCCAGAACAAGCGAAAACGGCCAGGTTGCACTTTTGATAATTGACAATCATGGAGAATATGTTAATATGAAGGAGTATCCAGAATTTCAAAACAAAATTTCAATTATTGATTCAGAAAACATAAAGTTTGACATTTCTTATTTCGGAGAATACGGCTTAAAAGCTCTGCTTCCTGGAATGAGCCGACCCCAGGTAAGGGAACTCGGAAGAATAATCCGCGAACTTAAATCCCAAAACAACAGGTATTCTCTTTCCAGTCTTATTGAAAGAGTTAAGGAAGACGAAGTAATGAAGCCTAGTGTAAGAAATGCTCTCTGCTCCTGGCTTGACCAGTTAGACCACATGAAAATTTTCTCCTCAGCAGAATACCCGAATCTGGATAACATGCTGGAGCTTGGAAAGGCAGTTATAATTGATTTGTCAAAAACCCTTGATATAACCAGGAAGCAGATTATTGTTGATTACATTTCAAAAAAAATGTTTAATTTAAGAAGGAGAAACAAATGCCCTCCTTATTTTGAGATTATAGAAGAGGCGCACAATTTCTGCCCAGAAGGAGTTAAAGTTGAAAATGCTCTTTCAAAAAATATAATTGAAACAATTGCAAGAGAGGGAAGAAAGTTTTTTGCAGGAATTTGCCTGATTTCCCAAAGGCCAGCAAGGCTTTCAACAACTGCTTTGTCGCAGTGCAACACGCAGATAATCTTAAGAATTAATAATCCAAATGACTTGGACCACATAAGCAGGAGCTTTGAATCAGTTTCATCTCAGACAACAAAAATGATATCTGCTCTTCGCGTTGGAGAGGCTTTAATTCTTGGAGAAGCAGTTAATTATCCTGTTTTTGTGAATATTAGGGAAAGAAAATCAAAAGAGAAAGAGGAACGTGATTTAGAGCAGTATTCCAGGGAATATTTGGAAAGTGCAAAAACATTGGCTTCAGCAGATGATTTTATCTAATAGCAAACTTTATAAAACTAATTTCTTATTATTTTTTACACCAAATTAGGAGAACAAAAATGGCAAAAGACGAAGTACAATTCGAAACAATAAGTTCAAAAGAAATTAAATTTGGACGAAACAGCTTTATTGAAGTCGCAAGAAAAAAAGCAAAAACAGAAGAAGGAGAAAACGAGTTTATCTCCATTTCTAAAGGATTCTTTATGCCTGACGGAGCAAAAAGATTCAGCAGAGGAAAAAATGTTTCCTTGCCTTTTGACAAAGAGGTTGTTACAGAGCTAGCAGACAAGATAAAAGAAGTGCTTAAGTAATAAAAATAACCTTTTTTGTATTTTTATTACTATATTTATTTTATTTTTAATAGAAAAATTTATTAATCAAAAGTAACAACAAAAACCTTGTGATTTAAATGAAAATTGAAGAGTATACAGTAAGTGATTTGATTTCAATATGCAGTAACCTTAATAAAGAATACAAAGAAAGTGGAGCAAAGCCAACAATAGAAGAAAAATATGAAATTGGAAAATATATAAATTCTATTCACAATCAAATAAACTTTTGTTTGGAAAAAAATCCAGAACTTTCAAGCAAACTTGTTCACGATGTTTTAGGAATTCATAAGGAAGATATTGTTGAGTCTTCTTCAAATTCAATAAAGACAAGACAGGGATTGGATTTTTTCATAGTGCGGGATAATTTGTATGTAATAGATTTGAAAACAAAGAAAGCTTATGTTATTTCTGAAAAACCAGACCTTTTGAATTTTTATGAAGACTGCATGGGTTCAAGATTTTCTGATTAATTTTTATTTTTTATGGCCTTATTATATTGTTCCCAGCAGAAATCCCTTTAAAAAGTGATTTCATTCCCAAAGAAAGCTTCAGAAAATCACTATTAAAAACTACAGCCTTATTATATTGTTCCCAGCTTCAGCTAGCCTTTCGTCATGAGTTACAACAAAAACCTGCTCAATTATGTCTGAAAGCCGCGTTTTTATTATTTCAACAAGAGTTTCAACAGCTTTGTCATCAAGATTGTGAGTTGGCTCGTCAAGAATAAGGAGCCCCAGATTTGGCGCCAAAACTCTTGAAAAAGCAATTCTTACTGCAAGAGCTGCAAGCATTTTCTCTCCTCCAGATGCATAGCCAGAAACTTTTAGCCAGTCACCATCCAGATTTTTCATTTGCAGTATGTAGTCATTCTCGTCAACAAAAAGTCTTACACTCTGCCATTTTTCATAAGGATAAAGCTGACTCCATATTGAATCCATCATTTCATTTACAGTAAGAATAAGCTCATCTCTTAGTGACTTCTGAGTCTCGCTTAATGCCACCCTAAATTCTTCCAGAAACTTTGTTTGCCTTTCAAGAGCCTTTATTTCACCAAGATATTTTTCATTTTGCGAAAGCTCCCGTTCAAGGTTTGAAATTCTTTTTTCCTTTTCAGAAATAAGATTTTCAAAACCCTCAAGCCGCGTTTTTGCTTCCTGGATTTCATTTGCTGTTTTTTCTTTTTCCCGTTCAGCAGCAGCAAGGTTTGAGAGAATGTCGTTCTTTTCCCTTAAAATTTCCTCAAGCTCCTGAAGATTTTTATTTACTTCAATTTCCCGGTCTTTTAATTCAAAAAGCCGGATTTTTTCAATAAGGTATTCTCTTTTTCCATTAAGAGTCTCAATCTCCTGCTTCAAATCCTGTCTTTTTTTAGCAGTACTTTCAAATTCTGACTTTAAGGAGTTTTTCTTTGAAATTATTTCTTCTATTTTTAAGTGAATTTTCATTAATTCGTCTTTATAGAATTCTTCTTTTGAAATGTCTTCAAGTCCTTCGCGATTCTCTTTGAAGATTTTTTCAAGCATTTCCTCTCTTTTCTCAAGCTGTGAAAGTTCGTCTTTTATCTGCGATTGTTGCTGAAGATTTTCAGAAATTGCTCTTTTCTTCTCCGAAATCAGCTCGTTTTTTGTCATTTCTGAAAGCTCTCGACTGCATGTAGGGCACAAGCTGTCTGCTTTTTCAAGCTCAACCAAATGGTTTTTTTCCTCAGAAATTTTGACTGAAAGAGAATTGAATTGCTTTTCAATTTCCTTTCTTCTTGCTTTTGTCTCCTCAAGCTCTGCATTCAAGTCTTTGATATTATATTCAAGAATTTTTTCTTTTAATTCTTTGATATTATCCATTTTTTCAGCGAGGTCTTTTTTCTTGCTTTCTAATTCAATCTGCTCCCGTTCAATTTCCAGAAGCTGTTGGTTTTTGGATTCTTTTTCAATTTCAAGACTTTCTATGAGTTTGTTTTTTTCAGGAATGCTTTCCTTGACTTTGTTTAGTTCTTTAAGAAATTCTTCTTTACTTTTGTCAAAAGAAGCTCCTGCAAGCTTTTCAGAAATTCTTCCAAGCTCCTCTTCCAAAAGTTCCTTTCTTTCAGATTTTTTCTGAACAAAATCTGCTTTTTCGCGAAGCCTTGAATGGCTTTTTAATATCATTTTTTCCCTTTCTTTTAGTTTTTCAAGGCCAGACTTCAAAGACACCTCTTGCGATTTTATTGCTTCTTTTTCTTTTATAAGTTCATCATGCTCTTTTTTTATTTCTTCAATATTTAGCTCAGAAACAATTTTCTCAAACTCTGCTTTTCTCTTCAAAAGCTGGTTTCTCAGCTTTATGCAGTTATTTCTAGCTTTGTCAAACTTGTCAAGCCCCATTAATTCATCTGTTTTTTCTTTTCTTTCTTTTGGCGAATATTTCACAATTGCGTCAATATTATTTTGAACGCAATAAGCTGTTCTAAAAAAAATCTCGTCATTTGCTTTGAGAAAGTTCTCAACAAACAAATTCGCACTGGTTGGATTGGGTCCAGCTATAAGTTTGCCTTCACTGGTTCTTGCAACTGCTTCATTTGTGCCTTTTTCATTTATCTTTCTTTGGATTATGTATTTTTCTTTTCCAGAGGAAATTTTAATTTTTGCTTCAGCAAAGCTCGCACCTGAATTTCGTGTTATGATTTCCTGTTGAGTTACATCTCTTTTTTTCAGCTCCATAAATGTTCCGAAAAGGGAAAAGCTGATTGCCTGAAGAATTGAGCTTTTTCCAGAGCCCATGTTTCCCACAAGGACATTGATTCCAGGCGAAAAAGTGAAATCCTTTTCACTATGAATTTTCCAGTTCTTCAGATAAAGAGAGTTAATCATTTAACATCATCTCCTCTGCCTTCTCAAGATTTCCTTCTGAAAGGCTTAAAAACAGATTCTTTATTTTTTCAGATTTTTCCATTGAATCTGCCTTCAACTTGTTCAGAAGAATTTCTGTTCCAATTTCTTCAACAGAAACTTTTTTTGATTTAAGGTCAAGAATCATTTTTGTTTTTTCAGAAAGCTTTGAAGAGTAAATTCCTGACTTGTCAAAATAGAGAATTGCTTTTCCAGAAAAGAGCTTGATTAGAGAGCTGAAGTCAAAGTCTGTTGGCAGAATTCCCTTTTCAACATCGCCCTTTAATTTTACTCTTATAAGAGGAGAGCTCTGCTTTGCAGTGGTTTTTATTATTTTAGTTATTTTTTCCTTAAGCTCTTCAGAAACAGCAGAAGGATCTTTTCCACTTACATCATTTTCAATAAGATGAAAGTCTCTTTCCTGCCGGATTTCCTTGAATTTTGCATTTATCTTTCCTTCTTTAATTTCAAGAATATAAATTCCCTTTTTCCTTTCAGCTTCGATTTTTCTCATTTGAGTTAGCATCGTGCTTCCTGGAATTATTATTGGGGCATTTGTCAAAGGATGCTTGTCTTCAATTCTCCAGTGAATGTGCCCGAGAAGATAAAGACTAAATCCTTTTGGCAGGTCAGACAAACTTGCAATTCGGGGATCTTTCATTGGCAGCAGCTCCTTAAAGCTTTGGTGCGCCATGAAAATGTTCACCATTCCGGGAAAAGGGGAAACATTCCATTTTTCCAAAATGTTTTTTACATATATGTCTGGAACTCCGCTTAACCCATGTAAGCCCACTTTTCCATTGTCAGATTCAACAATTAAGGAGTCTGTGTGAAGATGCATGAAAAGCCCGGCTTTTTCAAGAAGATGAATTGGATTTATATTTCCCTTGTTTCTTGTTTCATGCGTTCCGTAAATCCCCAAAATTGCAGGAACATTTTGGTTTAGGAACTCCTCTTTTTCCTTTAAATCTTTTTTCCGCACAATTTTAATGTTTCCAACTTTAAGAGCTACTTTTGAAAAAAGGTCAATTGCCTGAGCCATTATTTCTGGGCGAGGAACTTTGTCATGAAAAACATCTCCCAAAACCAGAACCAAGTCAGGATTTTCTGCAAGAGCAGAGTCAAAAGCAGATTCAGCATTAATAAACGAATCCCTCTCCCTTTTACCACCATAATCAAATCCAAGATGAAAGTCAGTAACAACAGCAATTCTCATATTCAATCTCTTAATTTTTTGATTTTAAATGATTTATTGAGTAGAGAAAACAAGTTAATGCTAAAAGCAATTGTTTTATATACTTATTGCTAGGTATATGTATTATGAAAAACAAAAAATCATCCAATTTTTCAGAATGGTACACTGAGGCAATTCTAAGTGCAGAATTAATGGAGTACTCAGATGTTTCTGGTTGTATGATTTTTCGCGCAGAGTCAATTGCAATGTGGGAGAAAATCCGCGATGAGCTTGACAAAAGAATAAGAAAACTTGGTGTGAAAAATGTTTATTTTCCTTTATTGATTCCAGAAAAATTCCTCAAAAAAGAGGCAGAATTCATGGAGGGATTTTCACCAGAAGTTGCGTGGGTTACTCATGCAGGAAACTCAAGGCTTTCTGAGAAGCTCGCAATTCGGCCAACATCAGAAGCAATAATGTATCCGTATCTTGCAAAATGGATTCGGTCCTGGAAAGACCTTCCATTTAAAATGAACCAATGGAGTAACATTGTTCGGTGGGAATTCAACAACCCAGTCCCATTTTTAAGAACACGAGAGTTCCTTTTTAATGAAGGCCATACAGCTTTTGCAACAAAAAAAGAGGCAGATGAAGAAGTGCCTAAAATAATGAAAATTTATAATTACATTCTTAAAGACATGATGGCACTTCCTTCTTATGCTGGCAGAAAGACAGATAAGGAAAAATTTGCAGGAGGCCTTGCTTCTTTTTCATTTGAGCATATTCTGCCTTCTAAAAAAGCAATACAAGGACCTGCAGTGCATCAGGACGGACAAAATTTCTCAAAAGCATACAACATAAGCTTCCTTGACCAGAACAAGAAAAAACAGTATGTGTGGCAAAACACTTGGGCAATATCAACGAGAAATCTTGGAGTAATGCTTGCAGTGCACGGAGATGACCGTGGCCTTGTAATTCCTCCAAAAATGGCTTCAAAAAAGGCAGTGATAATCCCTATTTATAATAAAAACACAAAAAAAGAAGTCCTAAAAAATGCCAACAAAATCAAAAAACTTATTCCAGATTCCTTTGTTGATAACCGCAAGGATTATTCTCCTGGCTACAAATTCCATGAATGGGAGCTAAAGGGAATTCCGCTTAGAATTGAAATCGGTCCAAGAGATATAAAAAACAATCAAGTTGTTTTGGTAAGGCGCGACACACTAAAGAAAACACAAGTTAAAATCCCTGCTCTTAAGAAAACCTGCAAACAAGAGCTTGAAAATATGCACAAGAACCTTTACACCAATGCCTTGAAATTCATGAAGGAAAACACGCGGGAAGCAAAAACATATTCTGAGCTCAAGCAAATTCTGAAAAAGCACGGCGGATTTGTCAAAGCAAGCTGGTGCGGCTCACAGAAATGTGAGGAGAAAATCAAGGACGAAACCGGAGCAAAAATAACAAATCTTCCTTTTGAATTCCAGAAAAACATAAAAGGTAATTGTATTTTCTGCAATGAAAAAGCCAAGCACATAGCAAATTTTGCTAAAAGCTACTAGCAAAGAAAACTAATTCTATACTACTAATAATAAATAACAGATTTTGGAAATCCTTAAATACTATTTAATTTTCCACTAAAATACCAATGGAGGTTTCAAAAATGAACCCTAAACTATGGTTAATGTCTGAAGACGAAGACGAAGATTGGGAAGACGAAGAAGACGAAGACGAAGACGACTTTGAAGAAGACGAGGAATAAATAACCAACTTAGGTTCACACTTCTTGAAAAACCTTTTTTATATTTTTTATTCATTCTCTTCTTCTTGATATTTTGCTGTCAAATAAAAGCATAAAATTTTTAAATACACGAATTTACTTTTAAATATACTTCTATAGCAATAAGGAGTGAAATTATAATGGAAAAAGAAATGAAAAAAGGAACTACAACAGTTGGAGTTGTATGCACTGATGGAGTTGTAATTGCAGCAGACCAACTTTCATCTCTTGGCGACTTTAAGTTTAACAAAGATGCAAAGAAAGTTCATGAAATAACTCCTAAAATAGTTATGACAACAGCAGGCTCTGTTGGAGATAATCAAGCATTGCTAAGGTTTCTCCGTGCGCAGATGAAAATTTACGACCTTGAAGAAAAAGAGCCGACAGTAAAGGCTGTAGCAACTCTTATTTCAAACATACTTTCTGAAAAATACCTTTACACATATTTGCCTTATCAGATTTTTGATTTGCTAGGTGGTTATGACTCTGAGCCAAGTCTTTACAGCATTGACATGGTTGGAGGCGTATCTCCTGAAAAAGAATTCTCAGCAACAGGTTCAGGAATGACTGTGGCTTATGGAATTCTTGATGCTGAATACAAAAAGGAAATGACTGTTGAAGAAGGACTTAATCTTGCAGTTAAGGCAATTGTGGCAGCAAGAAAAAGAATCTCAAGCGTGGGAGGAGAAAACATAACAGTCTACACTGTAACAAAAGACGGCGCAAAGGAAATCCCTTCTACAAGAATTAAATCAATTGCAGATAAACTAAACAAGTAGCAAAAACAAAGGATATACTTTTACAATGAGTATCTTAGACAAAATTCTAGAGAAATTACCAAGAGAGACGCAAATATCCAGCACGAGCTATGAAGGCGCAAACATTATTCTCTACACAAAAAGCAGGAAATTTTTTCTAAATAGCGGAGACATAATCCGGCAGCTTGTTGATGAATTCAAAAAAAGAATTGAGCTTCGTGCAGATGCAGCAATACGAAAGTCAGAAGAGGATTCTGAAAAAATTCTCAAAAAACTATTTCCAAAAGATGCTGAAGTCACAAATATTGTATTCCTGCCTTCGCAATCCCAAGTAATAGTTGAAGCGAAAAATCCTGGAAGAGCAATTGGAAAAGATGGCGAGATATTAAAGGAAATCAAGGAAAAAACATCATGGACACCTTTTATCAAAAGAGAGTCAGTTGTTACTTCAAACATAACAAATAACATTCGCAAGGTTCTTTATGAGGACAATGCAGAAAGACAGCGTTTCTTAAATAATGTTGGAAAGCGAATTTATGAAATAAAAAAAGCAACTTCTTCTGAAAAATGGGTCCGACTTTCAGTTCTTGGCGGAGGTCGTCAAGTAGGACGTTCATGCTTCTTGCTGCAGACACCAGAATCAAAGGTTTTGATTGACTGCGGAATAAATCCTGCAGCATCAAATTCAGGAGAATTTCCATATCTCACCGCACCAGAGTTAAATCTTCAAGACCTTGATGCTGTAATTGTTTCTCACGCTCATTTGGACCACTCAGGCTTTGTGCCTTACCTTTTCAAATACGGATACAAAGGTCCGGTTTACTGCACAGAACCAACTCGAGACATTTCATCTCTTTCGCAGCTTGACTATATTCAAGTAAGCCATGCCCAGACAAAAAAAGCCCCGTATTCCAGCACAGACATAAAAGAGGCAGTAAAGCATACAATTGTTTTGGATTACAATGAAGTGACAGATATAACTCCTGATGTTCGAATTACGCTTTACAATGCAGGCCACATTCTTGGCTCTTCTCTTGTCCACCTTCATATTGGCGAAGGTTGGCACAACATTCTCTATACAGGAGACTTCAAGACAAAGGAAACTCAATTGCTTAATCCAGGGCATTCTGAATTTCCTCGCGTTGAAACTTTAATAACAGAAAGCACCTATGGAAAGCCGGACGACTTAATGGCTCCGCGCAAGGAATCAGAAAACGAGCTTGCAGAGTTTGTAAAGTCAACAATAAAAAGAAAAGGAAAAGTTATTATTCCAGTACTTGGAGTTGGCCGTGCGCAAGAAGTTATGATAATTCTTGAAGAAATTTTTAGGAAAAGCAAAATAAATGTTCCAATTTACATTGACGGAATGGTTTGGGACATGACTGCAATTCACAATGCCTATCCAGAATATCTAAATAATTCTATTCGCGAGAAAATCTTTTACAAAGACAGAAACCCTTTTCTTGCAGGGAACTTCAAAAGAGTCGGCTCAGCAAAGGAAAGAAAGCAGGTTATTGATGGAGGCTCTTGCGTTATTTTGGCAACATCGGGTATGCTTGTTGGAGGTCCGTCAGTTGAATATTTGAAAAAATTAGGTTCAGACAAGAAAAACTCCTTGGTTTTTGTTTCCTATCAGGCAGAAGGCTCTTTGGGAAATAACATTCAGAGAGGAGATACATCATTTTCAGAAGACGGCGAAACCTATGAAGTTAATCTTGACATTAACACTGTTCCTGGATTATCAGGACATTCTGATAGAGAAGAGCTGTTAACTTATGTTCGAAAAATGACTCCAAGGCCGAGAAGAATTATCGTAGTTCATGGAGACAACCAGTCATGCCTAAACCTTGCTTCAGCTTTCCACAAGGAATTTCACATAGAGACTACAGCACCGAGAAATCTGGATGTTCTTCGGTTACGTTAGTTTATTATTTTCCGCCGCCGCTTTTTTGAAAAGGGGCGTGAGGCCACTGCTCCAAGAAATCTGGATGTGTTGAGGTTGAGATGAAAATAGAAAAGAAATACTGGCCAGAATATTTTCAGAAAATTCTTGACAGAGAGAAAACATTTGATTTAAGATTAGTTGATTTTGATTGTAAAAAGGAGATATTTTAGTTCTCCGAGAATGGAATCCTAAAACCAAAGAATACGCTGGTCGCACAATTGAAAAAGAAATAATCTGCATTATTAAAACAAAAGAAGTGCCTTTTTGGTCAAAAGAGGAGATTGAGAAATCTGGCTTTCAAGTAATTGGATTTAAATAGAATTAAGCATTCAAGTTGTAAATCTTCCAGACAACAGCACTGCAAGGATAAATTTTCTTCAGATTTGTTTTTAGCAGATTTGAGATTTTCTTTGGACCTTCAATGCTTAGAATATCTGCAGAAGTTGCTTTTTTTGCATAAGCAGAAACATATTCTTTAGTTACTTTCTGAAGCTTAGAGCTTACACTATGATGAATTTTGTTTTTTCCAAGAAGATAAATTTTGAATTTCAATTCTTTTTCATCTTTTGTTTTGACATTAAAAACACATAGTATTCTCTGCTTTTTCCTTCTGTGAAGTGACTGAATATAGCTGTCAGCAACAAAGAATTTTTTTGCTTCAGTATCAGCAGTTTCACCTTGAACTTTGTTTATTTTTATTACAATTTTGTTGAAAACATCCCTTCGATTTCCAGAAATCTGGCCAAAGCTTGTCTCAACAGTCCTTCCAATAAGGGCTTTTGGTTCGTTTGCAGGAATCTCTCCAATTTCCTTTTTATTGAACTGCTCAGAAGCATTTACGATGAACCACTTCTTTTTAGCTTTTTGAGTTCTAGAACCTAATTGCTTTTTTTTGCTAACTTTTTTCTTTTTTCCTGCTGACATGATAATTAACCTACCAACAACCTTGACCTTTCAGGGTCGTATTTCCATTTTTCTGAAAGCTTTTTGTTTCTTTTGTAGTATTTTTCCAATCTTCGGATTTTTGATTCAATTAACTGAAGCCCTCTTTTTGAAACAAGGTCTTTTTTGTTTGTTTCAAGGTGCTTCCTAATTTTGACTGCTTTTCGAATAAGGGACTGAAGCTCTTCAGGAACATCTCCAGTCAAATTGTTTTCCTTTAGAATTTGCGTGATTTTTTTCTTAGTTCCAATTCTTACATCTGGAACACCATAACTATCTCTGAGAATTATCCCTATTTCTGTGCTTGACTTTCCGTCTTTTGCAAGCTTTACAACGAGTTTCTCAATCTCAGCAGCTTTCCGAGTGTTCCAAGTAGGAACTGTCTTTGAAAGCGGTTTCTTGCTTCCTGATTTTCCCCGTGTTCTTGCATGCATTCGTCCCATAGTTCTTTTAGCGAAGAGACTCCGCGCGGTTGCAAAATCCCTTATGCTTTAAAGGGTTTGCCGCTGAGCGCCTGCAAATTTGTATTAACAGGCAATGGAATCTTTTTATTGATTTGGCTAAAATTTTGACTGAGAATTAAAACCGTTAGCTTTAGCATACCGGTCTAACCCCGCCGAAACTTGATTAGCCTACTTTTTGATAAATTAGTTGATTTATAAATGTTTCTGATTATCTGAAATATAATCTTTTTAAGATATATTAAACTTCTTGAAGAAGAAATAGCTTGAAAGAAGAAAACAAATTATCAACTTCTTGTTGAAATAAAGCAAGACTCAATTAATGAAACTGGAGAAATAACTCCTTATGTATATAAGTAAAATATAATAAGAACTTATGCTAATTTTTTGTATGTTTGAATATTCAGTTAGAAGAAGCAAAAGAGCAAAAAGAGTTTCAATAAAAGTTTCCTCTTCTGCAGAAGTTGAAGTAATAGCTCCGAAGCATGTTCCTGAACGCAGAATTGATTCTTTTGTTTCTGAAAATTCAAACTGGATTGAAACTCAGCTGCATAAATTCAGCAAATTAAGCAGAAAAAAATTCAATCAAAACATAGAAAAAGAAATCTTCTTTCTCGGAAGAAAATATCTCACAGAAATTCGAAACTCAAAAAAACAAGGAATTAATTTGGGATATGACAAAGCCATTTTTCATTCAAAAACAGGCTCAAAAAAAGAATTAAGGGAAATTCTGGAAAAATTCTATCGAAACCAAACTCGAAAAATTGCAGAAAACCTAATTAAGAAAAAAGGATACAAAATAAATCGAATTTCAGTCCGCGGCCAGAAAACGCGATGGGGCTCTTGCTCAAAAAAAGGAAACCTAAACCTTAACTGGAAGCTTGCTATTGCACCTCTTCCAGTTTTCAATTATGTAATTTGCCATGAAATAAGCCATTTAAAGCATTTTAACCACTCAAAGCAATTTTGGAAAGAAGTTGAATCCATCTGCCCAGATTACAAAGACCTGAGAAGATGGCTCAATAAGAACGGTCTTTTCTTAACAATTTGACCCCAATATTTTCCTCGCTTCTCAACTTTTTCCAGTCTCAAAAGAACATCGTCTTGTTTATAGGTTTTCAGAAAATTTCTCCATGCTCGGTTTCTGATTTTAAAGTGCTTGCTCTTTAAGCACTCTTTCAAAACATGCAAGTCCACAGCTTTGTCTTCCACTTTTTTTGAATATTCTCCAAGCCCGAAATCAATAATATATACTTTTCCTCTTTTTAGAATCATGTTTGATGTTGTTAAGTCTCCATGAACAATATGGTTTTCATGCATTTTGTTAACTTCTTTTCCGATTTTTCGGAAAATTCGAGGACCATTGTTCTTTAAATAATCAGAAACTTTTTCTCCATTTATAAACTCAATACAAAGCTTTGTATCTGAACTTTTAAGCAAGTTTGGAACATGAATTCTGTTTATCCTTGCCCTCTTCAAAAGCCGAGCCTCCGCCTTTGTTCTTGATTTTCGCAGAAAGCTGTCAATTTCTTTAATTCGGTATTCTTTCTGAATTCGGTCTTTTATAACATGTTTATTTTTTCTGAAAATCTTTGCCTCAGCACCTTCTGAAATAAGTTCCATTACACAATCACCAAGTAAGTTATAATTATTATTATGTATTTTAAAATTAACCCTGCAGCACTCAAAAAAATTGCTTTTTTAAAAGGATATTTGACCAGTCCGGCAGTCAGCAGCAAAATTGGAGATGACGCTGGCACTAGATTGAAAAGAAAGATTACCCATCCGCCGTATTTGTCAATTTTCTTTTTTGTTTTTTTATACTTTCTTTCAAAATCAGGGCTTTTCCCTAAAAAACCAATAACTTTGTCACTTAGAAGATATCCGATTCCATAATCAATTATTTGGGCAGAAACAGCCAGCACAATTGCCAGAACAAAAAGAACAATAAAATTGTAACCTAAAAACAAATAGCCTAAAAAGAGCATTTCAACTGGCAAAGTTATAAAGAATAAATAACACATAAACTGAATTATTACAAAAGATTCCAAACTAGGAGTGAGTCCTTGGATAATTTCATTTCCAATTGTTGCGCTGAGAAGGGCTATTGCTAAGAAAGCAGGAATAATAACACCAAAAAGCCTCCAAAGCCAGTTCTTTTTTCTCATGAAAATACTTGTATTTTAATTAATAAAACTCTTGCTTATAACTTTGAGTTAACCTTTTATTATATGTATACTATATTATATATTACGGTGTTGGAATGCGAATAGTAATTGCTCTGGGTGGAAATGCCTTGCTCTCTCCAAAAAGTAATGCTACTTTCAAAGAGCAGAAGCAGGCAATTGAAAAAACAGCTAACTTGCTCGCAGAAATTGCAAAAAAACATGAAATAATAATAACACATGGAAATGGTCCGCAGATTGGAGAAATATATGAGCAGCAAAAAGCGTCAAAAATAAAGAAAACACTTGATGTTTGCGGAGCAGAATCTCAAGGCCAGATTGGCTACATGCTTCAGCAGGCTCTGAAAAATGAATTCATAAAAAAAGGTTTGAACAAAAAAATTTCAACAATTATCTCTCAAATACAAGTTATGTCATCAGATTCTGCATTCCAAAATCCTACAAAGCCAATTGGAAGGTTCTACTCAGTTATGGAAAACATGCTTCTGAAAAAAGAGGAATATATGAAGTACTTCAAAGGCAAAGGATATAGAAAAGTTGTTCCTTCTCCAAAACCAGTTAAAATTCTTGAACTAAATGAAATTGAATTGCTTCTTGAAAAAAACTTTGTGGTTATTTGCTGCGGTGGCGGCGGCATTCCAGTAATAAGGAAAAACAAGCAATTTAAAGGTGTAGAAGCAGTTATTGACAAGGATAGAACAGCGTCCCTTCTTGCAAGGAATATTGGAGCAGACATGCTTGCAATCCTGACAGATGTTGATGCAGTGTATTTGAATTACAAAAAAGCAAATGAAAAAAGAATTTCAGAAATATCTGAAAGAAATCTGCAAGAGTATTTTATAAGAGGATATTTTGAAGCAGGAAGCATGAAACCAAAAATTGAAGCTGCAATTGATTTTGTTTCAAAAACCAAAAAACCTGCAGTTATTGCTCATCTTTCAAACATAAAAGACGCAGTTAATCAGAAGAATTGCACGGTGGTGCTTCCATGAAACTTTCAGCAAAGCATCTTATTTCTATAAATGACTTAACTAAAAAAGATATTGAGTTAATTTTCAAAACTGCTGATAAATTGTATCGAAGAAAACTTTCAGCACTCCGCCAGAAAACTCTCGCAATGATTTTTGAAAAATCTTCCACTAGGACGCGGATTAGTTTTGAAGTTGCAATGACTCAGCTTGGCGGTCATGCTCTTGATTTGACAACCACCAAACTTCAGGCAAGTCGGGGCGAGGCAGTTAAGGATACTGCGGCAGTGGTTTCGCGTTATGTTGACGGGATAATGGCGCGGTTGTATTCGCATGAACATCTTCTTGAGATGGCCAGACATTCATCTGTGCCTGTGATAAACGGACTTACTGATTTTTTGCATCCTTGCCAAGCACTTGCTGATTTGTATACTATTAAAAAAAAGAAAGGTTTGAAAAATGTAAAATTGGTTTATATCGGAGATGCAAATAATAATGTTTGCCATTCTTTAATGCACTGCTGTCATAAATTAGATGTAAATATGGCGGTTTGCTGTCCGAAGAAGTATTTGCCTGACGAGCAAATTATGAAGAACACTCACAATTCAATTAAGATTACAGATTCAATTTCTGAAGCGCTGAAAGACGCAGATGTTGTTTACACAGACACTTGGGTAAGCATGGGTCAGGAAAAAGAAGCTAAGAAGAAAATTGCTGACTTGAAGCCATATCAGGTTAATTCAAAATTAATGCATCTTGCGAAATCTGATGCGATTTTCATGCACTGCCTTCCTGCACATCGAGGGCAGGAAGTTACAGATAAAGTAATTGATTCTGAAAAATCTGTTGTTTATGACCAAGCTGAAAATCGTCTGCATGTTCAAAAAGCGATATTATATTTGCTAATGAAGAAATGAAAGCGTAACTTTTGATTGCTTTTACTGAATACAAATTTTTTTAAATGATCCTTATAATCTTAAACTGCAATGAATAATTACATACCTTCAACAACTTTGTTTATTAAAATGTATGATGCAACATTAGGCAAGATTTTTCCAAGAAAACAACATTTGTCTCTTGATGACCTTGTGGGAAACAATAAGAATAAAGAACTAACTGCTGAACTCATAGCAGAAGCTTGTAATTCTTCTTATTTAAACAAAGATGGTGCACAAATTCCCTGTTTTCCTCCTAGAAGACATAATGAAACAACAACAAAAACATATTATTAGATAAATTTTTAAGTTAGCATTCTAAAATAAGTTATATGAAAACAACCTTTATTCGAGACATTTTGAAAAAATCCAAGGCAGGGAAAACAGTTGAAGTCTGCGGATGGGTTTACAGAAAACGGGAAATGAAAGACAAGATATTTCTTGTAATTAGGGATTCAACAGATATTATGCAGGTAATTGTTACAGACAAGTCAGATGCATGGAAATCTGCACAGAAAGTTACAATAGAGTCTTCAGTAATAATTTCTGGAACTTTGAAGCAAGACTTTAGAGCACCCACTGGCTATGAACTGAAAGCAGAAAAACTGGAAATAGTAGATCTTGCAGAAAGATTCCCAATTTCAAAAGATCTTTCAACAGAATTTTTAATGGATGTCCGCCATCTTGCTTTAAGAGGAATTAAGCAGGCAGCAATTATCAAGCTTAGGTCCCAAATGTTTATGGCATTTCATGAGTATTTTCGAAAAAACAAGTTCATTGAAGCAGAAGCCCCTTCATTCATGTCTCAAGGTTCAGAAGGGGGCTCAGAAGTTTTTCAGGTAAAATATTTTGGAAAAAAAGCATTCCTAACTCAGTCATGGCAGTTTTATGCAGAGAACATGATTCATGCTTTTGAAAATGTTTATGCTCTTGCTCCTTCTTTTCGCGCAGAAAAATCCTCAACAAACCGCCACTTAACAGAATACTGGCACCTTGAAGTTGAGTCTGCCTGGGCAAACCTTAACGACATAATCAACCTTACAGAAGGATGCATATCTGCTGTGATTGACAAACTGCTAAGTGAAAATTCACGAGAGCTGGAGATTGTTGGAGTTGACAAAAAATGGCTTAATTCACTTAAGCCACCATACAAGAAAATAACATATTCAAAAGCAGTAAAAGAATTGCAGAAAAAAGGATTCAAAATCAAAGAAGGGCAAGATTTTGGAGCTCCGCATGAAAAGGAATTGGCAAAAAACGGCCCGATTTTTGTAACCCATTATCCAATGTCAATTCTGAAGTTTTACCATGGAGAAGACCCAAAAAATCCAGGCTATGGAACAAACTTTAATCTTCTTTTTCCTGAAGTCGGAGAAACAGTTGACGGCTCCCAAAGAGAGCCAGAACTGGAAAAAATAAAACAGCGCCTCAAAAAAGCGAAAATAAACCTTGGAAAATCTGACTGGTATCTGGATTCACGGAGATATGGTTCAGTGCCACATGCAGGCTTCGGCCTTGGAACAGAGCGCCTTTTGCAGGCTCTTTTGAAACTCGACCACATCCGAGACATTTTGCCATTCCCTAGGTTTATGAACCGAATAAGACCATAAAATATTGTTCTAATCTCTTTGAGATTGTTCTTTTGGCAACTTACCTTTTCTTTTGAAGAAAAGGCAGGGGTTTTATGAACCGAATAAGACCATAAAATATTGTTCTAATCTCTTTGAGATTGTTCTTTTGGCAACTTACAGAAACTTTTTAGAAAAAAGTTTCATCAAAAAATAAATTTGTTTCTTTTTGAAACTTACTTGTTTTTTCTTAGAAGGCGTAGCCGCCTTAGGCTTTGCCTTAGTGGAGGTTCTTTTTTAAAGAAAGTCCTTTGAAAGAAAAGGGAGTGAGAAAGTGCAGAGTAGCGCCGGCAGCAGGATTTGAACCTGCAAATCCTTTCGGAAACAAGGGTTCGAGCCTTGCGCTCTGCCAGATTAAGCCATGCCGGCACAAAACATATTTTTTGCGAAATTTTCTAAATTTTTGACAATAAAAAGTCTCCTATCTTCAGAATGTCATCCGGTTGTCCTAAGTCTTTCCAATAATCTTTGATTTTCAAAACCCGAACTTTTTTTTCTTTTGCAAGTAAGGTTAATGCATCAGTTAATTCAAGTTCGCCCCTTGGAGAAACTTCAATTTTCTCAATTGCCTCAAAAATCTCAGGAGTCAGTTTAATTAGTCCGGTGTTAATCAGATTTCCGACAAATTCTTTTGGCTTTTCTTTAATTTCTTCAAGAAAACCGTTATTTTCTATCAGTACTCCATATTTGTTCGGATTTTCAACCTCAAAACCTTTAATGTAATTTAAGTTATCGTCTTTCCAGCAGTCCTTAAAATCTTCTGAACTGTAAAGATTGTCTCCAGGAACAAGAAGAAAATTGTCTTTTCCAACAAAGTTCTTAGCATATCTTACTGCGTCAGCAGTTCCTTTCTGCTCTGGCTGGTCAACAAAAACAGCACTTATCTTTAGTTTTTTAACATAATTTATAATCTGCTCTTTCTTGTAATGGACAACAAAGCAGAATTCATCAAATCCAGCTTTCTGCAAATTTTCAATTAAATAGCTCAAAAAAGGCTTTTCATTAATTTCAATCATTGGCTTAGCATACTTTTCAGTAATTGGTCTCATTCTAGTGCCCTTGCCAGCGCACATAATCACAACCTTCATAAAAGTATATTAAGAGCAATGCTTTTAAACCATTTTGTTCAAAGTAAATCATGGGCTCGTAGCATAACCTGGATAGTGCGTCCGGTTTCGGCCCGGTTGATGTGGGTTCAAATCCTACCGAGCTCGTTGTCCTTCATGCTGAAGGGATTTACGAGATTCGTTCCGGGGCAAACAGTGCCCGGATCGAGCCCAGCAAGCCCCGGTGGTGTAGTCCGGCCAATCATTTCAGCCTCTCGCAGCCCTTTTATTGGCTTCGCTTGTGAAAAAGCACTGGCGGAAAAAATAATGCGCTGGAGAAAGCTGAGGACGTGAGTTCAAATCTCGCCCGGGGCAGCTTTTTCAAAAATGGCTAAAATAAAATTAATCATCTTTGACATTTGGAATACGCTTATGTACACACATGAAAATAAATTAGATGTTATGCTTGAGCTTTTAGGTATTGATGAAGCAACATTCAGAGATGGAATAAAGCGAATGTGTCTTTCTAAAATGTCTATTGAAGATCTTTTCTCAGAATTTACAACAGATAAAAAGAAACTTAAAACTGCTGTTGATTTATGGATGAATGATAAAGTTACTATTTACAAGGATGTTATTCCTACGCTGAATGTATTATATGGGAAAATTAAGATGGCAATTCTTTCTAACTCTTCAACATACATAAGAGAATTTTTGAAGGAAAAAAGGATTTCTGCGTATTTTGATAAGATTTATTTGTCTGCAGAATACGGACTTCTTAAGCCAGATCCAAGGCTTTTTAATATAATTCTTAAAGATTTTAATTTAAAACCAGAAGAAGTAGCAATGGTCGGCGACAAGGAAAGCAAAGACATCGCCCCAGCCAAGCAAAAGGGAATTCTCGGAATTTTGATTGACAGAAAAAACTCAAAAGAGAAAATCCTTGCTGACTACAAAATTCAGAATTTGAGAGAAATAGAAAAGATAATTTAGTTTTCTTTTGGCAACTTGGGTTTTCTTTTTCTAAAAGAAAAGCCAGCTGACTACAAAATTCAGAATTTGAGAGAAATAGAAAAGATAATTTAGTTTTCTTTGGGTTACCTTACCACATTCTTTTCTGTAGAGCAGTTTCTTTCGGGTTGTAAGAAGCTATATTTTTCCGTGAATGCTTTTTCTAAAATAGTTCAATTACTTCCAGAGCCAGCCCAGAAGTCCTTTTCCTTTTTCAGCTTTTGCGAGATTTGTAAGTCTTTCTTGTTCTTTTTCCATAACCTGAATTTGTTCTTCAAATGCTTCGCAAACTTCTTCATCTGCTTGGCATTGTTGTCGCAGTTGTTTTAGTTGTTGAACAGCCTCTTTGTTTTGATTTGCAATTTGCTCAAGCTCTTCTCCTGTTTCTTTATCTCCGCCGAAAAGCAATCTTGCAAATGCTCCTTTTTTCTGAGCCGTTGCTTCAGCTTTAAGAGATTCATTTATCCGATTGTTCCATTGCCTTGCAATTTCAGAAACTTGAGGTCCAATTCCCCCAACTAATTCTCCCATAGCAAGAAGATTGTGAACAGCATTTCGAACTTGATTCTGATTTTTATAAGCCTTTGCTTCAGCACCCTGTTTTCCTTCAGCTTGCTCTTCAAGAACTCTTTTTCTTTCTTGAGCCATTTGCTTAAATTCTTCTAAATTTCCTGCTATTGCTTGGGTTGCGATTGCAAGCTGTGTTTCTTCACCAGTATTCTGTGTAGAAACTTCCTGTCCTGAGCTAGAAGCTCCAGCTCCTTGCGGTCCAACTGCAAAAACAGCACCAAATAGAAAAAGTCCTATAAAAATACTAAATAATATTTTTTTCATTCTAGTAAAAAATTAAAAATACAAGTATAAAAATATTTGGAAATTACTTTTCAGAGCCTTTTTCAATTCCAATAATTTTAATCCTGAAATTCAGGTTTTTTCCTGCAAGAGGATGATTCATATCAATAGTAATATCTTGTTCAGATACTTCAATGATTTTCGCAGGGATTTTCTGTCCTTCTGAAGTTGTTAAAGCAAGAACCATTCCTTTCTTTGCTTCAGGCTCTTTTGGAAGCTTGTCTTTTGGAATTTTTTGTATTAAGTTTTCATTTTTTGGTCCGTAAGCATCTTTAACATCAATGTGAATATTCTTTTCCTCATTTTCATTCATTCCAATTACTGCTTCGTCAAATCCTTTTATTACATCACCATTTCCAGCTATAAATTCCAGAGGTTCTTTGCCCTCTGAAGAATCAAAAACTTTTCCATCTTCTAACATTCCAGTGTATTCAACTTTAACTGTATCGCCTTTTTCAACTGCCATTGTTGTTTAAATGGTAAGGTGTTCTTTTATAAGCTTATAGGTCTTTTAGAAGATATTGGACAAATCCCCTAAATCTTTTTATACTAAAGATTAAAAAAGATTTTCTAAAGAGATTCCAAAAAGCAACCAATACATTGCTTGCAATGCGCTCCGCGTGAATCTCTTCGTGAGAAGAACAATGGAATTTTTCCCTTTTGAAAAAGTGCGCCCAGAGCAAAACAAACTTATAGCAGACATAAAAAACGCAGTTGAAAACAAGAAAAACATTATTGCTCATGCTCCAACAGGTTTGGGAAAAACTGCAGCAGCATTAACTCCTTTAATAGAATTTGCTGAAAAAAACAATTTAAACATTTTTTTCCTAACTTCCAGAAATGCACAGCATAACTTAATTATGGAAACACTGCAAAGCATAAACAAGAAAACAAAAGTGAATTCTGTTGATTTCATTGGAAAAAAGCACATGTGTCCAAAAGTACGGCAATACAATCAAAGAGAGCTGAACTTCTTTGATTTCTGCAAAAATCTTCGGAAAAACAAAGAATGTGAGCTTTACCTTAATTCTTTTCAAAAAGCAGAACATTCAAAGCAGGCAAAAGATTTTGCAAAAAAAATTATTGAAAACGGACCTGCAAATGTAGAAAAGATTGTTGAACTAACAAAAAATAAATTCTGCACTTATGAAATTTCAATTCTTCTGGCAAAAGAGGCAAGAGTTTTTGTTGGAGATTATTTTCATGTTTTTGACCCTTCAATTCAAAAACACCTTTTCCAGCGAATTGGAAAAGAGCTCAGTAAGACAATTCTTGTAATTGATGAAGCTCACAACTTGCCAGATAGAATAAGAAATGACTGGACACTTCAGCTTAATACATTTCTTTTGAAAAACCTTGCTGACAAATTGAAAAAACAGCACTATAATGATTTTGCAAACATAATTCTTAAAATAAAAGATGAACTAAAAAACTATGCTTCTGATCAGCTTTTTCAGGAAAATGAAGTTTATGCAAACAAGCAGGATTTTGTGTCAATTATTGAAGAAGCATCAAAGCAGAACTACACTTCATTTTTAAATGATTTTTCAAAACTTAGCGATGAAATTGAAGAACGAGAAGAATATGATGAATTCACGAGATTTGCAATGTTTTTGAAATTCTGGGTCAATTTTGACAAGGGTTTTGCAAGAATTCTGAGAACTGAAAAAACAAAATCCGGAAAAACATTTCCTTCTTTGGAATTCTGCTGCCTTGACCCGTCAATTATAACAAAGCCGCTTTTTGATGAAGCATATTCCTCAATTCTAATGTCTGGAACTCTTTTACCTGGAGAAATGTATAGGGACATTCTTGGATTTGAGCCTGAGGAAACAGAAATCAAAGTTTACAAAAATCCTTTTCCTAGAAAAAACAAACTTGTGCTTACCTCCTCAAGTATAACAACAAAATATTCAGAAAGAAGCGAGGAAATGTTTAAGCGCATAGCAGCCTCCTGCGCCTATTTAATAAATTCTGTAAATGGAAATTCAGCAGTTTTCTTTCCATCATACAGCTTCATGTCAAAGACATTGTTTTATCTTACTGCAATTTCCAAGAAAAAGCTTTTTGTTGAAAAACAGGGAATGACTCAACAGGAACGCGAGGAATTAATAAGCAAATTCAAAAGCAATGTTATTAATGGGGGCTCTGCTTTGTTAGGAGTTCAGGGAGCAAACTTCTCAGAAGGCATTGATTTGCCAGGAGAACTTTTAAAAGGAGTTGCAATTGTTGGAGTTCCCTTAGCACCGCCAAATCTTCGCCAAAAATCCTTAATTGATTATTTTGAAAACAAGCTTGGAAAGGGTTGGGATTATGGATATGTTTTTCCAGCAATAAACCGTGCTCTGCAAGCAGCAGGACGCTGCATTAGAAGTGAAAAAGATACTGGAATAATTGCCTTTCTTGACAAGAGGTTTCTATGGGACAAGTACAGGAAAATAATTCCGCCTGACTGGGAAATGAAGCCCACCGACGACTTAAGAACAGAGATCAGAAATTTTTTTAATGAAAATTAAGAGAACATTAAGTATGGAATCTGTTGAAGAAGCAAAAACACTTCTTAAAAATGAAATAAGTGAACAGAATTTAATAAAGCACTGCTTAGCAGTTGCCGCAATTATGAAAGCTATTGCTAAAAAGCTTGGTGAAAATGAAAATTTATGGGAGATAACAGGACTTTTGCATGATTTTGACTATGAGGAAACAAAAGACAATCACAAACAGCACGGATTGATTGCATCAGAAAAATTAAAGCAAAAACTTCCTCCAGAATCCTTACATGCAATTGAGGCACACAACTTCGAAAATACTTCAGTACTCCCCGAATCAAAAATAGATTATGCTTTGATTGCAGCAGACGCAATTTCTGGTTTGGTAATTGCAACAGCTCTTGTTAGGCCCTCAAAAAAGCTTGAGGATGTAAAGCCGAAAAGTATAAAAAAGAAATTCAAGCAAAAAGAATTTGCAAAAAATTGTTCTCGGAAAAAGATTCTCTACTGCGAAAAACTGGGAATTGAGCTTTCAGAATTTATTGAAATTTCCCTAATTTCTCTAAAAAGAATATCTAAAAATCTTGGGCTCTAATTATTTTTTGGTTTGTAGTTATTTCCTGATTTGTATTCTTCCAGAGACTGCTTGTAGCGGAAAATTCCACCAATTTCTTCTCCATTTTTGTTGTAAAGAGGACGGAATTCAGTATCTTTGAGAAGACATTCTAAAAAACTGCGTTCTTCTTTTGGAAAAATTTTTTTTCTTAAGTAATTTATAATTTTCATTATGATACCTCGCATTGAATTTTGTGATATTTCATTTATAAAGGTATTGGTTTAAAATATCAAAACGCTTAAAAAACACAATAAGTTTTTCTAGACTATGCTAGGGTACCCAAGCGGTCAAAGGGGCAGGACTTAAGATCCTGTGGCTTAGTGCCTTCCGGGGTTCGAATCCTCGCCCTAGCACTGCCCTTTCTTTCCCAAAGAAAGTGCAAGTTGCCCAAAGAAAAACAACAATAGTTCTTTGCAAACACCAAAGAAAATGCTTCGGTCATAATAACCTATTTATTCGAAAGAAAAACAACAATAGTTCTTTGCAAACTTATTATTTTTGATGAAACTTTTTCTAAAAGTTTCTTTTTGATGAAACTTTTTCTAAAAGTTTCTGGGGGATGCAAACACTTTTCTAAAGGGTTTGCAGGGGTTAAGAATCCTCGCCCTAGCACTTTCTCTTTTAGAAAAAGAGAACCTGCACTAAGAGAAAACTAATCTTTAAAAAAAGATGCATCAAAAATGTTTCGCTGCCGCTTAACATACTTTTCTTTTTTGAAAAGAAAATATCATCGCCCTAGCACTGCCTGTTAAACATATTGATAAAATAAGGCAGTAATATGAATGAATAATCATTAAAATTTTTTCTAAAACAAACCAACAGAGAGCAGTTATTAACATTTGGCCTATAAATAATAAATTTGCCTTAACTCGCAGATATATCCAAGGATAGCTTTATTTTTATTTATGTTGTACTGTATTACATTTACACTCGCGCGGAAAATTTTGATGAAGCATGGGTTTTAGAGTCTAAAAATGGGAGACATTTTACAAAAAGATTCAAAATCAAAATTCCTTTTGCTTTCCAGTTTTCTATTATAGACGAAGGTGATTATTATGTTGCTTACATAGGGCACATACCTGCTGACATTAAACCATATACTGATTTAGAGTGCCCTAATTTGCGTTATCCTATTAGAGCTATCTCAAAAAACGGAATAAACTGGCAAAGGATTATAGAACAACTTAATGGACCATGACATTGAGATAGAATTTATTGTAATGGTTATGCTGTACTTAAATTATTTGATGGATATTATTTTTATTAATTTTCAGCTGCAACCTATTTTTACTTTCGCCAATTTTTTCTTCAGTATGTTTCACTTCGTTTGAGCCTTTGCTATGCAAAAAGATAAGTTTATATGCATAATTGTTTATAATTAATATTATGAAAAAAAGAACAGTAGTTTTATTTTTGTTAGGAATATTATTAGTTTCACCTGTAGTTTTAGCTCAAGAACAATCTCAAACTTATTCTGAATTTAACAGGCTTACAGATAATATTAAAATGTTTTTTTCTTCAGGAGATAATAAGGTTAAATTAGCTTTGGAAATTAGGGAGAAAGAAGTAGATTCAGCAATAACTAATATTCAAAATCAAGAAGAAGATAAAGCTATTAAAAATTTAAAAAGGGCAAAAGAAAAACTTCAGACTGTGCAAGAAAAAGTTTCTTTGGAGACTTCAAAAGAAATTAAAACAAATGTTAATGAGATTAAAGAAAAAATAAGTCGAGAGAAAAATCTTCCTGAAGAATTTGATGAATACATTTTAGAAGAAGAAAAAACCATGCTCACAGCTGAGCTTACTGAAAAAACTTATAAATATTGCAGTGAGCTTGCTAAAGAAGATTTTAATTTAATGTTAAAAGAAGAGAAATGTAATCCTAAAACTGCACCAGAATCACTTAGGGATGATTTAGAAAAATTAAAAGACCTTCAAGAAAGAATGTTTGTTCAATTAATGTTAGAAATTAGAAGTTGCATAGATGACCCTGGAACTTGCAATTGTGAAGTGAATGTTGATGCTGAACAAAAAGCAAAATGCGAGAAAATGGTTGCTCTTGCTCTTAAATGTGAATATAAAGATGATGAAGCAGCTTGTGAGGAATTAGAACTTATGAAACCTAAGCAAGGAGATAATTTCGCAGAAAGTTTTGTTCCTGATTTTTTAAGAAATTTATTTAAGAAAAAAGACTACATGATAGAGTATGATATAGAGCCTTCAGATTGTGTTCCTGAAGAATGTTGGAATTATAACAACAAACCTGAATGTAAGAAATATGATTCTTTTAAAGAGACAAAAGAGGATTGGGATGAATATGGAAATTTTATAGGAACGAAAAATAAGTGTGGAAAAAAAGGTTCAATACCAACAATGCGAGAATCAATCCCCCAATGTTTTGATGGTGATGTTTTCTTAGAAGAAAAATGCGGTAAAATTACAACGATTGAGAATGAAGAAGGTTTAATAAATTATATTATTGAAAAAGATGTAGATGAAATTTTAGAAGAATTTGAAAATAAATCCGAACAAAATACAATTAGTGTTAATGAAACTAAAAGACAAAGAATGTTAACAAATAAAATAAAAGAAGAAATTGATGTGATTGAAGAACAGATAAAAGAAAAAACAGTAAAAACAGAAATTAGTGAAATGGAAAATGGAAATAATGTTGTTGTAGATGACGGAGGAGATAATGTTGTTGATGAATCACCTAAAACTAAAGATAATGAAGATGTGTCTCCTGAACTAAATATTATAGATGATGATGTGGCTCCAGGACCACAAGGAATTATCGGACATGATGAAGATTAAGATAAAAAACAAAAACTGGACTCAAATTTAGTTGATAGATGTAAAAGAATAAATAACTAATAAATATTACAATTTCTTAATGGACTGAGCCAGAAGAAATAGTTATTGCAATCATCTTTCAGGCATAGCATGATAACTTTTATTAACTTCAACAAATAATCAAAGTATTATGACAGAATTAAAGCAACCAAAATCAATGAAAGAATTAGTTTATTTTACTCGCAGAAAAATTCTTCCAGATGGTAAAGTTAAGGTTTGGGTTTTTAGAGAATTATGTCCAAAATGCAAAAAAGCATATATGGGCAAGCCAATTGATCCAAAAACAAAAAAACCAAAAATGCGTGCAAAAGAATATCAATGCCCAGAATGCGGTTTTAAGATGGAAGCACAAGAATATGAAGATACTCTGACAGCAAATATTGAATACACCTGTCCTAAATGCAAAAAATCTGGAGAAATCCAGGTTCCATTTAAGAGAAAGAAAGTTACAATTGTTGATGAAAAAACCGGCAAAAAAGCAAGAGTTGATGCAATTGTTTTTACCTGCGATTATTGCGGATTTCAGATTAATGTGACTAAGAAGATGAAGTAATTCTTAATACATCATGGATTGTTCTTTTGGCAACTTGCCTTTTCTTTTGAAGAAAAGGCAGTGTTACAAGGAAGAGAAGTGACTAAGCATTTTTCTTTCGCGAACGTGGCAGAATCAAAAAAAATATAATAATTCTTCTTTACATATTAATATTATGAGCAAGCTAATTGTTCTTATTGATCCCAATGATAAGAATCTAGAATCTCTAATCAGCAAAGTTAACTTATTGAAGCCAGAAAACATTTGGGTTGGCTGTTCCACTTCTTCAGGTCAGGAAATCAAAAAAGTGTTCAACAAATTGGAAGTTAATGCGAGCCTTTTTCCAGGCAATTTTGAGCAAATCCGCGACGCGTACTCTGTAGCTAAAAAAGTTTATATCGCAGACCCTCTGTTTTATTCAGCAGTTAGAATCAAGCAAAAACTTAAGCAGGTTTTAAATTACATGCAAGAGCGTTTTCTCAGCAAAAGCATTCTCATGAACTACGCATTGCTTTCTCCCGATTGCACAACAGCAAAAGTCTTGGGAATTACAGAAGAGGCAAATGATAAACAAGTTATAAATTCCTTAGCAAGCACCAAAATCCATCCTTTTATTTATCTTGAAGGCGGCTCAAGAAACACAAAATCATCAATTGCAGAAAGAACAAGTTTGATTGAAAAAGTTAAGAATCTGTATTCTAAAAGCACATTGATTTGCGGAGGAGGAATCTCTAACACAGACCAGGTGAAAAAACTGAGAGACACAGGTTCTTATGTAGTTCTGAGTAGCATCCTCCATAATAATCCC
>JAFCGM010000033.1 GCA_017608025.1 Candidatus Pacearchaeota archaeon
TGGCGTGCTTGGTCCTAATGGGGCGGGGAAAACAACGCTTCTTCGAATGCTAGTCACTTTTCTTGAGCCGACTTCAGGTAATGTTATAATTGATAATCTTAATATAAATAATCCGTTGCATCAGCAGGAAATAAAAAGCAAAATAGGATATTTGCCAGAGCACGCCCCTTTGTATGAAGATATGACTGTGCTGGAATATTTGCGCTTTGTCGGAAAAATGCAAGAGATTGATAAAAATTATTTAGAAGAAGCAATTTTCAATGTTATTGAAAAATGCGGACTGGAAGGAAAAGAAAATCAAGAAATAGCAACTTTGTCAAAGGGTTATCGCCAGCGATTGGGAATCGCGCAAGCGCTTATTCATGATCCGAAAATTGTTATTTTAGACGAACCGACAACCGGACTTGATCCAAATCAGAGAATTGAAATAAGAAATTTGATTAAAGAAATAGGAAAAACAAAGACAGTAATTCTTTCAAGCCATGTTTTATCTGAAATACAGTCAACTTGCTCAAGGGTTTTAATAATTAGCAAAGGAAAAATTGTTGCCGATGGAGCACCGGAAAGTTTGAAAGCGAATAGCGGAAATCAAATTGGACAGAACTTAGTTTCAAGATTAAGAGAATTTGAAGGAATTAACAGTGTTGAAATTCAGATGAATAAAATTATAATTATCACCGGACTGGATAATGATTTTAGAAAAGATATTGCCAAAATCATTGTGGAAGAAGAAAGCGGACTTCTGGAATTAACACGCAAACAAGTTGATTTGGAAGATGTGTTTATAGAATTGACGAAGGAATAATTGACGATAACTCGTAGTAACTAATAATAAAGTAAAAAGTCATATAACTATGAAAACTCAAA
This sequence comes from Candidatus Pacearchaeota archaeon, assembly GCA_017608025.1. GTDB lineage: Archaea > Nanobdellota > Nanobdellia > UBA10117 > JABICX01 > JAFCGM01. Next base: position 868 of record JAFCGM010000033.1, read on the forward strand.
TAAAAGACCTGCCAAAATCACAAAAGGAAATTTCGGTTGAAATTCCCATAGAAGAAATGGAAAAACATACTGACAAAGCAATCAGTAAACTTTCCAGCATTCACAAATTTGACGGGTTCAGGCAAGGCAAAGCGCCAAAAAATGTTGTCAGGCAACAACTTGGAGAATTTACAATCTTTGAGGAAGCAACCAAGATTGCTATTGAAAATTCTTACGCGGAAATACTGAAAGAAAATAAACTAAATCCGCTTGGCCAGCCCAAAGCGGAAATTACCAAAGCGGCTCTGGGAAATCAGTTTGAATACAAAATCATAATTTCGGTTATGCCCGAAATAGAATTATGGAATTATCAAGAAGTATCTGGAAAAATGGAAATTAAAGAAGTGGAAGATAAAATGGTTGAACAAGAAATAAAAGCTCTTCAGAAAAAAAGAGCGGCGCATATTACAAAAAACGAGCCGGCGGAGAAAGAAGACAGGGTTGAAATTGATTTTGAATCAAGAGTCGGCGGAGTAAAAATTGAAGGCGGAGAAAGCAAAAATCATCCATTGACAATCGGGGGAAATAAGTTTGTTCCCGGATTTGAAGAAAATTTAATTGGAATGAAAAAAGACGATGTTAAAGAATTTAGTCTTGTTTTTCCGGAAGATTACCACAAAAAAGAATTGGCTGGGAAAAATGCCAGCTTTAAAGTTACGATGAATATCGTGCAAAAAGTTGAACTGCCGGAAATAAATGATGATTTTGCGAAAGGGCTTGGCAAATTTAAAGATTTGAATGAATTGAAAAAAAACATTAAAGAAGGAATGGTCGTAGAAGAAAAAAACAGAGCCGCGGAAGAGCATAGAAATAAATTGATTGATGAAATAGCTGAAAAATCAACCGCTGAAATTCCGGATATTTTAATAGAGTCAGAACTTGAAAATATGATCAACGAATTTAAAAATAATATCACGCAAACCGGAATGGTCTTTGAAGAATATTTGAAGAATATAAATACTGATCTGGAAAAACTAAAAAAGGAATGGAGAGAAATGGCTGAAAAAAGAGTAATGACCGGACTTACGCTTAGAGAAATATCAATTAAAGAAGAAATTAAAATAGAGAATAGCGAAGTTGAAGAAAGAGCAAATCAAGCTTTGAAGTTTTATCCAAATGAAGAAGAAATCAGAAAAAAATTAGATATGGAAAGATTCAAAGAGCACACCGCCAGCGCGCTTGTTAATGAAAAAGTTTTTGAGATCTTGGAAAAAATAGCAGAGAAGAATGCAAAAGTTTAAACAACTATTATGTCATCCCGAAATGAGCGAAGCGATTGAGGGATCTAAGAGTTAATTGAATATAATCGTTTTGTCTGAATAGTAATGCTCAAATGTGGTTATTTACCAAACAAAAAGACCTTGTCTTCACAAGGTCTTTTTTGAAATTCAAATTTTTACGCCGTGACAATCTTTTCAATTTCAACTTCCGTGAAAAATTGCCTGTGCCCAGCTCTTCTGTTGTACCTCTTTTTCGCTTTATGCTTCACAACTTCAATTTTCCTGGCTCTGTCCTGTTTTAATATTTTCGCCTCAACTTTAGCGCCTTTAATCATCGGCTTGCCGACATTAATGTCTTTGCCGTCTTCTGAAGAAATCAGTAAAATTTGATCAAAAACAAATTTCTCCCCTTCCTCGCCTTTGATCTTTTCAATTTTTAATTTACTCTTCGGAGAAACTTTGTATTG
>JAFCGM010000034.1:0-1760 GCA_017608025.1 Candidatus Pacearchaeota archaeon
TTGTGGTTGTCACTTCACTTCATATGGAAAGGAAGGGGATTATATAAAAATATTTCTTGAGGAAGGCATCAGATTTTCTTGTCAAGGTTTGATGTTGAATGATTGTGCAAGAAAATATTTAACAGATTATAATGTAATTTATAAAAGTTTTGTTGAAGAAAAACAAGAAATGGAATGTAAAACTTTTGAGTTTTCTCCAACGCACGATGAACCGCATTTTTCTGTTGATGATATTTGCGGTTTTTTTTGGGATGAAAGCTTCTTTAAAAGTGAAGGCTCTGCTTTAATTCGTGATAAAAGCAAAGAAGCATTTTATGGTAAAATAGTTTGTTGTAAAATGTCTGAAGAAAAACAAGAAACTGAAACAGAGTTTTTTATTAAATTTAATACAATTTGTAGCAACAAAGAACCTATGTTGTTAGAAATTTACCCAAAAGATAATTACATTGAAAACGCTTATGAAAAGCAAGGATGTTATTCTATTATTCCTGTTTGCTATACAGACAATTTTTTGCTTAATGCAGAAGAAGTTGTGTTTGCAGTAAACCCAAAAGGGCATGATTCAATTAGATTAGAAGTTTATGAAATGAAGTATGGAGGGCAACCTTTTTCTGTTTCTTTATGGTGTTGGAATTTACAAGAGAATGAAATAACTGATGATTATTGGATTCATTATGATAGTTATTGTTCTACAAGCAAAGAGTCTGTTGAAAACTTTAAACGAGATTTTGAGGATTACTATATTAATCCTTTTACAGAGGAAGGAAGTTGGTAATGTTGAACTCTAAAAAATGTTGTGGTGTTTTGTTTGGTTGCTAAAGATAACTGGAAGGGAAAGAAATGAATAAAGAAGTTAAGGCAACGATTATTAAATTAAAAAAGGAGATGAAATAAAATGATTGAATTAGTTTTAGGAAATTTAGGAGCAATAGTGCTTTTGTTGTTGGTGTTATTTTTGCTGTATTTAGCTTGCAACACAGTCAGACCAACTGAAAGAGCTTTAGTTGAAAGATTCGGAAAATTTAGCCGATTTTGGGAACCAGGACTGCATTTTAAAATTCCTTTAGTTGAAAGAACTGTTTTTGTGAATATTACAGAGCAAATGGTTGATGCAAAAAAACAGGAAATTATTACTAAAGATAATTTGAATGCTACAGTTGATGCACAAATTTATTTTAAAGTGCAGGAGGAAATGGTTGCAGTAAAAAAATCTCAGTATAAAGTAGACAATTATTACATTCAGATTGTTGCTTTAGCCAGAACAACTTTAAGGGATATAATTGGAAACTTGTCTTTGACTGATGCAAATTCCAAAAGAAATGAATTAAACGGTAAGCTTGAGAGAGAACTGGCAAAGCAGACTGATGCTTGGGGAATTCAAGTTGTTAGAACTGAATTAAAGGAAATTGAACCGCCTGAAGACGTGCAGAAAACAATGAATCAGGTTGTTAAAGCAGAAAACACAAGAATTGCATCAAAAGATTTTGCAGAAGCAACTGTTGTTGAAGCAGAAGGAGAAAAAAGAGCAGAAATAATGAAAGCAGAAGGAATAGCCAAAGCAATAAAACTGAAAGCTGATGCAGATGCGGAGGCAATCAAATTGGTTTCTGATTCATCAGAAACACATTTTAAGGACAGAGCTGAAGCTCAAAAGAAACTTGAAGTATTGAATAATACTTTGAAGGATAACACAAAATATGTAATTCCAAGCGATGCAGATGTCTTGAATGTTTTGGGTTTGGATTCAGTTAAAACTCCTT
>JAFCGM010000034.1:1792-3039 GCA_017608025.1 Candidatus Pacearchaeota archaeon
GCAAATGAAACCGAACTCTAAAAAGAAGAAGGATGCAATGACATGAATGAAGAAAATGAATGGTTGGAAGCAGGAAGAATAAATACTAAACACTATTCTTCATTCCTTGCCTGCAAGTATAAGATGTTTGAAGAACATGGAATAGCTTGGATAAGAATACAACGAAAAGGAATTGATTTCTTGCTTCCTCTTTCAGATGTTAGCTTGATAAGAAAACAACCATCTGAAGAAAGCTATGAAGAAGACAAAGAAGAATAAAGGTGTTTAATTGGGTGTAGACGAAAAAAAAACAAGAATATCTTGAACACAAAAATGGAAATGTTCCATCTGAAGAATTAACTGTTGAAGAATTAAAGGAAATAGAAGGAGCAAACAAAAAAGAAAAACATTACGGCTTTTTTCCTTTTTTTAATTGTTTTCTTCTTTTAGCACTTGTTTTTCTTCTTGAAAAAATTTCTGTTGGGGCTTATTTTAATTTTAGTTTTTTTGGATTAAGAATTTCAACAATATTTTTGATTTTAGGCGTGATTGTGTTTTTTGAATCTTTATTTGGGGGAAAGTGAATGACAAAAAAAACTAAAGAAATGAGTGTTAAAGAATTAACGAAAATTTTTAAGTGTGGTTTGCTTGATGATTTTATTTTGAATGAAATGTTATGGTGGAATGCTTATAAAGAATTAATTAAGCGGGGTGTTTCAACAAATTCAATTGAAATTTATGAAGGAGAAAAAACAAAAACAGAAAAAGAGGAACAAAAATGAGTAAACAAAAAGAAAAAGAAGTGCATTTAAAAAAGAGAATTAATTCTAAAGATTTTAAAAACTTTTTTGAAGAAGGGGTTTGTTTTAGTGAAATTGAATGGAACGAGTGGATTTTAAGTCAAATTAAAATTGTTTTGGAGGAAAAAAAATGATTGTAAAAAAAGAAAAGCCTTGTTGGATTGGATTGTGTGATAACTGTAAAGAAGATTTATTTGGAATGGAATATGTTTCACATTTTGAAGACAAAAATGAGTTATTGGAAAGAATAGATGATGAACTTGAAATGGAATGTGTTGAAACATTTAAAGGAAAACATTTTTGTTCAAAAGATTGCTTAACTACATTTCAACAAAAGAAAAAGGAGTGTGAGCTAAAACAATGAGTGAAAAAGAAATAGACGAGGCATTAAAAGCAGAAAAAGAATACATCAAAAAAGAATTAGAGAATGAAGTAGTTGAAAAGAAAGAGGATTTTGTTTTGTTTATT
>JAFCGM010000006.1 GCA_017608025.1 Candidatus Pacearchaeota archaeon
TATGGGGTCAATACTGCTCACGTTTGGTTCCTTGAAAAAAATTTGAGTGATAAAATGATGATTGAATTATTTTCAGCAATAGCGATTTACAAAGTAATAAGCACATCTAAAAATAAAACATTAAAACAAAGAGCCAAAGACTGCTACAACGCAAGCCTTGCAATACTTTCAATCCCAATCCCAGTTCTGACAGCAATCTTTTTTATAACCAACATTGCTTTTATCTCAATGTTCACAACAATTCAAAAAAACATAATTACAACTATTGGAATATTATTTATCGGCTCTTTTATTTTTATTCTAATTAAATGGACTGAATTTTTCTGGAAACAACTTGAAAAAATAAAAAGAGTTGATTAAAATGTCTTGTGCAGAATGCGGAGCAAAAAATTGACAAATATTAAATGGTGAGAACCGAATGAAAATTGTTAAAGCCAAATGGTTAGATGCGGCAACAAGAAACGACGTTGCTGTTGATATAAGAGAAGCAATGGATGAACCTCTTGTTGTTGCTGAAACAATAGGTTATCTTCTTTTCAAAGATAAGGAAAGAACTATTATTTCAAGTTTTATTTTTCCAGCTCAGAAAGAAATTGATAGAATAACTGGATATAAAACAATTCATATTATTCCAACTGGAGCTATAATTAAAATTAAAGAATTGAAAGAGGTATAAGGGATGAACTCAGAATTATGTTTATATATGGACAAAGTTATAAACTACAAAACAATCAAACCAAGAGGAAAACAATACCACTTATACCTAAACCACACCACAAACTGAAACACACCCCAAACTAACACAAGAACAATAAAACCAAAACGCCACTTACCTTCAAGTTCTTCATAAAAACTTGTTAAACCAAACAACGAAATAATTGCAGCCACATACCAAAATCTATAATGCCAAACTCCAGCAACCATAAAAGCAAAAAACAAAATTAAATAATGCCAATGCTTTTTATTAAACAATCCTTTAAGAGACATTATCAAAAAAGGCAAGGGAATAATATCAATATTTAATTTTGAAAATTTGCCAAAATCAATAGCACGAGAAGAATCAGTTCCAGAAGTTGAAACAATCTGTGAAGGCAGTAAATCAGTATCAAGAAAAGAATCTGGTCTATTTGTTCCGGTTGGAAAATATCCACTACAAGCAGGCACGAACGAAACAAACTTTAACAACCGATTCAATATGCCTGTTTCCCATAACAAAACAACAAACAAAAAGAAACCAATTAATTGAAAACCATGAGAGTGAGCCAGAACCCCAAGCAACACAAGCCCTGTTCTTATTCTAAAATCCTTTATCCACAACACTAATAAGCACATGAAAACAACCAGTGCAAAACTGTAAACTCCTTGTTCAAAAAAGTAAAAATAAGACGTTGTGCAATAATAAAACAAGGCAGTGATCCAATTTTTTGAAATTAAAACAAGCAATAATGGAGTTAATAAGCCAAGAAAGAACAAGCTAAATAAGTAAAATGTTTTTTCTCTGAAAGAAAAATATCCTGCGATTTTATGATAAAGAGGTGGATAATTAGAAGTTGGTTTTTTATCGCTTGTGACTTCCATTCCTTTAGCTTTTTCAAAGTGAAAATAATAATCATATCCTTTGCCTTGAAACTTGTAAGGCATTATTGCAAAAATAAGGCAAAAAAATAAGCAAACTATTAAAGCCAAAACAAGCTGTTTATTTTCATTCATTTGTTTAAAAATTAGCAATAAAACACCTTTGCGTCTCCGAAATTTTTAATCATTGTACAGTTTAGGTCTTGGGTTGAAACACTCCAGCCAGTAAAATCTTGTTGTTTTTTGTAATAACAAAAAGAGTCTGTTGTTCCGCCTAAATATTTTACAAGCCAACCGTAGCTCCAATCGTTAGAAATGTTTTTGTCAGGAGATTGAGTTATTGTATATTTTATTGCTTGAATTTGTGTGGGTGTTGGTGGTTGTTGAAGCATTGCAAAACCATACACAAAAACGAGAATTATTATTATTGTGTATGCTAGTTTTTCAAGTTTAAATTCTTTGATTAAGTTGTTCATTCCTATTACAAGAAAGGGTATTGCAAGGATTGCGAATTTAACTTGGATAAATCCAGCTGCAAGTAATGCGAGTGTTGTTAGAATTAATTGTTTTGGTAGGCCGGTTATTCCAAGCAATAATATAAACCAGTATTTATATGCTATTATTGGTGCGTTTTCGGCAATGTGTCCTTTGAAAGAAAAAAGGTTTGCGCTTATTTTTTTCCATAAAAAAAACAAAGCTGGAATTGAAAATAAAAGTAATGGAAGATATGAAACACAGATTGCTAAGAAAGGTACTATTGCGCCTCCCCATAATAGAAAAGTTACTGCTGTTAATAATCCAAAACCACTTATGAATCCTTTTAGGTTTTTTTCTGAAAAGAAAATCCATAGTGCTGCAAGGATTATTGGATAAGCAAATGCTTCATTTTCAAATTTTGCGAACTCAAAAAATAGAATTGGAGAAAACCAAATCCACAAACCTGCTTTCCAACCATTTTCTTTATCAAATACACTACCCAGTAAGGCTGTGAAATATACAAAAAGTAAAGCAAGGCATAATAACACTAACTTGATAGCCAAAATATTACAAGGAAGTAATTGAAACAGTATTGAAGCTAGTGGAAGTGTGAATGCTGGCATTTCTGAACCATTACAAATTAGGGATAAATAAGAATACCCATCAAAACCAAACAACAAAGGTTTAAGCAAATAAAAAATAAAAGGAATACAAGTAAAAATAGTCAGTAATTCAACCTGCTTAAAAGATAAATAAATATTATTACTATCCCCCAAGCTAACCAATACTCCCAAGATTTAAAATTCAATAATGGATTAAATTCATTAAAGCGGTTCTCCACAATAAACACATCGCTTTTCAAACCTGTTATTATAATAACCACACTTTTCACAAAACAAGTTAATCCCCCAACCCAACCAAAGCAGTAGAAATTTTATTAACTGCATCGCTAATATTTGGCTTTGAATAAACCATTGTAGTTTCAACACTTGAATGTCCGAGAAATACTTGAACATCTTCAATAGGCAATCCAAAAATTCTTCTTAAATGTGTAGCTCTTGAATGTCTTAAACAGTGTGGATACATTCCATCAGGCAAAATTTCTTTCAATAATTGAATAGCTCTCCTGTACCTGAACACAAAAAAGTTTCCAGACGATAAATCATACCATTCTTTAAACGGTTCAAATAACCATTTTTCTTTTTCAATAATATAAGGTTCTTTTCTTGCAAACTTTCCAGTAACATTTCCAGTAATTTTAATTTGTTTAAAGTTAGGTATATTACAAATCCAAACTCTTTGTCCGCCTTGTATAATTGGATTAATTTTGTCTTTTGTTATTCCAGTGGTTTCATAAAAAAGTTCATTTTTTCTTTTATGTTTATATTGAACTAACTCTCCAAGCCTTGCGCCTAAGCCATATTGACAGGCAAATAATGCTTTTGTTCTGAGTTCCGGAATGGACTTCATTATTTCTTTTATTTTTTGATAAGGAATTATTTTGTCTTCAAGTGCAGTGGATCTCATAACAAACACCGTTGCAGAGTTCTTACAAAGTCTGCATAACCTTTGCTTATTAGAAAAATATGGGTAATTCTTACCCATTCATAAGTTAAATTAGATAAAAAAGGGTATTTTTTACACATTAATCTCACCCTCATCAATTAACACATTCAAAGTATTAGCAAGCCTTCTAGCCAAAGAATAACTAGTATTAAACTTTAACTCAATCAACTCAGGCACAGCACGCATCTTATCCTTATTCCCAGCCTTCCTAATTATCTCATCAGCCCTATCCTTTGCTTCATTAACATAATCCTGAAAGCTTTTCTCAGCTTCAAAAATACCCAACTCTTTATTCTCAGCCTGCTTAGCCCTATTAGCAACTGCCGCATTCCACTTAGCAAGATATTCCTTCTTCCTTACATTATACGGCTCAATGATTTCAGCAGGAGGCATATAAGTCTGAAAAGGTTGCACTTCATTAAAAGTCATTTTATAATTATGCTTAGGATGTATCTTCACAGTCCTAGTCTTAATATTATGCCTATAAATTTTACCATAAAAAGAACTAGTTTGCAAGTGCTGAATTTTCAACAAAGACATCCCATTATTATCCCTTCCATTAACCAACATTTCAGCATAAGTATGCCCAAGAGAACGAGAAGTTTTCTCCAAATCCTTAAAAATAGGCAATGACATCAACACAATCGGATTATTTGCCCTAACAGTCATTAACATCTTAGAAATATCCTTAACCAAAGATTTCAACGCATCTTTAGAATACATTGAAAGACCAGCATCATCAAGAATTATCACACTACCACTCGGAAGCTTATGATTTGAAAGATTTGAAGCAAATTCTGATATTGAAATTGAAATTCTTGATTCTTCAAATCTTGGATTATCATTGGAATCCCTATCCAAAAGCCAGCCAAGATAAGCTGTTGAACAAGTTTTTCCTTTCCCTCTTTTTCCTGACAAAATCATTGAAAACATATCGTCACGCCTGTGACAGTCTGCCCAAACCTTTCCCCAAAAATCGCCTTGTGGATGTTCCTTTATTGTTTTAGGAATAGTATAAGGATGTTTAGTCTTCTGCGATGAGTTTGCGATCATCTTTAATCATATCCTCCATATAAGCTCTGTTTACCAATATTTCAAGCCAATCCAACATTAAATCAAAGGCTTCCCTCACATTCGCTTGTGAACCAAATTTTAAAGAATTTGATTTGTTTAACTTTTTTTTATAAATTTTTATTTTTTCATAATCTTCTTTTTTTAATTTTGGATTTATTATGCACTCTGCAAGCCTTATCAGTCCGTACATTGAATTTAACGTTGGAGTTGTTGGTTTACCCATTTCTCCAGATTGACTTGCAATATATCTTATGGTATCAACTGTTTTTCCAAATAACCAACCCATTGATTGTACATTATCTCCGGAAATATTATCTGAACCAAAACTCATTTTTTCACCTTATCCAATTCTTTTGATTCAACCTTGTTTATTTGCCCATCTGCAAAGAAAAATTTAAGCCCTGCTGTGTGAATGTCAAAATCATTCCAATAGCCTCTTTCTAAACCAAAAGCAAGAAAACGAGTAATAAAGTCTTTTCCAAACCAACCTTCATCAAACCCAAGCGCAACAAACTGTTTTACTGCCACAAAAGGTCTGGCGTCAATTATGTTTTTAAAAACTGTCGGGTTTTTATCGTTTGAATGATATAAGCGAATGTGAGGGAATAAAACCCTCTCCACTCGCTTTCCATGCTTATAGGTAATTATTTCTGGAACTTCAATTCGTTTACCATTATTTACCATTTATGCCACTCCTAAATTCTCTGCTATTAAGGACAGTGTGTCAGCTATGTTCATTTGCATTAAGAACAATAATAGCATTGCCACAAGCAAGATTCCGATAGCTATTGTGGTTGGATTTAACCAGTCTGTTTTAAATTTACTGCTTACTTCTAAACCGTCTAAATAGCCCCCATCGTATGCGTTTTTAACAATCATGTTAAATTCTTTGTCAGATTTTCTTTTCTCGCCTTGTTCTGAAATTGATTCTATTATGTCAATATTGTTTGAAGTTCCTTCTGCAACCACGATAACGGGCGAGCCAGTTGTTATTTCTCTATGCTTGTTAAAGTCGGTTATGTTAACTGGTGGAATTTCTTTATCATCTTTTTTTGTGAACCATATTTGTCTTGTTGAAGGAATGGTTTCTGCTTTAATTGTCATTCCTCCACCTTCTAATACTCTAATAACAATCGGTTTGTTCTTTCTTGGCATGAATAAGATCCATTTAATCAAAAACAGTCCCCAAGACACTATTAGAGCAAATGCGGCTGCGTGAAAACTTATTCCTGTTGCTAGGCCTAAACGGTCTAAAATTAGCATTCCAACCACAATAATTAGCAATCCAACCATTATGAATGGTTCAAGATTCCATAATGGAAGTTCTTTAAAAACCTTATTTTCTGGCGGTGCTTTGTATATGCTTTCTTTGTCTTTTTGTTTATTAAAAAACATTTTTTTATTCCTCCCTAAAAGTTATGAATAATTATGAACTTTCTGTGTGTTCAAAAGCAATTCCCAAATCTTTCCTATAACTTTCTTCAAAATAGGATTTAAACTTTTCAACAAGCTTTCTTGTTCTATGGTTTAAATAACCGTTCTCTATTGACTTGCAAATTAAAGCAATTTCTTTCCTTTCTTCTTTTGTTGGTTTATACCAGCCTCTTTTAACAAACTTTTTCCAATTACTTGCTTTGCCTCTGCCTTCAAGTGTTGCGTCTATTTCTTCAAATATTTTGGTGTAAATTTTGAGTATTTCGTTTGCGTGCAACATATTGACTTTTTGCATTGCTTGTTTTGGAATTTTTCCAACAGCAAGGTTGGCTTTTTTAACTGCTTTTTGTGCTTTTTTTTTCATTGAAGATATTAATTTCATTATCTGCCACCTCCAAACAATTTAGCAAAAAATCCTTGTTTTTTTGAAACTCCACTCATATCAATGCTTTTTTGAGAGCTTGTTTTTACGAAGTGTGACTTAGCTATGTTTGCACCTTGTCCTCCTGATTTGGAAGAATTTACTCGGTAATTGTGTCTGTTTGCAAACTTGCAGGCTGATTCAACCATGTCAATTTTGTTGTTAATTCCAAAGCTTTTCACTTGGTCATATAACATTGCAAGATGTTCTGTTACTGCTCTTTGTGTTTGGTCTTGAAAAGCAGTGGTTAAATCTTCGTTTAATAATTCTGGGTATTGGCTTGGAACTTCAACCCACACTTCTTTTGTCATGCCATCGTCATCTTTTATTTTTATTTTTATTCTGTCAGATGACATTTTTGAACGGACTTTAAAAAGGTTCATTGATAATTGTTCGTCATTGTAAACAGTTTGTTCTCCATCATCTCCTGCTTCATTAAAAGCAACTTGTTGCTTTAGTTCTTCTTCCATTTATTTCACTCCTCCCTAATATTTTTTTTTCATATTTTTTCATTTTTCAAGTTTGGTTATTCTTGTTTCCAGTTCTTCTATTTTTTGATTCAATTCTTTCACTGTTTCAATTAATAGCGTTACTGTTGCTCCTATATCCCTGCCTATCGTATACCCATCTATTAC
>JAFCGM010000003.1 GCA_017608025.1 Candidatus Pacearchaeota archaeon
TTCTGCAAGTTTTGAGCTCTTTTATTAAGTTATTTATTTGTGATTGTGTTGGTATTTTGATTAGTCCGCCAATTGCAACATTGAAAGGATGAACATCCCTTCCTCCAATAACATTAACTATTTTGTTTCCGAGGCGCTTTAATTTCAATGCTCTTTGAACTTCTTTTTTGTATTTGTGGACTGCTTTCATTATTGAGTCAATTCCAAGGTAGTCTGGCAAAGCGAGAAAATAAAGGTGCATTGCATGGCTCTGAATGTGGCCGCCATACATTAAAACATCGCGAAGAATTTTTGTTTGTTTTGAAACTTGAATTTTAAAAGCATCTTCAACTGCCTGAGTTGAGCAGATTGTGTGGGCTGGAGAGCAAATTCCGCAAATTCTTGAAACAATGTAAGGGATTTCTGTATAATCTTTTCCCTTTAAAAGACCTTCAAAATACCTACTTCCTTCAAATACATTAAGCTCTACTTTTCTGATTTTGTCTTTTTCAACTACAATATGCAGTTTTGCATGACCTTCTATTTTCGATATGCAATTTAGTTTTATTTCTGCCATTGTCTTTCTCCTGAAAAAACCCGCTAGGGTTGCATATACTTTTCGCTTAATGCAACATATCTTTTTATTATTTTCTCCATTTTTTCAAAAATCCTTTTAGTTCTGATTCAATTTGCTTTTTCTGAATTGGGCATCCAGAAATTTCTTTGTCAACTTTTATGAAATTTTTTAGAGGCTGAGCATCTATTGAGTCATAAAGCATTTTTTGGTTGAAAACATATTTTTTCTTGCCTTCCTTGCCAAGAATATTTGCCATTGCAGGAACTCCGCCAGTTGTAGCGCAAGCTCCAATTGCAATAAGATACTGTGATTTCTTCCTTATTTTCTTTAATTTCCGAACTTCTCTTTTTGTTGTAATTGCGCCTTCAACAATTGCAAGGTCAAATTTTGATTCGCGGTTTTTTTCTTTTAAAAGATGAAAATACTGAACATCATATTTTTTCAGGATGTCAAGTATTTTTTCAATGTAGAGAATTGTAAACTGGCATCCTTGGCAGCAGGTGAATGAGAATATTCCGAGAAGTGGTTTCTTAGCCATGCATAAACAACAATGTTAGATTATAAAAAAGTAATGAAAAAATAAAAAATAAGTGCGCTTATGCGCACTGAGCTTCATTTGTTGAATCAGAAGCTGTATAGCCAAATCCTGGTGAATAAGTTGTTGTTGAAAGTTCTGTTTCACATTCTGCTGGAACATCTTCAAATGCTGAGCAGATTGTTGCTAGGTATGCTGCCGGACTTCTTGAGCTTTGGACTTGCTGTCCATTTATTACAAGAGTAGGACTTCCACCAACTTTATATTTTTCATTTAAGTCTTTGTAAATGTTAAATGGAGGGAATCTTCCACTAATCCAAATAGATTTGTCATTAATTACATTGTCAATGTCATACTCTTCATTTATTTTATTTATACAGGAATCCAGCATTTCAGTGTCAATATCTGCTTTTGCAAGACATGGTTCAGCTTCTCCGCTGTTAAGGAAGCATTTTAAGTAAGGCAAGAATTTGTCATTCTGCTCTTTTTGTATGCAGTACTGCCTTACTTGCTCTTTAACTTCCTTTTCTCCATGCATTGCATAGTAAACAAACCGGATATTAAAGTCAATTTCATCTCCAAGAGCTTCAACTGCAGGAATTATTCCTTTTTCTGCCTGAGTTCCGTAAGGGCAGTGTGACATTACAAACAATTCAACTTTAGGTATTTCTGATTTTGGAATGTTTGTTTGAGTTTGCTGAGTTTCTGTTTGAGGAGTTTGTGTTTCTGCTTGCTCAACTTTAGATATATCATATCCAGATGGGAACAATATTCTACCATCTTTAGTAATATAAGATGTGAATTGCGTGTTTTCAGGCGCAAGAGTTAGGTTAAATTTGTAAACTCCGTTTGTTTCTTCAATATCTGTAATTTCTATATCTGACTGTCCGTTCAAAAGATAATTTTCAATAAACTCTTCTGCTGTTTGGGCTGCGGCGTTTCCACTTATTGAGTTAACTCCACCTCCAAAATACAAGAATGCGTTTCCAACTAAGCTTAAAGTAAGGAGAACTGCCAAAGTAAGGAGTATGCTTTTGCTTCGAGAAATTCTAATTTTCGGAAAATTTATTTCAAGTCGAATCTTTTTCTTTTGTTTGGTATGTTCTTCTTCATTTTTTTTATTATTTTCTTCATGATTGTTTTTTTCATCTTCTTCCATATAAGCACACCTCTAGAATGCTATATTTGGTTTAATATCTTAAACTTTAAAAGAATTATGAAAAAAAACAGTGATTTTAAATAAAAAGAGTTTAAATACTTGGAATTTGAATTTATATTATGGTGAAAATTGAAGATGTTAACATTACATGGTTAGGGCATGCTGGATTTAAGATAAAAACCCCTTCAAACAAAATAATTTACATTGACCCTTATGTTATTAAAGATGAAAACATTGAAGCAGCAGACTATATTCTAATAACTCATGACCACTATGACCATTTGTGCAAAGATACAATTAACAAATTGACAAAGCAAAATACTGAAATAATTGGAACACCTTCTTGCATAAGCAAAGCTGAAGGTAATTTACGAATTATGCCTAATGATGAAAAAAAGGTTTTTCCTGATTTTGAACTTTGGTCTGTTCCTGCATATAATCGGGAAAAGCAGTTTCATCCTCGCGGTTTTGTAAATGGGTATGTTCTTGTGTTTCCTACATTGACAATTTATCATGCAGGAGATACTGACTTTATTCCTGAAATGGAAAAACTGAAAAAGTTTGACATTGACGTTGCACTTTTGCCTGTTGGAGGAACATATACAATGGATGTGCGGGAAGCAGTGAAAGCTGTAAGGGCAATAAAGCCAAAGAAAGTCTGGCCAATGCATTACGGAACAATTGAAGGAACTGAAGCTGACATAAACCAATTGAAACAGCTAATTAAAAACTACGAACTGAATGTAGAAGTGATAACTGAATAGAATAAAGAAGCACTTAAACTAAAATTAAAAGAATTGGAATTAATAGTTAATAAAGAAACTAAATTAGCACATTCAGGCATGTCCAAATTTTATGTAGATATAAAAGCATATGGATATCCTGAGATTGTTCATGCAATAGGCAAACAGATATGGGACAGCATACCGAATTATTGAATAACTCCAAAACCAATCAAGTGCCATCTGTTTCCAATTCGTCTTGAAAGTGCAACTTTTGTTCCTTTATGTGCACAGATCGGTCTTCTTAAGACAAGCCGTGAAATGCTGTTTTTTCCAACTGAAGTTACAATGCCAATTGTTGTTGATGTGCCAATTGAAACCATTAATGGTTCGCGCGTAATAAGGTTCTTAATTTTTATGTTTTCCTTGACTCCAATAACATTGTCAAAAAGGTTTGTTTTTAGTTCAATAGAATTATGCACTGGCGGCAGTTTTCCCTTTATTCCTGCTACGTTGCCGACAAGAGCATCACCTTTTGTCATATTAGGATCAAGTGTTGTTGAAAATGCTATTGAACCGCCTGGACCTTTTTCATCTACAAAATTTGAGCCTACAACTATGCTTTTTATTTCCGAAATTACCGGCTTCCAGGTTTCCTGATTTCTTTCTTCGATTTTTATTCCTGGTCGAAGTTCTATTTTGTCCCCTTTTCTGAATTTTCCAGAAACAATTGCTCCGCCAATTACACCGCCAGAGATGTTTTTTATTTCTGTTCCTGGCTTGTTAATGTCAAAGCTTCGGGCAATGAGCATTTCAGGATCTTTTGAAGAATCTCTTTTTGGAGTTGGCATAAACTCCTCAATTGCTTCAAGCAGCAAATTAATATTAACTTTCTTTTGAGCAGAAATAGGAATTATTGGAACTTCAAATCCAAGAGTTTCCGTAACAAAAGACTTAATCTGCTTGTAATTTTCCAAAGCATCTTTTTTTGTAACTAAGTCAATCTTGTTTTGAACAACTATGATTTTTTTAATTCCAAGAATTTTCAGAGCAGCCAAATGCTCTTGTGTTTGCGGTTGAGGGCAGGGCTCATTTGCTGAAATCAAAAGCAGAGCAGCATCAACAATTGCCGCACCGGAAATCATTACAGCCATAAGTGTTTCATGTCCTGGAGCATCAATAAGAGAAACCCTTCGAACAAGCGTTCCTTTTTTTTCTGTTGTAAATTTGTTTTTATTCTTGTAAATGTCAATATCAGCATAACCTAATTTAATTGTAATTCCTCGCTTTAATTCTTCAGAGTGAGTGTCCACCCACTTTCCAGAAAGTGCGGCAGTAAGCGTAGTCTTACCATGGTCTACATGACCTACCAAGCCAATGTTCATTTCAGGTAATACTGCTTTTGCCATTTTGAAATGTTAAAAATATGCCTTTAAAAGAGTTTGGATATGAGCTTTATTTATTCATCAATATGCTTTTTAGGTCTATTGCAAATTGAAAGTATTTTTCTCTTTGTCTTTTATGAAGTGATGCTGTTCCGCGATTAGCTAACTGATATGTTAATACTGGCGTGTTTGCAGACTTCTCTATCCAAATTTCGTGATTTGAATATTTCTTAATATATTCTTCTATGCTAATATTTTTAAAATCAA
This sequence comes from Candidatus Pacearchaeota archaeon, assembly GCA_017608025.1. Classification (GTDB taxonomy): domain Archaea; phylum Nanobdellota; class Nanobdellia; order UBA10117; family JABICX01; genus JAFCGM01. Next base: position 4,625 of record JAFCGM010000003.1, read on the forward strand.
TAATAATTTCTTCTTGACCATAATCATCCCATAAATATGTTCTATGCCCTACATCATCAAATATTTTATCTGCTAGTTCTGTTATTTCCTCTAAATCCAGATTTAATTTTGTTTTTGATTCTATGTGTTTTAGTGCAACATCCATAATTCTAATGTGTAGTCGTTCAATACCCCTGTAATCTGTTAATTGGGGAACTTTCTTTGGCCCAAATGGAGGAAATTCTTTCTCAAACATTTCTCTAAGTAAATTAACCATTTTATACTAACGTCTTCCAGTTTTCCTTGTAATATACATATCTTTCATCAAAAACATGTTTTGGAGTAATTTCAACCCCAAGCTCATCCATTTTCTTTTTTAAGAAATCTCTTACATTATCAGTGTTTTCTTCATCACTAACTTGCTCAAGTTCAATAATATATCCATACCCTTTTGTATGGTCAAGACAAACCTTAATTCCATTCCAGTCAAACTCTTTCCGATGCCTGAACCATTTTATCTCAATACTGTATCCCAGCGCAGAAAACAATAGCTCTAATTTGTCAAAATCCTCTTTTGGCAGTTTCACTTCAATTTCTTCCCGTGCATCTTCGTGAATCAAACCTTTTTTCAGCCAAATCTTAGAGCAGTCATCTGCTTTCTGAATCCTTAAATCCTGTTCAGAGTCAAAATAGTGTGTCTCCTGATTAACATCCCTAATTAAATCAGAACTGCTCATAAAAAAGTCCATCAGCTCTTTGTATTTCTTTTCAGAAATAAAGCTCCGAATCTCCACTTCTATCATAAAACTAACTAAAAATCTAGAATATAAAAGAATTTGTATAGCGAATTTCTTAAATTTTTTAGAAAAAATTAGGCTACTGCCTTCTTTTCTTTTCTTTTGATTCTAAAGTGCTTGTTGCCGCACTTTTTGCAGATTAGCTTTCCAGTTCTTACCTTAGATATGTCTGCTTTGTTAATTGTCTTGCATTTCCTGCATACCCATTTCCGGTGAAATAATCTTGCTTCAGCTTCTGGTATTCTTGCCATTTTGATTATCTAAAAACCTTATTTTGTAGTTTTTAAGTCTTTTTATTTTACTTGCTTGAGAATTTTTTCTCCCATAATGTCCCAGTAAACTATATTGCTACCTTCCTTGACTTCTCCTTTAAGTTCATCAGGAACATCAATACTAAATGTTTCATAGGTTTCAGAATCCATTATCTGAGCTGAATTTCCTGAAACAGACAAAACCTGAGCGTCTTTCTTGTCAATTATAGGAACTTGGACTTTTTCGTGACCAGTAATTATAACTTGCTTTTTTGAGTTTCCAATAATTGTGGTTGCTTCTACTCGATACTTTGCGTGACCGTGCTTTCCTGGTGCAGACCTTTGCATTTTTTTGATTACACATGCTTCCCCGTCAAGAACAATATATCGTCCTTCTTTGAGTTTTGAAATTTCTTCATTAATAATTCCTGCCATAATATCACCGAAGTAATAATTAAGAATAGTTTCTTGGTTTTAAAAAGTTTACCTTATTTTTCTAAATACTTTTCTATTAAAATTCAACAAATTAAACAAAAACTTTATTGTATTTAAGAATAAGAGTTTATGCTGTTTTTGTATTCTGGCACTTGGTCAATTCTTGTTCCTGAACGGACATCTCTTTCTGTTTCCAAATCATATGTTGTTCGGCCATAATGAGCTTGATATATATGACCTGCTTCATGGTTTATTATCTGGTCTTTTTTCTCATACCACATTGCCTTATAGTTTAGCGTAATTGTGTTTTCAAATGGCTTGGCAAAAGCCAAAACTCTTGAATTTCTGCCAAGTGAAAAAGAATAAGTGTCATTAGAAATTTTGGGCGGCGCTGAATACAATGAGTATTGAATGTTTGAATTACTGCTGGAGTTTTCAGCAAGAAGCTTTTTTTCAAGAGATTCAATTTTCATATGCTAATTTTAAGAAGAAAGTTTATAAGAATTTTGAAATTTCAGAACTATTTTTTCAAAGCAAGATTTATGTCTTCTTCTCTTACTGTTTTTCGTCCGGCATGCTTTGAGAACATTACTGCTTTTTTTCCAAGGTCTTTAGCAAGCTTTTCAAGCTCCTTTCTAAGGGCGTTTTTAGCAGAATCAGAAACTCTTTTTGCACCTGCTTTTTTCAAAAGCTTTTCCATGGAAGAAAGGGAAATGTCCATATTATATACTGTAGTATATAGTATTTAAAGATTTAGATAATAAAAAAATAAAAATAAAAAACAGAATTTTTTGAGAATTAATTTAATAATTTGCTCAAATTACTCTTCAGCTTCGTCGTCTTCAGAATCAGAACTTTCTGATCTTTTTACATTAACTGCTTTAAGACCTCTGTCTCCTTTTTCACCATCAAAAGTTACAGAGTCATTTTCATTCAAACGAGTTCCTTCTTTAAGTGCGCTCATATGAACGAAATAATCTTTTCCATCATCTCCAGCTATAAATCCATAGCCGTTTCTTTCACTAAAAAACTTTACTTTTCCTTTCATTTTACTTACCTGGGCTTTTGCCCATAGAAATCTTGTTTGTTGGGTTTTTAAAGGCTTCTATTTAAGAAATGCAGCTTCCTGGCCTATATCCAAGGGATTCTGCTTCTTGAGTTGAATCAAAACACAATCGATTTTCTGGCAAAATAGCAAGGGCATAATTGCAGTCGCATTCATGATAGACATTTGAATTTGCTGAGCCAATATATTTTGCTGAATTTGGACAACCCAATTTCTGGCAAGAAACAAGTTTATCCTCTTTAACACTAATAATTCCTGTGTCGCGGAGAGCGTCAGCAACAAAGAAAATTCCAATTACAAAGCCGATAATTAGCAAAGTAAAAACTGCAGTTATTATCTTGAGTTTTTTTGCTTTTCTCATCTCATTCTTGGTCCTGTTTTCACTCTTACAAGAAGCTTAACTATTTTTGAATATCCAGCAAGTGCAAGGCCAACAATAATCATAACAAGATATACCCACCATTTTGAAACTGCGTCAAGAATAAGCAAGTCATAAAGCCATTTTCCAGAGCCAATAAAAAGAAAAATAAGTCCTAAAACCTGAATTATTATATTCTGATTTTTAATAAGCAATTTAGTCATAACTAAAATTAGTTTTTCAAAAATAAAAGAGTTTTGGAAACTTACAAAAGCAAATTAAAAATCCCGATATGTGAATATAACAAAATAATTAAAAGTATTTTTAAATTTTTAATTTTTAAATTAGAACTGCAATGAAAAAAGCATTAATTTTTGTTTTTGTTGCTTTGTTGCTAATTGCGCCTGTTTGGCAGCATCTCAAGCAGACACAAGTTGATATTTGGTAAAGTCAAACAACAGAATTTTGAGAGCAATGTTCAGTGTTGAGCACAGCTTTGGAAATGGATTTACTGCAGAGCTGACTGACGGACAGGTAAATGCACTTGAAAAGTTAGGATTCGCACGAGAGGATGTGCTGATTTACGAAATTCGGAGCACCAGGCGTTCATGTTGAGTTAACATACAAAGATGGATGCTATATTTACTATGATGGCTGCCAGTGACAGTTTAATTTTTTTATTTTTCAAAGGTTTTTTAAGATTTTGCTATTTTATGAAATAAATGAAAGAACTATATGAATACTATCATTCAGATGAACTTAATTCCAAAAACACAATGTGTCCTAAATTCATGAGAAAATTAGAACTTCCAGATAGAGCAGAAGAATATCGAAATGCAGAATTTGGAATTCCATATAATAATATAACTAATTCTGGTTCAATTCTAACGATTGTTATAGAAAAAAAAGACGAACAAAACAAAGGATTAGCGATTTTAATTCCCGGATTTCTTAAGACAAGAAGCGGATATAAAGATTATATACCTGTTTCTCTAGTTGAATGCATAGCTCCAGAAGACAAACCTGCAGTTGAAGAACTAGTAAAAAGCCATTTAACGCAAGTCTATGGAGAAGAAATTAGAGATAAACCTCTTAGATTTTGGTAATTTTAAGCACTTACTCTAAAAACAAATTATCGCCTTCATAGTTCCATTGCTTTAATGAAAAATCATCTGTTTCAGTCTCAGCTTTCAAACGCAAATCATACTCAACCTTGGAATCTATTTCATCAGCATGATGCAACGCCTTTGCTTCTGCGAATTGAGGCCTTACTGAAGCTCTGAACTCAAAAGTTCCGTGATGAGATAAAATCATGTGCAGTAATTTTAATCTAAGTATTTCAGGAAAGTTTGGTATTTTGCTGATTTTTTCATTGATTTTGTTTTGACCAATTACAATATGCCCTATAAGCATTCCTTCTCTAGTCATGTTAATGTTTGAAGTAAGTTCAAATTGGTTAATTTTCCCGATGTCATGAAGAATTGCGCCAGTTATAAGCAGGTCTTTGTCAAGCGAAGGATATATTTCTATAACTCTGTCGCATATTTTAACTACATTAAGAGTGTGCTCCAGCAAACCGCCAATGCAGTTCTGATGCCGATTCATAGCTGCGGGTATTTTTTTGAATTCAATAGCAAAAGATTCGTCATCAAAAAAAGAATTTAGCAGCTTTTTAAGAAATTCATTTTCAATTAAGGAAATTCTTTGCTTTAATTCATTAAACATTTCATCTATGTTTTTGTCTGTTTTTCTTATGAAATCAGTTAATGAATACTCACTTTCTTCTGCTTTTATGATAAAACCATCTTGAGGAGATATGCTTATTTCTTTTCTGTTTTTATACTCAGAAACTGTGCCTTTGATTTTCACAACATCATTTTTCTTTAAGGAATTAAACACCAAATTAACATCTTCTCTGCGCTCTCCGCCCCAATACTTAACCCCAATTTCTCCAGTAGAATCAGAAATAGTAAATGACATCATATAGCCTTTGGAATATTTCCGAACTTCATGCTTGACTCTTAAAGAAAAAATTCCCTCTGCAACTTCCCCAACTTTTAAATCCTTGATAAAAACCATTGTTATTTAATTTCATTTTGAAAATTTATAAGCATTTGTTCAGTTAACAAATATTAAAGATAATAGACATTAAACAACTCTGCGTAAACCCTTTAATAAATAATTTGTATATTTTAAGATGGAAGTAAGCGAAGAAATGTTACTTTAATAAGAAAAAGGTGAGTCCAGTTAAAATTAAATTTAAATCTCCAAGTCAACAAAAACTAGGTTCTTAACCTTTTCGTCAGCAAAGCTGATTGTTAGTCCTTGCGTGCTGTTTTCGAGATTGTATAAGAAAAAGCTCTCACCTTCTTTTAGTTCATTTAAATGCTGAGTGGAAGTTATATCAAAAACAGGATCATACTGGTTTCCTTCTGAATCAATTAAATTTATTATATAATTCATTGGCTGATGTTCTTCAATTGGAGGTGTTATATTAAAGTAAACAAGCAGGAAATATCCTTCTGTTCCATATTCTGTGTTATTCCAATAAATGCTTGATTCTTTCACTGTTTTTGTAATTGTCATTGAATATTCTGGGTTGTTTGGGATAACAAATTCCTCACCAAGTTTGTATTCTGAAATGTTCTGGCCACTTATTGTGTTGAATAGTCCAACAAGTAAGACTGCGCCAACTACAATTCCGATTTTAATCCACTTGTTATTAATTTTAAAAATCCTGCCAGGTATGAACACGAAAACTGAAATCAGAATATATGCTAAAGCTGCAGTGGCATTAAATCGTGCAAGAGCAATCATTGCAAAAATTATAAACATAATTCCAAAAACTATGCGCCATGTAAGATAACTTTTTAGATGAGTTTTAATTTGTGACTTTTTCACACAGAATTATTAAGTTGATTATATAAAAAGATTATTACATCATTAAATAAAAAAACATAAGCTGTTTATTAAATAAGCGTCCTGAATTGCAACTAATATTAAACCTGTGATTTAACCAAAAATTATTACTAAATCTCATTTAAAATCTTTTGTGCTCTTTTTGTGGATTTTATTTTTATATGAAAAGCAATGGATTTTTTGTAAAGATTTGGAAAAAGGGACTTTATTGTTTTATTGCACAGGTTTATTACTGGAATATGAATAAGCGTTTTGTTTGATTCAGCAGGATATTTCTTTTTTAATTTATTTAGCAGAGCATCTTTTGTTCCTGTGTTATTTTGTAATATAATAACATGAGAAAGTTCATGGATTAAAGTAATTAGCATTTCATCAAAATCATCCAGAAGTTTTAATGAAAGAGGGGACGAAATCCCCCTCAATGGAAGATTTGGGCAAATATAACAGACCTTTGGTTTTAAAATCCATTTCATTTCAGATTGCTGTTCCATTTCAGAAAAAATAGAATCTTCTTTATTTTCAAAAAATTCAGCAAATTTTCTTATCTTTGCTTTTATATCTGCTTCATTACCTGTTTCTCCAAAAAGTGAGTCATATATTTTGCTGTAAATAAATTTCATTTTTTTAATAGATAATAAAAACATGTTGGGTCTTTTGCAAGATAATCTCCTGTAACTGCATAAGCAATTGCTCTGCATCCTCTACATGCAAAAATCTTGTCGCAATCAGAGCATTCATATTTTGATATAGTCCTTAAGTTATTTAATACAGGCGATTTAATAAAAATATTGCGAATTGTCTTTTTGAATCATGCGTATTAGCAGTTCAACCAATAATATTATAAATAATTGTATGCTAAAAGCATATAATGGCTAAACTAACTTTCAAATCAGCTTTTATGTATCCTTTTAACCGGCCAAAAGGTCTGTTGAATGCCTTATGGATTTTTCTGCCAATTATCGGCTGGTTTGCACTTGGCGGTTATGGCATTCGAATTGTTAAGGAATTTCTTAAAGGAAAATTCAGGCAACTGCCAGTATTTAATTTTAACAAGGATTTGAAACTAGGATTTTTCATGTTCTTAAAAGCCATTCCATTTATACTTGTTTATATGCTTGTTATTAATCTGATAGAGTCATTTGTTGATGTGATAGGTATAACTCAGATGCTAACAACAGTAATTGATTATTTCATAAGTTTGTTTATAGTTCCGCTTCTGACAATAAACTTCTTTAAAAAAGAAACAATCAGCTCATACTTTGAATTTAAAATACTAAAATCAATTATTAATAATCTAAATGACTATATTGTAGTTCTGCTAAAAAGCATTGCATTAGCAATAATCTTCTTTGTCATGATTGTTGTTCTAGTGGGACTTCCAGCAGGTATGTTCACGCAAAACATCTTCTTCGCAGATTTCTATCGGCAGTTTGTGAAGTAAACTGGTTAGCAATCCTTATATTGGAATAACACATTCTTAATTGATGAACCAAGACCAATTTTTAGCCAAATACATGAAATACATCAACAAGCTCGATGGCTTATTAATTCTTGCAGGTCTCTTTCTTTTGTGGATTTTTAGAATTGATATTAGAGTTAGTTGCTAATCTGAAAATATTCCTGCTCATTGCATGGACATTAGGCTTGTTTATGGCATATATGATTTATCGGGAATTCACCTTCTGATTGCATTCACGCCATAGCAAATCTTAGTATTGCGGCGATTCCTCCAAGATCAATAAGCTGTTTGCCTTCACGAGTTTCATCTGAAATTACAAACCATTCTGAACCAATATTTTCTGCTGATTCAATTATTTTTTCTGCTTCCTTTGGATTGAATTTCTCTGAAACTAAAAGAGTCTTTACTGCTCCGATTTCAATTGCATGCTTAACTTGGTTTTTACCATAAGTTGCGAGGTCCGGGTCAGTTCCGAGAGTCTCAAAAAGCCTCTTTACAATTTTCTTTTCCTCTGTGATTTCTTCCTGCGCAAGCAAATCTTCTCCGCGAGTAACAGTTTCCTCAATGCCTTCATCTCCTGTGTAGCCAGTGTCAACAGTACCGATTATTTTCTCCTTTATTTCAGTCCCAAGATAATTTCCCTTTACAAACTCATCTTTTGTCGGACCAGGACCGCCGACAAGAATTCCCTTCAAGTTTTCTATTTTGCGGAATTCGTCTGTTGCTGCCGCCCCAACTTTTTTGAAAAAGTCCTTTGCAAGACCTTCTCTAACTCGGGCAAAACGAGCAGCTGACTGTCCTCCTGTTTTGTATTTTCCTGGAACAACAGACGTGAAGCTTGTTATTGGAATTATGGCTTTTCCTTTCAAAAGTGCGATGTTTCCCTCTCTTCGGTCAATAACAATAATTCCATATGCTTCTTTGATGGTCATCATTTCTTTTAATGGCTCTAAATAGAAGGTTTGCCCACATTTGTAAAGCTTGGTTTTTAAAGGAACTGGTGGCTCAAATGACCATACTTTTACATCTGAATCTCCTTCTCTTTCAGCAACGTTTCCAGAGAAACAAACAAGCCCGTTGGGAGGGGTTTTCTTGTAAGTTCTTAACTCCCGAATCATTCTTTCAAGAGCGTCTGTCACGTTTTTCCTTGTTGTTGATGACTTTATGTTTCTAGCAGTTGACTGCTCTGAAGAAAGCTGCTGCTGGATTTTAACAATATCATAATCTTGCGGAATATAAACAGAAACAAGCTCAGTATGCCTAGCACGATATTCTTCTAATTCTTTAATTATTTTCTTCAATCGAAAACGAATTTTGCTTTCCATAATCCTTAAAGTGAAGGGATCCACGCTGAACACACATACGCTTTGTGTAGTGCATTGGTTTAACTCTTATATATTAATTGTAATTTTGGGGTTTAAAAAACTAGCTATTGCGTGATTTTAATTGTCTTTGCTGGCTTGAAACAAAGGTCTTTGATTTTTAGTGTTCCCTTAAGTATGTCTTCTATTTCAGAAAGGTCCTCTGGGGCAGAAATTGTTGCCTTTTCAACTTCTGCTCCAAGTTTTATTTTGTGCTTTTGCTTCCACTGGCGAAGCAAGGAAATGTATTTCAAAGCAAGTTTTCCTTGCTCAATTGCCTTTTTGTCGATTTTCTGTGGTTTTGGCAACTGAGTTATATGAACAGATTTTTCCTTTTCATACTTTTTGAAAACCAACTGGTAAATTTCTTCTGCTGTATGAGAAATTATTGGTGCAAACATTCTGAGAACTGCGTAAAGAATATTATAAAAAGTTGAGATTGCTGCATCCTTGCTTGCTTTATCTCCGTGATAAATTCTGTGTTTGATTATTTCAAGATAGTTGTCGCAGAATTCTGAAAAAAAGAATTCCTCCACTGCTCTTCTGCTTCTGCTCAAGTCATATTCCTTTATTCCTGCATCATACTCCTCAATAACTTGCGAAAGCCTTGAAAGAATCCATTTGTCTTCAATTTTAAGGTCTGATTTTTTAGGTTTTGATTTCAGGTTCATTTCGAGGAATCTTGCTGTGTTCCATATTTTTATCAAAAGTTTCATCCCTCTTACAAGGTCTTTTTCCTTGAAAGGCATATCTTTTCCCATAGTTACTGTTGTAACCCAGTATCTTATAGAATCTGCATTGTACTTTTCAAGCAAATCCTTTACCCAGACTGCGTTTCCTTTTGACTTTGACATGCCTTTTCCATATTGGTCAAGAACAAAATTTGAAATTGCAATGTCTTTCCAAGGAATTTCATTAAAGTGAAGATAAGCTTTTAAAATTGTGTAAAATGCCCAGGTTCGAATTATGTCATGGCTTTGAGGCCTAAGGGATATTGGAAACAATTTCTTGAACTGCTTTGGTTTTTCCAGCCATTTGGAAGCTATTTCAGGTGACATTGAGGAAGTCATCCATGTGTCAAAAACATCGTCTTCTGGCTCAAAATTAGAACTCCCGCAAGAGCATTTTCTTTTTGGCTTGTCTTTTAAAGGGTCTATTGGAAGGTCTTTCTCTTCTGGCAACATTTCCTTTCCGCATTTCTTGCAGTACCAGACAGGAATTGGAATTCCATAAAATCTCTGGCGTGAAATAATCCAATCCCAACTGAGATTGTTTGTCCAGTCCTCTAATCTTTTTAAGTAGTATTTCGGATACCAGTTTATTTTCCTTGCTTTTTGAATTACCTGCTTTTTGAAATTTAGTGTTTTAATAAACCACTGCTTTGCAATATAAAATTCAACTGCTGTATTACATCGCCAGCAAACTCCGACAGTCTGCTCAAGAGGCTCCTGATGAATTAACAAATTCCTACCAGCCAAGTCATCAAGAATTGCTTCTCTGGCTGTTTTGAAATCAAGGTTAGCATACTTTCCTGCTTTTTCATTGAGTTTTCCATCTTTTGTAATGCAAATTTTCAATGGAAGCTTATGCTTTTTCCACCATTCAATGTCTGTTGAATCTCCGAAAGTGCAAATCATAACCATTCCTGAACCAAATTCCATGTTGACTTTTTCATCAGCTATAATTGGAACATAATAGTCAAAAAGAGGAACTTTCGCCTTTTTTCCAATGTATTTTTTATAGCGCTTGTCTTTGGGGTGGACAAAGATTCCAACGCAAGCTGGCAAAAATTCAGGCCTTGTTGTTGCTATCTCAATTTTTTTTCCATCCTCAAGCTCAAAATAAATGTAATTCAGCTTTGTTATCCGTTCTTTGTCCTCAACTTCTGCCTGAGCAAGAGCAGTCTGGCAGTGCGGGCACCACAAAACCGGCTCTTCTGCTCTGTAAGCGTAATTCTTGTTGTAAAGGTCAATAAAAGATGTTTGCGAAACTTTTTGTGCCTCAGGATCGATTGTGGTATATTTCAAAGAGTGGTCGTGGGAGTGACCAAGAGCCTTGAAAAACCTTTGAGTGTAATTATCCTCTGCCTCTTTTGAAGCCTTTCTGCATAGCTTAATGAATTCCGCCCGCTTCATGCTGCCTTTTCTTATGTTATACTTGTCCTCAACATATTTTTCAGTTGGAAGGCCGTTGTTGTCAAAGCAAAGAGGGAAATAAACATTAAATCCCTGCATTCTTTTGATTCTGGAAATTATTTCAAACTGGGTGTAATTACATGCATGACCTATATGCAAATGATCTGCAGAAGCATAAGGTGGCGGTGTGTCTATTGAGTAAATCGGCTTTTTTGATTTTGGATTGAATTTGTAAATTTTGTTTTTTTCCCACCAATTTTGCCATTTTTTCTCAATTTCCTTAAAATCAGGTTTCGCAGTAAGACTCATAATAGTTACTAGTTAATATAAGTATTTAAAAAATATTCTTTTTTCAGTAAAAATATGCTGCCTTATTACAGACAGCTAATGATTGTAGGCAATTCTGAAGATGTAAAATATTTAAAAAAACGTTTAGTCGAAACAGGGCTTGATCACAAATTTGAAATAACAACAAAAAGAGAACTAAGAGAACCAACACTATGGGAAAAAATTAAATATTTTTTTAATAATTCCAAATTACCTCATCCTTATGGAGAAATTCATATTTTAGGTAAAAATTATGGGCAGGAAAACTCAATTGATGAGCTCATAACTTATAAAGATGTAGATCAATTAAGCCAATTATTTGAGGAATATACTTTTCAAATGAGGGACCTGAATTAAAGCATACCGCCCAAACTTACAGTCATTCCGTCTTCAGCAGCAACTGTTCTAACACCTGTTGCTCGCTGAACTCTTCGCGCTTCATACAAAGGATTTGCATTAATCATTTTTGCGCCAAAGTGATAAAGAATAGCTAGCTCTGGCTTTACTTCATCAATAATTTTAATTGCATCATCTGTGCAGAGATGAGTGTCCCAGTTGTCTTTTCCTGGCCTGAGAACATTAAGGATTAGAATTTTTACTCCTTTGAATTCTTGCTTTAGGATTTTGGAAAATGAAGTATCTGAAGAATAACCAATTGAAATTTTATTATAATTAAGAACTGCTCCAATGCAATCTGGATCGTCGTGGAAGGTTTTTGTTGCGTGGAATTTGAGATTGTCTATTTCAATTTCATCGCCAGATTTTAATGTGTATATTTTTTTGAGCTGATTTTTGTAGGTTTTTCTAAGCCAAGGATAATCTTTTTTTGTGCCTTTTATTACAGAAGGCACTGAAATCAATATTCCTTTGCTTTCATTAACTCCACCCATAGTCATAGCATCAATTATTGCATTAATGTCATTTGCATGGTCTATGTGTGAGTGACTTACGAAAACTATGTCTGTTTTAGAAGGAGACAATTTGTTTTTTGCAAGAGAATTCAATGCTCCAGGACCAGGGTCAAAGTGAATTTGATGATTTCCAATATTAATTACAAATCCGCCAAAATTCCGTATTTGGCTGGAGAAGACAACTCTTCCTCCTCCACTTCCTAGGAATGTAATTTTGTTTTGCTGAGTTTTTTCCATATTTAATCATAGTAATTGAATAGTTGTATTTTTTATTAAGGTTTGTGCTAGAATATTGAATATATTATAGAAAGCAGCCTAGAAGAAAACTGCCTTTCTTTTAGAAAAAGGAAGTGCAAGTTGCCCAAAAAATGATGTAAGACAAATAAAAATAATGGCCCGGCTGAGATTCGAACTCAGGACCTCTCGATATCTGCGAACTTTTTATTACTGATTAAACCTTGTTTTTGGGTTGGAAAACCTTCAACTTGGTTTCTTTTGGTGAACATTTTCTTTTGAAAGAAAAGGTTCATATCAGTCGAGCGCTCTAACCAGGCTAAGCCACCGGGCCGATAATTCAAGAACTATTGTGCTACTTAAAAAGTTTTTCTTTATTAAATAAATTTTTATAAAAGAAAGTAAGATGGGTAATATATAATGAGAAGATCTCGAGAAAATAAATTAAATGATAAGTTTTTTGAGATATTTTATAATAATTTGAATAAGGACTTATCAGCAGAAAACAAGAATGAGAAAGCAAAAGTAATAACGGCTCGGCTTGAAAGAATTCTTAAAATAAATCCAATTTATGGATCCACTTGTACTGGAATTGGTCCTGGATATCTTGTAAGAAAGTGGCTAACTGGTTATGAAACAACAATTAGTGTTTTAGGAGAGGATGATACTACAAAAGAATATTTGTTTAAAGGAATAATTCTGCCAGATTCTATTGGAAATCGAGTTGAAATCTGGGAAAAGGAACCTCTCAAAGCTGAAAAGATTCATGACGTGGATTTAGATCGGTGGTATAAGTAAATTTTGGTTCTACACTTAGCTTTTTGCTTAGCCTTTGGTTTAGTAATCTACTATATCTATTAGCTTGTTTTATGTTCTTTTTGTCAACATTCAGACATTTATTTGCTTTGTTTTATAAGAAAGCATTAAATTTATATATTAGATTAGTATTTTGAATTCATGGTTTCTAACAGCGATAAGATGTTTGAAATTGCTGAAGATTTTGTAACTGAAAAAAAAGCTGAATCAAAAATAATTACTAAAAGAAATTTAATTATAATGGGAATTATTTTTGCTGTGGCAGTTTTCGGCTTGATTATACCAATTATCTTTTAATGCTTCAGGAAAAAACCAAAATTTATATACACTTGTTTGTTTATTTTTCTTATGACAGAAATAAAGAAAGTTGCTGAGATGCTGCAAGACAACGAGATAAAAGTGCTTAAAAATCTTTACACGAAAAAGCTAGCGTTTGAATTAGATGGATTAAGTCAAATTGAGTTTATACGGGCAGGAATGTGGCTTGAGAACAAAGGTCTTGTAACACAGAAAAAAAAGAAGGAAAAATATCTTGTTCTTGACGAACTTGGAAAAAAATATGTAAAAGAAAAGCTGCCGGAATTTCGTCTTATTGAAATTCTGAAAAAGCATAGTATTTCAATAAAAGAGCTCAAGGAAAAGTTTGAATCTGATGAAGCTACTTTTGCTTTGGGTTATGTTAAAAAGAAAAATTGGGCTGAAATCAAGGATGGAATCATAAAAATTACAAACACAGGTAAGAAAGCAAAAGAAAGCATAGAAAGTAGATTTATTCAAAAGCTTTCAAACATAAAAAAAATCAAAAAAGAAACTCTCAGTGATGAAGACAAATTTGCATATTTGGAGCTTAGAAAAAGAAAAAAAATAATCAAAGAGATTGAAGAAAAAGAAATTCTGTTTGAAATTACAAAAAAAGGAGAGAGAGTTGCAAAAAATCTTCCAAAAAACAAAGGAATTGGCGTCCTTACATCTTCGATAATAAAAACTGAGAAATGGAAAAACAAAAGATTTCGGAGATATGATGTTTCAGCAGGAGTGCCTAAAATAAATGCTGGAATGAAGCAAAGATATCTTGCTTTCTTAGATGAAGTTAAAAGAGAGCTTGTTTCAATGGGCTTCATGGAAATGACTGGCCCTGTTGTTGAAAGCGTTTTCTTCAACAATGACGCCCTATTCATGCCACAGGACCATCCTGCAAGAGGAATTCATGACTTATATCAAATCAAAGGAAAAGCTAATTTGTCAAAATACAAAAAAATAATTGAAAATGTTAAGAATGTTCATGAAACTGGCGGAAAGACTGGTTCAAAGGGCTGGGGAGGAGAATTTAATGAAGAAATTACAAAAAATCTTGTTTTAAGAAGCCAGACAACTGCGGTTTCAGCAAGAATTTTAGCTTCAAGAGAATTGAGAATCCCTGGAAAATATTTTTGCATTGGGCGTTGTTACAGACCTGATGTTATTGATACTACGCATTTAACTGAATTTAATCAATTAGAAGGAATTATTGTTGCAAAAGACCTGAACTTCTCGCATCTTCTGGGAATGCTTGCAAAGTTTGCTTCAAAAATTGCAAAAGTTTCTGTTGATAAAGTTAAATTCCTTCCAGGATATTTTCCATTTACAGAGCCAAGTGTTGAATGCTATATTTATTCAGAAGAACTTAAAAAATGGATTGAAGTAATGCCTGCAGGAATTCTGAGACCAGAAGTAACAATTCCTCTTGGAGTAAGGGAGCCTGTTCTTGCTTGGGGGTTTGGAATTGAGAGACTTTTCATGATAAGGGAAAAAATAGCTGACATAAGGGAACTTTTCAGCCAGGATTTGGAATGGCTTAGGGGGAAAAAATAATGCCTATAATCGACTTAAATTTAAGAGATATGGAGAAGCTAATTGGCATAAAGATGCCTGTAGATAAAGAAAAGCTAAATGATATTTTTCAGTATGTTGGTGGTGAGGTTGAAGATGTTTACGGAGATGAATTAAAGCTTGAAATAAAATGCAGGAACAGACCTGATATTTGGTATGCTGAAGGAATTGCAAAAGAGCTTAAAGGAGCGTTTGGAAAGGAAAACGGTCTTTTGAAGCTCAAAGCAGAAAAGTCAAATTACAAAGTCATAGTAAACAAAAACATCAAGAAAATAAGGCCATATATTGGATGCGTTGTTCTCAAAGGATGCAAATTAAGTGATAACATAATAAAGCAAATAATGCAGCAGCAGGACAAGATTGACGGAACTTATGGAAGAAAAAGGAAAAAAACATCCATTGGCATCTACAATTTTGATTTGCTTGAATTCCCTCTTTATTACAAGGCAATTGATCCAGAGGAAGTTGAGTTTGTTCCTCTTGACATGGATAGGAAAATGACTCCGAAAAAAGCATTGTTAACTCATCCGAAAGGAAGGGAATATGCTCATCTCCTCAAAGGGCATGTAAAATATCCTATTTTTATGGACAGCAAAAAACAAGTTTTGTCATTTCCTCCAATTATAAATTCAAATGATTTAGGAAAAATAAAGTACAATACAAAAAACATTTTGATTGAAGTTACTGGAACTGAGTATGAAGCTGTTCAGAATGTTCTTGTGATGATGGCAATAAGCTTTATTGCTCGGGGCGGAAAAGCTTATGAAGTTCACATTGACTATCCAAAAGAAATTTTCAAGAAAGATACAACTCCGAAGTTTGAAGTTAAAGAGAAAAAGAAAATTTCTACAGATTATGTAAACTCAATTCTTGGAACAGATTTCAAAGCAAATGAAATTAAAAGGGAGCTGGAAAAGGCAAGGTTCGGAGTTAAAGTAAAGGGAAAGGAAATTAAAGTTGAGATTCCATCTTATCGAACAGACATTATTCACGATTCTGACTTGGTTGAGGATATTGCAATAATGTATGGCTACAACAAGCTTCCTCTTAGTGATTTGGAACTTGCATCTGAAGCAGGGCTTTCAGAAATAACAAAGTTTAGTGACAAGATTCGTGAGTTCCTTATTGGGTTCAAGGCTCAGGAAGTTCTCAATTTTACCCTGACTTCTGATTCTGCAATTGAAAAGTCAGGAGTTGAGAACAAAAATATAAGAATAGAAAATCCTATTAATGAAAATTACAGCATTTTAAGAAAAGAGCTGTTTCCAGGAATTCTCGAGTTTCTTTCAAAAAACACAAAAAAAGAGTTTCCTCAAGTTATTTTTGAGGTGGGAGATTGCGTTGAAAAAGACAGCAAAAGAGAAACCAATTCAAAGCAGATTAAAAAAGTCTGTTTTGCAATCTGCAAAGACAAAGTAACTTTCACAGAAATAAAGCAAATCTTAGAAAGCCTTGCTAATTACATTGGAAAGGAATTAAAAGTTGAGGAAAAGGAAAAGAAAAGCTTCATCTCTGGAAGATGCGGGAAGATACTTGAAAACGGAAAGGAAATTGGTATAATAGGGGAGATTCATCCTGAAATTCTTAAAAACTGGGGAATGAGTGTTCCAATTGCCTTGTTTGAAATAGAGATTGGTGAAGTTTTTTAAAAAAAGGAGAAGAATTAATATTCTTCAACTAATTTATAAAAATACTCTTTTGGATGGCTGCAGCTCGGACATTCTTTCGGAGGTTCGTTTCCCTCATGAATATATCCGCATTTCAGGCAGGCCCAGTAGATTTTCTGCTTTTTCTTGAACACTGTCTTGTTTTTGACTTGGATTAAGAGTTTTTTGTATCTTGATTCATGGTGCGACTCTGCCTTTGCAATTGCGCTAAGCCTTGCTGCAATTTTTGGAAACCCTTCCTTTACTGCTGTCTTTGCAAATTCTGGGTACATATCGCTTGTTTCATAATGCTCGCCGTCAATTGCTGATTGGAGATTTTCAGCTGTGCTTCCTATTTTAACATCAATGTCTGGAACCTTCAGAGAGATTTTCTCTCCATTTTGTTTAAGGTCGTTTACAAGCATTCTGAAAAGCCATTT
This sequence comes from Candidatus Pacearchaeota archaeon, assembly GCA_017608025.1. GTDB lineage: Archaea > Nanobdellota > Nanobdellia > UBA10117 > JABICX01 > JAFCGM01. The sequence goes on from JAFCGM010000003.1 coordinate 21,628, forward strand.
TGCATGTTCTCTTTCCTGTTCAGCAGTTTCAAGGAAAATTTTTGAAATCTGATGAAAGCCCTCTTTTGCAGCTATTTTACTATAAATAGTATACCTGTTTCTAGCCATTGATTCACCAATAAAAGCAGCCATCAAATTCTTGATTGTTTTTTCGCCTTTCATAGTAGTTTAACTAAAAAGCTCTTATTTAAAAGAGTTAAGAATTGCTGTTTAAAAAATGCTAAAAAATTCAGTTCTTTGGAATATATATTCTTTGGATTGTTCCTTGCCCAGTTCCCTTACTATCTATTGAATATAAACCATTAAATTCTTTTTCAATAATATTTTTAATATAATTAAGCCCGAAACCAGAGTTTCCAGAAACATTGGTTTCTTGTAAATTAGAGAAATTGTTTAAGTTTGAATTAATTTCTTTTAATTTTTCAGTAGAAATTCCCTTTCCGTTATCTTTCAAAATTACTTCACAATTTGATGGATTGTTAAATATTTTCATATCTAATTTTGTAGCATTATGTTTTATTGAGTTTGTGATTAATTCATTTAAAACAATAATGCTTTCTTCTAAATCCCCATAAAATAAAACTTCCTTATTTGATGGAATTAGTTCTACATTAATATTAATATCATTATATTTATTTTTAACATTACTTAAAAGATTATTGAGAGAAATTTCCTCTTTTCCGTTAGAGAAATTTCCAACAAAATTATTTATTCTTTCTGACAGTTTTTGATATTTTTCACCTAAACTAGGATTATTTCTTAAATAATTTGGTGCAAAACTAAAAACTTGTGCAATTTCCTTTAAAAGATAAATTGAATTTGAGACGTAATCTTTCTTATTTTCTTGATTAATTTGACGGTATTGATCATGCTTTTCATTAAGAAATTTTTTGAAGTTATTTGTTCTATTTAAGCTATCATTAATTATTTCTAAATCATCTTTATTTTCAGTTTTATGTTGAAAAATTTCTAATTTAAGAGTTGTTTGAAAAATTTTATTTGCTATTTCGTGAAATAATGCTCTGATTTGAGAATCTATTTTATCAGTAGATTTTCCCTCAATGATTTTTTCAAGATTATTCTCCATTTTTAATTGTTTACTAGTGCATACAGGTCATAAACTTTGTTTATAAAGTTTTTGGTTTTATTATCACTTTAAAGTCAATAACAAAATGATATTTTCTTGGGGCATATTTCTTGACCTTATGAGTACTGATAATTTTTATCTTTACATTTAATTTTTCAGCTTGTTTTCTTAGTTCACCAACTATGTTTTTTTTGTTATCATTTACTTCGTGGAAATGAATAAGTGTTCCTGGCTTTGAACAGGAAAATGCTGCTGGCAGAAAATCAAAAGTTCCTGGAAAATAACCCATTAAAATTCTATTAAATTTCTTGTTTAATTTTGGGCAAATTTTTTTTGAATTCCCTTTTATAATTTTAACTTTATCTTCTATTTTGTTTAAAATTATGTTTTCTTTTAGAAGTTTTATTGAATCTGGATTTAAGTCAATTGCTGTTATTTTCTTTGCTTTTGAGAGTTTTGCAATTGGAATTGTAAAGTAGCCAATTCCTGCAAACATATCCAGTATTTCTTCACCTTCTTTTATTTGCTTTATGATTCGCCGTTTTTCTTCTTGATTGCCTTTTGAAAACATAACCTTACGAACATCTATTTTAAACAAACAATCATTTTCTTTAACCAGTGTTTCACTTTCTCGTTTTCCAGCAATCCATTTAACATTCGGTTTTCTCAATTTTGAAGAAATTGCTCCCTGCGCAAAAACAGAATCAACAGTAGGAAATATCTTAAGAATTGCATCTCCAATCTTTTTGGAATTCATCCCGCGTTTCAGCTTAACTAGTATAATCTTTCCAACTCGCTGATAGCTTGCCGGAACATTATCACTTCCAACAATCTCTGAAAGAATTTTCTTAAAGCCCATATTAAAATAAAGACACTACAAATATTATATACATTGTGATTAAGAAAAAAGCAATTCTTCGGTCAACAACTTTAAACTTGTAAATGTAAACTGAGAAAATAGCTGTTGCAAGAATTGCAATTGAAATTGGTATCAAAAATGAGCCGATTGAAACTGAAAAAGAAAACAGCAATGCAATAAGGCCTGCAACTAAAAAGATATTGGCAATATTGCTTCCCAAAATATTTCCAACAGCAATGCCGTTTCGTCCTTTTATTGAAGCGGCAACAGATGAAAACAGCTCAGGAACAGATGTTCCAAATGCAATTAAAAGAATGCCAATAATTATTTCAGAAAGTCCAAATGTTTGTGCAATTGAAATAGAATAACTTACAACAAATCGCGAAGACAAAACAATTCCTATAATTCCAAATACAACAAGCAGCAATGGAATTATTGAATTCTTCCCAAAGTGAATGTGCTGTTTTGTCTTATTATAGTGATGTATGTAATTGTATCCGTGATAAATAATAAAAAAAGACAGCAAAAATAATCCTTCAACCCGCGAAACATACCCGTTCCACGCAAATAAAAGAATCATAAGCAAAGGCAAAAGCGAGAAAAACGAAGAAAAAACCTCTTCCTGAGAAACCTTGTATTTTTTCTTGGAAAATATAAAAACAAGACCAAGAATAAGACAAAGATTTGCAACATTGCTTCCAATAAGTATGCTTAATGCAAGATTTCCTGCTTTGCTCAACTGCGCCATAATTGCAGAAGAAAGCTCAGGCAAAGATGTTCCAATCGCCAGCACAAAAGCTGAAACAACAAATGGGGATAACTTTATGTTTTCTGCCAGTTTTGAAAGAAACTTGACAGTAAAATCAGATGATAAAATTAAAGCAATCATAGATAATGCAAAAAAAGTTATCAAAAGCAGCAATTCCATAACCTAAAGAAAAGATAATTTAATTTAAATCTATCTGCCTGAATCTACAATACCAAAAACCTTTTAAATTAACTACTGGAAAATAACACTATTATGAACAAGCACTATAATCCAATTATTATTTCAAAAATTCGCTCTACTACGCATAATGATGATAAAAGAGTTTTATTTCGTCTTGATAAAATTATTAAATCAACTCTCAAAGGAAGAGGGATTAATCCTGCATCATTTGTTATTCATAAAGATCCAGAAACAAGAACGCTGACTATTGAACCAAAAAACAATTCTGTTAATTTCAGCGTAATTGAAAGCGCTCTTGAAAAAATATCATATAAAAATAATTGGGCATGGGACATTCAAGAACAATATTCACAAGAAGACGAGCATGAAACTTCTAATGAATATATTAATAAATTGCGTAAAGAAAGAAAAAGAATTGGACAGCAGTTCGCAGAGTATCGAAATAAAACAAGCGAAGAAATAAGGCAGTATAGAGAAAATGAAAATAGATATAAAAACAGGATTCAGATGCTTGAAGAGCTAAACAAAGGACTTGAAGAAAAAATAGCAGGCAAACAACCAATTGAAATTCTCCCAAAATCTTCTGAAGAATTTTACAATGCTCTTGTAACAAAAAATGCAGATGAAATTAGAGCATATCTTGACAAGTCAAAAGGAGATATTGACTTTTATGTTAAAAATAATGTTTTTGAAAATTTGGATGATTTAATTGAATTAAGTAAATCTGCAGAAGATGATTTAATCAGTCCTTTGGTTAGAAAAATATCTGAGAAGTCAGCAGATATGGCAAACAAATTAAAAGAATGCAAAACTGACCAAGAAATTATGGATACTGTCTCAGAATGGACAGATACTGAATATTATCAAACCAACATAGATGCATATACTCGTGCTGTTGAATATATTGCATATATTAAAAAATTAAAAGACGATTCTTCAGCTCCAGAAGATGTTTACAAAATACTTTTTGATGAAAATACATTAAAACCAAAAAAGAAAATAATTGAAGAATTTAAAAAGAACAAAAAAGCTCATGAACAAATGTCTGATGTTGCAAAGGCATTAAGCGAAACAAGAACAAAATACAACTTAGTCAACAAAATCCAAGAGAGAGCAGATGCTGCCCGAAAAGCAGAACTTTCAGTTAATTATATTGTTTATTACAAAGCAGGAGAAAATCCAACATTAAATGTACTTGCTCCAGCAATACATACTGACGCGCAAATTGGGGAAATTGTTTTAAAGCCCCTTTATGATATTGCAAAAAAATACAGTAACAATAAAAAAATTAATGTTGAATCAAAAAACGGAATATCTTTTGTTGAAATTTCTATAAGTGGAGATAACTGGGATGAAACTACAAGAAAACGCCAAGCAGTAAGCAGACGAATGTCAAAAATCGAAGACATGCTTAACAAATCAAAAGAAAAACTTGAATTCTTTGGATTAGAGCCAAAAATTACTCGAGTCCAAGAATACCAAAATGAATAATTAAACTTTCTCTAGAAGTTTTCGAATCTTATCCTTACCGATTGCCAAAATAAAAGGCGCTAACCGAGGTCCGCGTTCCTTGTTTACAATCGCAAGATAGCACGCTCTGAAAAATTCTTTTGTCTTCAAGTTATTTTTTTCAGCAATTTTGTAAAACTGCTCAAACAATTTCTTTTCATCAATCTTATTCTTTAGAACAGCAGCTAAATCCCTGAGCGCTTGCTTTTCATTGGCATTCAAACCAGAAGCAGAAGGTTTCTTTGCAACTGCAAACTTATGCTTTTCATCAGCATATTTTTTCATCCAGTTGGAAACGCAAACCATAATCTCCTCAAGACGCTTGCTCTTTGCAACTTTCATAAATTCAGCATACTTTTCAGCAGCTTTTTTAGGATTCTGGAAAATATTGTTAAACTCAATGCAGGTTCTTATTGCAGGTTGAATGGGCATCTTTTTTAAAGGAGTTGTGCTCATCTCATAAACTCTGGACCAGTGCTGTTGGTCTCTTTTGCTGACTTTCTCTTTTCCAAAATAAACTCTCTCAGCAAAGTAAAAGTCTTCAAACACTTTCAAATAATCATCATCAAGCGGAAGCGCAAATTCCTTGTTTGGTTTTGTTCCAGCATAAAGAAATATCATAACTTCTTTTGGGTAAACTGCCATTAAATCACGAGGAGATACAACATTTCCAGCTGAACTTGACATTTTTACACCTTGCCCTTTGAGTTTAATTTGATTGTATGCAATAAATTCAGGAGATTCAAATGGCCAGATGTCTTTAATCATTTCCTTTCCTGTATCAAATGTTCCGCCAGGCGAGAAATGGTCTTTTCCCCATGGCTCAAAAACAGTGTCATAAAACTTCCATTTCATCGGAGTTTCAACTCTCCAAAGAAGCTTAATCCAGCCCTTTTTGGAAAAGTTTAATTTGCGGGTTTTTCCATCACACTCGCAAGTGTATTTTACAGTATAATTTTTGTCATAATCAATTATTTGAGTTGTGTCTTTCTTGCAATTTTCACAATAAACACGAGCAGGCCACCACTTCTCTTCAAGAGGTGTTTCTCTGAATTTATCTAAAATTTCCCTGATTTTATCTCTGCTGTTCAGTGCTTTTTTAATTTCATCTTTGTAAACGCACTTCAAGTACTGTTCTGATTCAGAAAGATAAATTGGTTTTATGCCAAGAAGTTTCATTTCTTCCTTGAACGGCAATGCAAAATGCTCTGAATATGATTTGTGGCATTTCCATGGGTCTGGAATCCAGCAAAGAGGCATTCCAATGTATTTTTCCCATTCCTTTGGAACATTTTTCGGAACTTTTCTGAACCTGTCAAAATCATCAAAATAGCAATAAAAATTAGTTTTTTTCTTTTTTGAACGAAGAGCAGAATCCACAAAATGAACTGTAATTGGCTCCCGAAGCTTTCCTGCATGAACAATTCCGCTAGATGATAATCCTGCACGCAAGGAATAAGATTTCTTTTTAGGGTGTTTGGCAATAATTTTATCTGCAACCTGATCTGCCCAGTATTTGCTCTCTTCCATTTTAAATAAATAATCTTTCACACTTAAATAATTTATGACTGCCTTTTCTTTTAAAAAGAAAATGCAAGTTGCTAAAAGAAACTGCTTTTAACAACAAATAAATATAAGTGGACCTCTAAAAAAGGTCCAGGTGAACATATCCACGAGAGCAGCTCGTGAACATGAAGAGTTAATCTTTTGATTGGTATTTAAAAACTTTGTGGCAGGACTTTCTTTAAAAAAGAACCTCTGCCAAGAAAAGAATATTTCCACAACATTTAAAAACAAATTAGCATTATTGAAAGATGGGTCGTTAGCTCAGTCTGGTTAGAGCACTGGCCTTTTAAGCCAGGTGTCGCGGGTTCAAATCCCGTACGACCCGGAGCTTTTCTCAAAGAAAAGCTCGCAAAAGATATTTCACTGCCGTTCGACAATTTTTGCTTGAAGAGCAAGTTTTTGGCAACTTGCCTTTTTCTGAAAAAGGCAGATCCCGTACGACCCGCTCTCCCTTTTCTCTAGAAAAGAAAAGGTAAGTTTCCAAAAGAAACAATATTGTTCTCTTTCGAGAACATTTCTCTTGTAAGAGAAAGATAATGCGAGTATCAATCCCGTACAACTCACTTCCCAAAAAAGAGGCAAAAAACCAAAATGGTTATAGAAATTATAATTCCTTTCAATCCAAAATCCCTGTATGAATATGGAAGCATTGGAGACATTGTTGCAGCTTTTCATAAAAATAAGATAATTATTGGTGAGCGCACACTTTCCCCAGATGAATATCCACGAGTTCAGCAGTGGGCTTACCTGACAAAGATAAGAGATAATGGATACAAATTTAATCATAATTTTCAAAGCCAGCCAAAAAAAGTGGATAACAACATATTTCGATTGCCTAACAGATTCATGGACCTTTTATGTGAAATATCTCCTGAATTTCAGAAAAATCTTAGAATTTACTCTCTTTTTGCACAAAGTCCAATTCTCTTGAAAAAAAGAGAATACCAAACAGAGTGCAACATAAACTCACTTAACCAAATTATCGATGACAAATTGGAATAAAAAATGCTGCCAATTCTATACTCTAAACTAAAACAATGCTTTTAAGCTAAGAACTTAAAAGAAATGTATGAGCGGTCTTGAAAGCAAATTAAAAATTTCTAAGTATGTTAAATTAACCAGTAAAGGAACTGTAAAAAGAATTTATTGGGGAAGACTAAGAAAATTAAGAGAAAAAGAAATTGAAAAACATCAAGACCTTGGCGTGAATGAAGTTTTTAATTATTTGATAGATACACCTCGAGTTCTTTCTCTTGACCAGTATGGAAATTATGTTATTTCAAGACGCGGCAGAATAGACAATCCGTCTGTAGATAGAAGCAAAGACAAAAGGTTTTTTGAAGATAATACTATTTATTTCACAAGAAAAAAGCACGCCATTGAATGCGCAAAAAACTATCTTGAACTAAAAAATTTTTCAGTAGACAAATTGCCAAAACGAAAAGATGTAATTCGGTTGTAGATTGTGTTCTTAATTAAATAAATTTTTTTATAGCAATCTTTTAACAGAACATTATGGGTCTTGAAACAGAAGTGTTGAATATTAGGGAAATACCTTGGCCAGTAAATAACTCAAACAACAGCATTAGTAATAAGTGGTATGCGTTGGTTACTAAAGCATCAGAAGACACAGGACATGGCGGAGAGTCAAGTTTCTATGTTACTGAACTTTATATTGGAGTTAAAGCATCAGATTTTGTTCTTGATGCACAGCTAAGAGTTTTTGTTGATTCAGAAAAACCCAATCTGCATGCAATAGAAGACCCAGTTAAAATAGAAACATGCAATAAAAAAGTAAAAATCACTAGTTCAACAGATAATAAAATAAAATTTATTGGCAATAATCTTCATAAAACTTTAATGGAATCAAGTGAAACCTATAAAAAAATATTTCATTTGTATATAAATAATTCAAAAAAGTAATTATTTTCTTCGCTTTCCAAAAAGCTTGTTCATCCACTTAAATCTTCGCATTTTTTTAGAAGCTCCAAATCCGCAAGATGCACATACTTTCTTTTGAATATGATAGGCTCTTTTTCCGCATCGTCTGCAAATTATGTGTGTTTTCTTTCCAGACTGCTTTCCTTTTGATGGTGTTCCTTTCATTTTAAATATTAATTATTCTTTGAAGAGAAGATATTTTCCAAGTAGGTTTATGCTGGACTAATGAAAAGTATTGTGTCTCCACGAATAAGAATCTGTCCGAGCTTTCTAACAACTTTTCCCTCTTCTCGTTCTTCAGCTTCTTCCAAAACTGTATTTAGATGGATGTCAAAAGCTTTTAAGACACCTGAAAATTCTTTTTTGTTTTTCAGTTCAACAATAACGCGTTTGTTCTTTGCTTTATTTAATGCATCGAGTGGTTTTTCCATTATAATCACTTGACTTTAAACAACGGTCTTATATTTATAAAGCTTACCTTTTGGCAAAATAAAAACTCTACTTATATTTGTCATACAAGGGTTTGTTTTCTTCATTAATTGTATATATTACTTCAGTAAGCTGTAAATATGTTCCGTCTTCAATTTGAAAAACAAACTTGAAATAGGTTTCCTTTGAGAAAAAAGCACAAGTTTCAACGCACTCTCCTTTAAATTCAGAAGTTTGTGGCCGGTTTTCATCGTCAGGTATTCCAGAAAGCGGGTCAAATTCAAGGTCCTCTTTTGATGGCGTGCCAGAGACCAGTCCTGTTGCACTTTCTGTTTTTATATTAATATTTGATTTTTCCTCTTTTTCATATGTTTCATAGCTTTTCACTGACGGAGCTTCTTTGAAAATAAAAGGAAGATTTTCTGTTTCTCCCATTGTTGTTCCTGTTGAAGGGTTTACATTTACAGCAAAGCCAGTTATTCTGTTGAAGCTTTTTACTTTCTGGTTTGAAAAGACCAAATAGCGGCTTCCGCTTTCTTCTTCCAAAAAAATCTTTACAACTCCGCTTCCATAGATTTTTCCAGAAACTCGCAAGGAGCGGAGTTCAGTTGGAGAATTATCAAAGTCAGAAGGAATAAGTACATAGCCAGAATCCTGTTCAATAACTGTGTTGACTTCCTGAACATAAGTTGTTGCTGAGACAAAGCCAGTTATTGGCACTGGACCGAAATTCAAAATTGCTATAACTCCAACTGCAAGGACAACAAGACCGACTGCAAGAATTTGCGTTTTAAATCGCATATTTAAAAAGAGGTTTTCTTTTTATATAATCATTTCTACTAAGCAAAACATTTAAAAAGCACACACATCAAAAATAAATATTATGTCATTCTGGCAAGGAAAATCAAAAAAGAAACCAAGTGGAGGAAAAATGTCCTCTCTCAGAAAGAAAAGGCAAAGAGAAATAGGCAGAGATCCTTTGTATACAAAGCTTGGTGAGAAGGTAAAGCATCTTGTTTTAAGAAAACGAGGTGGAAAGAAATTTCATTCTCTAAGAGAAACAAACTTTGCAAACATTTCTGAAAATGGAATAGCAAAGAAAGTGAAGATAAAAAAAATTGTTGAAAATCCAGCAAGCAGGCACTTTGTAAGGCAAAATGTTATTTCAAAAGGCGCAATCATAGAAACTGAAAAAGGCCTTGCAAAAGTCACTTCCAGGCCGACAAGAGACGGCACTGTTAATGCTGTTTTGGTTAAGAAGTAAACACTGCATTCTATAAATTTATATAAACTAATTTTCTTAATTTATTATATGGTAGATAATTATACGCCTCCATTGGATATGAGACTTAAAGGTTATAATTTAACTAACAAAAGCTCAGACGAAAAGCAAGAAATTCTAAATAATTTACTAGGGAAAAAAGTAATTATAGATGACAGACATGAACAATGGATTACTGGAAAAATTAAGGAAGTAGATGCTGTAAGAAAATACTACACCTTAAAGAAATCCGGGAAAATTGCTAATAGAATGATTCACGACATTGAACAAATTATCGAACTTTAAAATTAAAAAATACAAATTAATTTCACACTTGTTTTTTATAAATATGATTTAGTCTGAAAAAGTTATAGCGATGTTTTAAAAATAAATGTATTTTTATTACATAATGATATCACTTTTTTGTTTTTAGCTTGTGTAATTTGAATTTTTAATTTTATTTATAAGTTAAAAAGGAAAACTTTATAAATAAAAATAGCATATCTTTATAAATACTTCGATAGAGGTAAATATATAAAATGATTTCAAATAATGAATTTGATGAACACGGAAATCCAATCAACAAGAAGAAAAAAGATTCTAAAAAAACAACTTTTGTAAAAAGGTGCCCTGAATGCCAAAGTATTAACTTGACTGTTGATGATAAAAGAGGAGAAGTTATCTGCAAGTCATGCGGACTGGTTATTGAAGAAAATTCAGTTGACCCTGGACAGGAATGGAGAGAATTCGGCTCTGATGATCAGGGAAAAAGACGTGCCGGAGCCCCTACTAGTTACTCAAAGCATGATATGGGAACAGGAACAGAAGTTGGTTCTGTTTCAGAAATTTATAATTTAGGTTCATCTGAAAGAAGAAAATTCATTCGCCTTAGAAAATGGCACAATAGAAGCTCAACTTCTATTGAAAGAAATCTTAAATATGCTTTAGTGGAACTTCGAAGAGTTTCCTCATTATTGAATATTCCAGCTTCAATTGAAGAAGAGGCTGCAAGAATTTACCGCCTTGCTGTTACAAAAGGACTTGTTAGAGGAAGATCAATGGAATCAGTTATTGTCGGGGCAATTTACATTGCATCACGGCTTTTTAATCTTCCAAGAAGCCTCAATGAGGTAACAAGCAAAACAAACACAAACAAAAGAGATGTTGGCAAGACTTACAGATTCATTGCTAGAGAATTAAATATAAAATTGCTTCCATCAGGACCAATTGATTATATTCCAAAATTTGCAAACAAACTTGGATTCAGTGCTGATACACAAACACAAGCTGTTGAAATTCTAAAAATTGCCCAGAAATCTGAACTAACTTCTGGAAGAGGTCCGACTGGGCTTGCTGCTGCAGCACTTTATGTGGCTTCCTTAATTACTGGAGAAAAGAGAACTCAAAGGGAAATTGCAGATGTTGTTGGAGTTACAGAAGTTACAATTCGAAACAGATATAAGGAAATGATTGAAAGATTAGATCTTGACAAGCTTATAGAAGATGCTAAAAAAGAACGGGAAAATAAAAAGAAAGTAGCAGTATCACCTTTAGAGGCAAACTAAAATGCAAATAAATAAAGAACAAACAGAAGTAAGTATTTCAAATATTCGGGAAATTGTTTCAATGTTTGACATTGAGCATCCTCTTGGTAAAATGGGTGCTATTCATCATTTAAAAGAAAAATTTGGAGTTTCCAGTGAAAAAGCTCTTGAAATGCTCAACAGCCTTTTTGTTTAGATAGAGAGCTTATTGTTGAAAGCAATTTCTTAAGAGTAGATGTAGTTTTCAAGGATGTTTCAGAGAAGTGAGTTCTTGATGCTTTGAAACCTTTTTTATTAATATTTTCAATCAAAAAGTTCATTTTTGGTATCCCAAAGCAGTGTTTTTTAGATAGGTAATGAATGTTAAAGTATCCTATTGTTTTTAGTAGTAATGCTTCATTGCTTATCTTCTCCAGCAAAGTAATTGATTTTTCTGAGAAGTGTTTTTTTGACTTTGCAAATTCAAGCATTTTATTTGTAATTTTTAAATCCCAAAGCTGGCCGAGCCATAAGGGGCCTGCATAATCCCAGTTTTTGGGTTTGTCTTCAAGGTTTGTGCTTGGTTTTCTGTCACAGGTTTTCCAGTTGTAAAAAACATAGCCGTGCTTTTTCAGAATTTCATTCGCCTTTTTTGCGCCAATTTCCTTTTTCAAATAAACTTTCATATAATGGTTTGAAGAGTGAGAAAAAACAGGTGTTAAGGCGACATCATATTGGGCAGCAACTTGCTGAATTTTGTAAATTAAAATTCGAATTCCAATTTCATGCATAAACTCATTTCTTAATGGTTTTGAAGAGTATTTTCTTCTGCAAGCATAATCATATGTTCCGCAAAGTGCTGATGTGTCAGTTGCTGTAACTGAAATATAGCTGTGCGGGGAAAGTCTTTTGATTGCTGCATCTAAAAATGGAATTGGTGTTCCAAAAGGATCAATATCAATAAAATCATAAGATTTCAGTTCAGAAAGTAAAACATGAGCTTCCTTATTTTTTACTTTTAGTTTCACATTGTTGAGCTTTGCATTTTTCTTAATTCTGTCAAATGCCTTTTTGCTCATGTCATTTGCAGTGACTTCTGTATTCGGAACCTCTTTCTTAATTCGAATTGCGCGAATTCCTGAAGCTGACAATAGGTCAAGGCATCTAAGCGGCTTTGATGATTTCCTAGAAATAGAATTGAGGAAAATTATTGAAATATCTCTACTAAGCTGCATTACTGGATTGTAAAACACTGGCATTTTTGAATGGATTTTCCCTGCTCTGTTGCCAGGAATTTCAATCTTTGCTGTTCCTTCTTCAATTTTAGATATCATATTTTATATTTTGAACCACATGCTTTAAAAAGTAATGGGTCTTTATTATTATATGTATATAAAAAATGGACTTCGAGGAACAACTGACAGTAATAAGAATTCGAAAAAGATATGCAGCGCCATTTCTTAAATACAAGTATGTTTATCTTAAGAAAAAAGACATAAAATCAAAAAAAGCTTTTTCTGAAAAGATTAATTCCTTGTGCAAAACTTGGCCTGATTCATATTATCAGCTTAAAGATTCTGATGCAAAGGTTTTTGTTAAGTTCAAAGTAAAGAATGGCGAAGTCCAGGAAGTACTGAAAAAATCTGACATTACTGGCAAAGAATATCCTGTTGCAAAATATATGAAGCATTAAAATAATTATAATTAATATCTTCCAAGAATGTCTTCCAATGGATTATAATCTGAATTTTCAATCTCTGCTATGCTTGGACCTTGTTTTGTTGACTTCTTTTCAGATTTATTATCTTTTTTTGAAGTCTCAGTCATCTTTCGAGCTAAATTTTCAGTTTCAAAAGGATTATCTTTCTTTTTTTCATCAGTTTTCTGGTTGAAGGTCATGTAAAAATTTGAATCGTCGTTTTTTTCAGAATTCATCATTGTGTAATTCTGGAAAGCACTTTCTTCTGTGTTGTGCTTTAGTTCTTTTGGCTTGGCATAATTTTCAAAACCGAAGCTTGAATTTCCTCCGTTATCTATATTTATAGTGTATATAAAGTTTCCAGAATCTGGAGAAACTTCATACTGAATATTAAGAGTAGAATTTCCTTTGCTGCAATTTGAGCAGTAGTTTTTCATAAATAATTCTAAAAAAACTTGCTTAAAAACTTTTCTATGTTCTCTACCATACAGTTACAAATACGGCTCTAATTTATAAATCATCTCGTTAGTTACATCCTCAGGAGACTGATCTGCATTAACAACAATAACTTTTCTTTCTGGTTGAAGCTCCTGAATCTTCTTTGCAGATTCTAAATAAATATTTCTAAGCTTTTTCTGAAAATCGCGCTTCTCAAAATACTCTTCTTTATCACCGCGTATTTTTCTCCTATCCAATGCAACTTCAGCAGGCAAATCAAAAAGAAGCGTAATATCTGGAATTAAAGTTCCTTTTCTAGCTTCATATTGATGAAGAGCATAAAGAATATCAAATTCTTCCCCTTGTGTTTGCTGATATGCAAGTGTTGAAAGATCATAACGAGAAACAAATACATTGTAGCCCCATCTCAAAAAAACCCTATACTGATTTGAAAGCTCAATTCGATCATCAACATATAAATTAGCAGTTTGAAACGCACTCAATTTGTTAGGATTGGAATTCTCAAGAAAATTAACAATCTTTATTCCAGCTTTTGTTCGGTTTGAGTTTTGCCGCGCAAGAACTATTTCATTATATTTATCTTCTGCTTTAAAATGCCTGCAAAGGGACTCTAATTGAGTATCTTTTCCGCTTCCGTCAATGCCTTCAAATGTAATAAACAATGGCATTTTAACAAATAATAATTTTTTATTTATAAAAAATTGTTCAAACAATTAAACAATATCAACTTTGGTTCCAAGTGATTGTCCAGGTAGACCCTTATCATCAAATCGAACCAGAACTGCGCCAGAATTTCCGTGAGCTTTAGTAATACTTCCAGAAATCTTTTTTCCAGAACTTGAACTCCATATAACTGTCTTTCCAACCAACTTCTCAGCATCTTCTTTCTTAGCTGAGCCCTCTGGTTGTATAATCATCCTTTTATTGTCCTGCGTGTGATGGCTTCCGCGATAATTCATAATTGTTCCTTTCATAATAGAGTATTAATTAAGTAAAGGGTTTAAAAAGATTGCTAATTTCCTAAACTAACGCTGCACCATAAAATGTGTTTTCTAATCCTATCTATGTATAATAAAAACTCGTTTCATTTGAATTTCTTTGAAAAAGAACCTCCACTAAGAAAAATAGTTTCTTTATCCAAAACTCTTATTTCCATTTTATCCTATCACGATTTTCATATCAGAGCCCTTTTGGAAAAAGCGCTCGCGGAAAAACTAGCCGATCACGATTTTCATATCGTCTGCGAGGATTTTCTTCAGAGATTCAATTGTTTTCTTTGTCAGAATTGTTGGCTTTTCAGCAAACTTTGTAACTTCTTTATCCATCTCTGTAAGAGAAGAAGTTTTAGGGTTTTTTAATTCGCCAGATTTTGTAATAGCATATTTTCGAATCTTGCTCTTTCCTTTTTCTTCATTTATTACAAAAGCTTTTTCACCAAGAAGCCAAAGTGTAGCGTTTTTCTTTCCTCGTTCATATTCAACTTTTACTTTGTATTTTTCAATCTTGCTTCCTTTTTCTGCGCGAATCATATTATAAATGTCGCGAATCATTTGGCTTTGCTCAAATCTAAGTGAAGCAATTTGCTGCCTTGTTGACTTTTTTGTCTTTTTCAGGTCTTGAATTTTTTTAAGCAAATCAAGATATCTTAAAGGGGCTAATTTCCTTTCAACAAGGTTTTTTCTGAACAAAGAGATAAGGTCTTTTTTGCAGACTTTTGAAATTCCAAGCATTGAAAGTGCTGCGCATGATTCTTCAAAGGATTTTTCATAAAGGTCGTCAATTGCTTCCTTTACTTTTTCATCTTCAACTGTGTCCATGAGCTTGTCAAGCCTTTCAAGGTATTTTTCAATAAGAGGAAACATTTCCTGAACAGTTGAAATATCAACTTCCTTGATTTTTCCATATTCAATGTTCTTTCTAAGGTCGAGAATTTGCTTCCAAATCTTAAGATATTTTTCTTCTAAAAGTCCTTTTTTTACAAAAGCTTGCTCAAGCTGTGCTGCAACTTCCTTTGGCGCTCCAGGCGGAATTCCTGCCATCATTAAAGCACCTTGCGTTGGAGTGCATGTAGCCCAAAAAAAATCTTCCATTGCAATTTCCTTAAGCTTTGACTTTGTTCTCTCTAAAAGCTGTTTTCCTGATTTTGTATACTGGTCAACTGCTTCTGGCGAAGGAGTAATTTTTCCTTTTTTCAAGAGAAGCTTCCAAGGTGCGAACATTCCCCTGTCATAAAGAGGAATTCCGTCTCTTAAAAATGTAAAAATAACTGGGTGAGCGTTTTTGATTGAGTTCCACATGTCAGTTAAAACATAAACTTGTACATTAAGTTCGTTTTTAATTCCAGTTACTGCAGATGCTTCATGGGCAAACTGGTAAATCATTGACATTAGCCGTTGCTTTAGTTCTGAAGAAGTTAGCCTTGTAACATCAGTGTCATCAATAACAACATAAGTGTCAATGTCAGAGCCCTCAACAGCTGTTCCCCGAATCAAGGAACCGCCAATAACATAAGAAACAACATATTTCTCGAATTTACGCAGAACTTTCATTTTGTGGACTTCTGCAAGCTTCAATGCTGAAAGCATTCCTGTGTCATAAACAATATGACCCATTGCAATCATGCTAAGAATTTCATATTTTGACTTAAGACACATGTCCCAAAGCTCGTCAAGCAAAAGAAGATTAACTTCTTCGTTTTTCAAAGTTGAAGAAGCAATTTTCTGGACTTCTTTGTCAAATTCTGCTTTTTCCTTTAGCATGTCTGCGATATTGTCTGCTTTCTTTGATTTGAGAAAAACTATAATTTCAGGTTTTTGCTCAGATTTTTGGTTTGGCTGGGGCTGAGGTGGTGTGACAACAATTCCGAGAAGCTTTTTCTTGAATTTTGATTTTAATTTTTTCTGAAAATCTTTTTTTGCCTTTTTGGCAAGAGAATTCATTTGATTTTTTATTTTATCAGTTTTGTTTTTCTGATTTTCAAGTGTTGAAAGGTTTTTCTCAAAGCCCTTTTTTATTTCCTCAATTTCTTTTTCAGATAATTGCTTTGCCATTTTACATTATTAATTATATTTTTTAGTATATAATTCTTATTTATTAACCCTTTATAATTGTTACTATTTCTTAGGAAGTACTTAATCGAAACATTTATAAAGACGTTTTTGTAACTGTTTAGTAGAGTATATTGCTCTGGAGGAAAATTAAAATGGCAGACGAATACAAACCAGATCTTGAAGGATACAAACAAAGACTTGTTGACAAAATAAGAACTTTTAAGAAAATAGATATAATCGAAGATTTAAAAGAAGCTTATGCTAAAAGAATTGTCAACAGTGAAGATGCCTTAAAAGGTATAGATCTTAACAATCTTTACATCGGACCTCTTGAAAGAGCTGGAGAAAGAATAAACAAGGATTTAAAAAGAGCTAAGGATGAAAGTCCTGAAGTTCAAGCAGATATTATAATTGAAAGCATGAATCTTGCTAAAAGAATGCTTAGCTTTGATCCAGAAAGCTTAGAAGGAAGAATCTAAGTTTAGTTTCTTCTTTTATTATTTTTTTAATTTCTTTTTTTAATTTTTTTCATCTCATTCAGCACTTTTAGAAAAAGCTCTGGCGGAAAAATAGCAAAAGTTTATTGTCTTTTTTCAATTATTTTTTTCATCTCTTTTGTGAATTTTTCAGCCAGTTTTTGATATTCATCATACTGCTTTCCAGTGTAGCCGGCAACTTCCTTTCTAATTATTTTTTTTGATATAGTGTATAGCTTTTTTGCTATGTGAAAGTATTCTTCATCAACATATCCTGGTTCCACAAGCTTTTTGTGAATCATATCTGCTATATAAGAAGGTGATGGTGGGATTTCTCCAATAGACATTAGTGCTGCGTGAGCTGAATCAATCATTGCCCAGTACAAATCCACTATAGCCATGTCCATTCTCGACTTTGCCCTTTGGATGCTCGCTGGGGCCAGAGAATAATAAGTCCAGACAGATTCTGCGCTTGGGCGGATTCTTCCATTGTAAAGAAGGACTTTCAAAGGTGCTATGAATCCCTGGTCAATCAAAGGAATTCCATCGCGAAGAATGTTTATTGCAACAGGATCTCCTGCGCGGACATATTCCCAAAATGAAGTCCAAGTCATAGTTTGAATGTGAAGCTTTTCAGGTGAAATTTTTGCAACAGTTTTTGCAAGGATTATTCTATATGTCTGAACAATTTCTTTGCTCATGCGCATTCCAACATCATCAATAATAATCAAAATATCAATATCATTTGTGGATGTTTCTCTTCTAGCGCTAGAGCCGAAAACAATAAGTCCTGCAATAAAGTCGCCCATCTCTTTGTAAATTGCCTTTGCAAAACGGTTTGCTATAGCTGAATCTGCTTTTGAAGGCAATTTCGCTTTTTTAATTTCATTTTTTGATTTCTTACTGAAGAAGCGATTTTTAATAACTTTAAATTTCATATATTGTTTTTTTAGCATTATATGAATTTAAACATTAGTAACTACTATAGTGTAGGATATATATTTTTGAGAAAACAATTATTCCATTTGGAGCTCAGACCACAGCTAGAAAATCGGCTGGCGCTTTCAGTAGGTAAACAGAATACGATACCTGCAAGAATTATTCCATTGGGAGTTCAGACCAAAGGATCCATTCTTTTGGATTTGGAGTCATTTCTCCGAAAAGGTATTTTGGCATGTAAGTAAGGCCTGAATGCGTGTCAAGAACATCTGCTCCACCAACAATATCGCCGCCAATTCTGTAAATCGGGCTGTCCATTGTCCTTAAGGCAGCTCTTAGAGATTTGTGGTCAAAATGTCCTGGCTCAACAACAACCTTTCCTTTGTAATCAGATTTTTGGAGTTTTTCCATAAATTCTTTTATTGGAACATTTCCTTCGCCAATCATCTGATGGTCGTCAACATAGCCGAAGTTGTCTGACAAGTGGACATGGCCGAGAATTCCATCCTGCTTTAGCTTATCAACTTCCTTTAGAAGCCACTTGTTAAATTCCTTGTCGCTTCCCTGAAAGTATTTCCTCCAAGTATTGGCATGAGCAATATCAAAAGTTGCCTTTATATGGTCTTCTGCGATTTTTTTTGCCTTTGACTTTGAAATTCCTTTCTGGTAAAAAGGATTGTCAACTTTTCTTCCAGGCCGATTTGGCATCTCAACTTCTGTTTCTGTAAGAAGTTCAACCATCTTTTCTCTTGATTTCTGGATAATGTTTCTGAGTTCAGAAGGGTGTCCTCCATACTGCTCTGGGAAAATGTTTTCTGGTGCAACGAAAATCGGTTTTGAGTGATCTTTTTCTTTTTTCCAAGCATAATAGCCTAGCTGAGCGTAAGAGTCTGCTGACTTTTCAAGTGAAAAGTCCTTCATTGACTTTATTCGGTTTCTCTTATCTTCAATCTCTGCAATTCTTTCCCTAGCAGAAACTGAAGCTTCCTCATGATAGCTTATTCTTCTCTGGGTTTCCCAAAGCTTCTCTTTAAGATAATGAACTGGGTCCTTGTAATGCTCTGGTGGAATCAATTTTATTATTTCATGATCTCTAAGGTATGTTGTGAAGTCTTCTTCTTTTTTTAGATGTGGTTTTAATTTCTCCCATTCCTTAAGTGCTTCCTTAATTTTTTTCTCTGTTCTTTTTCCATGGTAAAATCCTGCTTCATATTCATCTGCCTGTCCCTTGAGATGCCAGTATTCAGCATCTAACTTGTCTTTATAGAACTCTTTTGCTGCTTCGTCAGGATCATTTTTTGTTTTTTTCATGTAATAATCCCAGTCCCTTGGCTCTGGCTTGAATATTCTCTTATCTTCATCCATTTCCGCTCGTTCATATGGAATTCCTGTAACTGCTTCTCTTTTTTCTTCTTCCCTTGGAACAATGAAGTTTTTCTGGTCTTCCCTAACAGCTGCAATTTCTCCTGTTGTTTCATCAACAAGATAGTGTGTTGTCTTGTCTGTTTCCTTGTATCCCTCAAATTTGCGGAATTTTTCCCCCTCTTCTGCTTCTGTAATTGGTCTAGGAAATTCTTGGGCGTGAACTACAACTGCGCCGCCGTCTTCAGAAACATCAGCTGCAAAATCAATTGTCCGTTTGACTTCTTTCATTGCATTGTCCCTTGTCTCTTCACTATATCCCTGCTGACCAAGGCCCGTCATTCCTCCTATTTGAGGAGTTGCGTGGACTGAAAGTGAAATCTTATTAATTCTTGCAAGTTCGCGCATAGCCTCTCGCTCCTGGCGGCCGTGCATCTCTGGGCTGATTTGGCCTTGTGCTGAGCCTTTCTGCATAGGGCTTGACATGAATCCAAGCTCTACGTGCTTTGCTCCCTGGAAAATCTTTGCCTTAAGTGATTCCAGCTGGTCCTTCATTGGCGGAGTTGAAATTCCAAGTCCTGCTGCATTCATTAATGGATTTGAGAAATAGTATGCTGCTTCTGCATTTTTGTCCATTGCATGCCAGTAATTTCCCGGGAGATTATATTCTACCATTTTAGTAAGTTTGAGTGTTCTGAGGTTTTCTCTTGTTTTTTATTAAGTCCTCTGTCTTATAAAAATCTTCTTCTGTTCGAAATTTCGGCTCTTTGATTTCAATATTTTCAAAAGAAAAGTATTTTTCATTGTCCATTGAATTTGTTTTTTTTGACTTGTATTGTGGGGATTTGGACGGAGAATACTGCGAAATTTCTGCTTCTTTATTTTTTGATATCAAAAGATTTGGAACTTTTTCCTCAAGAGAACTTGATTCAGAAGATTTTTCCTCAATTGCCTCTTCAAGTTCAAGAGTTTGGTGCTGCTTTTCTATCATAATTGTCTCTTCCATTGACGCTTTTTCAATCAGAGAAATAATTTCATTAAAAATTTCACTGTCTTTGTCTACTAATTTGAGAATTTCAAAGTACTTTTCAATTCTCAATGGAGGATCAAGCTTCTCAATTTCTGCTTTTCTCTTTTCCCATTCTTTCTGGTCCATTGTCTTTTATTAATAAATTAGAAGGGAAAATATTTATTATTTGGGTTTTGAAGAGTTACTTTAATTAAATTTGTTTTCTTTTTAGGGTGGGTTTTTCTTTTATTAAAAGAAAAAAGCACTACCATGTAAGCAGCTTATGAGCTTTTCTGAAGAGCTTTTGAAGTGTGAAAAGTTGTCCTGAGTCTGGACCGCTACCAAGAAGGATTTTTTTTGCTTTGTTTTTATTTTCCTTCATTTGCTGTTCAAGCATCTTTCTTTCCCTGTACGGAATTGTTTTTCTTGTTGATTTTTTTGAGGATGATGAAAACGCCTTTAATGGTGATATTATTGGGATGAAGATTTCTGCAAATCCTTCCTTAAGATCATTTAACTCCTTTGTCAAGCCAAGTGCTGTCTTTTTTTCCTTTTCTTTTTTATCTTTGTCTCCAGATTCTATTTTGTGAATTTCCTCTGCCTCTTTTAGATACTTGTTAAGTTCATCTCCAAGAGATTCAAGAGAGGATGTTGCTGCTGTTAGAAGCTCAAAGGCTTCGTTATTTTCATCCTGAATGTAAGCGTCAATCTGATTTTCATTCATTACATAAGCATCAAAGTCAATTTCGCATCTTCCTATGTGTGTTGGAGTTCTCTGGTATTCTCGTCCAGTTGTCAAAACTGGTGCGCTTCTGAAATGCATGCTGACTTTTATTACAGGCCTTACTTCGTAGTGCATATATCTTTCCTTTAGTTCGTTGTTTCCCTCAGTCTTCTTTTCAATTTCCTTTAGTCTTTTCTTGTTGCTTCCGCTTCTCAAAACTGCGAAAATTTCAAGGTCAGATGTTGAAGTGTCAAAAGCAGTTAAAACATCTTCGCGTCTTTTGTTTGATACATCGTCAGAATATTGTGATTTTTTCAGCTTATTAATAACTTTAAGATACGGCTTTGCCCAGTCAATGTACATTTTTATTGCATTAACTTGTTGTCTTAATGTTGAGAGATAAAACCTTTCAGATGTTTTTAATTCCTCATAAGTTTTATCCCGCCATTCAAGGAACTGCTTTAAGTGGCGTTTCAAAGCATTAATTACAGACTGATTCTGGGTCTTTACTAATTCTGATTTTTCAATAACTTCATCAACCTTTCTCCTGTCCCAAATATGGATGTTGAAAAACAAGTCTGGAAGAGTTGTAAATCCGAGTTGGGTAGCCATTCCGTAAACAGAAGATGGATTTTTTGTGCTTCCCTGCACCATGTCAATAAAAAGCCCTTTCAAAGTTACGTCTGCAGACTCTTTTTTGTCTTCAATCACTTCGCGATATATTCCAAGCCGTTCCTTTGTAATCCGGATTGAGCGAACAATCTGAAAAATCTGCTTTACCATAGAATTTATTGCACCGAGAATTTGCTGAGCTTTTTCCTGCTGGATTGACAATCTCTGAGAGGAAATTCCCCACAAGCCAGAAAGTTCAGATGCAAAGAACATGTCCTCTGTTTTGTTAACATCATATCCCCATTCCTTGAGCTGCTCAAGAATCCAAAAATACCACTTTTCAACTGACTCTGAATAAGCCTCAACCTGGATAACATAATGCCGAATGCTTTCCATGTCTTTTTTCACTTCTTTTCTTGACGTAGGTTTTGGGGTGAAGACTGTATCTCTCTTTTTCCTATTGAAAAGCGGTGCCATGTATGTTCTAAAATAGAAATCAAACATTAATAAAGATTTAGTCCAGCATATAAGAAAATTTAAATAAACTCGGGTTTTAGTTTAATAATATGGGTATTTTGGATAAATTCAAGAAAAAAGATTATGAGGATTTTCCAGATATTGACTCTTTGGGAAGCAACAAAACTCCTTCTTTAGGACCTGCTGCTCCAGAACCAGCTTCAAGTCTAGAAATTGGAAGCAGCAGTATGGGAATGCAGCCATCGCCGCAACCGTCTTCTTTACCAAATTCACAGCAAAACATTCAAATGATTCAGAACAAGATTGATATACTTACTTCAAAAGTTGATTCAATAAAGGTTGAGCTTGCCTCACTTATTCAAAAAATTCAGAGAATTGAGCAGCTTATGTCTGGGCAAAGGTCTGGGCAAAGCTCGCAGCAGACTCAGCAATACCAGCAACAGACTCAGCATTCTAGCTCTCTTCCAGGATATGCTCAGCCACCTTCGCAGCAGGAGGAAGAAAAAGATTCAGGAAGCGTCTGGCCGTTTTAGAATGAGAAAAAAAATAATTTGTTTTCTAATATTAGGATTTGCTTTTTTAGCACTTTTTCCTTGCACTTATGCGCAAAGCTATGAGGATTCTGACGGAGACGGAATTTCAGATACTTTGGAAATTGAAAGGAGCACTGATCCCTTTTCAAGTGAGAAAGGGCTTGGAGCCATCACTGGTTTTATGTCAAAGCAAAGCCCATCAAACATTAGCAAGGAAGCAATTATTTTCACAATTCTTGTTGGCACTGTTGCACTTGAAATAGGAATTTACTGGTTTTGGAGGAAAAATCGTGAATGACCTATTCTATGAAATCTTTATTGAGCCAATAAAATATGAAGTTGGGCATAATATTGCAAACATTCTGGTTTACTGGATTTTGTTTTTGGGATTTGTCTTGCTTGCATATCTAATTTTCAAGAAAACCAAAATTGAAATTAATTTCAAGCTGTTTTGCTCAGTGTTTCCTTTTATTGCTGCCGGCGCCTTGCTAAGAGCAATGGTGGACAATAATCTGTATTCAAGGAATTTCTTCACAATAACTCCTGGAATTTACGGAGTTTTTGCTCTTTTGTTTATTGCGAGCATGCTTGCAAGCAAATTTATTGAAAAGAAAACCGGCAGAAAAGCATGGAAAGTAAATATGTCCTTGGGTATTCTTGTTTTCCTTTTCCTTCTTGTTCCAAAAACAGCATTTCTGCGTTTTGAAAACTTAAAGGTTATTGCTGGAACATTTTGCCTTTTTGTTTTCATTTGCCTTGTAATTTGGCTTACAATAAGAAGATTTGAATTAAAGTTAATATCTTCAGGGCTTTCACAGTCAGCAATTTATTTTGAGACTTTTGATGGAACAGCAACTTCAATGCTTATGTTTTTTGTTGGAGGTTTTGAAAAACATCCTATTCCGAAAGCAATTATAAACTGGACTGGAACTCCTTTTTCATTTTTGTTTGTAAAAATCTTGCTGGGAATTAGTGTAGTATGGATTTTGAACAAATACATTAAAAATCTTGCTGTAAGAAACTCCCTTTTGATTGCAATAATTGTAATAAGCATGGGTCCTGCTTTGCGTAATATTCTTAGCTATTTTATTGCAGCAATTTAGTATCTCGTTTCACAATATGTAAAGGGAATTATCTCATTTTATGACAAAGCTTATAAACTTTTGTGTTTTGTTATTATTTCTTTTCAAATGGAAGAATATAAGGATTTAATCAAAAAACTGAAAGCAGTTGACAATGAAGTCAAGCTAAGCATACTTAAATATCTTGTAAACGAAGGTGCAAAATCAATTACTGATATTTCAAAAGATCTTAATATTAATTTCTCCACAGCTCATAAATATCTTGAAGCTCTTGAAAAAGCAGGACTTATAACTTCTAATCAGGAAGTCAGAAATCGGCTGAAAAGAATCTTTTATGTTAATTCATTTAATATTGAGCTTTCGCCAACAAAACTAAGTTCTGTACGAAAAAAGAACGGGAAAAAACCTAGTTTTAATATTATTCTTGCTGATGGAACGGTTGCAAAATTTAATGAGGATAACTTCATAAAAAAATACATTGAAACAGGATTGCCGCAAAAAACAATTGATAATACTCTTGAAGTAATGTACAAGAAAACCTATGACAAAATGACACTTATTGAGTTAAGAAAGATATTTGAAGACACCTTAATTGACAGAATAAATTTAATCAATTCCTCTTTAGCTAATCTCAAAAGAGAGGAATCAAAAAAAAGGACATACCTTAACCTTCTTTCAATTACAAAGCCAGATGCAATTTCAGACCACTTAACTGGAAAAATATTCATACAAAATCTTGAAGAGCCGGAATTGCTGAATTTTGTTCATGACTTAAGAGGGATTTCAATACATGGAGTTTCTGGCAAAAGCCCGAAAACCATGAAAGATTTTTTTGAAAATATAATAAAAGCAATAGAAAGGAGTTCTGAATATGTAAAGGAAACACACATAATTGATGGTTTTAATTTCTTTATTGCTCCGTATGTTGAAAATATGACTAACGAAGAACTGTCAGAAACGCTTGACAGCTTTTTTTCAGAAATAAGCAAAAAGAAAATAAAGCTATTTTTCTCTCTTGAAGTTGGAGAGCCAGATTATATAAAAAAGGTTTCAGTAGATTATTACAACACAAAAAGATATATTGACTATAAAAAAGATGCTAACAAAATTATTCCAATTATTATAAAATCAATTGAGAAAAGCAAAAATTCAATGCTTATCTTAAAAATATGGGACAAAAAAGGAATTGACTTTGAATATTCAAAACCGCACTACATAGCAAATATGAATCCTGAATGGCAAAAGCCAAATGCAAGCTATTGTGGGAAAACTTTGCGGTTTGACTCAAAATGGAAAGGATTTAACAAAACAGTTAGAATCGGTGAAATACAGAATATTTCCCTTAATCTTCCATATCTTGCAAATGAAGCAAAAGAAAAGGAATTTGAAAGTGTTTTTGAAAAAGAATTCAGCAAAGTTATTCAGTATCTTGAAACAGTTTCAGAGCTTTTTCTTAATCCTGCTATTGTAAAGAGGACACTTACTTTCAAATCAGAGCTTAATATTCGATGGACTTACCTTAAAATTGAGGACTGCGCTTGTTCTATTTCGTTAGCTGGAATTGAAGAGGTTTCTGAAATGCTTGGTAAAAACAAAAAGGAAATGAGAAAAAAAATTCTTGAACTTGCAAATAGAATTCTTGAAAAAGAAGGAAACATAGGAATTCGGCTCCAAATAAAAGAGGAATTCCTGCCTCAAATAATTGAGAGATTCAATAAGATAAATGAGAAAAAAGGATTAAATGAAATAAATGAGAAAAAATGCAACTTAAATGAACAGTTCCAGCATCTTCTAAGAGGAGGTCACGCTTGTTTTTGCAACAGAGAAGACTTTAACTTAAAAGAATTCTTAGAAACAAATGACGGGCTAATTTACATAGAAGACTAAATTTTCAGCAAAATAACAAATCCGCATTTTTGGCAGTACATCTCTCCGTCAGAGTTCTTGCTTACTTTGCTGTTGCATTCTGGACATTTCTTTTCTCTGGAAAGAATTGAAAAAGACTCTTTGTTATTTTTCTTTGGGATTTCTTTTTTGCCCTTTTTATTTATCTTTTTTCCCAGAATGTCCAAAGGCAGTATTCTCAACATAGGAAAATAATCTTCTGTTTTTTGTTTATATATCTTTCTTTGAATTTTGTAATACAAACACCAACACCTATTATATTGTGTAATACATATCTTTAAATAAAATTAATGAGACAGTTTAGGATTGTTTTAGTCCTTCTCCTGAAACCACCCACAGAGCCCTTTGAACTTTTTAGAAAAATATTTTCAAAATAGCGCGAATTTGTTACAAACCCCATATTTCATTATCTTGGCGTTTGATTTGCGCAATTTCCTTTAATATTTGCACTTCTGCAGAGCTGAGAAATTTCTTTGCATGGTCTTTGAGAAGCCGGAATTGATCTTCGCTCAAATCTGAATAAAGAATATCTCCACCTACAGCATGCCTTCCAATAATCATTCCTGAAACAGAAATCGCTGCTTGCTCGTTTCTTGAAAGGTCTTCTTTCTTTTCTCCTTGGTCTTCTATAGTTTGAATTTGGCCTACGCTTTTTCCATCCTCAGACATTAAAGGAAGCTTTGGCTTCACTTTTCCAGTAATAACCTCAACTCCGAAAACAGCAGGATTTGACTGCCTGAAAATGTATTGAGGCAGTATTTTTATTTTAAAGGGCCACACTAAACCTTTTAGAGACTCAAGTTCTTTTCTTTTTTCAATTTCCTGTTTTTTCTCTTCATATTCATCAACAAGCTTGTAAATTACGTTGCTTAAAATTATGTTTACTTTATCTTTTTTTGCCTCTTTTTTCAGGCTTGAAGGGCAGTCAACATTAAAAGCTATTACAAAAGCAATTTTCTCGTCTTTTTCTCCAGAGGATTTTGCTTCGAGAATGTCGCGCTTTGCAACATTTCCTATGTTTGCATGTTTTATTGGAATTCCTCTTTCCTTGAACAGAGTTGAAATTGCTTCAAGAGAGCCAAGAGTATCTGCTTTGAGAATTACTCCTGCTTGTTCTGTTTCAATGCAAACATTCTGAAGCTCATTGCAAATTTTTTCTTCTGCTTCTTTAATTTCATCTTCGCTTTCTGCTGCAATAAATGGTGAGCCTGCTATTGCTCTTTCCAAATCTGGCGCACATATTTTAACTCCAGAAGCTGCAACAGCCTCATCAACTTGCCTGAAAATGCTTTTTTTGTCTCTTATTTCTGAAAGTGTTTTTGGTTTCAGCAATGCGCGAATTTTAGTGTTAAAAATATCATCCATGCCTCCAACAACAATAATGTCGTTTTTTCTTAATGTGCCTTCATAAACAATAACATCTGCAGTAGTTCCAAGCCCTTTTTTTTCATTAATTTCAAGAATTGTTCCTTTTGCTTTGCTTTCTTTTTTAACTTCAAGCTTTTTGAGAAGAAATCTTTGGGAAAGTCCAGCAAGAAGCGACAAAAGCTCAGGCACTCCTTCGCCTGTTTTTGCAGAAATTGGCACTACTGCTATGGTTTTTGAATAATCATTAACTTCTGTAAATATGTTTGAATCAAATCCCAGCTCAGATATCTGGCCAATGACTTTGTAAAACCTTTCATCAAAAATATTTCTTGTTTGCTCAGGCTGTTCTTGAAGAGAAAATAGTTCACACCCAGTTATTGGCTTCCATCCAGGAATTAAATCAATTTTGTTCACAGCAACAATAAAAGGAACTTTGAATGTTTTAAGAATTTGAATTGCCTCTTTTGTTTGTGGCTGCAATCCTTCATTTATGTCAACAATCAAAACTGCAAGGTCTGCTATTGAGCCTCCGCGTTTTCTTAAATTAGTAAATGCTTCGTGACCGGGAGTGTCAACAAACAGTAGTCCTGGGAGTAAGAATTTCAAGCCGAATTTCTTAAGCAAAGTTCCGCACATTTTGTTAATTGTCTCTAAAGGGACTTCTGTTGCTCCAATGTGCTGAGTGATTTTTCCAGCTTCCCTTGCAGCAAGAGTTGTGCCTCTAATGTAATCTAGCAAAGAAGTTTTCCCATGGTCAACATGACCTAAAACAGTGATTATTGGCTGTCTTACTGAAGACATAATAATTAAAATACTTTGGAGAGGTTTAAAAGAGTTGTTGTTCAGATGCGAAACAGCTGATTACCACCAATCAACACTATTGTATTGGAGTGTATCGCAATTTTTGCAAAGAGGTATTTTATCAAACTGCTTTTTAAGGTGCATCTCCTTGAATCTTTTGTATGGCTTGCTTTCAAGGATTTCCTTTATGTTTTTCTTGTTAAGGTCGCCAAGAACAACTTTCTGCTCGTAGTCGCGGCAGCAAGGTATGATTTTTCCATCAGCTTGAATATCAACTGTTGTCCAAATCCCTTTGCATGCCCATTTTGATTTTGTTTTTTTCTGCTTCCTTAATTTATTGACTTCAACATCTCCTGCCCAGTTTATTGGATACTTTATTACAACTGAATTTGCGAGTTTTTTGAACTTTTCAATCAAGTCTTTTGCAGAATCCTTATTTTCTCTAAGCACAACCATTGAAATCTTTACAACAGGTTTTTTTGCTTTAATCTTTTTTTTGTATTTTAGGAAATCAATAATTCGCTTTGATGAAATTTTAAAATCAAGGTGCATTACTTTTTCATATGCTTTCTTGTTTCCTCCATTGAAACTTATATTCAATTCATCTAAGCCAGAATCAATTATTTTTTTAGTGTTTTCCTCTGTAAGCATGAAGCCATTGGTGTACATTTCAACATTGACTTTTGGGTATTTTGTCTTGAGATATTTTATTTTTTCAGTGATTGTTGGGTCAAGAAGCGGCTCCCCGAATCCGCTCAAACAAACATTCTTGAATTTCACATAGGGAAAAATCCTGTCAATGTATTTTTTGAAATCCTTAAGAGTCATTGTTGACTTTTTTCTTTTCATTATTGAATGCGGGCACATTATGCATTTAGCATTGCAAAAATTTGTTGTTTCAATATTCAAATAATAATACTTTAGATTCCCTGCTTTGTTCTTAACTCTCTTTTCATATAATTTTGAATACAATTTTGTGTCAACAAGCCTTCTGAAAGGAGATTTGTAAAAAATAATGTAAGCTGTACGGTTAATGAAATTTCTTTTTTTTAAAAAGAAGAATATGTTTTTCAATGTATTTAAGACCATGGTTCAGCAAAAAAGAAAATAATTAATAAAGGTTTTGAATGCTTTTTTTCTTTTAAGGCTTTCTTTAAAAAAGACTTTCTCTAAAAATAAACTAAATGACAAAGTCATCGTCGCTTCTTTTGTAATCATGCAATTCTTCTGGGGCAAACCAAAGTGCAATTTCCTGCTTTGCCTCTTCTTCATTTCCAGAAGCGTGGATTAAATTCATTGTAGACTTTCCCTTTTTGTCTGTATATGAAAAAGTATGGTGAGCATAATCTCCTCTAATTGTTCCTGGAGCTGACTTGTTTGGCTCTGTTCCTCCAACTATTTTCCTGGCAAGTTCGACTGCATTTATTCCCTCAAGAACCATTGCAATTACTGGTCCCATAGTTAGGTATTTTTCAAGGTTGTTGTAGAATTGTTTTCCCACATGAGCAGAATAGTGCTGCTTTGAGAATTCTCTGTCAACCCAAACCATTTTCATGCCAATAATCTTAAGACCAACTCTCTCAAATCTTCTAATTATTTCACCAGAAAGTGCTCTCTTTACCCCATCTGGCTTAATTAAAACCAAAGTTCTTGATATCATTTTAAGAAAAAAATAAGAGAAGGTATTTAAAAGGTTTTTGCTAACTTACTTTATGGAAAAGAAAGCAAAAATCATCTTGTTTGTCCTATTGCTTATTGCTGTTATTAATACTTACTTTCAGTTCAGATGGTTTGGAACAAAACTTCAATGGGTTCCTTTAATTGTTTTTGGAGCAATATTTGTTGCTCTTCAAATAATGAAAAAGAAAAAAATGCTTGCTTTCTAGTTTTTATTTAGATTGTTTTTTCTTTTCTTAAGCAAAGCAAATCTTTTTTTAAATATTCTGTGCGCCTTATTTTTTTCTTCATTCCTAATAAGAAATTTTTCAATTTTCTTTATTAATTTCTGAACTGCTTTGTTGAACTGCCAGGAATCAGCTTCAACATTTATTTTGCCAAAATTTGTTTTTGCAAGCAAGTTTAGGGCAGTTTTTCTTCTAAAACCGGTTTTTTTATACTGCTTTACATGCAGTTTTGCATCTTTAAGATATTTTGCAAATCTATGGTTTGTAAGCTCATATGCAAAATACTTCCTGTCTTCCTCACCTAATTCCTCTCCAGAAAAATTCAACTTCAAAATGACATCACCAATAATAATATACGCATAAATAATATATAAAAATTGTTAAAATAAAGAAATTAAAAAGAAGAGATTATTCTGCTGTTTTTCCTTAGACATTTCTTCTTTACGCGTGTCTCAGATTTTTTTCTCTTCATTGTTTTTTGCTTCTCTTTTTTCGTTTCTGGTTTCAGCCTTTTCAACAATCTTATTAAGAACAATGTCAAATGTTGAAACTCTGATATTTTTTCCTTCCTTGTTGTTGAACTCTTCAGAGCCAATTTCCATGTTCTCTATTGCAACCTGGTCTTTCAGAAAGCGGCTTCTTACAACTTCAGCCACATCAACAGCTTTGCTGATGAACTTTCCTCGCGACCGAATAATAACCTTGTCTGCGTTTTTAGCTGTAAACTGCATTACAACTGCTGTGACATAATTCATAAAAGGCTTTCCACCAATGTATATTGCGTAGTCTTCTGCCATTGTAATCTCCTCCTCACTTTTGTGAGAACATTATTGTTTTCTGTGAATGCTTTTAAAAGCCTATTTCTGTGATTGCTTGAATTTTTTTGTTATGTATCCTGCAATAACATTCCTAAACTTTTTTGAAGCAACTTCTGCAACTTCGTTGAGTTTCTTCTTGTTTTTTTCAAAACTAGATGTAAATATTCCGGGATTTTTTTTCATAATTTCCTTTGCAATCCTCTTTGTTGCCTGTGTTCGTATTCGTCCCATAGTAAATCAATTTAATGTATTATTAACTAAAATAAGAGGTTTAAAAAGGTTACTTTTTGTAACAGATTTCATATATGTCTAGATTTTTCAGATCGTGCTCTGCCTTTTTCAAAAAAAGGCAAGTTGCCAAAAACGTCTCTTTATGCTCGACAATTACTTTTTGTTTTTGAAGTAAAAATTGCGTATAACATCGGAATTTAACGAAGTCACTGAAGTCAAGGTTGGGGCGAAACGAAATGAAGCTGTAAAATTTTCCTAATAAGCTTTCCATTTTTGAAGAAGAATAAAGAAGAGAGATTTTTGCTTATTTTTTATAGCAAATCTCATAGATATCCAAATTTTTTAGCTCGTGATCTTTGCCTACTGCTTTCTTTGTCCTGACATTTATTGCCTTTATGAAATTGTCGCCAAAATCTGAGTGCAGTTTGTATGCAAAGTCCAACGCAGTTGAATTTGGCGGCATTAAAAAGCAGTCTGGAAGAACTCTTCCTTGTTGGTCTTCTAGTTTTGAAACCCCTCCAGGGAAAACTGCAATGTATTTTAGTTTTTCAAACACAGCAGCATTTAAAATTGTCTGGACACCAGTACTGCCATATTTTGACAATATATTTTTTCTTACAAAATCTAAGGCGTTTTTCTGCTTTTCATTAATATCTGAATTTGATTTAATTTCAAAATCCTTGTCTCCTGGAATATAATGTATAAATCCTTTTTTTGCTGCTTCTCTTAAAGCAAGTTCTGATTCTGCTGAGCAGCCAATAACCAAATAGTTTGGAAATTCCTTTTTTATTTTCCTTATGTTATTTTCTGCTTCTAGCAAATCAATTTTGTTTGCAGCAATTATCATTGGCTTTGTCATTTTACGAAGCTCGGTTGCAAGAATTTTCAAGTCTTTTTCTTCCCATTTGTCAAAATTCTCAAAACTAAGTTTTGTGCTTTTAACTGCCTTTTTCACCATATCATCATTAACCCCAAGTCCAGAGAACTGGCTAGATATTGCTTTAACTGGGTCTAAATGTTCCATTTTTGCCTTCCTTGCAAACTTAACCCAACCCTTATTCATTATACTAAGATACCACATATCCAGTTCATTTTCAAGAAACCTTACATCATCAAGAGGATTGTGAGTTCCTGGTTTTACTGGTTCTCCCTTATCATTTGTTGCTCCTGCTGCATCAATCACATGAATTAAGCAGTCTGCTTGCCTTAAATCATCTAAAAACTGGTTTCCAAGACCTTTTCCTTCATGTGCTCCAGGAACAAGACCTGCAACATCAATTAACTGAAAAGGCACAAATCGAAAATTTCCAAGGACAAATCCTTCTCTTGGATTGGAAATTTTTCCAAATTCTCGAGCAACATCAGAAACTTTTACATAAGCAACTCCAGAATTAGGCTTGATTGTAGCAAAAGGATAATTAGCTATTTCAACTTCTGCAAGAGTTGCTGCCTTGAAAAAAGTTGATTTTCCTACATTTGCCTTTCCTACAACGCCAATTAGCATAAAGGAAAGTTAAAATTAAGACTTTTAAGAGTTTTGATGAGCTAGCGGTGGACTTTTGGGAACAACTTAAAGCCCAAAAACCTTAAAGAAATATTAGACCATATCTTTTTTGGAGAGAATTTTGTTTTATCAAGCCCAAGTTTTAATTTGTGATTTATTTTCTTAAAAGTGTCGTGGTCAAAACGAGCGAATTCAATCAAAAAGTCAAAAAATCCGTGATATACAAAGCCTATTGCAACAAAAAAAGCCAGATTGCTGCAAACCCCTTCTGTTAATCTATAAATTGTAAATAAAAAAAGCCAGAACCAAACTGTGTGAAGAATGTTGAAAACATGCTGCCTTTCCTTTATATACCATTTGTAAGCCTTGGCAAGACTAGCTGAATGGAATTTAATAGCATAATAAATGTAATGGTCAAAATCTATTAAAACTGAACAAGTTGCTGCTACAAAAAACCATTTGTTAAATGCTGCTGCAATGAGCAATGGAATGGAAAGAAGCATATGATGGCGGATGTGCATAAAATATAGAATATAGTAATACTTTTTAACTATTGTGCTTAATTATCTCTAGAGAAAAAAACGCTAATGCAAGCATTGGGCGTGAACTTCGTCCACTTCTAGCGAAAGAAAGAAAACTAAAATGGTAAGGATAGCAATAATTGACAAGGAGAAGTTCAACAGCCTTTCTTTAAAAAAGAAACGCTGGCGAAAGAAAGAAAACTAAAATGGTAAGGATAGCAATAATTGACAAGGAGAAGTGCAATTCAAAGAAATGCAATCAGGAGTGCATTAAGTACTGTCCAGTCAATCGAACAGGAAAAGAATGCATTGTGCTAGACAGCAACAATAAGAAAGCAAAAATAGAAGAGGTTCTTTGCACCGGATGCGGAATTTGCGTAAAGAGGTGCCCTTTTGATGCTATATCAATAATCAATCTTCCTGAAGTTCTTAAAAAAGACCCTCTTTTTCGTTACGGACCAAATTCTTTTGAGCTTTTTCGGCTTCCAATTCCAAAAAAAGGAAAAGTTGTTGGAATTCTTGGGGCAAATGGAATTGGAAAATCAACTGCACTTGAAATTCTTTCAAATTTAATTAAAATCAATTTTGGAAATTTTGAAAAAGAAACCAAAGAAGAAGATATAATAAGATATTTTCGCGGCTCTGAGCTTCAGGATTATTTCAAAAAATTGTTTGAAAATAATACAAAAGTTTCCTACAAGCCGCAATATATTGACTTAATTCCAAAAAAATTCAAGGAAACAGCAGAAGAGCTTCTTCTGAAAAACTCAACAAAAAAAGAAGTTAAGGAAGTTTCTGAAAAATTTGGATTTAAGCATATTTTATCTAGAAAACTTGAACAGCTTTCTGGAGGGGAGTTGCAGAAGATTGCAATTGCTGCAACAGCAATGAAAGATGCAGACATTTATTTTTTTGATGAACCGAGCTCTTTTCTAGATATAAAAGAAAGAATCAAGATTGCAAAAATAATAAATGAGTTAGCTGAGAAAGGAAAAGCTGTTGTCATTATAGAACATGACTTAATAATTTTAGATTACTTGTCTGAGATTATTCACATTCTTTTTGGTAAAAAATCGTGCTATGGTGTTGTATCGCATCCTCTGTCTTCAAAAAACGGCATAAACACTTATCTTGACGGATTTTTAAAAGATGAGAATATTCGGTTTCGGGATGAGAAAATATCATTTAGGCACAGCTCTTCAGAAAAAAAAATTGGGATTAATATTATTGCAAAATGGCCTGAAATTGAAAAGAAATTAAGTTCATTTAAATTAACTGCTGAGGGCTCTGAGATATATGAAAAAGAAATTGTCGGAGTAATTGGTGCAAATGGCATTGGAAAGACAACTCTACTGAAGATAATTGCAGGACAGCTCAAAGCAGATAAAGGCAAGGTTCCAGGAAAGCTTAAAATTTCATACAAAGAGCAGTATATTTCTCCGCAGAAAAACAAAACTGTCAGAGAAGTATTATCAAAAGTCAACAAGAATTACCTTAGTCAGAAAAATAAGATTGAGATTCTGGCACCGCTTGAAATTGAATCTTTGTTTGAGAAAAAGCTTGAAAAAATTTCTGGTGGGGAATTGCAAAGGGTTGCAATTGCAGTTTGCTTGCTTCAGGATGCTGACTTGTATCTTCTTGATGAACCTTCTAATTATCTTGATATTGAGCAAAGACTGCGTGCAAGTCGGGCAATTCATAGAGTCATAAAAAACAAAGAAGCTGCAGGAATTGTAATTGACCATGATTTGCTTTTTATAAATTACTTATCTGACAGAATTTTGAGTTTTGATGGTGAGCCTGCAGTAACTGGCAGGGCAAAGAAAATTGCAAACATAAAAGATGGAATGAATTCCTTTCTTAAGGAGCTCAATATTACATTGAGAAATGACGAGCATTCTAAAAGGCCGAGAGTAAATAAAATCAACAGCCAAAAAGATAAAGAGCAAAGGAAAAAAGGAATATATTATGCTTAGTAAAACACAATTGATTATTCAGATTTTTCTTCAGTAGGCTTTACTTTTTCCTGATTTTTTTCTGGAGCCTTGGATTCTGCAACTTCTTGTGGTTTAGCTTCAGATTCAGAAGATTGCTCTGGCTTTTGCTCAAGTCCTAATGCTTTTGCAATTGAATCTTTTCCAGATTTTACAACTTTTAAATTTATCTGGGAAATCTCAGAATTAATTACTCTTCCGCGAACAGTTTTTCTTTTCTTTTCATATTTTCTTTTAACTTTCTTAAAGCCTTTTCCTTTTGAAAGAATTACTTTTTTTCTTGAAAATCCATCTAAAAAAGAAACCATTGGAAATCCTGCTTTGTCTGAGCCGCCAGTTATTTGAAGCTCATAGCCATTAAGATTGAAGAGCTCGCCCTTAACTTTATCTCTGATTTTCTTGTTTAAAAGATTGTCTGCGTCAGGGCTTTTTACTTCAAGCTTATATGTTTTCTTACTTGTTTTGTCACTTATGTTTATTTTGAAATCAACCATTTAAAATCACCTTGAAGCAGATGCCTGCCGTTCCAATTCAAATCTCTTGGAAACTGCATTTGAGTGGTTGTCATCCTCATATGCATAAAGAATTTCCTGAGAAAGGTAAAATGAAATTGGCTTGCTGTCTTTTGCATTTGACTTTTTCTGGTAAGCTCCCTGCGCCATCCATCTCAAAGTCATATCTATTCTTTTTTGAGGTGAAAGGTCAACAGCTTTTGGATAGCTTACCCCTCCATATTCAATTGTTGTTATTCCTTCTTTCGGTGATGCTGTGCATATTGCATCAACAAAAACCTGCACTGGATTTTTTCCAGTTTTCTTTTCAATAATTTCAAAAGTATCAATTATTTGCTTAGTGATTGTAAGATATTTTCCAGTAAAGCTTCTAGACATTCTCCAGTGTTTCTTTCCCTTGTGCCCTGAAACCATCAAGTGAAGAATAAGTCGCTCAATAATTGGCTTTTTTGACTTCCAGAACTGCTTTTTTATGTTTCTTCCAGCAGTGAACGGAACCATAATTGGCTCAATGTTTATGTATTCTTTTAGGGAAATATCTGGAATTACAACAGAACTTAATTCCCATCTGTCAAAAAGCTTGAAATTATAAATTGGCTTTTTCTTAGATATTTCTTTTTTCTCTTCTTTTTTTGTAGAGAGTTTTTCTTGCTTTGGCTCTTTTTTTGGAGTTTGTTTCTTAATTTCAGCAGTCTTTGGCTTTTTTTTGCTTTGCTTTTTTTCAGAAACTTCCTTTTTAAGAGCTTCTTCTTTTTTTGCTTTGTTTTCTGTTTTCTTAGACATTTTATCTTCCTACGGGTTTCTCCTTTCTTCCGGAGCGAATCATTTCAAGAGAACTACCGTTTACTTTTATTACCTGCCACCGAACATTCGGGATGTCTCCTTTTGATTTTCCCATATGACCTCCAATTCCAGAAACAAGAACTTGGTCATGCTCGTCAATGAATTTTATTCCGTTTTCTCGCGGAACAAAAGCTGTAAGCTGCTTTCCATTTTTGAGAAGCTGAACTCTAACGCACTTACGCATAGCAGAATTAGGCTGCTTAGCTTCAAGCTGACGCTTGTCAAGAACAATTCCCTTAGCCATTGGAGAGCCTTCTAAAGGGTCTGATTTCTCCTTAAGATGGAATTTTCGTCTAACAAACCACTTGTTGTTATGGCGAAACTTGTTCCTTCTAGACTTAAGCTTCTTTGCTGCATTTATTCCTCGAGATTTACTTCCCATACTCTTTTCCTTTATTTTTTGCTTTTTTAAACTTTTTGATTGAAAATTACTGCTTCTTTGAAAATTCAAAGAACTCGAATATCTTTTACTTCCTTGTAAAAATGAGCAACAACTGCCTTAAGGCACTTTAAAAGCTCCTGCTGGTTTTTCAGTAATATTCTGCGGTCGTTTCTGTTCTTGAATGTAATTTCAACGATTTTTGAGGTGTTTTCCTTTATTTCGATTTTATTTACTTTAAGAGGAAAAAGGAAATTCTGTATTAGCTCTTCCAGTGAATTTGATTCTTCTATAACTTTTACTTCCTTTTTCAAACTGCTTTTTATCTGCTTTATATTTTTGCCTTGCTTTCCTATTGCTTTTGGTGCAGAACCTTTTGGAATAACAAAAACAAGATAATTCTCTGCAGGAAAACATTCAATGGGATTAATTGAAGTTATTTTGCTGAAAAACTGAAGATTTCTTATAGTATTTGTGTCGTATTTTCTTATCATTTTTTGATTCCAAGAATTGAAATTGAAAAAGGCTTTTTGCATAATGCTCCAAGCTCTTCACTGTTCTGCTTAATTTCTTCTACTTTAATTCCAAAGTCATCTCTTAATCCTATAAATTCTTCCTTATGAACTGAATTGCTAGGAAGAATAACTTCTTCCAATTTTTCTTTTCTAGCAAGCTTAAGTACATTTTGCTTTCCGAAAACAAGCTTTTCAGTATTTCTTATTTTTTTCTTTAAATCCATTTTAGATTATTTTTTCTTTTTTGCTAATGCTTTGGTTTTTGCTTTAGGTGTTTTTGCTTTAGCAACTTTAGCAGCCGTAGTTTTTTTCTTTGGTTTTGCTTTAGGCTTTGACTCTTTTGAAAGATTTACCTGCTTTTTCATTGAAACAACTAAATCTGGAAGTCCTGTTCCGACTGGAATTGGTTGGTTTATCATTATATTTTCAATTACACTTGAAAGCTGATCTTCCTCTCCAATTGAACTTGCCTCAATTAAATGATTAATAGGTATTTCAAAAGATGCTCTTGCCAAAACAGATGTTTTCTCTTTTGTTATTCCATGCCTTGTAATTCCTTTTATCTTTCCGGTTTTGCACATCATATCTGATATAAGAAGAATGTGCCTTTCGTCAACTTCAAGCCCCTCGTCACTTAAAACAGACATTATTTCATTTACAATTGCTTGCCTTGCTGCTTCTATTCCCAAAACTGCTTTTATTTCATGTATATTATTTGTTATTGTTCTTAAACAGTCAACTTCCTCGGCATTCATAACTGCCTTCAAGTTTGAACCATAAGTCTTAATCATATACTCGCCATTGTCCTTCTTTACAGTAAGAACTTGGCTTATTCCTTTGATTCCAGAAACATATATGTTTTTGATTTTTTCTTTTATTCTGTACAATTTTTTTATATCATCTTTCTTGTATGTAATTGTAATTGATGTCTTAAACAGCTTCACTTCAATCTGCTTTAACTGCTTTTTCAAGGCAGCTGCAATCTCATCTATTTTTATACTGTCTTTTTTTAATCTGTCCATATTAAATAAAACATTGATTCTGTTTGTTCCCAAATCAATTTCAATTTTTTTTGAAAGCTCTGAAAGAGTTACTTGCTTTATTCTATTTGCAAAGGACTCAACAAATTTCTTATCCTTGTAATGACTTTTTTCAATATAAATATTCATTGCTGGTGTTTTCAGAGTTTTTGAAGCATCAAGAATTTCAATAATACGCGGAAGTCCCATTGTTACATTCATTTCTGCAACACCTACAAAGTGGAATGACCTCATTGTCATCTGTGTGCCTGGCTCTCCAAGAGACTGAGCTGCAACAATGCCCACAGCTTCTCCAGGGTCAACCTGAATGTTCTGATACCTGTTCTTTAATTCTTTAAGTTCTTTTTCGGAAAGCTTTCTTTTTTTTGCTTCTTCAGCAATTTCTGGAGGCAAATCCTTTATTATCCAAGGTTCGTTTGAAGCTGTCATTTTAAATTCTTAGTTTACCTCCATCGCTTTTTGAAACATCAATATTGTCTCCTCCATAAACAAACTGAACAATGTTTTTTCCAGAATCACGAATTGTGCCATCATATTCAACTTTTACATCCTGAAGTGCATTAATAATCCTACGCTGCATATATCCAGACTTAGGAGTTCTCATAGCTGTATCCATAAAAGAATCTCTTCCAACAATTGCGTTGAAGAAAAATCCCAAAGGATTTATTCCTTTTCCATATGGTTCTTTGATAAATCCTCTTGCTTCAGGTGAAAGGTCTCCTTTTTTAAAATGAGCAGTAGTTCTTTTGCTAAAACCAAAATTAATTCTGTTTCCACGCAAAGTCTGTTGTCCTGCAAATCCAGACATAAGAGACAGGTTAAGAAGCTTGTCTCCTGCTCCAGCCATTGCAGAGTTGTTAAGTGTTGAATCTGGTTTAAGATTTGATTCAATTATTTTGTTAACTTTGTTTCTTGCTAAGCTAAGTTCTCTCAAAACATATGCTTCAAAAGTCTCGTCTTTTGTCTTTCCAGGCAATGCTGTAATTTTGTCTTGGTTTTTCTTTTTCATCCAATTGTCAACTTCCTTTTCTGCATCTGAAATTACTTTATTAATCTTCTTTTTTTGTTCATCTGAAATATCAATATCATAAAAAGAATGGGTGTATGCATTTTTTCTTGAAAACTCTAAGGAAAGCAAGTTTGACTTGTTTATGAAGTCTGAAGCAGCATCATTTCCATAAACTGTGCAGATTCTTTGGATTATTTCTCCGCCTTCTGACCCAATCATCTTGCTATCTAAAACTCCTTGTTTTAGTTGTCCGTTTTCAATTATAACATCTCCATGAACAATTTTATTGTCTTTCAAAATTTTTCCTCTTGTTTTGTAATTAAAATCATCTGGAAGAAGCATGCTGAAAATTTGCTTTCCATCCCATAATTCCTTTCCTTTTTCCTTATATGCTGGCTTTGGAAGTTCTGCAGTTATTCCTGCAGCAATAAGCAAATCTGTTGCATCTTCTTTTGAGAGCTTCAAGTTCTTTGTCAAATAAAAAAGAGATAGAATGTTTTCGCGAATATGTCCTATAATGCTTAAGCCATATCGCGGAGTTATAATTTGGTTTTTAATCATAAGTATCCTTCTAGATTCTGCTCTTGCTTCCTCTGTCTGAGGAAGATGCAAATTCATTTCATCTCCATCATAATCTGCATTGTATGGTGTGCAGACTAAAGGATGAATTCTCAATGTTTTTCCAGGGACCACTTTTACAAGGTGTCCCATCATTGAAAGACGATGGAGAGAAGGCTGACGATTGAAGACAACTATATCTCCATCCATAAGCTGACGCTCAACAACCCAATCCAGAGCAATTTCCTTTAGAATAATTTCTCTTGTTTCATCTGTTATTTTTTTTCTTTTGCCCTCATTTGTTATAACATAATTTGCTGAAGGGTATTCCTTTCGCTTAATAAACTCCTTAAGCCAGTTCATGTTCCATTCAGTAACTCTTTCTGGAATTGAAAGCTCTCTTGCGATTATTTTCGGCACTCCAATCTCATTAATGTCCATCATTGAATCTGGTGAAATTACAGAACGTGCGCAGAAATTAACTCTTTTTCCAGCAAGGTTTGACCTAAAGCGGCCCTCTTTTCCAGATATTCTCTGAGCTAAAGTTTTCAATGGCCTTTTTGAACGATGCCTTGCTGGAGGAATCTGGGCTAGGCTGTTGTTGAAGTATGTTGTAATATGATACTGTAACAAATCCCACAAATCCTCAACAATAATTTCCGGGGCTCCAGCATTTATATTTTCAAGCAATCTCTGATTTACTCTTACAATATCTGAAAGCTTGTGTGTAAGGTCGTCTTCTGACCTTTCTCCTGTTTCAAGAGTTATGGAAGGTCTTAAAATAATTGGTGGAATCAAAAGCTTTGACAAAACAAGCCATTCCGGTCTTATTACAAGAGGATCATAACCAATTGATTTTATATCTGAATCAGGTATTCTCTCAAACCATTCCTTTATTTGGTCTGGCCACAGCCTCTCATTATTTTTCTTGAAAGAATATGGCTTTTCAAAAATTATTTCTGGTTGCTTTTGCTCGCAGAACGGACATATTTTTATGTTTCTTAGTTTTTTTGTTATTGCTTTTTGCAAAGAACGAATTCCGTCAAGATTGTGCTCTTTCATTAGCTTTTCAAATCTCTCTGCATATTTCTGCTGAAGATCCTCTTTCATAAGAACTCTTCCGCATTCAGAGCATGTACTTTTTAAGAAATCATTTATATGTGATATATAAAGAATGTGTAAAACGTTTTTTGAAAGATTAATTGAGCCAAAGTGACCTTGGCATGACTTAAGGTTTCCTCCACAAGTCTTGCATCTCAAGCCAGGGTCAATAACACCCATTGAAGGGTCCATAAGACCTTTTTGAACTGGGTAGCCGTCAGTATCATAAAGCTCTGGAGTAACTACATCAACAACACTCATTTTATTGATTTTCTGCGGAGAAAGAACTCCAAAACCAATGCTTCTAATGTCTTTTGTTATTATTTCTTTCATTATATCTCATACCTATCCTTTAATATTAATTTTGGATTTATTCCCATGCTTTTTAATTCAAAAAGGAAAACTTTGAATGCATAAGACATTTCAACTGGATAAACTGATGACTTGTCTCCGCAAGTCAAACAAGATGTTTTTTTCTTGTAATGGTCATACATAGCTATGTCTCCGCACTTCTTGCAAATATAAGTTATTGTTTTGTCTGAGTCAAATCTCTCTTTCAAAAGCAAAGAAGCTCCGTGTCCAACAAGTGTGTCTTTTTCCATTTCTCCGAATCTCAAACCGCCTTCCATTGCCTTTCCTGCTGTTGGCTGACGGGTTAAGAGTGCAACTCTTCCTCTTCCTCTTGATTGAATCTTGTCTGCAACTTGGTACTTAAGTCTCATATAAAATATATTCCCCATAAAAACTTTTGCCTGATATTTTTTTCCGCTTTTTCCATCATAAAGAGTTTCCATTCCATCTTCCCTAAAGCCAAGCTTCAAAAGCTCTTTTCTTAGAAGTTCGGATTTTTCTCCAGAAAATGCAGTTCCATCAATGAATCTTCCTGCAAGAGCTCCAAGCTTTCCGCCAAGAGCTTCAATAAGATGTCCTACTGTAATACGACTCATTCCAAAAGGACTGAATATAATATCTGGCTGGATTCCTGTAGCAGTAAAAGGAACGTCTTCTGGATTTACAATCTTTCCAATAACTCCTTTCTGTCCATGCCTTGAGGAAAACTTATCTCCAAGCTCTGGAACACGGGTATCTCGAACTTCAACTCTTACAAGCTGGTTTCCAGATTCAGATTCAGTGAGGAAAACTTTTGTTACGTTTCCCTGCTCTCCGAATTTTACTCTAACAGAAGTGTCCTTTCTTATGTTTGCTGCTGAAGAAAAGGATTCAAGCCGTGACAAGAATCTAGGAGGAGATGTTTTTCCAATAAGCACATCTCCGCTGTTAACATAAACTTCTGGATAAATTATTCCGTCATCTTCTAGGAAACGATAGTCGTCTTCAAAAGTGTATCCCTGGACTTCTTTGTCTGGAATTGCTATTTTGTCCATTTGCGCACCAGGATATCTTAACTTTTCAGCTGAATATGGGCGGTAGTGTGTTGAACGGAAAAGTCCGCGGTCAAATCCTGCTCTGTTGAAAGCAATAGCATCTTCCATATTATATCCTTCGTAGCTAAGAATTGCAATTACAATGTTGTTTCCGCCGACAATGTCTTCTCCAAACAAATTATGAGTAAAGGATTTTACAATTGGCTCTTGAATGTAATGAAGAAGATTTGCATTTGTGTCAAGACGATTAAGGTAGTTTGCTGCATAACATCCTGCTCCTTGCTTTTGAAGCTTCTGCCCTCTCATAATTCTTGAGGACTGGGAAAAGTTCAAATAAGGAACTAAAGATGCAGTAATTCCAAAAATTGCCACAGGATCAATCTCAATGTGAGTGTGGTCTTTTGACAAGTAAGATTCATTAAGAGCTATAAGAAGATTTTCCTCTTCAAGAGCATCAACATATTCAATTATTCCGTCTTCAACAAGTTTTTTCCAAGTAAGTTCATTTTTCTTTATTTTTTCAATGTGCTCTTCAGTAAGCAAGGGCTTTCCATTCTTAACAACAATAAGAGGTCTACGTGCTCTATTCCTATCGCTAGTTATTTCAACTTTGTTTTCATCTTCATTAAACATTATATTAACAATATTTGATATTCTTCCAGCTCGTCTTTCATCAATAATTGAAGAAACAAGCTTTTTTGCGTTTTTTGTCTGACCAATGATTTTTCCATTAAACCAAACATCTGTTCTCTCTAAAATATTAGTATCTTCAATATCAAATGATTTTATTTTTTTTAGTATTTTCTGCTCTTCTTCTGGCTTTATTTGAGAAGTTATTGCTGCAAGAAGCGAGAGGTTTTTTCGAAGTCCAATGCTTTTTCCTTCTGGGGATTCCAAAGGGCAAAGCCGTCCCCAATGTGTTGGGTGCAACTCTCGAGCATTAAAAGATTCTCGATTTGATTCAAGCAAAGAAACAACTCTCTGCAAGCTTGAGAATGTATTTATTGGGTTATCTCTTTCAAGACGCTGACAAACTCCTTGCCGGTTTGCAGTCCATTTTCCTGTAGCCATTGCACTTCGAATTCTAGATGTCATTAATTTTGT
The DNA here is from genome assembly GCA_017608025.1 of Candidatus Pacearchaeota archaeon. Classification (GTDB taxonomy): domain Archaea; phylum Nanobdellota; class Nanobdellia; order UBA10117; family JABICX01; genus JAFCGM01. The sequence continues at coordinate 64,666 of JAFCGM010000003.1, forward strand.
CCGAACTGCTGAAGAAAGAGGAGTAAGTTTTCCTCTTCTAACACCTCTTTCAAAAATATAAAGCATGTCGCTTATAAGAGAATTGAAATTTGTTCGAATAAGGTCTTCAAGAAGGTCTCCAGCCATTCGAATTCTCTTGTTCATGTAATGGTCTTTGTCATCTTCTTCTATTTTTCCTTCTTTTAGAAGATTTACTTTGCTTACTATTCTTCCAAGGAATTTTGCCTTTTCAAGCCGATTGCTTTCTTTAGAACCAAGGTGCGGAAGAAGAAGGGAGTCGAGCATGTATGCAACCCTTTGCAATTTTCTGTCTTTTGGGAGATTGATGTGAAGTGATTTTGCAATTGATTCCATTGCATCTTCTTGATTTTTTATGTCTTTGTATTCAAGAAGATTTATGTAAAGATCCTCATTAAGGCCCATTCTGCATTCTTCGATTATTTCCTTATCTTTCAAAAGCCCAAGTGCCTTCATAACAACAACAAGAGGAACGCGCTTCATTGTTGAAAATGAAATTGAATAAATTCCTTCTTTGCTTCTTTCCACAAGAATTGGAAGTTTGAAACTTTCATTAATAGAAAAAATTCTTGCAGAATGGGTCATTGGTCCGCTTGTCTCTTTTTTTGCAAAAATTGTGTTCGGTGCAAGATCTTCAAGAAGCACCAAATATCTTTCGGTTCCATCAATTATGAAATATCCACCAGGGTCATTTGGGTCTTCTCCAATTTCAATTAATTCTGAATCAGATTTCTTGTGAAGCGGACATGTCTTGGATTTAATCATTATAGGCAAATCAGCAATTTTAACTATGTCTCTCTCGCGTTCCTTTCCGTCAATCCACAATTCAACTTCAAGAAAAACTGGAGCAGCATAAGTAAGATTTCTAAGCCTTGCTTCATTTGGCTTTAATTCACGCTCAGAACCATCTGCTTCAGTTATAGTTGGTTTGCCAATTGAAAGCTTTCCAAACTTAAACCGAACTTCTTCAACATCTGGAGGAATAACTGAAGGAACTGCTTCCTTTTGGTCATCAATTATTTTTTGGAAGCGCCAGTCAACAAGACTGTCAAAAGAATCAATATTACTTTGCACAAAATAGTTTTCCTTGAAATACTGCTTTAGCAAATTTTGCGAATTTTTCATTCAACAACTCTCCTGTAATAATTGTGTGCGGAAGTGCCGCGAGTTATTTTTATTATATCATCTTTTTTAATTTTGAGGTTTTTGATTGCAGGGTCTTTTATTGAAATCTGCGGCAACTGGTCAATTGAAAAATTGTTTTTTTCAAGAAAATCTTTTTTCTCTGTTTCAGAAAGCACTTCGTGCTTTGGGACAAGAACATGACTTAAAGGATTAAATTTTTTTGCCAGCAGATTCACCTCAGAGATTATTATAAAGCGCCTTGGCCGGGACTTTCGACATCCAACCAACCCTTATGTGAGTATAATTTAGAGTCGATTTATAAACTTTTTGCTTTTCATAAAGAGTTGGGGAAAGTCAGATGTTTTCGAACCCGGGTCACAGGATCGACAATCCTGTATGATAAACCAGACTACACTACCAAAGCGCTATTGCAGTCTCTTCTGTCAATAGGTATTTCTTTTTAATAGAATATATAAGCTTTTCGCAGAGAACATAAATTCTTATATATCTTTTAATTAATCTTAATTTATGGATGAAAAAGAAAAAATAAAAGACAAAACAAAGCGGCTTATTTATTATCTTGCTATAAAAGGAAAAATAAGCAACAACCCTTTACACATTCTGGAAGAGCTGAAGGAAATGTCTAAAGAGGAAATGAAAATCCTTGAAGAGAAAAAGAAAATTCTTAGTGAATTGATTTCTGAAGAAAAAGAAACTGGTTATTTAAGAAAACTGGTTGAGCATTACAGAAAAAATTCTTTGTAATAAAATACAATTTTTTAATATAAAATAGTTCTTTGGGGTTGGAAGACTCTCTCTTTCGAAAAGTATTTTCTTTTGCAGTCTCGATAAGATGTAATATTTGTTTTATTTTCTAGGGTAAAATCTAGGTCTCTTTTACAAAAAAAGGGATTGGTTAAAAATAAAAAATAAGAAGAGATTTTAAACTCTTCTTTTTCTATTTGACACAAAGTAGTATCCGATTGCTGATGCAATCATCAAGGCGAAAATGATTGTTCCAGTTGGAACTGTGCCTTCTTCTGAATCCTGAACTGCTGCGCCTGTAAAGCAAGCTGCATCATAACTTTTCGGGTCATTAAGATTTGTTCCTGCTTCAAATTCCTGGAAATTTGTGCATCCATCTTGGTCATTGTCTGCATTATGGTCAAAGCAGCAATTCTCAGATATCTCTTTGTAATCTGAAATTCCGTCGTTGTCTGTGTCTTTCTTTTCTGGGTCTGTTCCGTAATAGTAAAACTCCTTTAAATCAGGAATTCCATCTGTATCTGTATCTGCTTCTGGGTCAATTTGATCCAATGCAAATGCTCCTGTTATCTGGTTTGTGCTCGCAAGCTCTTCAACATAGTCTGGAAGTCCATTTCTGTTGTTGTCAGTTCCTGCTCCTCCGCAACATTCTGGTCTACTTCCTGGGTCTTCAGGATTTGTTCCAAGCAGTTTCTCAAAATCATCTGTGTACATATCACCGTCTGTATCAGCTAATGAAGCTGAAACAGGAATGATCAGCAATGCAAAAACTACTGCCAAAACAAAAAATTTTCTAGTTTTACTTTTCATTTTATTAAATTTAAGCTTATATGCTATAAAAAAGTTCGCAAAAATTTCATCATCATACAGATCTTCTGTTATGAATGCCATTGAACCTACAAAAGGTATCATAGCAAGCACAACAAATGCCAGAAGAATGAAAGTTCGCAAACCCATGCTAATAATTATTTCCACTTAATTATAAGACATATATGACAATAATAAAAAAAAAGTGTCATAAATATTATATTAATAAACTCTCTTAATATATATTATGACTTACTCAGCATACTCAAGCAATTTTATGAAGCTTATTTACTATCTTACAACAAGGCAAAAGATAATGACTCCAAATGAGGTTCAGCAGCATGTTGAAAAGCAGTTTAAGGGTGTTTCTTCAAGGACAATTTTGCGATGGTATTCTTTTCTGAAAAATCAGGAAGAAAATGACTATTCTTTTGATTATTATCCTTACATAAATTTTTATAAACTGGGACTTCAGCCAGTAACAGTTATCTTTGAAGATGCTGTTAATGAAAATGTCTTGAAACTGATTCCGCACAATTTTTATGGGTTTTTAGGAAGAAACAATACTTTTGAAAAAAAGCAAATTGGAATGTATCTCATACCTCCAAAAAGCATGAATGACTTTCGCGAAGTTGTAGAAGAAATAAAAAAGCAAAAACTTGTTTCAGACTATTACTTGATTTTTCAGGGAGGGCGGTTTTGCATATACAATGAATTTCACAAGATTTTTGATGAAAATGGAAATCTTAATTTCAATCAGGATTTTAAAAATGACTATTTTATAAATAGAATTGAAATTCGAAATGAAAAAATTGAAATGATTGAAGAAGTGAAAAAAGAGCTATTTATAATTCCGATTCTTTTTGAAAAATTTCGCGAATCATGGTCTTCTCATCGCCTCTGGAAAGAGATGAATAAAAAGCTTGGAAAAAACATTTGGAATTACATCTCAAACATAAAAATTCATGGAAAAAGAAATCCCGACAAAGCAATAAAATATATACAGACAATGCAGAAAAAAATGCAGAAAAACTTTGACAAATTCTTTGAACAGACAATTATTTACTACAAACCATTTTTCAGCACAAAAGAAAACACGTCAGTTTATTTAAGAATTACGCTAAGCAAAAAAAATCTAACTCATTTGAAAAAGTTTTCCTCAGAGATAAGCAAACACGCTATTTCAGCAACAGTGTATCCTTCAAGAAGCTTTTATGAAAATGGTGAAATTCTTGTTTTTGCTGTTTCCTGCTTTTCAGAATTGTATCGTCTAATAAAAATCGCAAAGCTATATGATTCAGAACTGGAATATATTCTTGCAGACCCAGATGAAATATGGAAAGTTTGGAAACGAGAATATATGAAGTTTGATTACTGGAAACTTTTTGACACTGAAAAAAAGGAATGGATTTTTAAAAAAGAAAAATATCTTAAAAATATAAAAAACTACAAAGTTTCATAGCGCATATGCCTAAATTTATGTTCAAGAAGAGCTTCAACATATTCTGGAACACTCATTTTTCTATATTTTTCAGCTTCTTTGTTAGACAAAGCATAAAAAACAAGTGCTCCTTCTTTTGTTGACTTTTCTTTTAATGCAATTTTTAGATACTCTTCAAGAAAATCCTCATATTTCTGGAGCTGCAGCTCAAGCTTGACTTCTGCTTTTTTGTTTCCCAAAAGGTTTTCATTTGCAATTCGTAGATTATACCACTCTGTTACCGCTGTGTAGTGTGTTCGAAGATTTTTTGATTTTGCCTCTTCAATTTTCAAGTCAATTAAAACGCGTTCAATTTCTTCATCCATGTCATTAATCTTGCTGCTTAAATCAAAAGGAAATTTTTCCGTTTCTTTTTTCTGTTTTCTTTCTAATCTTAGATCCTCAAGAAGAGAGTTTATTAAAAGTTCAAGATTTACTGCCATTTTTATCACAAGAGAAAATAAAAATAAATATATATATAGAATATATGACAAAAAAAGGTAAAGAATTTGCACTCAGCTTATTTTTGACTCGTATCGTAATTGGGCAATCTTCTTCTCATACATTATATCTTTACCATCTGGACCGAAAACTCCAAAAGAAGTGCTGTTTTCGATAAAATTGTCTTCAGGATGCTCCGCAAGATACTTCTTATAATCGTTTTTCATCTTACGATAAACTTTTATTATCCATCCATGCCGTTTCATTTGGAAATTAAAATAATCAATCATTTTTTCAGAACTTGTTCTGCTAAAATCTGAAGCATCAAATTCAATTTTCTCTTCTGTTGCCTTGTCCCTAAAATATTCAAATTCTGTATATGGAAAATTAAGCTGCTTGTACAGGCTTTTTTTATCTCCTGTTTCAAGCTCAGGAATTGAAACCAAAATTGGCTCTGATTCAGCTTCACTGATTTCCTCAATTTTTTCTTCTAATTTTGGTTCTTGTTTTGGTTTTTTATCTGCAAAAATTAGCTTTTGAAGTCCTGAATTATTTTCCAGGCGCGTTCCAAACAAATCATTCATTGACCTTCCAAGTACTGTTGTGGATGTCGCCATACTATTCTATCTAAAACATCTAATATATACAATGCATGACAAAAATACAATTAAAATTGGCTGCCTGCCAAAATTCTATTATGAATACCTATTCGAAACATTTATATACTAGTATTTTGAATACATATTCATATCGGAGGTGAAATAAAATGCCAAATAGAGATGGAACAGGTCCAATGGGTCAAGGTCCACTAACTGGAAGGGGAATGGGTCCTTGCAGAGGCGGATTTAGACGCGGAATAGGCTTAGGAAGAGGTTTTGGAATAGGTCGAGGTCTTGGACTTCGACAATATGCAGAACCAACCAAAGAAGAAGAAAAAGCATATCTTGAAGCTGAGCTTAAATCTGCTGAAGAGGACATAAAAGAAATTAAGAAAAGGCTTGCTGAAATTAAGTAAGCCTTTTTTAGTTTATTCTACAAAAGCTTTTTATTTGAATACTAATTCATAATAAATATGACTCCAAGACCTTGCTTAAGAAAAAGAATTAGGGGAAGACCTTTTTCTTCTTATTTTAAACCTATAGGAATTCCTATAACAGAGCTTGAAGAAATAAAGCTAACTCTTGCTGAATTTGAAGCAGTTCGGCTAATTGATTTTGAACAAATACCGCAGACAGAAGCTGCTAAAAAAATGGAAATTAGCCAACCAACACTCTCCCGAATTCTAACATCTGCAAGAAAAAAGATTTCTGAAGCAATAATCAAAGGCAAAGCAATTAAAATTAAGTAAAGAATGTATTAATTATTTTAGCATGTATTTATACAAATTCAGAAATTATGGATTGGATGCTTGATGAGTTTGAAAAAATAAAAAAAGAGCATGAACCGGAATGGAAAAAAAGTTGAAATTATCTTCCGACTCTTAGATGAAGAATAATTCTCCAAAACTAAATAAGCTTAATTGCTTCACTAACTGAAATATCCTTCATAACTCTTCTTTTAATCTTATTCTTTTCCAAAGCAGAAATCATCTTATCTCCAAAATGCCCTGCAACAACAAGATTAACTTTTTCATTGCATAGCATCTGAGCAACACTTGTTCCTGCACCGCCGCCAAATAAAAACGGATTCTTTATTGTTTTTACCAGCTTCTTGCCCTCAAAAATAAGAAAAAACTCTGCTCGTCCGCTAATTGGACTAACTTTAGATTTGATATCTTTTCCAGAACTTGCAATAGCTATTTTCATTTCCATACCTCCAGCATTTTATCAACAACAATTCCTTGAATTATTGAAGCAAAAATCATAAAAGCAGTTAAAATAAGTATGTATTTAAAATTAAAATACAGAATAAACATAGGTATTAATGGAAGTTTTATTGCACGGTTATAAAGAAACGCTACCAAGTATTTGTTTTTGACTTTCTTTTTCTGCAGTTCATTTAACAGCGGATACCACATGTAAATAGGTCCAACTGAAAGTATTCCTCCAATAATTGCATAAAGCCAGCCAATTAATCCCTTTCCCTTGCCTAAATGCCTTACAACAAAACGCGGTTTAAGCAGCCAATTTGTCAAAAAGGTAATAAACAAAACCAAAACAAATACTGGCGCAATCTTTTGAATAATTGACAAGAACAGCGAAGTACTCTGGAAAAAAGTATCTCTAAAAAAGAGAAAAGATATTATATACATTAATATGACAAACAACAAAAGATACCATGCAGTGTATGACTTTTCTGTTTTTCTCATATTAAATTATAAACCCCCACAACAATAACTGCGATAATAATCGCCAGTAAAAACGAAGTGGCATTTCGCAGCACAGAAAACTTTTTTCCAAGAAGCATGGATTCTGCAGGAATTTGAACAACACCAACAGTCACCCACGCAATTATAAATGCAGTTACTGCAATTAAACTAATTCCCTGAGAAAGCATTTCTCCGCCAACAACATAGCTTGTAACTGAATTGCCTGCTGAAATGCTTCCGAAAAAAGCGCCAATAACTGAATCCAAAAGAGGAATATTGCTAAAAATTCTGGAATAAAAATCTGAAGGAATTACTGAGCTGATTAGTGAAATCAGCAAGACAACGCCCAATAAAATCGGAACACTGCGCCATAAAGACTGAACAGCCTTAACAAACGGCTCCTTTATCTCAGCAAATAATTTTGGTTTCAGTTTCATAATGAATATATATTCATAATAAGTATATAAACATTACGATTATTCAATCAAATAAAAGTCCCACCCCCCGGACTCGAACCAGGAACCTCGCGGGTACCATATATACTACCCAACGGCGCGTACACCCACAAAAAGTTTCTTTGGGGTGAAGACCTTTCCTTCTCTGTTTTTGGGAATCCAAACACTTTTTTAAAGGGTTTGGAAAGAAAGGGATTCATTCTACAGCCACGCGCTCTGCCAATTGAGCTAGGGTGGGATTTTAGTCTTTTTGCAGAAGCTTTTTCTAAAAGCTTCAAATTATCAGAACAAAAAGCGATTTAAAAAGTTTATCTTATTTTCTTAGCAAAAGCTCTTTTTTAAAGAAAGTTCTACAATCATCAAAATCAATATTTGGTCACCAATCACGGAGTCCTTTTGCTTTAAAAACTATAACTCAAATTTTGTAATCTTGGAATAAATTTTCAGTGTCTTTCTGCCAGGAACTTTGTGCTCAAGGATTGCTTTTGGAAGAAGAATTCTGCCGATAAGCTTCAAAGATGAGCGCATCTCATAAGTAACAATTCTTTCTTCATATGGTTCAATAACATCAAATCGCCATACAAGGTCTGTTTTGTTACTCTCTCTTTTAATTGCTGTTGGCTCAACTGTTCCAAAGTCTCCAGTAAGAACTAATGGATTAGGAACTGAGTCTTTTATAACCACATTTGTCTGCTTTTTTGCAGTTTTGTTTTTAAGACATAGCTTAATTTTTATTGTGTGCTTTTTTCTTTCTTCATTTCTTTTGTGGAGAATTATTTCTTTTTCAAGAATAAATTTTGATTGATAAAAAGAAAATAAAAGAATTGCTGCTGCGAAAATAAGAACAACTGCAATAATTAATGGTATGTATGAAATAGAGTAATGTATTATGTAGCTTTCGCCTGGCTTTAAGTTATACTGCCAGACAAAGGTTTTTCCTTCTGGTGATGCAACTTCTTCATACTCTCGAGGCTCTGCCTTTATAAAAAAAGACTCAAGCGTTGAAACTTCAATATAATAAAAGTCTTCTACAGGGACTTTGCCTACATTTGTAAGGTTAACTTCATGTGTTTCACGTAAAAAGGATTTTTTTGTAACTGCTTCCTCTTTTATCTCCCTTGAAACAGAAACACTTTTAAGATAATCAGGCATTTCCTCTGTAACTTTGACATGGAAGTATTGATATTTGCTGGCTTCTTTGTTTTCCATGGCTTTTAGCTGAATGTAAATTGAATACTTTCCTTTTTTAACATTCTCGTCTGGCATTGCATAAAGCGTTATTGTTTTTGTTTCATGAGGCTCAAGCTCTATAATATATTTATCTAAGGAAATTGTCCACTTGCTCCTTGGCGGTGGAATATATATTCTTTCTGATATGTCCTGATTATTTGTTATTTCAAGCTCAAATTCTGCAATTCCATTATAAGATATTTCGTCAGTAACTACATTAACATCAGTTATTATTTCAGGAAGTGCCAGAACTGTGGAAAATACGGATAGAAAAATTGCCAAACAGAATACTGCCTTGATTAATTTCATAGATAAGATATCTTGTTTGTATAATAAAAAAGTTTTCATTTGAACCTTTTTTTTTCAAAAAGAAAATGTTCACCAAAAAAAACAAACTACAAAATTTAAATGAGTGTTGTGTTTTGTTTGCAGGCTAGCCAAGGTATCCTACATCTGCGTCGCTTTTATATTCCTTTGCCCAAACATTGGCGATTTTATCAGAAAATAAAATTATTTTCTTCTTTATTTCAGGCCATTCTTTCCATATTTCCTTTATGAATTCTGCGCTTTTTTCCTCGCCATCAAGGCCTGCAGAATTGCTTCGACTTATGAGATAATTGAGTTTTTTGAACAGATGATGCGCTTCAATCTTTGTTTTTTTGTCCATTCCTGCAGATATAATCAAAGAAACAATATCTGCTTCAGAAGGTGTGAAAATTGGATATATTATGCCTGCCAAGGAATGAAGGACATTTGAAATCTGCTTTCTTATATCAAAGAGAATGTCTGTTGTATATTGGTCAATTCTATATATCTTGAACTCTTTGTCTATATCTTCAAATTTTGGCAAAGAATATTTTTTCTGGCATTTTGAATATTTCTTTTTAAGAACAGAAATTAAATCTTCATCTTTTTTCTTTTTTGAGGTTTTGGATTTTGCCATAAGAGGTTATAAATACAAAAATATAAAATAATTTCTAAAAAATATTTGCAGGGTTTTGAATTAAATTATTTCTTTTCTGTCTTTCTTTCTTGATTTTGATTATTATATCTAATGCCTCTCTTCCAGTATATTTTGGCTTAATTCCTTCTTTTTGGATTGTAGAATGCTTTTTGCAAATATCACGAACTTCTTGCTCTGACAACTCATAAAACCTGTTGTAATCAAAATTTGTTCCGTCTTCTTTGGCTGTAAAAATCTGGTAAATTTTCTCTTTTGGATATGGTATACCTCTTTCAATATTAAATTTGATTGTAATTATGTGAGAATATCTTTTCTGAGTTTCTGGTGTTTTTTTAACAATTCCGGCGAAATTGGTTTTTTCAATGTCTTCAAATCCTGCTTCTTCAAGCAATAAGTCAAGACTGTCCATTATTTCACTAATAAATGAGCATACTCCATTTAAAAGCATTTATGTAATTAAAAACACTAAAAAAAGTTAAAAAGGATTTCAATCAAAGAATAGTGCGCTTCTGTAGCTCAGCTCCTTCTCGCAAAGGGAGCCATGCGGAGACTATCTTCGCGAGCTCGATAGCCTATAGTGCGCTTCTGTAGCTCAGAGGTAGAGCGCTACCTTGGTAAGGTAGAGGTCGGGAGTTC
>JAFCGM010000001.1 GCA_017608025.1 Candidatus Pacearchaeota archaeon
TAGTGCTTTTTTCATTCCTGAAAAAGTTAAATATTTCGATAATTCTTCATGATGCTTCTGCCATTTCTTATTTATTTCAGGGTAAAAGGATTTTTCATTAATTTCAGGAATTTTCTCTACAATATGTCTTTCAGAATCATATTCTTGAAAGGCAAAATAATAGTAGGGTATAAGATCGTCATCGTCTTTAGCATCCGTTAGACCCCTATAGGTAACTATTAGATATTTATAATCTTTCGTAGCAACAACAGAAAGTATATTTTTGTTAATGCCTTTCTTGTGGTCTTCTTTCAATTTTGAGATAGCTTCTTCGCATACTTCTTGATGTGTTTTGATTTTGGGAATAACTTTTAGTGTCCTTTGATAAAGTTCTCCCTTCATCATAAGAAGGTTTAACAAGTAATTTTCAAAGACACATCTAATTATCCTAAAAGCATCAACATATTTACCATCAAATATCAAATCTCGTACACTTAAGGAAGATATACCTTGATAATTCAAAAACCGTAGAAAAAAGCCATCTTCTTCGTGGGAAACATCAGTTTTTGGTTTTATTTTACTTGAAATCTTGAAAACATCATCAATCATTCTATTTACTAAAGCGATAAGTTTTTCATGTTCTTTTTCTGTTTTCTCTTTGATTTCTTCTTTTGTTGCCATTATTTAATCTCTCCTATCCACTTCAAGAAAAATATAAATCCAATAATTAATCCTGCTCCAATAATCCCTGGTAATCCTGCCAGCCATTCAAAGAGACCGAGCCACCAGGGGATAGCAGCGTCAGCTATAATTTCTGTTCCTTCTTGTAAATTCTCTGGGTTGCCGGGATCATTAGCATTTTTTATAGTCCAAGACAATAAGCTAAGGAGTAATGGAATTGCTACGATTAATGCAATAATTGCTCCTACTTGTTTGCCATCCATTTATTTCCAAGCTTCCTTTATTTTTTTAATGCACTTTTCAGGATTCTTCTTAACTTCATACTCCCAAAATCTAAGTACTGTCCAGCCTTCTTTTTTTAGTTGCCGATTGTATTTTTTTGCCCTATCAATATTTTTCTGTATCTTTTCTTGCCAATATTTTTTAGGGGGAATTTTGCCTAATTTTTTCCAGTTGTAGCCATGCCAGAAGTCCCCATCAAGAAAAATAACAATCTTTTTAGAAACATAAACTATGTCTGGCTTTCCAGGGAGTTTGTAATGGATTCTATAACCTCTAAGCCCATTTTTCCAAAGAAGCTTCCTAAAGTTTACTTCTAAAGAAGTGTTTTTATGCCTTATGTAAGACATAATTGCGCTTCTTGTTTTTTTGTCGAACCTGTCTGGCATTTTTCCCCATATTTAACTTTAAGTCGCACATAATCTTTTCTGCCAAAGCTTCAGCCATTTTTACAGGAACAGCATTTCCGACCATCTTATATCCGTCTGCAACATTGTCATAATAAAAAATGAAATCATCTGGAAAAGTCTGTATTCTCGCGCATTCCCTTACTGACAATCTCCTGTAAAGATGCTCTTTGCCTGGTACAAATATCCTTTTGTTCTGCTCTACAAACAGCATTTTTGGCGCTTTAGGGTGGATTGGTGCATGCCTGCCCCCCGCTTGGATTGTAAAGGATTGCTCATCCCAGTCCCTTACCCTATTCCTCGACATATAAATTGTAGAAAAGCCCCCATTCATGTATTCATGGTTTGGGATTTTCAGGTTTCCGTTTGTTTTGTTTTTTTCGCTGGCAGGCTTTGCTTCTGGCAAATCACCAATTGCTTGCCTTAAGTTTACCCAATTTTTTGTTCCTTTTGGAAACTCAAATTTTATGCCTAATTTTTTGTGATAGCCAACTACAATAACCCTTTTTCTCTCTTGCGGAACTCCGTAATCCCTTGCATCCAGCAGCTTAAATGAAACCACATATCCAGCATTCCAGAATTCTTTTATTAATCTCATAAATTCTGGCTTGTGCTTTGGCGAAAGAATGCCTGGAACATTCTCAGCCAAGAAGAATAATGGCTGCTTTTCTCTGATAAGTCTTACGTAATCATAAAAAACCTTCCCTCTTGGGTCGTTTATTCCTTTCATTGCGCCTGCAAGACTCCAGCTTTGGCACGGAGGACCTCCAACAAACCCTACAACGTCAGGGATTTCCTCTGGCTTGATTTCTGAGATCGACCTTTTATCAATCTTAATTCCATGGTTCTTTTCAAAAGTTTCCCAACATCCTTTCCAATTGTCATTAGCATATACTAGCTTAAATCTTGCATTGGCAAACCCCAAATCCAATCCCCCTGCCCCTGAAAAGAATGATGCTATCTTCATTTTTCCACACTCGTTATTAATTTAGCTTCTATAAGCTTAGCTGGATTATTTGGATCTTTTATTTTAATGCCTTTCACTTCAATCTCTGGATGATTTTCCAATTCTTCAATATCTTCTTTAGGAAAAGAATCGTATTTTTCTTTTCTAAGCAATGCAAACAAATGAAATTTTTCTTTATCGGAAATGCTGCAAAAATCTTCATAGACTTTCAGGGGATTTTGTATTTGCCACATGCCCCTAATCCTCAATTCTGTGATTCCAAGCGGATCAACCCTTTTCACTTTCCCAATCTCAATCGTTTTTCCTTTCTCCAGCTCCAAGGAATCTAAAACAGAATCAACTTCTTTTTTAATGGGATCATGGACTTTATTGTAAACCGCATGGCTTGCAGCATAGCAAGTGCCTTGAATGAAGAAAATATATCTGAGCTTAGATGATTTTGTGTGCCCTATTACATAAAAAAGCTCTTTTTCTTTCCATTCTCCCCCTTCACACTCTCTGCAATCCTTCGTAATTCTCACATCGCTTGCCAACAGCTTATTTTTTGGAGGCGAACTGTTCAATGCCAAAGATGATTTTTGGTTTTCTATTTTTTTTATTTCAAAAGCATCACTGTTCTTTATAATTATATCTGGGGGGTGGTTTTGGTTTCCCAGCCATGAAAAAACTTTTGAATATTTCTCATCTTTCTTCTCTTTTTCAATATTGAAAGAGCCAGCAATAGAATCTTTCACAAAAAATTCAAGCTGTTCGCCAACAGCGTTTATTCGTATATGTGATTTAGTAGCATAATCCTTCAAGTCAAAATTTCCGAAATTGACTATATTTGTTATCGCTTTAATAATATTATTTCCCATTTTCAACACTCCCATTCTTTAGGTGCTTTTCCATCATAATCTCAAATTGCCGTGATACAATAATTCCTTTCTTTTTACAGAACTCTCTATACTTATCATAGATGTCAGAATCAACCTTTAAAGTTACGCTTTTGCTTGGCATTTTACACTCCTCATATTAGACATATTCGGACATATTTATAAATATTGCGTATGCTTGTCCAGTGACAAGTGTAATAACGACGCCCTATCTTCTTTTTTAGGAAAAAAAGAAGCAAAAAAGACGCCACCTTCCCTTAAAATATAGTCTGCCTACACAGAGATTTATTTTATCGCGAGAACTCAACTCTTCGGAAAGCTTCGCTTTCCTCGTCCTCGTTTCACTCGGAGAATATAACAGCGATTAAGAGGGCTTTGTTGCCTTCGGCAAGTCGCCCCAAATTTTGCTTACGCCCAACTTCTCTTAATCGCGATGTTATATTCAATTTTTGGATTACTTATTTTAGAAAGAGAGAGGGGCGTCGTCCTAACGGACATATTGCCTTTTACTTCGTAAAAGAATTTATTAGAAGGGGCGTCGGTGCTTACGCACAGATAGTCTTTTTCGCAGAAAAAGAAATTTATTTATCTTAATTAATATTTTTTGATTTAGTTCATAAACTATTAAATTCCTTTTTTAATTCTTCCTTGTTTCTTAACATTTTTATATTTTGTTTTTTTATTTTTTAGTATGGTTCAGGTTATTAAAAGAAATAAGACACAAGAGAACTTTGACGAAGGAAAAGTTAGGCAGTCAGTTATTTCTGCAGCTAGAGAAGTAAATGCTACGGAGAAAGATATAGTTAAATCCTTAATTAGAGTTGTTTCTGAAATTAAGGATTTAATTAAGAACAAGGAAATTGTTGATTCGCAGGATATACGGCAAAGAGTTCTTTTAACTCTTGATAAAATTCAACCAAAGGTTTCTGCTGCCTGGAGAAAATTTGACAAAAGAAAACCTTCGAGGAGGTAGTGCTGTAATTAATTTAGGCAAGAGGCACAAATGCGTATTCTTCAGAAGTGTATGATTTTTTCAGTTTGCTATTAGATTTCTTTATTTTTATTAATGGACCAAGTTGGAAAGGGCATACAAGGATTCCGCCTTCTTTTAAATTTGTTTTTGCGAAATTTTCAATTGCTTTTTCTTGGGGTTCTAAAATTCCTGCAGTGAAGATTATTCTGTCAAATTTTTCTCTCACTTTTTTAAAGTCCTGTTTCCGCACTTCCACATTTTCTATTCGTGCTTTTTTGAGATTATTTTTTGCCTTTTGCGCAAGTTCTGGGACAATTTCAAGAGTTATAACTTTTGCAGGTTTTACTAAGTAAGTGAGGAGTGCGGCGTTCCAGCCAGAGCCAGTTCCGATTTCAAGGACTGAGTTGCTTTTTTGAGGTTCAAGGAGCTGAAGCATTCGAGCAACTGTTGATGGCTGGCTTATTGTTTGGTCAAAGCCAATTGAAAGTGCTGTGTCGAGATATGCTTCCTGTATATTTTCAACAAAGTGCTTTCTTTCAATTTTTTTAATTGCTTTCAAAATTTTTGATTTGTTTTTGGTTTCTGGGAGATTGTAGCTGACTGAATTGAGAAGATTTTGCTTACCCATATAATATATTGAATGCAAAGAAATTTAAGTCTCACTAATTCATGATTTTCGGGAATTTTTTAATTAGATAAGTTATTGCAAGTGGAAAACTAATTGTTGTTAAGAGTGCAGTAATTACAAGTGCTGAGTATATTTCAACAGAGATTATGTTTATTTTGAATGCTATTAATGCAAGAGCAATTTCAATTGAGCCTCTGCTGTTCATTGCCCAACCAATTAGGTATAATTTTCTAAAATTAAGTTTTGTAAATGGTTTGGATATAAATGCTCCGATAAATTTACCGCTTATCGCAGTTGCGATCATTACTGTTAACAATAATATGTTTACTAAAAGCGAAGTTATACTGAAGTTTAAACCAATGGATACAAAGAAAAACGGCACTAAAAGCAATAGAAGTGCTTTTTCAAATGCAACGCGGATTTTATTTTCTTTTTTAATAAAATGATTGCTTACAATTCCTATGAAGAAAAAGAATATAACTCCAAAGATAAGAAGCAATTCAGTAATGTGCATTTCATGGAGAAATGAAGTTATAATTATAAAAGAAAACAAACCCAACACATCATCTACAATTCCTGCACCCATTAATATTGATCCAATTTTTGTTTTTAGCTTGTTTAGGTTTAAAAGAACTTTGGCTCTTGTTGCTTCTGCAGAAATACTTAGGCATACTCCAATAATCAATGCGACGCTGAAAGGCAGCCCTAATAATAAGAACACCCCAGTTGCAAGTATTAAAGGAACAATAAAAGATAAAAATGCAATTATTACTGAATCTTTCTTCTCTTTGTATAATATTTTCCATGAACTTTCAAGTCCTGCAAGAAACATTAAAGAAAATAGCCCCATTGTTCCCAGAAAGGAAACAAGCCCCTCATTTGGAACAATTAAAAAATTTCTCACTTCTGGAAAACTTATAATAAGACCAAAAAGAATAAGGCTGACAACTTCAGGCCATTTTATCTTTTTTGATAATTGGGAAAGCAAATATGAAATTAAAATGATTAAAATTATTGTTAGTATATATTGCATAAGATATGTTTATTTTTTTTGTATTTAAATTTTTTTAAGCTTAATAAATTTTAAGTTCAAAACAAAGTTTATTTTATTTATTGTGTTATTACCTTTTATATTTTATGTTACAAAGTATTATATACTATTCTTTGTATTATTTAGTATAATCTGTTTAAAGATTCTAATTTTTATTTAATAATTCTTTATTCAGATTATGTGGTGATTAAAAATGACAGATGAAGAAGAAAATCAAACTACAAATGAAGAAGAATTAGAAGAAACATCTGAAGATAACTCTGAAGATGAAGAAACATCTGAAGATAACTCTGAAGATGAAGAAACATCTGATAATGACTCTGAAGATGAAGAATAATTAGATAGTTAGTTTATTTTTTTATTTTATTTTTATTTTTTCTAAAAAGAATAATACTACTTATAGTTTCAACAATAAAACAGATTGGTTCAATAAGTAGAGCTATAATAAAAAGCCACTATTAAGAACATCAAATAATACTTTAATGTTTTCAAATACAATTCCCATTACATAAAATTATGGAGAATTGTAAATAATAATGGTGCAATTGCCGAAGCTCCAGTTAATATTAGGAAACTTTTTAGTTTCCTTTTTTTTCTTTCTTGCAAGAACAATAAGTACTCTACTAAGAATTAAGAATAAAAGTCCCAAAATCCCTATTACATGAAAGAGATTCTTTGATTCTGATTGAATTGCAAAGAAAGTTACTAAAAATGCGAATATAATGAGTATTGAATAAAATGTGATTTTGAGATAATTTCGTTTCATATAAATTACCTGCACATTGTATTTAACTCTCACTTTTTCATTAACTTTTTATTCTGATGACTCTCACTTTTATGTATGAAATTATATTTTAATGGGGGAGAAGCTCTTAAAGAAAGAAGTTCTGAGAAAATTAATAGAAAGATATTTGCTGAAGCTGGGAAAAATCCAGTTGTTCTTATTTTTCCATGGACTAAATATCAGACAACTTCTAAGAGAAATACTAAGAGAGAAGTTTTAAAGAGATAGTTCTTAGATTTAGGAGCTAAAAAAGTTATTTTTGCGGAATTAAGTGATTCTAAGAAGAAAATTCAAAAGAAGATTTTTAATTCAGATATTATTTATCTTCCTGGTGGAGAACCAATTATATTAGTTAAGAGATTTTTGAGAAAGAATATAATTTTTTTAGATATAAAGGAATTATTATAGCTAATAGTGCAGGTACTTTGTCTATTTGTGATAAGTATTTTGTAGTTAAAGATCAAGGATTTAGAACTAAAACACAGTTTGAAAAGGGAATTGGATTAGTTGATTTTAGTGTTAGTGTTCATTATGCAAGTCCAATAGCATATTTTTCAGGTAAGAATTTTGAGGAAGAACATAGAAAAGCATCACTGAAGAGAGATATTTATGCTATTAAGGAAAATTCTTGTTTAGTTTATGATGAGAAAATTAGTTCTATTGGCGAAGTATATCGTTTTTCAAAAGGTAAAAAGACAAGAATTTAAGTAGATTTTTAACAAAGTTACAAAAACAGCATACTTAGCGTATATTAATCAAGCATGTTTTAGTTAATTCTTAAAAACATATTAGAAAAACAGCATACATAAACGCTATTAAACTTTTTAATAACTCGATAAAAAGTTATAATAATTTATTAAATATTTTAATAATGAAATGAAAAAATTAAAAACGTATTACATAGAGGCTCTTTTTAATTAACTTCTATATTGCAAATAATTCAAACTTAGTTTTTCAAGGTGTTAATTAAAGTTGAATGCAGTTAGATTTTTACAATATTGCAAAGAACTTATATACTTTTTAATATTTAAAGGTTGGATTTTACTGAGTCAAGGTATGTCCTACCTACGACTAACATTGAATACAGTTTTATTCTAGTTAGAAAGAGATAGGAGAAAATTTAAGATCCTATCTCAATTTCACCCAGAGCCATAATGGTCCTGAAGAACATTTCTTCATCCTCCTCACTGGTGCAGACCGCTAGTGGAGCTTGTTTAACCACGCAGACACTTCTCATTTTTTTCATTGTAATAATTATTAGAAACTGCTTGTTTATATTCGCGGCGGGAGGTTGTCTGATGTCCAGTAATTCCATGCGAGATGCAGGGTGAGAGGGTGCTCAGAACCACTAGATGGTGTAGTAGAATCTTCATCCATCATTGGCTCATGTCCGATTTTTTTGAGTTGATTATAAATCTCAACAAGTTTTTTTGCGAATTTTACACTTCCACAAATTGTGATTTTAATAGTAATTCGAGATTTGAACTAAATTATATAAATTTATTAATCAATGGTGGATGTAGAGCAATTACATATAACATACATTAAACGAACTTTTGGTTTTTTTAATTATGCTTAAAACTTGTTTTGAAACATGTTTTTTTGCTAAGAAGGTAGGTTTAGAGTGAATAAAACCTTAAATTACAGCTGTTTTTCAGAATTGAATATGGTTGAAGAGTATAAACATTATATTCTTTTTGTTGGAGCTAGAAATGAATATAATATTAAAAAAGCAGTAGAAATTGCAGATAAGTTTTATGAAATTCCAGGAGTTCATGCTTCTATTAAAATTATTCCTAATAATGAATCAACTTTTGATTTAGTTGATTTTATTACTAAGGAGCCTATAAAAATTGGTTTTTTTGAGGTTATTCGTTTTTCAGATCATTATCCAAAATCTTAATTTTTTGTATGTATTTATTTCAATATTGCAAATATCTTACTTAGCGGTTTGTAGGCTTTGTGAATATATGAATTTTTTTGAGTATTTATTTTCAATAGTGCAGAGAATTAGAGCAGTTTTATATTCTCTTCAATATTGCAAAGATTTAAAGGGTTTCAAATATGAAAAACCTAGTTACTGAAATGATTAAAAATTGAGTTAAAATTTTATTAAAAACAATGATTTTTGATTAAAACATTTAATTATAGTTTATTAAATTATTAAAATAAGCACTAAGTAATGCGTTTTTTAATTAAAATATTTATCTGCGCCTTTCAAAAAACAAATCTTTAATAAATAAAGAATTAATAAAAAGTATAATGAGCGTCTTCGGTTGGATTTATGATGTTATTGATGATTCAGGGTATTTTCTTAAAAGCGAGTATTCATTAAAAACAAAAATCAGAATTTTTCTAAATTGGTTAAAAATAAATTCAAAAAATCTTCTACTTAATCGATTCTTTAATTTCAGAACAGAGTTCATTTTTGGATTTAAAATTGCGGGCTTAAAGTATCGTCTTATTCGTAATTTATATGAAGGAATCTTTTTCAGAAATGAATATTTCTTCAAAACAAAGAAAAAGAATCCATTAATCCTTGATTGTGGAGCAAATATAGGTTTATCAACAATCTTCTTTAAATGGTTATACTCTAAAAGCAAAGTCTATGCATTTGAACCTGATAAAGCCTCATTTGAACTTCTAAAACGAAATCTGCAAATAAATAATTTGAAAGATGCCTATGCATTTAATTATGCTCTTTCAAACAAAAACGGAAAAATAAGTTTTTATATTGACCAAAAAAACCAAGGATCTTTAATTATGAGTACTCGACCGGAACGAACACCTAATCGAAAAAAGGTAACTGTCGACGCAATCAAACTTTCTGCGTTCATAAAAAAATACAAAATAAAACACATTGATTTCCTAAAAATGGATATTGAAGGGTCTGAGGTTGAAGTCTTCGCAGACTTAGAAAAAGAAAAACTGCTAAAACAAATTGAAACAATGGCAATTGAATATCATCATAAAATCGGATCTGAAAAATCAAGACTTGCAAATTTTTTAAAACGAATTGAAGATGCAGGATTTGAATATAAAATAAACGCTGTAAGTCTCCCTATTTATGCTGACAAATTCCAGGACATATTCATATATGCATATAGAAAATAATCTTACTTCAAATACTTAACAATTGAATTTCTAATATTTTCAGATATTGGTGTTTTCTTAACCTTGCCTTCCACAAGGTTGTTAATAAACTTCAGATTATATACAAAGATCTGTCCACCAGACTCTTCTCCTACCTTTTTTTCACTATAATTATTTTCAGCATGTCGAGGATCTAGCTCTTTCTTCTGAACAAACCATTCTCTAAACACAATTCCGTTCTTTGGAAGTTCAATATGGAACTGGCTGTACAAAGCAGCATAGTAAAGTCCAAGATATTTAACAAACTCTAAATTACGCAATCTTTTTCTTAAAACATAAAATCTCTGTTTTTCAGAAAGCTTTCTAATAAACATAAACTTCTTAAGAAACAGATAAGTTTTCCGCCAATTCTTATAAAAATAAGACTTTCCAGGCCTATCATCATTAAATTTTGAAAGATATGCATCAATTTCTTTAGGATATTTTTTTCTAAATGGCTCAATCAAACGCATTAAATGACAAATACCCGGACCTATTGCATATTTAGTATAATAAATTTTATTATAATTCAATAGCTTTTTAGCATCAGCACCAGATACAAGAAAACACTCATCAGACATAAAAAATGGACGAGTAAGCTCAAAATAAGGAACCCATACTTTTTCCTTGAAAACATTTCCACCTCGAAGATTTCTTTTAATTTTCAAAATTTTTTCTTTTTCACTTAAAAGTTTCTTAAGAAAATTCTTATTAAAGTAAAGATCTGTGCGTGTCTTTAGAATATATGTATTTTTTCCTGCTTTTTTTAAACCATTTTCATAAGCTTTCATTTGATGCCAGATGTGACCTGGAACTTCTTTTTTTGGCTGAATTGATTTTATTACTGTAATCTTATTCTTCTTCAAAAAATCATCCAAACCTCTAACTTTCTCAACTTGATTTTTCCATGTAGAAAAAATAATCTTGTTCACAAGACCTTTTTTTTGAAGATCAATTAAATCTTTTATTGATTTTTTGAACATATCTGGCTTTCTAGGCAGTCCACAAAAGATCACATCAGTCTTTTTTACTACCATTTCATAAACTAAACTAAATAAAGCTTTAAATAAGTTGTTGTAAAAAAAGAGATATCAAGTCAATAAAGGGTGAATTAATGACGCTAGTTAAATCAATATGCGATGATATTCTTAAAAAACAAAATAAAAAATTAGTTACATTAGTGGGAATTGATGGACCAACTGCTTCTGGAAAAACAACTCTTGCTAACAATCTCAAAAAAGAATTAGAATCTCAGGGAGAAAACTGTTGGATTTATAGGCTTGACTGGACACTAAAAGAACGAAAAGAACGTGAAAAGGACCTTGAGAATCTAAACAAAAGCAAATACAGTTTTCCTTATGAAGCAGAATTGCATATGAATTTAAGAAAAGTTCAATCTTTTTTAGAAAGTGTAGCTCTGTTTAACCAAAGTTCTTCTTCTAAAAAGAAATTGCTTTTATTATCACTTTATTCTCGAGAAAATAACGGAACTCTTTCTGGAAAAGAAGAAGTTCATCTTGAACCAGGCATGATAATTATTCTTGAAGGTCACTACACTTTACGAAACGAACTAGCCCGTTATATTGATTATAATATTCTTCTTATTGGAGAAATGGAAGAATTTCTCAGACGAAAAGTAAATAGAGTAAAAGGATATCGCTCAACAGATATAGCAAAAAATTATTTCTGGAAAATAGATATTCCTTCTTTTAAAAATCATCTTAATCGTTTTGGAATAAATGCAAATTTGATTATTGATAATACTAATTACAATCAACCAACAATCAAGAAAAAAGAATACATTGAATATTGGCTAAAACTTGAAAACAAGAATATCATACCTCAAATAAAAGTAAGTAAAATAAATCTTTCTTCATTTATTTTTTCAGATTCTACTTTAATTCCAAGCAAAATAAAGAAATATACTGAAAATGTAATATCAATGCTAAAAGAATGGGACTTAAGTGTAGATAAATATTTGAGAACAAATATATCTAGTTTAAATTTAGATCTTACAGAAATAGCAAATACTCTTGTAGACAAGTTGAACAAAGAAAGTAACAAAGAATATTCGTTTAAGATTATGCACACAGATACACTTTACAATGTTTATAATAGAATTCTACCAATTTCGTTAGCTATTGGATTGTTTTACAAAAACGCTCAAATCCCTGAAGTTTCAATAATAGCCGAAGTTTTTCATTCAGAACTAAGTCTTCAGATTATATGGGTGGGAAATTACAAAAGAATTAGTTTTATTCGAGAACTTGGGAAAATAACAAAAAACAGAAACTATGAAATAAAAGACACAACAGGAGAATTAATCCACACTAATGAGACTATTGATGTAATGACTCCTACAAATTTCACTATCCCCTCTTTTCTTAGAGATTTTAATTATAAATTAATTTATATTAAAAAAGAAGATGAAGTAATTTCTGCATCTCAGGCATTATCGCGTCTTATTCACGACGGCGGTGTTTGGATACATCGGTTTGCATTATTTTCAGAACTTAGATTTTATCAGGATATTTTAAGAAAAACTGGCGTCCACAGCGTACAGGCAGGAAATTATCTTATTTCTGTTAAACACAAAAATTCAGATCTTCAAAATAAATTCAAATTATTTATCCGAGAATGGGAAAAGCCATTATCAAAAAGATTATTGTTTAAAGAATCTGAAGCAGCAATAGATAAAATAATAATTGAAGAGAGAAATAAAATTAAACAATTTGTAAAACCACTAAAACATTTTCATCTAATGGATGGATATATATTTAGTAGATTTATGTATGAAGATGAAGAAGGAATTCAAGAAGCTATAATTGAATTAAGAAAAATGATGACTTCAGAAGAGCGACTTTTAAGAAAAAGAAGTTTTGATTTCTTACTGAAATTCTTCCCAAATATTCATCTCAGAACTTCAGCTTTGTGGTCTGATCTTCCAAGAAATTCAATAAACGAAATTTCTCTTGGAAATTATCTTAAATTAAATCCATCCATAATGGCAGAAGTATATTTGTGGATGGCATTACGAGATGAGCGATCAGCAATCCTTGCAACAAATATATATGACATTCGAAGAGAATCTTTTGATGCAATTTCATATTTAGAATCAGCAGCAGAAAACCAAACACCACTTGTTTTGCAGTCATCTTTGAATGCAATTGGTCAGGAAGAGATTGATGAAGAAGGACACCGGCAGATAGGTTATTTAAAACTTTCAAATGGACCAATACAATTTATATCTTCAGTAATGCGTTCAGCAAGAAATCTTTACTTAACAAAAGGCATTCTACCCCCGCTATTTGGTATTGGGCTTGATCATGTCGCAGTGGATTATGATATCCCAAAAGGAAGAGCTCAGAGATTTTTTAAAAGAGCATACAAAACTGGAAAATTAACACACTATGTTCAGGACGGTTCATCTCTATTTAATGCAAAAACCAGAGACAAAGCATCATTAATAGCTGCATACAAAAAAATGATTGACTTCTCAACAAGCTTGCTTGACAACCTGGAAAAAACATATCTTATTGATAGAGAAGTTTGTGCAGGCGAACTTAATTATGTTGAAGACAGTAAACAGAGTATAATTCCAACAGCAGAAGAAATGAAATTATTTATGGAGATTTATCAGCAGTCTCTTAAAAAAAGAGGATACTCTGCTCTAATAAGCAGACCTACTTTATTTATTGGAAATCTCGGAACAACACATCACGGTTATGATCAGATGAAGCCAAAAGTTGAATATGCAAAAATCTGGCGAAACTATCTTAAAAATGAGAATTTTATATCTCCTGTTCTTCATGGAACAAGCAATAGTCATAGAGATGTCTTAGCAAATGCTTCAGAAGGATGTCATAAAATAAATGTCGCAGGAGATTTATTAGATGTTTTTATAGCAAATCTTCCTGAAAAAATAAGTCGGATTATTTCAGATTCAAATGTAGAGCCAAAGAAAATGATTGCAAGCGTCCGTTTTTTAATTGATGAACTAAATGAAAAAGAGCAAGATAGGCTTAAAGATGCTTTGAAAAGAATATCAAATGATTTAATTCGAACAATTAATGCTCCAAAACTTTCTAAAATGGACAGCAATTATTTTAATTACAATACTTTTTCTTTTCCAGAAGAGCATATTAACTTGATTTTAAAATCTGTTTTAGAATCAATCGAAAAATATAGAATCTCAAAACAAGAAATTAAAGTAAGAGATTTAGAGTTCTCAGCAAGCATGATTGAAGTTCCTGAAGAAGATATGTTTAAACTTACAGATGTTTTATGGAAAAAAGGAATTAGAAATTTTCACATTGATGCTGGAGATGGAGAGTTTATAACTCGGAATTTTTCAGGAATAAAAAAAGCAAGATTCCTAAAAGAAAAATATCCAAAAGCAGAACTTCATGCACATTTAATGATTAAAAATCCCCATTTTCCATATAATGGAGAGCTTTCAGCAATCCAGCAATATGCTGAAGCAGGATGTGATGCAATTGCAATACATCCTCGATCATTTGACAATGAAAGAGACCTAATAAACGCTCTTAAATTAATCAAAAATCTTGGAAAAAGACCAGGTATACTTATAGAAACACATGATTCGATTGGAGAAAATATAGAAAAAATAATTGATGAAGCAGACTTAGACTGGATAGTTATTATGGGTGTTCCAATCGGATATGGTGGACAGATGTTCCAGTTTACAACACTACAAACAATTAGTGATGCTTATGAATTCTTCAAAAGAAAAAACAAGAAAGCGCTTATTGAAGTTGACGGAGGATTAACATTGCAAACACTGAAATTATGTAAAAACGCAGGTGCAGAGTTGTTTGCAGGGTGGTCAATAATCAAAGGCAACACTGAACAAGAAATAAGCAAAAAAATAGAGGAGATTAATAAAATTCTGAAAAATGGAAAATAAATTAAATGTAATTATTCCAATGGCGGGATTTGGTTCTAGATTTAAACGCGCAGGATACTCAACATATAAACCCTTTATTGAGATTCAAGGAAAGAAAATGATTGATTATGTTCTTGAACCATTTCCAGAAGATATTCACAAATACTTTATTGTGCATCCAGATATTATTTCAGAAGATGAAATAAAATATTTAGAAAGCAAAACAAATGCACATATTATTAATTTACAAGAATTTAGTCAAGGACCAAGTCATACAATATACTTAGCAAGAAACAATCTGCCTCTTGACGAATCATTTTTTGTTTCTTATTCTGATATTTATTGGACATGGAACTGGGAGAATGTTAAAAAACTTCTTTATTATGATGGAATTATTTTTACTAGAAAAAAATGGCATCCGCATTTATTCAAAAATCCAAACTCAGCATTTTGCCTACCAAAGTCAGACAACCCAAATCTTCTTCAGGAAATTAAAGAAAAAGGACATTTTACAGAAGATCATATGAAAGAACCTCTTTCAGTTGGAGTATTCTATTATAAATCTGGCCGCGACATGATAAGAGTTGCTGAGCAGTATATCAAAGAAGATATTAAAGTTAACAATGAGTTCTTCCCAACAGAGCCATACAACCAATTAGTTAAAGAAGGAAAGCAAATCTATCTGTCAGATGTTGATTTTTTTATTCATTTGGGATTGCCTGAACAACTTGAAGACTTTAATAACTGGAAGAAAATCTTGGAGTTTACGCCTCAAAAAACAAAATATGAAAATGTTTGCATAATGGGCGGACTTGGTGAACGAATGCAAGAGCTTGGCAAAAAGAAAGCACTTGTTGATATTCGCGGATTACCTATGTTTGAATTTGTTTTAGACCAATTTGGTTCAAACAGAAACACAATTGTAACAACAGATGCAATTGCAAAAGAACTTCCAACACCAAAGATTCCATATGAAATTATAAATATAGGCAAGCAAACAAAATCACAGATTGGAACAATTAAGAAGGCAATAGAGCAAATCAAAGACAAAAAAAATTTTTTTATGACTAGCTGCGATTGCTATGGAATTTTTGATAATCAGCGCTTTGAGAACTTTATAGAAGAAAATAATCCCGATGCAATTATCTTTACATTTAATCCAACACTAATGCAGCAAAAAATGGCAGGACATCATACACATGTTTCTTTAAATGGAAACAGAATTACAGATGTTCACATCAAAGGAAAGTCTTCAGATAATGACCGCGGTCTTGCTGGATTTTTTTGGTTCAAATCCGGAGATTTAGTAGCTGAAGTTAACAATCTTCCAGAAGATCCAAACAACGAATTAATTGCAGACCATTTGTTAAAGTATCTGGCAGACCAAGGAAAGAGAGTCTATGGCTATCCTTTGGATAATTATGTGCATATTGGAACAATTCCAGATTATAAAGAGTTTAAATTCTGGGAAAATTATTCATCGATTTTTAGAGCAGAGCTTCTTAGAATTGCGCATAGAGTTAACACAATTGAAAAACTAAAAACCATCCCAAAAGACTGCGGAATAGAAATTGATATACGTCCATATAATGGCAAATTAATTTTAAATCATGAACCTCATCAGAATGGAATAGAGCTTGAAGAATTTCTAAAGCACTATAATCACAAAACAATAATCCTTAATGTAAAGTCAGAAGGAATAGAAAAAGAAGTAATAGCACTTATGGAAAAATACAACATAACAGATTATTTCTTTTTAGATGTAACGTTTCCATTTATAATTAAATTAATAAATTCAGAAACTAAAATTGCAGTAAGATTCTCTGAGTTTGAAAGCATAGAAACATGTATGAATCTAGCAGGAAAAGTTGACTGGGTATTTATTGACAATTTTACGCATTTGCCAGTTGAAAACAATGCATTTGAGAAATTAAAAAAGCATTTCAAACTTTGTATTGTTTCACCAGAATTGCTTAAACGACCAGAAGAAATCAAAGCAACAAAAGAACTGCTAAAAAAACACCAAGTAGATGCTGTTTTAACAGACCATATTGAACTGTGGGATTAATTACTATTGTTAATAGTACAACAATATTTATATATTACTAGTAATACTAGTATAAAATGAAGAAAAAAGTCTGGAAAAACAAGTCAAATAAACAGCTATGCGTTACAATTCCAAGAAATTCTGGCATTGTTGAAGGTGATATAGTTAATATTGAAAAGCAAAAGATAAATCGCATTGTGTATTCCTCTGTCACAGCAGATTTGTTTCATTACGGACATCTTAGGGTTCTTGAAAAAGCAAACAAGCAAGGAGACTTTCATGTGTGCGGTGTTTTAACTGACGATGCAATAAAATCTTACAAAAAACCGCCAATTGCAGGATTTAAAGACAGACTGTCAATTATATCTAATCTCCGCTGTGTAGATATGGTTATGACTCAGGACAGTAAGGACCCAACAGATAATCTAAAAAAACTTCATGAACAATTCCCAAATGCAACTCTTGTTGTTGTATATGGTTCTGATTGGAAAGAAGTTCCGGGAAAAGCATATATTAATAAAATAAACGGAGAAATATTCCAACCAGATTTTTATGAGAAACTCTCAACAGAAAAGATTGTTAAAAAAATCTTCAAAAATTATAAAGGTGAATTTAATGAATAACACTGTTTATGTAGCTATGAGTGCAGATTTAGTCCATCCAGGACATTTAAATATAATTAAAGAAGCAAAAAAATTAGGAAAGGTTACAGTTGGGCTTCTTACAGATCGAGCAATTGCATCTTACAAGCGCCTCCCATTTATGAATTATAATCAGCGAAAAGAGATTGTGGAGAATATAAAAGGTGTAAGTAATGTTATACCGCAGGAAACTTTGGACTATGTTCCAAATTTGCAAAAATTAAAGCCAAAATATGTTGTTCATGGAGATGATTGGAGAACTGGAATTCAGAAAAATACAAGACAAAGAGTTATTGATGCTCTTAAAGAATGGAATGGAAAATTAATAGAGATTCCATATACAAAAGGAATTTCTTCTAGTGCTTTGTATAACGCAATGAAAGAGATAGGAATAACACCTAATATTCGCAGAAAGAAATTAAGGCGTCTTCTTGAAGCAAAAGATATTGTTCGAATAATTGAAGCGCATAATGGATTAACTGGACTTATTGCTGAAACATTAAAAGTTGAAAAGCCAGAAAAAATAAATGAATTTGATGGAATGTGGCTTAGCTCACTAACAGATTCAACAGCAAAAGGAAAACCAGACATTGAGCTTGTTGATATCAGCTCAAGAACTAAAACAATTGAAGAAATAATGGAAGTTACAACAAAACCAATTATCTTTGATGGAGATACTGGCGGAAAAGTAGAGCACTTTATTTTTACTGTTAGAACTCTTGAAAGACTCGGAGTCTCAGCTGTAATAATTGAAGACAAGGTAGGACTTAAGAAAAACTCTCTTTTTGGAACAGATGTAAAGCAAACACAAGCAAATCCAATGGAATTTGCAAAAAAAATCCAGGCAGGAAAAAAAGCACAAGTTACAGATGATTTTATGATTATTGCACGGATTGAAAGCTTAATTTTAAAGCAGGGCGTTAATGATGCAATAAATCGTGCAAGAATTTATATTGATGCAGGAGCCGATGCAATAATGATTCACTGCAAAGACAAAGACCCCTCAGAGTTAATTGAATTTTGCAGAATATATCAAAAAATAGAAAACAAAGTTCCGTTGGTTGCAGTACCCACAACTTACAATCACATGACTGAAACTGAACTTAAGGAACTTGGGATTAATATTGTAATTTATGCAAATCATTTGCTAAGAAGCGCATATCCTGCAATGGTAAATGCTGCTAAATCAATTCTTGAAAATGAACGAGGAAAGGAATGCCATGAACAATACTGCATGCCAATTAAAGAGATACTCACACTCATTCCTGGAGGAAAATAAAATGATAAAACCAGAAAATTTTTACAAAGCACTTGAAAAAAATGAAATTGAATTTTTTGCAGGAGTTCCTGATTCTCTTCTGAAAAATTTCTGTGCATATATTACAGATAATGTTAAAGCAAAGAACAATATT
Organism: Candidatus Pacearchaeota archaeon; assembly: GCA_017608025.1. Lineage (GTDB taxonomy): Archaea > Nanobdellota > Nanobdellia > UBA10117 > JABICX01 > JAFCGM01. The sequence continues at coordinate 18,763 of JAFCGM010000001.1, forward strand.
ATAGCAGCAAATGAAGGAAATGCAATTGCCCTTGCTGCAGGTTATCATCTTGCAACAGGAAAAATAGCACTTGTTTACATGCAAAATTCAGGACAAGGAAACACTATAAACCCGCTTGCATCTCTTACAGACTCAGATGTGTATAGTATACCTCTTATTCTTGTAATCGGATGGAGGGGAGAGCCTGGAAAAAAAGACGAACCACAACACAAAAAACAAGGAAAAATAACTCTTGGACTTTTAAATATTTTAGGAATTCCTTATGAAATCTTGCCTGAAGAAAATGAACTTGCAGAAGCTTCAGTAGAAAGGGCAGTAAAGTATGCAGCAAAAAACAAGTCTGCATTTGCGCTTGTTGTCAGAAAAGGAACTTTTGACAAATATGAATTGAAGAATAAAATCAAAACAAATTTTGAACTAAACAGAGAACAAGCACTAAAACTTGTAACAGACAGCCTTTCTGAAGATGACATTGTAGTTTCAACAACAGGAAAAACATCCAGAGAGCTTTTTGAATATCGTGAAGCCAAAAACCAAGGTCATAATCAAGATTTCCTAACTGTAGGTTCAATGGGGCACAGTTCATCAATAGCATTGGGAATTGCTTTACAAAAACCAGATAGGCATGTTTATTGCTTTGATGGTGATGGTGCTGCAATAATGCATCTGGGCTCAACAGCAATAATTGCCGCACAGAAACCACACAACTTTAAACATATTGTGTTTAACAACGGAGCGCATGATTCTGTTGGAGGTCAGCCAACAGTTGGATTTAGCGCAGACATACCTGGAATTGCAAAAGCCGCAGGATACAGAAATATATATTCAGCAGAAACTAAAGAAGACATAAAATTAAAACTAGAGCAGATTAAATCTGAACCTGGACCATCTCTTCTTGAAATAAAAGTAAACAAAGGCGCAAGAGAAAATCTTGGACGGCCAACAACTACACCTGTACAAAACAAAGAAGCATTTATGACTTTCTTAAAATGAAAGAACTTGAAAAAATAATTCAAAAAGAAAATCCGCAAAGAATTATGCTTTTTCACGGAAAAACCTCTTATGAAAAATCTGGAGCAAAAGAGTTACTTGAACCGCTTCTAAAAGAATATCAAGTTCACCATTTTTCTAGTATAAGCCCAAATCCAAAAATTAAAGAAATTGAAAATGGAATCTGCGCTTTCAACCAATTTAATCCAGATTTAATAATTGCTGTTGGTGGAGGAAGTGTTCTTGATGTTGCAAAATCAGTTAATGTTCTCTCAAATAACAAACACCAGCCACTTGCTTATTTAATGAAAGAATATGTACTGCGCAGAAAAGGAAAGCCATTAATTGCAATACCAACAACAGCAGGAACAGGTGCAGAAGCAACTCAATTTTCAGTAATATATGTAAATAAAGTAAAGCAGTCCCTTGATAGCATATTTCTTCTTCCAACTTATGCAGTTCTTATGCCTGAACTAACAAAAAGTATGAATCCATATCAAACAGCTGTAACTGGAATGGATGCTTTGACACAAGCAGTTGAATCTTTATGGAGCATTAATTCAAATTCAGAATCTGATTTCTATGCAAAAAAAGCAATTACAAAAATTTTAGACAATTTAGAAACTGCAGTTAATTCTCCCACACTAAAATCAAGAGAGCAAATGCTTAGAGGAGCCCATCTTTCTGGAAAAGCAATAAATTTAACACATACAACAGCATGTCACGCAATATCTTATCCAATAACATCCTATTATAATATTCCGCACGGTCATGCTGTAGCTTTAACTCTCAGAGCTGTCCTAAAATTCAATTCAGAAATAGACTTAACTAATGCGCGACTAAATGTAAATCCAGAGCATATTAAAACGCAGATAAAAAAAATAAACTTTCTTTTCAAAACAGAGAGTGTAGAGAGAACTGCTGAAAAAATTGAAAATCTAATGAAGAACATAGGTCTTGAAACCAAGTTAACTAAATTAGGCATACCTGAAAGCAGTGGAATAGTAACAATATTAAATAATGTTAATTCTGAACGAATGACAAACAATCCGCGGATAGTTCGCGCATATGATATTCTTAAAATTCTTGAAGAAATAAAGTAAACTAAAGTATCAAAATACATTTAAAGCTTTGGGCATAAGAAATAAAACTATGAGACAGTTAAAACCATCGTACTTTAAACGGTATCGCAAGGGAAAAAAAGATGATTACTTTGCAGATAAAATTTTTAGAAAATTTTCACTATATACTTCTTGGTTAGCAGTTAAACTTAAAGTAAGTCCAAATATGGTTACTTTTTCTAGTTTTATTATGGATGTTATTGCTGCAGGAATTTTTCTTTTTTCAGGAAAGTGGATTTTTTCATTAATAGCAGGATTATTAGTATTTTTTTCATTTGTTTTAGATCATTCTGATGGTGAAGTTGCTAGATATTTAAATGAGAAAAATAAAGTAAAAAATCCAAAAAGATTTGGTTCATATGTTGACTCTATATTTGATATGCTTTGTTTTATTGTGTTGTTTTTAGGTATTGGTTTTGGAAGTTACTTTAGAAGTGGAAACTTTGACTTTATTATATTAATGATTTTTTCAATAATTGCAGCAACACTTCTTACTGCAACTGCTCTTGGTTCTAGAGCTTACTTTTCAGATAGTCTTAAATCTAGCTTATCTCTTTCAGCTAGAGAAAAGATTTCAAAAATCTTTTCTAAAATCGGTTTAAATTTAGATTATAGGTTATTCTCATTTAGTGCAGATGTTCAAACATTAATAATTTCAGTTTGTGCTTTAATTGGATTTCCATGGATATCAATGATTATTTTTTCTACAGTAGGTAATTTTTACTGGATTTTAAAATTCTGGTTATATCGAAAGTATTAATTAAATTACTAATTGAGTAATAAATATGAAAGTGCTTCAAATAACACATATGTCTGCTTCATTAATACATAAGGACTATAATGATGCAGTTATTAGAAGTTGGAATTCTAAAGTGGCTCAAAAATTAAAGAAATATAATCCAGAAATTGATGTTGAATGTTGGGCTCAAGAAAGAAAGTTAAAGAGAGAAAGAACTTTTTCTAAAAATAAAATTAAATACCGCGTTTTTCCAACCACATTTTCACTAAAATTTTCATTTGAATTTTCTATTCCTTTGCTAAAAGCTTTGAGAAAAGAGAAAAAAGCAATACTTCATTTGCATGGATGCTACACTTTGCTGACTTATTTGATATGCTTGCTTTATGGGAAAAGGCAGCCCATTGTGATTCAGAATCATGGGGACAGGCATCCTTTAGGTCATTTTAAAAGATATCCTTGGTTGAAGCTTCTTTTTCCTGTTCTTTGGATTTTTGAGCAGTTTGCAAAATTTTGCTTAAAAAGAGCAGACGTGTTCTTTGTAAACTCAAAAAAAGAGAAAGATTTTTTGAGGTCGGTTACTAATGCCAAAGTTGAAATTCAGGGAATGGGAGTATCTGACGAACTTTTTCCAAAAATCTCAAAGAAAAAAGCGAAAAAAGAATTGGGACTTAAGAAGAAGACCATTCTTTTTGTTGGAACTCTGAAAAAGAATAAAGGAGCGCATCATTTAATTAAAGCAATGGAAGGAATAAATGCAGAACTTGTGATTGCTGGAAAAGGAAGTTATGAGCAAGAACTTAAAAAAACAGCAAAAAAATATTTTCCAAATACAAAATTTCCAGGATATATACAGGGTAGAAAAAAGAAGCTTTATTTGTCTGCTGCAGATGTTTTTGTTCTTCCTTCATATACAGAAGGCAGACCTGTTTCAGTAATGGAAGCACTTTCTTACAAAATTCCTGTGGTTGCTACAAATGCAGGAGGAATTCCTAAGTTAGTTAACGAGGGAAAAAACGGATTTTTGATTCCAGTTAAAAATGAGAAAATTCTTTCAAAAAAAATTCAAAAAGCACTAAATTATGATTTCAGGGATTTTTCTGGAAACTTCAGATGGAAAAAAATTATTGAAAACACTATAAATCATTATAAAATAGTTTATAAATCTTATTTTGGATAATAAACCATGAAATATTTAGTAACTGGCGGAGCAGGATTTATTGGAAGTCATTTAGTTGATGCTTTGTTGTCAGAAGAACACGAAGTTATTGTTATTGATGATTATTCTTTTGGAAATGAAGAGAATCTTATTCAACATAAGTCAAATAAAAATCTTCGTATTTACAGAAAAAGCGTATGTGATGATTTAAAAGCGATTTTTGAAAATAATAAATTTGATGCAGTATTTCATTTAGCAGCAAATCCGCAAGTTCAGTATACAATAAAAAATCCCATTGAGACTCATAAAGTAAATGTGGATGGAACTTTGAATGTTCTTAATATGTGCAGAAAATATAATGTTAAGAAATTTATTTTTTCTTCAAGTGCTGCAGTTTATGGAGATTCTGAGGAAATGCCTTTGTTTGAAAATCAAAAGTTAAATCCGCTTTCTCCATATGCTCTTCACAAAATTATTTGCGAGCAATACTGCAATCTCTTTTATAAATTATATGGAGTTGAAACAATTTGCTTGAGGTATTTTAATGTTTATGGAAAGCGACAGGATCCAAACAATCCGTATTCAGGAGTTATTTCAAAATTCATTAAAAAACTGAAAAATTCAGAAGACATTGAGATTTATGGCAATGGAAAACAGAAAAGAGATTTTGTTCATGTTTTAGATGTTGTTAATGCAAATATTGCAGCTTTAAAATGTGAGAATCTAGAATGTTTTGGAAATGTGTTTAATATTGGTACAGGAAAGGAAGTTTCAATTAATGAACTTTCAGAAATTTTAATGAATAAAATACATTCTAATTCAAAAATTATTCATTCTAAACCAGTTATTGAGCCGAAACATTCAAGAGCAGATATTTCAAAAGCAAAAAAGCTTTTGAACTGGGAGCCAAAAGTTACTTTTGAAGAAGGAATTTCTGAGCTTATTTTATCATAATGGAACTGCGGCAGTAGGATTTTGCATTTCTGGGTTTTGTGGTTGGGCTTGCAGAGTTGGATTTGCTTGTTCTCCAAGAAGAATCTTTCTTATTTTCTTATGAGAGGCAAGAGATATGGCATTAAAAACAGGCAGTTTCTTTTTCTTTTTTATTTTGAATTTGAAGTAATATGCAACAGGCCCCACTTTTGAAAAGGCATAAAAAAACCAAAGGATTGTGAAAATTGGAATAAGGTCGCCAAAAGGAATCAGTTCAGATGCTATTCCACCAATCATAAGCCAGGCAGGAACAATTGGGAACATTGAGCCCTGGATTCCTCCATTTTTTAGAAAAGGAATCATTGGAAAGCCATAAGCAAGGGGAGCCCAAATAATGTCTAAAAAATCAAGTGCTACTCCAACACCAAAAAAATATAAAAGTGTTTGGCTCATGCTTATTAAATCACATACTAATGCTAAAGGAAGTAACCAAACCATTCTCCAGAAATAGTGATTGTATCCAGCCATTGTTTTAATTTGTATTTCATTTATTATAAAGATATTCTTGACTATTTATCAGTTATAAAATATTTTAATAAATAATCAAATCTTTTGATAATTAAAATGGAAGGCAAAAGAACAAGTCGAGACATTCCTTTGAATGAGCTTACATTGAGGAAATATGAATCTCCAAAAGGAATAGAGAAAAAAGAGCTTTGCAGGAAAATTCTGCTTTCTCTGGGCCTTCTGCAGCCAGGAGAGTCAAGAGACATAATTGCTGAAATTTTCTACTTGCTTTCAAAAACAAATTCGAGCTTAAGTGTTGAAATGATAGCAAAGAATCTTAAAGGCAAGCAGGGAGCTTCAGAGCCGAATATTCGAAGGCAAATTAGGAGATTAAGAGATATGAAGCTTATTGAGAAGCATGAGCAAGGGTATCGGTTAATTGAAAACGGTTCAATTGAAAGTTCAATTAAGAATTATATAATTCCTTTCCTGATACAGCCAAGCACTGAAAGGTTGTTAGATTATGCAAGAGAATTAGACAAATATAGATAATAAAAAAAGAAGGGAAATTACTTTCCCATAATTCTGTACATTCCAGTACCGCATTTAGGGCATTTACCTTTCATGGCTTTTCTGCCATTTTTCATGGTAACTTCTTTTGCATCAGACATTTGTCTTTTTGCTTTACATTTAACACAATAAGCTTCTACCATTAAATTCACCTTGTAATTTAAAGAAGATAAGCATATATAACTATATTGTTTCAACTAAATAGAGATATAAAATAAGAATTTTAAAAAAAGACATTAAAGTGTCTTATTTATCTGCCTGAAAAGTTCAGATACTGCTTCACCCTTGTTAGTTAGGCCGACTAATTTTAATCGCCCCTTTTTCTGGAAATTAATTAAGTTTGCTTTTTCCATTTTCTGCAAAAGATGAACAGTGTGACTATAAGTGCATTTTGACTCTTTTGCAAGCAAAGAAGGGTATTGTGTTTTTGTTGTGTTCAAAAGGCATAAAAGCAATGCGATTGGTTTTTCCCTTAAAAATAGGTTAGATACATTTTCTTGTTCCCTTTGTTTTTCTACTAACATTATAACACCTCAATTATTGTATTTAATATATATATCAAAAACTATATATATGTTTCGGAAAAGTTGTCTCTCTTTGTTAGTAACTCTTTAATTACATTTGAAGCCAGGGTTTGCGAAATTTGCTGTTTATCAAGGCACGGAAAGAATTCTACAATGTCGCAACCTATAATTCTCTTGAATTCCGGCCAAGTAGTGAATTTTTTAAAATCCTTTAGAAAAAAGCCGTTTTTTTCTGGATATGCGGTTGCAACTGCCACTGATTGGTCAAAAAAGTCAATATCTACTGAAATATACAGGTTTCTGGCTTTTTTAATGAATTTTTCAATTTTTGAGGTAATTTTATGCTTTTTTTCTGATGCAAATGCAACTTTGATTTTGTTTTTTTGTATAAATTCCTCTTCTTTTTTCCAGTATTTTCTTGCTCCTACAATTAAAATATTGCTTGGTTTTATGATTTTCTCGTTCACTATTGCTTTTATTACATCTTCGTGAGAAGGCGGAATAAAGTCATCTTCAGCGTCAAGATGAGCGTCAAAATAGAGAAGAGAAATATCTTCAAAAACTTTTTTAGCTCCCTGCAATAAACCATATGTTACAGAATGGTCCCCGCCAAGGCTGATTACAAAGTTTCCCTTTGAAAATTCATTAAAAGCTGCTTTGGAAATGTTTTCTTGAGTTTCTTCAAAATTATATGTATTTACTTTTACATTTACTTTTCTTAATTTTGGAAATTTTTTAGAAAGAAGTTCAGGAGCTTTTGATGCTCCTTTTCTTTTCAAGTTTGCGCCATCAAAAGGAATTTTAAGTATAACTTCCTTATTTTTTGGATTTTTCTTCATCTTTTTCAACAAACTTAGGCATTTGCATTGGTGTTGGCAACCTTAATCTTTCACTTATTTCAAATGCTGTTTTGTAGCTGAGGGAAAGAGCGTGGTTCATTACTGAAATTATTTTTTTTGTATTTATTTTTTTGTTCTTTTTCCACTCTTTTTCAATTTTTTCAAGCTCTTTATGCTTCTTATCTTCGTAAAAAACAGTCCCTTTGAGTTCTATTTTGCTTGTTTTGTTATATGTTATTATAAAATTAAAGCTTATTTCAAGAATATCTTCATCTTTTTCAAATATAACTGCTTTTTTCTTTTCTATGTTGATTATTTCAAGATTTTTTGTAATTCTTATTTCTTTTGTTCCAAGATTTTTTCTTACTGCATTTATTTCATTAATTTGACTTCCAATTATTGCCATTTTTAAACCTCTTTTTTTAATCTAAAACCTTAAGTTTAAAAATTATTCTATTTTTTTGTTTTAAGTTTTTTAAGGACAGTAAAATAAAATATTGCATAGACTAGTAATATAAAACCAACAATTCCAATAACAAGGTATTTTAGCCAAGTTCCAGTGATTTTGTTTGAAATGCTCTTTAGCTCTTCCTGACATCGCGAGTCTATGCATTTTCCGCTTATGCATTCATAATTTTCTACACAAGGAACTGATTCTGCCTTTTGAAGGGTCCAAACATAGCCATTGCAAAAATAAGGCACAGCGTTATTTCTTGTTGTGTCTCCTTTTAAATAGCATTTTTTGTCAAAATCCTCTTTAATTTCAACTTTTTCACCTTTAGCTTTTACAGTTAGTTCTTCAATATTTTTGATTTCAGTAATATTGGAAACAAATATGCACTCTTTTATTTTTATAGAGGGAAAAGCGTAGCAATAATCTGATGTTGAATCATTTCCATCATTACAGTTAGTATGTTTTATGCATTTGTTGTCTGGATGGCAGTCAAGGTCCTGAAGAGGATCTTCTTTGTTGTGCGTTAAAAAGCACCCATTTGGGCAAGTGTTATCGTGATTTATGCATTCAGTTATTATTTCATGAAAACATATATACTCTTTACAATAGTCTTTTGTTTCTACAATAGAGTCATTGCACATGCTGTTATTATAACATTCATAATCTGGACAATCGTTGTCTTTTTCATATCTGCAACCAGCTGGGCAGCAATTGTCATTGTCTTTACATTCTGTTATATTAAAATACTGACATTCTCTTTCTTGATTTCCAACACAGAAGTCAATTGTGCATGTGTTACTGTCATTGCAATCTGAATTTAAAGTGCATTCATTTTCCCATATTGTTCTCAAATAAAGTTCAGCAACACTACTTTTAAAACCAGGGTCATAGACAGAATCAATTACTTTTATGTATAATCCTTCAATTGTGCCATTATTATTTATTTCATGATAAAGCCCATCTTCAAATCTTATTCTTACAGAGTTGTTTCCAGTTACTGCAGCAAGAGTTATTGTCCAGGAATCAAGAGTTCTAGACTGCCCTTGATAGAGAGTTACTGTTTCTGATGAAGCTGTTACAGGAAGAATTAGAATAAATGCAAACAAAATAAGCAGATATTTTTTGTTCATGTAATATTATCTGTTCTTTTTAATATATACTTTTTCACTGCCTTTTTCAAAAAAAGGCAAGGTGCTAAAAAGCCCTTTTGGAAAAAGCGCAAGCAGAAAAACAGGTTAATCTCGCTTCGCGAAAAATCGTTTTTTTATTTGTTTTTTCAGATATATACTTTTTCCAATCTGCTTACAATAAATATTGATATTGCTCCAAGTAAGAATCCAGCAAGAATGTCAATGAAATAATGCTGTTTTATTAAAATTGCAGAGGCGGAGAAGAGCAAAGCAAACAACAGAATAATTATTCTTATTGTTAGTTGAGCTGTTTTGCTTGACATTATCTTTGCAAGAAATTCCTTTTTTGAGCTATACCAAAAGATAATCAAAGACCACGCAGCGTGCAGTGAGGGAAATACATTGTAAGGTGAGTCAAAAGACCTGAGCATTACAACTATTTGCGAAAATATGTCTGTTGTTTCAATTGGCGGCTTTATCATTTTCACTGGGAAAAATATGTAAAAGAAAATTGCAATAGACATTGAGAGAATTAAAGCAGAAATGTATTTTCTGGCATTTTTTTCAGAATACATAAACAAAAGAATTGCAGTAAGAACAAGGAACAAGTGGTAAAGAAAATATCCTATGCTAAAGGGAGCAATAAAAGGAATTAAGTTATCAATTTTCATGTTAAAAATGATAGCTTGCTTTAAAGGAAGAAACGAATTCATGAGAAGATAAAGAACAGGTATTAATAATCCTAGAATAATGAAATTTTTGTTTTCTTTTAAGATTTTCATGGTTTAATTAAAAGATTAAATAGCCCTGCTCAGATTTGGAACGGAATTCCTTTTCAAAAAGGTCTGAACAAGTTCAGGCGCGAATTGGAACAAAAAGTTCGCTTCTTCCAACCTTAAGTAACATTTCGCGAAGCGAATTTTTAGCACCTTGCCTTTTTTTTTTGAAAAAGGCAGTAATAGCCCCGCCAGGATTTGAACCTGAGTCACGAGGTCCAGGGCCTCGTATGATTGGCCACTACACTACAGGGCTATTGTTTATATGTAGATTAAAATCAAAAATTAGTTTTTAAGTGTTGCTATTTGTTTTAGTTTAGTTAAAAATTAGGCATTATTACATACTGGGCGTGAGGCACTTTTTCAAAATAGATTATGTTCTTTTCTTTGACAAGGCCAAGTTCAACTGCTGCTTTTACTGTGTTTTTTCCAATAAGGTTTCCTGCTGAGCAGTTTTGCATAATTTTCTTAAGATTTTCAGAATTTGTTTCTTTTGAATTGTAAAAGCGCGGATTTACAAAAAACTCACATTCTTCTCCTTTTAGGGTCTTACCCACAATTTCAGAATCTGCTGCTGCAAGCAATGTTGTTTGCTTGCTTTCATGAATTTTGTAAACTATTCTTTTCATTTTATTGTGCGCACAGAGCTGCGAGCTCCGCAAGCTTCGCATTGCTTGAAAGTAATTCCCTGTTCTTTTTTAAGGAAAGTGTCTGGCTTTTTACACTGCTCGCAAAGCACAAATTCCTTTATGTACTTTTCAAGCTTTTTGTTGAGCATTTCTCCTGAAAATTTTCCAATGAACACATAATTGTTGTTTTCTTCAAATCCAGTTGTTGCAAGTTCTTTAAGCATGAATTTTATTATATGCTCTTTTTTTCTTCTAAGTGTTTTTGCAATTTGAGAAATGTTTTTTATTATTGTTTTTTTTCCTTGAATTCTTCCATGGAAGCTTGGAATTTCAAATCTTTTTTTAGAGATTGTTATTTCTGGAAGTTCTTTGTATGCTTTGTCAAGCATTTGCTTGTAAGTGTGCTTGAATGCCATGTTTAATTAATTAAAGATGGCTTTATAACTCTTTTTAATCCAAAACCTTGAGATGCTTTTTTGTTGGTTCGAACAAATCACCTGATTTTAATAAGCCCACAATTAGGTTCTTTGCCGATTCTTCGTCAAGCCCAGACTTTTTGATTATAAGTTCAAGAGGTGCGCCTTCGCCAGAATCATTTTCTTTAATTATTTTAAGTATTTTTTCTGGCATGTTTTCGTCTTCTTCTTTTTTTTCCTCACTGATTTTTATTTTTTCCACAGATTCTGTTTTGCTTTCACTATTTTTTTCATTTTCTTGTGTTTCAACTTGTTGAGTTTCTGATTCTGCAAACATTTTTCTAGTTTTAAGAGCATGCACAATCATCCAGTTTTTGTCTTTGAGAGGAAAGATAATTTCTGGCACAAGATAGCGTTCTTCATTATATTCTTTTATTTTTCCGACAAAACGAACAACATCGCCTTTGTTTGCTTTTTCAATTACTGCAACTTCTGGACCAAAGGCCTTTGCACGTATTGTGTCTGTTGAATCATCAAAAGTTATTGCAGCGTAGTTTCCATCAGCTGAAACATACTTTCCAACAATTGAAGCAACAAGATTCACTCGGGAGATTTTTTTTCCATTTGCTTCAATGTAGTTCGGTTCAAAGCCTTCTTGCTTTACATATTTGCTAGAGTTTATTATTTTTATTGTTGTTTTGTATGCAATTTGCCTTTTTATTGCCATTTTTATCCTCACATTCTTGAAATTATGCCATGCCTTGGCTCAAAAAGTTCGCCTTTTTTTAGCATATTTTGAAGTATCTCTTTTGCTTTTTGCTTTTCAATTCCTTCATTTTCTGCTTCAACCAAAATGTCTTCTTCTGGAATTTCATTTCCGAATTTGTTTTCAAGATTATCAAGTATTCTTATTATTTTTCCCATTCTATCCCTTTGGGTTGCAGTTACTCCTGTTGCGATTCTGTCAATGTCAAGCTGTCCTGTTTCTGGGTCTGTTCCAACTTCCTTAAGGTAATTTTTCAAAAGACGTATAGCTTTTCTTGCGTCAGAAGCTGTTGCAGTGTTATCTAACCGTATTCTTGCAGATGCTTCTGAAAGACGTACAAGAGCTTGGAGCTGGCGAGCAGAGATTGGAACTGATTTCACACCTTCGCTTGTTGCTGCAGAAGTAGAGCTTCTCAAGTCAACATAGAACTTTGTTATTTCCCGTTGTGCTTCCTTGCTTAGTTTTGGAAAGCAAGTCTGCCTTGCATATGCAATGTATTTTCTCATTAATCCAGTGTCAATTTCTGGCTGAATTGATTCAATATCCCTTTGCAAAGTCAGAACATGCTTTGCAATTTCCCTGTCTTTGTCTTTGTCTGGCTCATCTTTTATTATGAAAATCAAATCAAAACGATTTATCAGTGTGTTTGGAAGGTCTATTTGCTTAGCTATTGGCTGGTAGGGGTCAAATCTTCCATATTTAGGATTTGCTGCTGCAAGAACTGTTGTTTCTGCACGAAGAGTTGCTTGAACATTTGCTTTTGAGATTGTAATTTTCTGCTGTTCAAGTGCTTCATGCATTGCGCTTCTATCTTCAGGAGTCATTTTGTCTAATTCATCTATGCAACAAATTCCATTGTTTGTTAGGACAAGAGTTCCTGCTTCCAGGGCCCAGCCACGCATAAACTCATCTTTTACAACTGTTGCAGTAAGTCCTGCGCCTGTTGCACCTTTTCCTGATACGTATTTCGATTTCGGAGCAAGCTGCGCAATATATTTTAATAATTCAGATTTTCCTGCACCAGGGTCTCCAATTAAGAAGATGTGAATGTCTCCCCGCATTCTTGTTCCGTCTGCACGTTCTTTTTTTGCTCCTCCAAAAAGCTGCAGAACAATTGCTTCCTTAATGTCATTGTATCCGTAGATTGAAGGTGCTACAGATGCAACAAGCTTTTTGTAAATTTTCGGGTCTTTTGAAAGCGCTTTTATTTCTTCTTCTTCTTCTTTTGATATTTCAATTTCATCAAATTCCTCTTCAATTGTTTCCACAGAATTTGCATTTATTATTAAGTCAAATTTTGTTGATTCTCCACCTGTTCTTAAAGGAACAGGAACTTCTTTTAGAATCCCGACGATTTTTATTTTGTTTCCAGGATATCTATTCTTTTCTAAAGAAGGCTTTAGTATATCTCCCACAAGGAAAACAGAGATTCTTTTTGGCTGGTCTGCTCCTACAAGGCTTTCTGGACTTTCTTCAATAACAAGCCTTTGCATGTCAACAAGCTCCTTGTCAACTAAAATGAATTTGTCTTTCTTTCTGCAAGAAGGGCAGCGAGGTGGTTTTTCAAGTTTGTTTTCTTTTTGAATTACAGTTATTTTGTTTCCGCAGGAGCATTCAAAAACAGCAGAAGTCATTTTAGGACGAACATCTGAGCTTTGCCTTATTATGCCATCAGTCCAGATTAGCTTTCCAATGTGCTTGTGGCGTATGTTTCTAATCTTGACATTCGAGCTTTTAGGAAGATTGACAAAACGCACCGAGATTTTTTGGTCTTCAACTATTTCTTCATCTTTTATTGCAATTTCAAAGCTCTTCAAAATAGGCTCTGGATTTTCAAGAAGCTCTTCAGCAAGGTCTTTGTTGAATTTTGACAAATTTGAGAAATTTACAATAAGGGATTGCTCACCTTTTTTTATTATTTTTGTTAAATTTTTGTAGCAGTAGGTCTGGATAAAAGACCTAAGCAAAGAGTGAAGTTGATCATCATCAAAAACCATAATTATTAATCTAGAAATTGATTAAAAAGCATTTGTTTAGTTTAATCTTTAATTGTAGTCTTAAGCTGTTATTGGCTATGAGTTAAAGGATTAATAAAAGCCAGATTACATCTGGCTGTTTTCTTCATCAAGAAGTGCAGAATCAATAAGCTGTTTTCTCAATAATATAACAGCATCCTTGATTTCTTTCTCAGATTTTGCTCCGGTTATAACGATTTTTCCTGTTCCGAAAAGAAGGAAAGTTATATTGCTCAAAACCGGATTTCCAATTAATTTGTAAACAAGGCCTGGAAATTGTTCTGGCTCATATTCTGTGTTTTCAAATTCAAAAACAATTTCATTGAGGTTAAGGTTTCCTCCAACTGAGCCAGAAGCAACCATATTTTGGACTTCAATTTTCGGTTCAACATCAACTTTTATTTTTATTTTTTCTAGTTCCTCAACAATTCTTTTTATTGCGAATTTTGCTTCTTTTATTGATTTTGTTCCAGTGCAGATTATTTTTCCAGAACTGAATAACAAGGACGAAGCTTCAGGGTTGCTTATTTTGAATATAAGGCCTGGAAATTGCTCAGGATTGTATTCTGCCCGGTCAAGCTCAATTGCTAGCTTTTCAAGAGGCAAGTCTCGTTCAATGCTTGCAGAGACAACAACATTTTCAGTTCGAGACCATACTTTTCCATCAGGTCCCTTATATTTTGATTTTTTAGGTATTTCAGAACTTTCCATGTATTAATCACCAATATATTCCTTTATAAAGGAAGAAAGATTTATAAAAGTTTATGCAACTCAACAGCAGTACTCAATCATACAAACTTTAGCTAAATAAAATTTTTAGATAATTAAAAAATCCAGCACTTCTGACTGGTCCAATATTGCATCTGCCTTTTGTGCAGTTTTGCTTATTTGGGCATTCAATTATTTTTGTTTGAAGTTCTCCAGCAGGCGAGCAATAAAATTCTTTTACATAAATTGAATCTCCTCCTAAAGTGAATTCACACGCATTTGTGCCACGCATTCCATAAACATCAGTTACAGTTTCTGTTAGGTATACATTAATTCCGTTTGGATATAATTCTGTAATATCTGTATCTGAGCACACAAAACCCAGTTCTTCGCTGGGCTCAAAACCTTCTTCTTCCTAATTTAAAACTCTATAGTTATAGCTTTGAGTCATACTATATCCTTGTGGACTAACCAGCAAACCAGTAATCCTGAGCTCATTTAAAGCAATGTCCATTCCAAATACAAGAACTAAAACAATAAATATAATTTGCAACGCAGATAATTTATGCATATTATCGCTTTGTTTTTAAAATATTTAAATTTTCCCAACCTTAATTGTAATTTTCTTGCCTTTTATGCTGAATTCAGTTCCTTTAATATGCGATTCAAATGAAATTTCTTTTGCTCCGACTTTTTCTTTAATTTCCTTTTGGTTTTTTTCAAAAATCTGAACAGAGTCCATTGGTGCTGAAATTTGAAGATTTACTTTGTCTGATTTTACTAAATTTTTGTTTTTTCTTTCTGCTTGGATTTTCCGGATTAATTCTCTGACAAAGCCCATTTCAATCATTTCTTTAGTTTCATCTGTTTCAAGATATACTGATATTAAATTTTCTTTTATTCCAACAATGTTTTTCGGAAGCCTTTCATCAATTATTAAGTCTTCTGGCTCAAGAACAAAGCTGTTATTATCAACTTTGATTACAACTTTTTTATTTCTTTCAAGTTCATTTACAATTGAATTGTCACTTCGCAAGGAGAGCTGGCCTAAAATTCTTCCAACATCATCTTTGAATTTTGGACCGAAAGTTGAGAAGTTTGCTTTTACTTTGTATTCTGCATTTTGAAGCCGGTCTTCAACTTTTACTGAGAGGCAATTTGTCATTTGCTTTATCAATTCTTTGTGATTTTCAATTGCTTTTTTCTGCGCTTTTTTCTTGGCAATGATTGTAACTTCTTTTATTGGCCACCGAATTCCCCGCTGTATTTTCTCGCGAAGAGAGAGAGTCATTGAAACTGCTTTTTTCACAGTTTTCATGTCTTTTTCAAGGGATTTGTTTATTTGCTTTTCATCTGCTTTTAGCCAAGGAAATAAAAGAATTGATTCTTGGTTTTCATGTTTTCTGAATATTTCCTGGTAGATTTTTTCTGAAATGAAAGGAGATATTAGAGAAAACATTCTCAAAATATTGAATAAAACATTGTAAATTATATAAGCAACTTTTTCCTCATCTGCTTCATCTCTTGTTGCTTTTATGTACCATCTGCTAAGTTCGAGGAAAATTCCTTCGATTTTTTCAGGAACTTCGTTAAGCTTATAGCTGTTAAGACATTCGCTTACTTCTTTGATTTTTGAGTTTGTTAAGGATAGCATGTACTTTTCTTTTTTACCAAGATTTTTTGGAGATTTTCCAGGGACGTAATTAAGTGTTTTGAGGTATTTTGCTGTGTTCCACAAAACTTCAAGATTCCGATATTTTATTTTTGCATCTTCTGGAGAATATTTGAATTCCTGTCCTGGATTTGAACCAGAAACTGAGTAATAACGAAATGCGTCAACTCCTAAGGAATTGAAGACTTCATAAGGTGAGATGTAATTTCCAAGAGACTTTGACATTTTTCTACCCTGCTGGTCGTTTATCATTCCATGAACATACACGTTTTTGTAAGGGAACTTTCCAGTGGATACTATACTGCAAAGAACAAGTGTGTTGAACCATAACCTAATTTGCTCTTTTGCTTCAAGAATGAAATCTGCTGGCCAATACCTTTCAAAAAGCTTTTTCTTATGAGGAAAGTCAAGCGATGCGAAAGATGTTGCTCCAGAATCTATCCACACGTCAATGACATCTGGAATTCTTTTCATTACGCCACCGCATTTGCAAGGAATTTTTACCTTATCAATCCATGGAATATGTAGGTCAGAAGGGATTTTGCTTTTTGTGAGCTTTTTCAATTCTTTTTTAGATTCAATTACTATTATTTTTTTGCACTTCTCGCATTTCCAGATTGGCGCAGGAGTGCCCCAATATCTTTGCCTTGTAATTGAATTGTCCTTGAGGTTGTCTAGCCAGGAATTGAAAGCATTGCTTCCAGCCCAGTCTGGAACCCAGTGGACTTTTTTATTTTGTTTCTTCATTTTTTCCTTCAAGTCTTCAACTTTCATGAACCATTGTTTTGTTGCTCGAAAAATAACAGGGGCTTTACACCTCCAGCAGTGAGCATACTCATGCTTAACTTCTGAAGTATGGATTAAGGAACCTATTTTTTTCAGCTCCTGTATGAATTTTTTATCATCTTTTTTTGCATTCCAGCCAGCGAATTTTCCCATTTTTTCTGAGAATCTTCCGTTTTCATCAAGCTCATTGAAAGCAGGCAAGCCATAAGCTTCTCCAACTTCTTGGTCTTCTGGCCCGCAGCCAGGAGCGCAGTGAACAAGGCCAGAACCGGCAGAAAGGTCAACATACTGCTTAGAGAGAAGAACTGTGTACATTTTCTTGTGCTTTCTCTTTAGGTCCTGCAAAATCTTGAGATCATCTTCAAAAACTCCTTTGTACTCGTAACCTTCCAGTTTCTCGCCTTTAAAAGATTCAAGAACTTTGTATTTTTTTCCAATTAAGCTCAAGAAAATGTTTGTAAGCTGGGCAGCAATAATCCAAGTTTCATCGCCGACCTTGACTTTAAGGTATTCAAGCTCTGGATTGACCATTACTGCGAGGTTGAATGGGATAGTCCATGGAGTTGTTGTCCATATAATTAGAAATTCTTTTGGATTTTTCTTTGATTTCAGTTTTAGGAAAATTGAAGTGTCTGTATCTGTTTCATATTCAAGCTCATGCTTTGCAAGGGCTGTTCCGCATTCAGCGCACCAAGTCATAACTTTTTTTCCTTCATAAAGCCGCTTTTTCTTGTGAGCCTGCTTCAGAACCCACCACACAGATTCAATAAAAGGATTATCAATTGGTTTGTAGGCATTCTCAAAATCCATCCAAACTCCGGAAATTCGCATGTCATTTTCCATTTTTCCAAGATATTTAACTGCAGTTTTTCTGCATTCCTTGACAAATTTTTCAATTCCGAATTTTTCAATTCCATCTTTGTCTTTTATTCCAAGTTCCTTCATTGTTGCATTTGCAGTTGGAAGTCCGTGCATGTCCCAGCCAGCCCTGTCCCAGACATCAAATCCTTTCATTTTCTTGTACTTTATTGTTATATCTTTTAAGACATTATTCCATGCATGAGCGATGTGAAAACTGCCAGAAGTGTAAGGAGGACCTTGGAGAAAGTAGAACGGCTTTTTCTTTTTATTGCCCTTGTTTTTAGACATTTTTGAGTAAATATTGTTGTCTTGCCAAAATTTCTGAATTTCCTTTTCTGTTTTTTTAAAATCATATTCTTGCATTGTTTAATACTTCCTTATTAAAATGAAATAATTTAAGAGTTTTGTGAATGCGTTTAGAATTCTTATTGTGTATGAATGGGGCACTCACCGATTTCCATTATAGTTGATTATGGGATTGATTTAAAAAGTTTATTGTTTCTTATAAAAGTATTTTATTTTTTCATAATTTCTTAAGAATTTTCTTATGTTTTTAATGTAAAGTTCTCCTGAATTGAGTTTTTTTGCCAGAGATTTTGCTTTTTCAGTTAACTCCTTTTCATTAGTGTTATGGTTGAAATGGATGTACATCAATGGCTTTGATTTCGGAAGAATTCTGTGAACATCTAAACTATTAATCTCTTCTGCTCCAACAAAAAGAATTGGCTCGTATTTGCCATTATTAATCGCTATTGCGAGAACATAATTATCCAGAGAAGCGCGTTTCATAAGTTAAGTTAAAAAGCATATTTGTATTTAATATTTTCTGAGATTGAGAATTGCTTTAAATTAAACAAACAATTATAAATACTCTGATTGAAGGTATTTGAAAATGGCACTTGAAATCTGGACAGAAAAATACAGACCACAGAAGCTTGATGATGTTAAGGGACAGGAAGATATTACTTCCAGGCTGAAAAATTTTGTTAAAAGCAAAAGCATGCCGCATCTTCTTTTTTCCGGTCCTGCAGGCGTTGGAAAAACTGCAAGCTCAATAGCCATTGCAAAAGAGCTTTATGGAGATTCTTGGAGAGACAATATACTTGAGCTTAATGCAAGCGATGAAAGAGGAATTGACATAATAAGGAATAAGGTTAAGGATTTTGCAAGGAGCAAGGCAATTGAAAATGTTCCATTTAAGCTTATTTATCTTGATGAGTCAGATGCTTTAACAAAAGAGGCTCAGCAAGCATTGAGAAGGACAATGGAAAATTACGCATCAAACACCCGGTTTATTCTTTCATGCAATTATTCTTCTAAAATAATCTCACCAATTCAATCAAGGTGTGCGGTTTTTAGGTTTAAGCCATTGCCAAAAGAAATTCTAATAAACATACTTAAAAAAATAGCTGACAAAGAAGGACTTAAAGTTACAGACAAAGCACTTGAATTTATTTACACTGCTTCAGAAGGTGATTGCAGAAAAGCAGAAAACATTCTTCAGTCTGTTTCTGCAATAACTAAAGATATTGATGAGAAAGCAATTGAGAAAGTTGTATCTTTTGCAGAGCCGGCAGAGATAAAAGAAGTTGTTAGTCTTGCTTTGAATGGAAATTTTGAGGAATCAAAAAAGAAGCTTTCTTCAGTAATAATTAAGCATGGTTTGTCTGGACTGGATGCTGTAATTCAGATTCAGAAGCAGATAATGAATTTTGACATTGATGAAAAACTTAAAGTTAAGCTTATTAAGATTTGCGGGGAATATGAATTTCGTTTAGTTGAAGGAAGCAATGAGTTTGTTCAGTTGAATGCTCTTTTAGCAGAGTTTTCAATGGTAAAATAAGGTTTTAATATGCTTACAAAAAAATACCAGCCAAATTCACTTTCAGAAGTAATTGGGCAGGAATTGGCTTGCAAAAAAATTCTTAATTTTTACAAGAATTTTAAAAATTCAAGAGCAAAGGCTGTTTTTCTTTCAGGTCCGCCCGGATGCGGAAAATCTTCTTGTGTTCAGGCTCTTGCAAGTCAGGAAAATGCTGAAATAATTGAGATTAATGCTTCTGACAAGAGAAACAAAAATTCTGTTCTTGAGATTTTAGAGCCAGCAAGTCAGCAAGTCAGTTTGTTTGGAAGCAACAAAATAATTTTTGTTGATGAAATAGATGCTTTGTCTGGTACAAAAGACCGGGGAGGCGTTTCTGCACTTGCAGATATTATTAAAAAAACAAAGTTTCCTGTTTTTCTCACAGCAAATGATCCTTGGAGTTCAAATCTCAAATCTATTAGAAAAATTTCTGAAATGATTTCAATGAGCAAGCTTTCACCTCAGCAAATTTTTAATTATTTGAAAAAAATATGCAAAAAAGAGAACATAGCTTATGAGGACAAGGCAATTATGAAACTTGCTTATTCTGTTGGCGGAGATTTAAGAGCTGCTATAAATGATTTGGAAGTTATGTCTACAAAAGAAAAAATAACTTTAGATACTTTGAAATTGTGGGGCAGAGAGAAAGATGAAATAATCCAGGATGTTTTAAAGCTTATATTCAAGTCAAGAAGCTCAGAATCTTTGAATTCAGCTGTATTTAATTTAGATATAAGTGCAGAAGACACTATGTTGTGGGTAGAGCAGAATGTTTCAAAGGAATATTCTGGCGAAGACCTGCTTAAAGCATATAACTGCCTTTCTTTATCAGATATTTTCTTTTCAAGAATAATGAGGTGGCAGCACTGGAGATTTTTGTTTTATGCTTCATATTTTTCAACTACAGGAGTGCAGCAGGCAAAAGAGAATATTAAGTCAAGTTTAGTTTATCATACAAAACCAGAGTTTTTCCTTAATATGTGGAAAATGTCTGCAAAGAAGAAGAAATACAAGGAATTGGCTGAAAAGTTTTCAGATAAATTGCATGCTTCAACAAAGCAGTTGCAAAAGGATTTTGCACCTTATTTAAGTTTTATTGAAAATCACAACAAAAAAATGCATGAGAAGATTATGAATTCTTTAAACTGAAACCTTTTTAAACCTTAATTTTTTGGTTTTTATTGGCAACTAGGCAGGCGAGTTAGGGGCTCGCTGTTACCTAAAATCCTCTTTAAGGGTGCTGAAGCTGCAGAGGCGGTTTTCATATTAATTGTCGTCTCTTTGCACTGGCGTCGAAGCGTTGCCTTCATTGGCATTTTGTTTATGTGAACCTGGTCAGGCCTTGACGGGAGCAGCCATAGCATGTTCAGAGTGCGCTTTGAAGATACAGCGTGGAGCTATGTAGAGAGGTTGCGGCATTTGGTATGGAAATCCACTTTGTGGCGTGTTGCCAAAACTTTTTAGAAAAAAGTTTTATCAAAAACGTCTCGCTCCCGCTCGACAGAAAAGGGCAGAGAGTACTGAAAATTCATAGCAGTTACTCTTTCCACTCAGAAAAATGCTTTGCTTCAATAAATATGTTATTGCCAGAAACTTTTTAGAAAAAAGTTTCATCAAAAAGAAAATAGTTTTTCTTTGGGCAACTTGCACTTTTTTTTTAAAATAGAAAGAGCGGAGTGGGAAGGATGGTTTGTGAACCAGCAAACCCTTTAAAAAAGTGTTTGCATCCCCAAAGCCCCTTTTAGAAAAAGCGGCTAAGACTGCGTCTAAGGCGGCTACGCCTTCTGCGGAAACTTTTGGAAAAAGTTTCATCAAAAAGTTCTTTTTCGCCAGCGTTTTTCTTTCAAGAAAAAGGCTGAGTATGGGAAGGGTGGGATTTGAACCCACGACACCTAGATCTTCAGTCTAGTGCTCTCCCAGGCTGAGCTACCTCCCCAGACCCTTTTAAGAAAAGCGTCCACGGAAAACGGACAGTTTCATCAAAAAGGAAACCTTTTCGTTTGAGCAAAAACACCTAATTTCACTAAAGCGTATATGACTAAAATAAAGTTTAGTTTTAAAAGCTTTTTATTTTAATATGAAGATTTTATTTAAAAGGGTTTTTAATGATTTTTAATGAAAGATGTTTTAAGTGTATTACTTAATAGTAAGATTTATAAAGGCAATTTGTTACTATTATATAGTAGGCTATATAAGAGGTGCTGTTAATGAAGAATGAAATCTATGCTGAAACTTCTGGCAACTGCTTTGGTATCTTTTGTTTTAGCAACAGTAATTAATGTTCCTCTTCATGAAGTAGGCCACTATATTGCAGCTGATTCTTATGGAAATTCTCCAGAATTTCATTTTTTTGAAAAAGAGGAATTTGTAAATGAAAATGGTGTTCAGACCTCTGCTGCAGTTTTGGCTTATGTAAGCTATTTTTCTGACAGCATAATCTTTACAAATGAAGATGCTACAATTGCCTTTGCAGGACCGTTTGTTAATTTTCTTTTGGCTATGCTTGGAATTGCGCTTTTTGTTGCTTATCGTAAGAAGAATATTTATGTTAATGTTGGGTTAATGGTTTTTATAATTTTAAGTACAGTTGCTTTTGCATCAAATTTGATTCCGGTTGCAGGTTCTGATGGCTCAGTAATTCTTTCTGTTATTGGATAAAAAACCTTATAAAGCGAATTCTTATTTTAATACTATGACATCTATTATTGAGGATAAGGACTTTGTGAAGATTGATTTTGTAGGCAGAATCAAGTCTACAGGTCAGATTTTTGACTTAACTAAGCGAGATGTTGCTGAAAAAGAGGGAATTTTAAAAAAAGAATTTAAGTATGAGCCACTTACTGTTTGCGTTAATTCAGGCCAGACAATTCCTGGAATTGACGAAGCGCTTTTAGGGAAAAAAGTCGGTGACAAATTTCAGGTTGAGATTTCTCCAGAAAAGGGTTTTGGAAATAGAAATCCAAAAATGATTCAAATAACTTCAGAATCAAATTTTAGAAAAAGAGGAACAAGGCCTGTTCCAGGAATGCAGTTTGACATTGACGGGAAGATAGCCACAATAAAAAGCGTGAACGGGGGCAGAGTAATTCTTGATTTTAATCATCCTCTTTCTGGAAAGAACTTGGTTTATGATATTGAAATTAAAGAAAAAATTGAAAAGCCAGAAGACAGGCTTGAAGAAATAAAAAAATTAACTGGAATATATTATGATTACGAGGTTGATGGAAAAAAAGCAGAGATAAAAATTAAAATGAAAGAGGCAGATTCCAAACTTCTTCAAGTTATAGAAAATAATCTTCAAAGCTTTCTTCCAGATTTGAAAGTTCAAGTAGTTTCTTCTTAATATTATTCACTTAAACCCAATAATGCTTTTAAAATCAGAAGTTATTTGTTAGTTAAGTTTATATTAAATAAAAAACTTTATTGAGGTAGACAAGGATGGATTCTATTATTGAAAGAGCATCACAAAGAGCAAATGAAGATTTTGGAGGAGAATTATCTGACCAAGAGTTTAGTTTTGGTTCAGATGACTTTGGAAAAGATTCTGGATTTGAAGATTCTAGCTCAGACATTCCAAAATCTGAAGATGATGAGGAATTGAAAAAATATCTTGAAAATCGAAAAGCAAGAATAAAAGTTATTGGTTGCGGTGGTGCAGGAAACCACACTGTTTCACGAATTGCTGAAGTTGGAATTGTGGGTGCAGAGCTTATTTCTATAAACACAGATGCTCAGGATTTGCTTTCTTCAACAGCTGACAAGAAGATTCTTATTGGAAAAGACCTTACTTCAGGACTTGGAGCAGGCTCTGATCCTGAAGTTGGAAAGGAAGCTGCAAAAGAGTCTGAGCATGACTTAAAAGAGGTTTTAAAGGGAACAAACATGATGTTTATTACAGCTGGACTTGGCGGAGGAACTGGAACAGGTTCAGCACCAGTTATTGCCCAGCTGGCAAAGAAAATGGGAATTTTAACAGTTGCAATTGTTACTTTGCCTTTTACAATTGAGGGGAAAAAGAGATTTGACAATGCAATGATTGGATTAGAAGAGCTGGAAAATGTTGTTGACACTCTTATTGTGATCCCAAATGACAAGCTTATTGAACTTGCACCAGACTTGCCTTTGCATACAGCTTTTAGAGTTGCAGATGAGATTCTGACAAATGCTGTAAAGGGAATTGCAGAGCTGATTACAAAGCCTGGACTGATTAATCTTGACTTTGCAGATATTAAGGCAGTTATGAAGTCAGGGGGAATTGCTATGATTGGAGTTGGCGAATCTGACACTGAGAATCGAGGTATAGAGGCTGTTGAAAAAGCAATTTCAAATCCTTTGCTTGATGTAGATATTTCTGGCGGAAGCGGAGCACTGATTAATGTATGTGGCGGTCCGTCAATGTCGCTCGAAGAAGCAAAGAAAGTTGTTGAGACTGTTTCAGACAAGCTTGATGAGAATGCAAAGATAATATGGGGAGCACAAATAAGCCAGGACTTACAGAACACAATTCGGGCAATGCTTGTTATTGTTGGAGTTCAGTCAAGCCAAATCTTCGGACCAAACAGAACTTTCTCAAAGAAGAAGATTGATGATTTGTCTAATGACTTAGGGATTGACTTTATATAAAATCCCTTTTTATTAACATGGATGGCTTAGAAAACACTTTAGAAAAAAGGCAGAAGGTTAAAGAATTAGTTGAAAAAAGAATAAAACAAGCTAAACAAAGAAAAATATGGGACAAGGCATGGTATGTTTCTGAAGTGTTGGGAACTAAAATATCAAAAAGTTTTAGTTTTATTAATAAAAACATAGAAATTAGTAATAATGAAGACTTTCAAAAAGATTACCATTCACCAACGCATCATATTTCTATCTATAAATTTGAGGATGATAAATCTTGGATGGATGGAGAACCATTGAAGGAACTTGTTTTCAAAGCTGACGGTAGCTTTGGAAACATTGTTGATGAAATAAAAACATATGTTCCAGGCAATTGGGAAAAAGAGTTAAATACATTATATAAAAAAGCTTTGAAGAAACCTGAAGAAGATAAAAAAGCTGAAGAACAGAAATACAAAAAAGACAATAAAGATAACTGGGGTATTGACTTCAACGAACTCTAATCTATTTTCTCGCTTGTAATGACTTTTAAATACACATTTAATTAACTGAAAAGTTATTATGAAAATCCAATATGAAATATTCCTTGTGCTTATTAGTTTACTGCTGGTTCTGGCAGTTGCTGCTGAGACGCAATACAATGACACAGTGAAACATATACACTAGGCCTGACTCAGGACTATAATGTTGTACTGAAAGAAATGAGTGAAAATTCTGTTACAATTAAAGTTGAAGGACCTACTAAATCAAGAACAAGAACACTTGAACTTGAAGAAGAATATAACTTCTTTGATGAGATATACATTAAAGTTCATGATATAAATTACACTGAAAATGAATTAGATATAAATGACGCGAACGGAGATGCAACTTTCGAGATATATGATGTAAATCGAGAAATTTGTAGTGAAAAAAAGATTTCATATTTTTCTACAATCGATTTTACACTTGACCACACCATTGATTTTCATCAAACAGATGTATCTATGACATATATTGGAACAAACAAAGCAGAAATAAATTATAATTCAAATAAAAAGACGCTTTCAATTGGAGAATACTGCACTGCAGACAATATTCAGGTTTATCTTGAATCAATTGACTATGATGATAATATAGTTAATCGAAGAGTTAGTTTAAAGATTTGTCAGCCAGGCGAAGGGTCAGCAGAAGAAGTTTCTCTTACAGCAACAGAAGAAGCACAAGAGCAAGTTGAAAAAATATATCGAGCAACAACTGAAGAAAAAGAAGAAACACCGCCAATGCCAGAACCTCGTCGCGGACTCTTAGCATCATTCTTTAACTGGTTATTCAGCTTGTTCTAAGCTGAATTTTTATTTCTTTTTATGAAATCTCTTTTTTGTAAGAAAAGTCTTCCAAACTCAAAGAATAAATTGTTAAGAAAAAATGTTCACAAAAGAGAAAAGCAGATTTAGCAAGTGATTTAGGAATTGACTTTATTTGAACTTTTTTAGAAGTGATGTTTTTGAAAGAAACTAATCTTCTTTTTGTTTGTTTTTCTAAAAGAAAACCTTTTTAAATTCAATATTGGTTTTATTGTTATGGCTTTTGGAGTTAAGAATATTCATCGTAAGCAGAAAAAGTTGGAAAAGAAAAACTCCTTTGATAAGAAAAAATCTAGGGGTAAACTTAGCATTCTGCTTAAGTTAAAGCGAAAGCTTAGAGAATACAGAAGAGTACTTCGGATTACAAAAAAACCTACTTCAAAAGAATTTAAAATGATTGTAAAAGTTACAGGCCTTGGAATTGTAGCAATTGGCGCAATTGGTTTTGTTATATGGCTTGTGCTTACACTTATTGAATAGGAGATAATATTGGCAAACCTATATATTGTACGGACAGCAATTGGAAGAGAATCACAAGTAGTTGACTTTCTCTCCACAAATGCTAAAAGATATGAAGGAGTTTACTCTATTGTTTATCCGCACGGGATGTCTGGATACATTATTGTTGAGGCAGATTCAGACCAGATTGTGAAGCAGATTTCCTATAAGGTTCCGTATGTTAGAGGTGTTTTAACAAAAGCACTTCCTTATGAAGAAATTGAACATCTTATTGAATTCAAGCCAGAGGATGTTGATGTTCATGTTGGAGATATTGTGAGTATTATTGCAGGTCCTTTCAAAGGGGAAAAGGCAAAAGTTACAAGAGTAAACACTCAGAAGTCTGAAGTAATACTTGAATTGCTTGAGGCAGCAGTTCCAATTCCAATAACAATTAATTTAGACTCAATTAAAATAATTGACAAGAAAGAGGTAAAAGAAAATGAGTGAAACAACTATTGAAGCATTAGTTGAAGGTGGAAAAGCAACAGCAGGACCTCCATTAGGACCGGAGTTAGGACCGACAGGAGTTAACATTGGACAAGTTGTTGCTGAAATAAACCAGAAAACAGCAGATATGAATGGAATGTCTGTTCCAGTTAAAGTAATTGTTAATGTTGAAAATAAGACTTTTAAAATTGAAGTTGGAACACCTCCGACTTCAGGCTTGCTTAAAAAAGAAGCTGGAATTGAAAAAGGAAAACAAGGAACTGAGGAAAATGAGGAAAAAAAGTTTGTGGGAAATATTTCAATTGATTCAGTTGTCAAGGTTGCAAAAATAAAAAGAAACGCAGTTTTGGCAAAAACCATGAAGTCAGCTGTAAAGGAAATTATTGGAACTTGCCAGACGCTTGGCATTACTGTTGAAAGCCTTACGCCAAAGGAAGCAATTCAGGCAATTGATGCTGGCCGATGGGCAGATAAGTTTAGGAAGGAATAATTGTAGGCATCGCATTTTGTTTGCCTGCTCAAAGCGCTAACTGATTTTGCGGCTGTGGGCAGATAAATTTAGGAAGGAAAAGTTATGGCAAAAAAACAAGACAAAACAACAAAAATAATTATTGGATTTATTTTGAATATTCTCGTTTTTCCAGGTGCAGGAACTTTTCTTTTTGGAAAGAAGTATCAGAATCAGGCAATTGGACAATTAGTTCTTTCAATTGTTAGCATACCTTTGATTTTCTTTGTTATTGGCATATTTACTTGGATGGCAGCATGGATTTGGGCTCTTGTTACCAGCGTTCAAGTAATTTCAAAGGAACTTTAATTTCTCAATCTTTTTATATTAGCAGTTTGTTTTTATTTTATTATGAAAACAAAAGGATTTTTGATAGCACTTTTTGCTTTTGCAATTATTTTCTCAGCAGCAAGTGCTCAAACAATTTTAAGCAGTGAAGATATTGAAAGTGATTCTGTTTATTATTCAAATGCAGAACTTAGTGAAGAGGGATTTGCAATTGTAGTAACTGTTTTGAGTATGTTGCTTTTTATTGTTTTGATGCAATTTTCACTGGCGATTTACATATATTCTTCTTTTGCATACATGTCTCTTGCAAAGAAGACAAAGACAGAGCCAATCTGGCTTGCTTGGATTCCAATAGTAAGATATTACCTGATTTCCAAAATAGCTAAGATGCCTTGGTGGCCAATTTTGTTTTTGATTGGATGTGCTGTTCCATATCCAATGATTGGGCTTGCAAGCATGGTTGCATTTTCAGTTTTCTTTGTGATTTGGAGCTGGAAAATCTTTGAAAGAGTTGGAAGACCGGGATGGTGGGCTTTACTTATGATAATTCCTGTTGCAGGACCTATAATCTTTTTCGTGCTTATAGGAATTGCTGCATGGGGAAAAGCACCTAAAGCAAGACCAGTAAGAAAGAAAACTTTAGCAAAGAAAAAGAAGAGAAAGTAATTTCTCTATTATTTTTTATTTTTTAATTTATTTAAAAGAAAATTTATTTTTTCATCAAGTTCTTTAAGAGTACCTTCATTTTCAATTTTGTATTCGGAATTTTGAATAACTTCTTCTGAGCCCCAAGAGATTTCTGTTTCATCACGCTTTTTGAAAGCAGCAAAATCTGCTGAGTCGTCTGCTCTTCCGCGAACAGAATTTCTTTTAAATCTTGTTTCTTCAGATGCAATAATTGCTACAACTCTGAAGTCAAACATTGTCTTAAAGAAGTCAACTTCTTCTGGGCTTCGAATGCCGTCGATTATGATTAATTTAGATTTGAAATTTTGGTTCTTGAGCTTTTCAGCAAGTCTTTTTGCCCAGATAATGTTCCCTTTTTCCTTTTTTTCTTTGTTTGAATATTCATTCATTTCTGAAGCAGGTTTTTCAGGACATTTGCGAGCAAACCACTCTCTTACAATATTTCCAATTGAGAATACAGGAATTCCGCGTTTTTTTGCAACTTCTGCAACTTCGCCTTTGCCTGAACCAGGCATTCCAGCAAGTCCGAGAAAGATTATGTCTTTCATTATAAGAATTTTTATTGTTTATATATAAAAGCTTTTTTTAGTTTCAAAATACTTATTAAGTTTAAAATTCAGAAATATGTGATGCGAAGAAATAGCTCTTTTTTACATTTTCTGAAAAATCGCGAACTGAATGAGCTTTACATTTGTGTTGCATTAAGGTCATTTTCAACTTCAATGATTGGGATTTTTATTCCGATTTACTTGTGGACAATAGGGCTTTCATTTTCAAGTATTTTTATTTTTTATGCAATAATAAGTTTGTTTCATGCAATTAGTGTGTTTTTTGCTGGAAGATTTTCTTCAAAATTCGGGTTCAAGCACACTATTTTTTTTAGCATTCCATTTCTTATTTTGTTTTACTTTTTGATTTATTTTGCAAGCACAAGTCTTTTGCTTCTTTTTTCTTTGGCAGTTATTTACGGTCTTCAAAGCGGTTTTTTTTGGCTTTCTTTTCATTCTGATTTTTCATTATTCAGCAAAAGAAACGAAAGATGCAAGTCAACAAGTTTTACAAAACTGCTGATTAAGCTTTTTAATGTTGCTGGACCAGCAATAGGAGGACTGATTATTGTTTTATTTAGCTATGAATTTTTGTTTATTTTTGTTGCTTGCTTGCTTCTCTTTTCAGCAATACCTCTTTTCTTTTCAAAAGATTCAAGGCCAAGAATAAGTTTTTCTTTAAAACATGTTTTTTTAGACCAGAAAATTAAAGATTTTTTCAGCCTTATTGGGTATGGAATAGAGATTGGAGCTGGGCAGGTTTTATGGCCACTTTTCATTTTCGGAATTTTGGGTTACAGTGTTGCTTCTTTAGGTTTTGTTGCAACAATTTCTCTTCTTTGTTCACTTGGAGCAATTTTTTTAATTGGCGTTTTTTCAGGCAAAAACAGACTTGCTGTTCTTAAAGTTGGAGCTTTGTTTAATTCTGCATTGTGGTTTGTTAAGATTTTTGTTTCAACAGTATTTCAGATTTTTCTTGTTCATGGATTTTACGGAATTTTAAGGCCAATGATTACAATTCCTTTTGATTCCATTAATTATGATACAGCAAACAAGACGAATATTCTTGAATACATTACTTTCAGAGAATTTGTGTATCATTCTGGAAGAGTTTTTTTCTTTGTTGCAATGGCATTTATACTAAACTTGAAAATTGGATTTGCAATTGCTGCAGTAGCATCTGTTTTGTATTTGCTGATTAGGTAATTTACATTATAAACAATAAGCTATGCGAGTATGGCTGTTTTAGATTTGATTAAAAAACAATATATAACATTATTACAATTAGTAATTAATGACTGATGAAATAGATGAGTTTGAGGAAAAGCCAAGAAAG
Source organism: Candidatus Pacearchaeota archaeon (assembly GCA_017608025.1). GTDB lineage: Archaea > Nanobdellota > Nanobdellia > UBA10117 > JABICX01 > JAFCGM01. The sequence goes on from JAFCGM010000001.1 coordinate 48,497, forward strand.
CCTCTTAGAAATATAAAGAGTTTTTTCAGAAAATATAAAAGTGCAATTATTTTTATTTCTCTTTTGCTTTTGTCTGCTCTTTTCATATTCAATGTATTTTGGTATTTTGGAGATGATATGACAAATGCTTTTAAGAAAACTCTTAATTTGGAGCAGGACAATTCAGAGCGTATTTTTGTTGAAAAAGTAGAGATTTCAGATTTGAAGCTTGAGCCCAGTAAGTATTTTGGAAAGCAGGTTAAGGTTTCTGGTGAGCTTACAAAGTGTAAATACGTAATTACAGAACCTTCAAATGTAACATACAACAAGTCAAGTGAAGGTCTTGTTGTTGTCAGTTCAGATTTGGTTGAAAGAGAGAAAGATATAAGTGCTCTTTGCTTTTTTGAAGAGCGAGGCGAGGGTTATATTAAGGTTCCAACAAATATTTTGGAAATAAAGTCTTTTGAAGAAGGAAGTAATGTTACAGTTATTGGTTTTCTTAAAAAAGTTTCCAGGATTTCAGATGTTTTTATTGTTGAGCACATATTAAATAAAAAGTATGAAGAAATCCTGAATAAACAAAAAGAACTGCCGAAACAGAAAATTAATGTTTTTGAAGTTGAAGAAAGAATACATAAGCTTGTTAATGAACTAAGAAAAGAAAACAATGTTTCTGAATTGGAATATCGGAAGAATTTGGCAAACATAGCAAGATATTACAGCCAGGAAATGGCTTTAAAAAACTATTTTGATAATGTAGATTTAGTTGGAAAATATGCTGGGGCTCGAGCAAGAGATGCAGGTTTTTACTGCATTAGAAATGAAAGTTATGTTCGCCAAATTGGAGAGAATGTTTACAAAAATTACTTGTATTCTTCTGTTGAATATTCAATGGGTGTTCCAAAATACAGATGGGCAAGTGAAAAGGAAATTGCAGCTTCAACAATTGACGGCTGGATGAATGAATCTTCAAGTAGGGAATTCTTACTGAGTAAGGATTTTAGCAAGCAAGGAGTGGGTGTTGCTGTATCTGGAAATGAGGTCATAATTACACAGAATTTGTGCTGATTATTTTCTAATGTTCTTTTGAAGTGCTAGCAAGTCTTTTGTTGTCAACTTTTTTTTGTTCTTTAAAGCAGACATTATGTCTTTTTCTTTTGGTTTTAGAGATGGTTTTGGACTAATGTCCATGTTAATTTTTCCAGCGAACGAAGACCATTTTTTAAGAGTTACTTCAAGTTCAGAATTAAGTTGCTTTATTTCTTTTTTTATTTTTATTATTTCATTATACATTATTTTCTTTTTCTTTTTTATTTCTTGAATTTCCTTAGATTTTTTAGTTAGATTGCTGAATATGTTCGAGCTTTCATTTGCTTTTTCCTGGATTTTCTTATGATATTTGTCTGCTTCTTTTTTTAATCTTCTTGAATCTTTTCTTAAGTTAGAAATTTGCTTGAAGCTAAGGTTTTTTTCTGCTTCTTTTAGTTCATTTTTAAGTTCATTTATTTTATTCATTATTTTCTTTTCTTTTGAAAATGAAAGAACTTCTGTTTCAATTTTGTATTCAAGGTTTTCTATTTCCTTGTTTATTATTGAGATGGGTCTTGTTTTTACTTTTTTATCTTTTTTTGATTTTAAGGAATTTTTTATTTTATCAATTGTTGACTTTACTTTGTTATTTAGTTTGTTTCTGTTTGTTTTTAGTTTTCTTATTTCTTTATCTATGTTGTCTTTTTTTTCCTTGAGTGCTGTGGCTTTTTTAATTAACTTGTTTAGTGCCTCAGAAATCTTTTCCTTTTCCGCGTAACTTTTTTCTTTTTTAATATTAAGCTGATTAAGAGCAGTGCTAATGCTGCTTATCTCTTTCTTAAACTTTGCAATGTTTTCCTTTGTTTTTTCATCCATGAATATAAAAAAGCTGGTTTAGCCGAACAAAGCTCCTAAACCAGCTGCAGCTTCTTCTTCAGATTTTTCAGAATCCTCTTTTTCTTCTTTCTTTTCTTCTTTTGATTCCTCTTTCTTTTCTTCACCTGCTGGAGCACTTGCAGGGGCTGAAGTTGCTGCAATATTTGTTTCAGCGATTGTCTTGTCGATATCAACATCACCAAGCGCAGTTACAGTGGCCTTGACTCTTGCCTTGTCTACTTTTACTCCTGCTGCAGACAAGACTTTTTCCATTGCCTCTTCATTTATTTTTTGTCCTGCTTTGTGAAGTAACATAGCAGCGTATAGATATTCCATTTTTTGCACCTCTAAGTATTAGTTTTTAATTTTAGAGCATTAGCTTGTGATTCTGCTTTTTTTAGCAGATATTCTTTTGTTTCGTTATTCAGGATTTCTGCTCCTAATGCAAGTTTCTTAGCTTTTGTGTGAGCGTCCTGAATCATATATGGAGCTGTTTCTGCGTTTATAATATTTACTCCTAATGAGAGTTTCAATGAATCCATATAAGCATTTTTAATTTTGCTGATGAACTCTTCTTCATTAATATTAAGTATGTCTTTCACAAACACCTCTTTTCCTTCTAAAGCGCAGACAAGATTAATTCCAATTTTCATTGGCTTCATATTGAATTTTGACAAAATATTTGCAATATCTTCAGTTATTTCCTCGCTTTGCTTTACAATTGTCTTTTCATTTTTTATTGCGATTTTTCCGCCTTCAACAGAAGTTTTGAATCCAAATTTTCCTAGTTCAGAAATCATTGGTCCTGGTGTGAAAGGAGTTGGGCCTGCTTTTATTACAATATCTTTTGGAGCTATTTGCCCTGCCTTTGCAGGAGCATCGCTTCTATTTGTTTTCAGTATTTTGAAAAGCTCGAATGCATTTTCATCTGACAGAATTAAAGCAGCCATTCCGTTTACATACTCTTTCAGCTTTTTTGCTTCAGCTTTTTTCGCTTCATCAAGAGACAGATTTATTATTCTCCTTCGACTCATTCTTATTTTTGCTTTGTTTCTTATTTTTTCCCGAATTGTTTGAAGCTGATATGCTGGAAGTTCTCTCATGTCAATTATGCCAATTGTTTTATACTTATCAATATCATGAGCAAGTTCTTTTACTTTCTGCTTCTTTTTTTCTGAAGGCGCTTTCATATTTTTACAACCTCTGGCTTTCCCATTGTTGTTTTGATTATGATTTTCTTTATGTTTCCTTTTCCTTCTGGAAGTTTGTGAATCAAATGATTAATAATATAAACAGCATTTTTTGCAAGGTCTTCGTTTTTAAATTCTTCAGTTCCTATTTTGCAGTTTATTGTTGGATTTTTTGCTGCTTTTAATAGTGTATTGTTTTTTATTTTTGGAACAATGCTCTCAAGTTTTGCATTTGGAGGAACAATTTGCCCTGCTTTTGGGTTTGGCATTTTTCCATGAACACCAAGATACTTACCAAAAGTCTTAGCTACCAAAGGCATTATGTTTGCCTGAGCAATAAAGAAATCATATTCTTTTGCAAGATTTTTGCAGTCCTTTTTGCTTGTCCATAAAGGAAATTTTTTCTCTTCAATTACTTTGTCGCAGGTTTTTTCTGCTTGGCTTTTTAATTCTGTTCCAACCAGAGCACAAACTTTTTTTTCTCCTGTTTTAACTGGCAAAGTGATGTATTCTTCTATTTTATTATTTCCTTTTATGTCAAAATCTTTTAGAGCAATAATTAGGTCTATTGACTGCGTGAATTTTCTTTCTTTGCCTTGTCGGGCTTTTTTCAAAGCCTCAATAATTTTGTTTTCCATTGTCTTTTTAGTGAAGGGACCTACGCTGAGCGTATTGCTTTGCAATGCACTGTTTCGCTATGCGAGAATTATCTTCGCAGAGACCCAATTATCCAGCACACTAACAAGTAACAGAACCTCTTTATTTGCCTTTTCAAAAAAGGCAAAATACCAACCTTCTGCCGAAGCAGTATGCGGATGTTGTTATGATGTTATTAATCAAATTGTTTTCTTTTTAAATGTTTCGTTGCTTTTTCTATAAAATTTATATACTATTACTTTTGCTTTTAGCAGGGATGGAAAAAATACTGAATGATTTAGTTGAAAATGTAAAAAAGAACTTTTCAAATGAATTAAACCCTGAAGAACTATCTGTGAGCTCGCTGAATGGAATAACCGTAATAAGTATTGCCAAAAGACCAGATGTTTTTCCTAGCGGAGTTGCTTCTTATTCAAAGGCAAATGGCTGTGCTTGTAAAATTCAAGAACTTATTAATAATTATACAAACTACAACATTGAAGTTGAAGAAGGAACTTTTGATTATAGGTTTCGGTTTCTGTGATTATTTTACTTGCAATGCGTAGCTCATTGCATCAATTATTTTTTCTGAATTTTTTGTTTTGACTTTGTAAAAAGGTATGTATGTAAGTTTTTTTTGTTTAACTTCAAGGTTTTGCCTTTCAAGAAAATTTATTATGTCTTGCTGATTTATTTTTGGTGAGAGCTTTTTTGCAGAAGGGCTTTCAATGTATTTCGGCCTTTCAGTGAAATTGTAATTTGAAAAGTCAATTACTGCTTGCGGATTTGCCTTGACTTTGTTTTTGTTTGCAATAACAAATTTGTTTTTCCACAAAAATTCTACTATTTTGTTTACTTCTGAGAAGCTCATTTTTGTTTTCATGAAAAGTTCTGATGCAGTTACTTCTTTGTTTTTAGTTATTATGGAAAAGATTTCCCGCATTTTAGGTGAGAGTTTTGCTGTGTTTGAAGGTACAGGAAACATTTGAAGCTTGTTGGTTATTTTGTAAATTCTTGGAATTATCAAATCAAAAACAATGTGAAAAGAGCGGTCATTTTTTCCCACCAGAACACTTAAGCATGGTCTGAGAAGGGTTTCCACTGTTTTTACTTCTGTTTCTTCTATTTTTCGAACATCATTAAGGGTTATTTTTGGCTGGAACATATATTCAAGCTCTTTTCCTTTTTCCGAGCCAGAGTCCTCAGTAGAAGGGCTTTTTCCAAAGTCAAATGTTTTTGAACGTCCGCCATGCTCTGATTTTCTGACTCGCACATCAACAAAAACAGGATAATCTGCAGCACCAATTACCAATGCTTTTCCAATTGGTAGGTTTTTAATTTCTTCTTCTGTTTCAGATGTGACTCCTTCAAATGACGTTGAAATTGCCTTTAAGTCATTTGGATTTGTAACCTGCAGAGCAATTTGGCTTGTGCACTGGCTTAAAACAGATTTATCTACGCGAGCAGGCCTTTGAGAAATAACTGCAAGTCCGAGACCGAATTTTCTTCCTTCAGAAGCAACTGCACGAATTATTTTAGATGATTTTGCTTCTCCGAATCCACGGTCAGGGCAGAAGTTGTGAGATTCTTCAACAACAAGGAAAAAAGGCGGAATTTCTTCAACTTTTCTTTGTTCAAAAAGCTCAGATATTATTGCATTAGTAACAGTTTCTTGAATTTCTTTTGGCGACCCTTTCAAATTTATAATAGTGATTTGATTTGGTTTAACCATTTCTGAAGCAGGTGTTGGATTGTGTGAAAATAATCCAAGCTTTTGCAGAGATTCAATTCCTGAAATTAGCTTCCATTTTGCATTTGAATCAGAAAATTCAAGCTCTGCTATAATGTCGTCAAAATTAAAATGAGATTTTTTTTCTTTTATGTTGCTGATAATGCTGTAAATAAGACCTTTTTGTGCTGCAGTGAGCTTGAACGGATAGTTTTCAATAAGAGATATTGCATTTTGAGGAACAGGTATTTTTATTTGCTCAGCATCAAGATTTACTTGGATGTTTGCAGTTAGTTCCTTAACTTGTTCAGCAAATCCTTTTGACTTTATGTCAAACTGACTGAAATACTTTTTGTCTTCACTGTCTGTGTTTGGATATTTTATTGAAGAATATTCTCCGTGCGGATCTATTACAACAACAGGAATTCCATAATTTATAAGTTCTTCAAGAAGCACTCCGATTGCATATGATTTTCCAGCTCCGGATTTTGCCAGGACTGCAAGGTGTTTTGTTATTATTTTTTTAGGGTCTATGAAAGCTTTTATATTGTCCTGTCCTTCAAGATATCCTAGATAAAGGCCTTTTTGCTGCAGTCCAAGAGTGCTTTTTATAAGCTCCTGGTCTGCTAGAAAAACTTCTGTGTTGGGGGTAAGAGGAGTCCTTGGCTTTCTTAAGAATCCGCGTTCGTTTCTGTAGCCGATTATTGAGCAGGATGCTATTTCCTCTTTTGATGTTTTTATTATTTCATTAACTTGAGCAAGTATGTTCCCTACATCAGCGTGCCTTATTTTTACATAATCCCATTTTTGAGTATGAGATTCTACTTTGAAATTGAATTTTGTTGTGGTTATTTTTCCAAAAATTTGACCAAGAGGAATTTGCATAACAATATTTTACCGTTTCCTAATTTAAAAGTTTATTTGGTTAATGAAACATATAAATTCAAGTAAATAAAGGGTTTTATATTTTTATTTAAGATGTTTTTTATGAGCTTGAAAAAAGACCATTATTTTCGGGTTTTGAAGAACTCTGTTGGAAAACACTTTTCAAGTGAAAGAACACAATACAATTCTTCTCAAAAAGAGATAATTTCTGAAGAAAAAAATTTTTCTGAAGAAAAATTAGAGTCTTTGCTTTTTGATATTAGCAGTTCTTTTAAAAAAGAAAATTTTAATATTTATTTTCATACAATTTCAAAATCAAGACAAAACAGAGCTGAACTTATTAATTTGGTTTCTGGAAGCGAAAAATACAATATAACAATTACTGCAGATACTGATGAGAAAGGAACTCGGTATAAAATAAGCCTTTTCTTAGATTTTTAGAAAAATAAAATTCTTACCAAACAACATTGACTTCATCTGTTCTCTAGCAAACCCTTTAGAAAAGTGTTTGTATTCCCAAAGCTTTCTTAGAAAGAAAGCTTGCAAAGAACAAAATTTTTCTTAGAAAGAAAGCTTGCAAAGAACAAAATTTTTCTTAGAAAGAAAGCTTGCAAAGAACAAAATTTTTCTTAGAAAGAAAGCTTGCAAAGAACAACAACCTAAACTTTGTTCTAAACAAAAAGAAATTACCAAACAACATTGACTTCATCTATTCTCCAATGCTGTTTTATTCCTGATTTTATGAGCCGTGTTTTTTTACCTGCTTTATGCTCAAGGATTCCCTGCCAAGCAATCATTGTTCCATTGTCTCCTGCTAATGAAGGCGGTACTGCTGAAAATTTTATGTTTCTTTTTCTGCACATAATTTCCATCATTTCCTTTAATCTGGAATTTGCAGCTACTCCGCCAGTAAGAAGAACTTCTTTTTTTCCAATGTGTGAGATTGCTCGTTCTGTTGCTTCAACAAGCTCTGAAAATGCAGTTTCCTGTGCTGAATAGCAAAGGTTTTGTTTTGAGTGCTTTTTTGAAATATTATTCAGCTTTGTTTGCAATCCAGAGAAAGCAAAATCCATTCCTTTTATTGTGTAAGGAAGCTTGATGTAATTTTTTCCTTTTTTTGCTAATTTTTCAATTTCTGGTCCAGCTGGAAATCCAATTCCGAGGGTGCGGCCAAAGGAATCAAGGAAGTTTCCAACCCCAATATCAAGAGTTTCGCCGAAAACGCGATATTTACCAGATGCAAGAGCCAGTATTTGGGTGTTTGCTCCTGACACATAAAGAGTTATGGGGTCTTTGAAACCAGAATAAAGCTTTCCGATTTCAATGTGAGCTATGCAGTGGTTTACTCCAATCAATGGCTTTTTTAGGAAAATTGACAGAGAGCGGGCAGCATTTGCCCCTATTCTAAGACACGCTCCAAGCCCAGGCCCTTGAGAAAAAGCAACCAAGTCAATATCTTTGAATTCAATTTTAGCGGATTTCATTGCTTTTTCAATGATTTTGTCGTAAATCAGCTTGTGATGCTCTGCTGCTTTTCTAGGGTGGATTCCTGCGTTTTCTGTTGTAAATACTGACTTTTCATTAGCAAGTATTTTTCCACTATTATCAACAATTCCAACTCCAAAAGTATGGGCAGTAGATTCAATTCCTATGCATATCATTTTTTGCTGTTTCATTTATTTTAGATTTTCCTTTTTTAAACAATCTTTCAAGCCATTCAACTACTTCATCAGTTACTTCAAAATCATGGTCTTTAAGATGTTCTATTAGAATTCTTTTTGTTTCACTTATTTCTTTTATGCAAGTGTTTTTGTATTCTTCCTGGATATTTTGTATTTCTTTCATTATTTTATTTACTTCTTCAATTTCTTTGGAACTAATCTTTTTTTTGCTTAGTTTTTCAAGAGCTTCTTTTCTTTTTTCTGCAAGTCTCTTTTTAATCATAAGTAGCTCTTTGCTTTTTACAACACGCAAACGTTGAAATGTTGCTTTAGCACTTTTAAATACTACTAAGTGATCTTTTTCCTTTTTTTCTTTTATGTGATCTTTTACAATATGCCAAATCATTGAAGCATTTCTCCTAAAATAATTATACAGTTCTTTTTCTAGAGCTTCATCTTTTTCAATTTGATGCCGCAATTTTTCAATTTTGCTTTTGTTTGTTATGTCTGGTTTTTCCATTTTTCTGTAATGTTTTGTTAGTTTTAAGTCAGCCATTTTTTCTTGAATTAATGCTGCTTCATATTCTGATAATTTTTTTAATGAATCTGAAAATTCTTTAAAATCTTTGCTATTTTTGAATTGAGATGTTACATGATTTAAAACTGTTTTTTCAAGATATGTTTTTGCAACATCAGAAAAAGATATTATTTCCTTTGCTTTTTTTATTAAATTATGGTATTCGTTACTATATTGTTTTATAGTTATTTTTTCAGGAGAAGACTCTGACTCTTTTATAAAAAGTTTAAATTCTTTGTATGAATTTTCAATATAGTTTATAATTTCATTTGAAAATTTATTTTTTATTTTAGAATCATATTGCAGTTCATAACTCTCATAAAGTTCTTTTATGTCCTTGAAAATTTTTTTAATTCCTTTTCTTAATAGCCATTTTTTTAGTTTTTCATATCTCTTGCAGTAAATTTTAAGCTTGTTTATTATTTCACTAATATCAATTATATTATTCATAAAACTTAATATTTATTATCCTTAATAATTCTTATGAAATTATTCTTTAGAATCCTGGCGGAAAACGATTAGGAATAAACAACTAAAGGAAGAATTACAGTTGCACAGCCCTTTTAGAAAAAGCGCTGGCGGAAAACGATTAGGAATAAACAACTAAAGGAAGAATTACAGTTGCATCTCCAGGGATTGTGACGAATTTTGCGTTTTCCTTGACTTTTCCCCAAGAAATTGCTTCCCTTATTCTTGCTCCAGACAGAGAGCCGTCCCATTCTGGGGCAGAAGTTATGTAAACAGCATAATCAAGTCCGTTTCTGAACTGCGCCCACCAGATTACATGGTGCTTTGATATTCCTCCGCCAAGCATTAATGCTCCGAGCTTTTTTGAGTCCATTACAAAATTGTATATTTTTTGCTCATCTTCAAAAAGGTTTAGTTTGAATTCCTTGTTTCTGTTCCAAAAAGACCATAATTGAGATCCAAGAGCGCCATCAAGCGGTCCGGGCAAGAATATAGGAATTTGATTTTTCCAGCACCAATAAAGAATTGATTCTGCTTTTTTATTTGATTTTGAGAGCTCTTTTCCAATTTCCCATACAAGCTCATGAGTTGACCATTCTTTTTTTTCAGAAAAAAACTTTTTTAACATTGGCTGGATTTTATCTTCCATAACTGGACCATATGAATCTTCATCAAGGTAAATGTTTCCAAGGCGGAATAAATGCTTTTTGTGAAGCTCCTTGTCGTTTACAAACCATGAGCCTTTTTTGTAGTCTTTGTAAAGCCGAATCAAATCATGTGCTACAAAAGCAGGAGTTGAAATAATTGCATCAACTTGATTTTTCCTAACTAAGTCCTTGATTAATCCGCGAGTGCCAACAGCAATTAAGTTTCCAGTAACAGAAAGAATTATTTTGCAGTCTTTTTCTGACTGCATTTTTTTCCAGATTTTACTTCCAGTTGCAACTTCTGTTGAAGAGAAGCCACCAGCTTCTGAAAATTGAGAAACCAAATCCTTAATTGTTTTTGGAGAGTTTATGTCCTTAATCATTATTCTTGCTTTTCAGATTCTTTATTTTCCTTTGCTTTTGAGGGCTCTTTCTTGAATTCTGAAAATCCGCATTTTCCGCAATGGTACCTGTCCTTGTGTTCAGCCATAAAAACACCATGACCGCATTTTGGGCATGACCTTTTTTCCCTTGAGACAGAATTACCTTCAATTTTATAAAATAATGATTTTTTAGAAGTCTTGCTAGCTTTATGTTCTTTCTTACCTTTTTTCTTTACATTACGTTTTTTAGCCATTGTCCTTTTACTGAAGGGACCCACTCAGCCGCAAAATCGGCTAGGGCTAAAGCCCAAGGCGGAACTAAGTTCCTTCTGGCGCTTTCATTAGGCAGATATTGGTTTGATGCCTGATAGCGCAAAAGGAATCCTCACTTTGATTCCTCCTTTTCATTTTTAGTTTTTGATTCTGGAGATTTTACTCCTGGTTCTTCTTTACTTTCTTTCTGAGGCTCTTTTTCTTCTATTTTTTCCTTAGATTTAGCTTCAGCAGATTCCTCTGCTTTTTGCTCTTGAGATTCTGCAGGTTTTTCTTCAGACTTAGATCTCTTTTCTTCTTTTTCCTGATTCCGCTTTCTTATAAATAATGGCTCTAATTTTTCAAGAGATTTCTCATTTTCATAAATATAAGCATAACCTTTTGATTCTCTTTCTCCGAAAGCAGAATTAATTTTCTTCAGAACAAGAAGATTTTCTTTTTTTGTTTTTGTTGAGGATAACAGTAATTTTCGTACATCTGCTCTTGATGGTGTTGCATCGCTATCAAGAACTTTGAATTCAATTTCCTCACGATTAAAAATCGGATTTTTCTTTTTTGAGATTATTTCCAGTTTCATTTTTAGCCTTTATATTCTTATAGCGTATTCTCCTGCTTCGCTAATATTTAACTTTTTTGCAATCAAAGACTTTTCAGCATTGATTATAATAACTTTTCCTTTCCATGCTTCTATTAATTTTGCGTCTTTACAGACTGGGCATTTGCTTCCTTTTACCAGCCTTTTGCATTTCTTGCATGCTTTTAATCCCATTATTTTTATGCTAAAGGGACACACAGAGCCCTTTTAGAAAAAGTGCTCGCAGAAAAAAACCGAGCAAAGCTCGATAATGTTAATCCCTATTTGCTTCCTCCTGCTGCCTTAGCAGCTTTTTTCTCCTTTTCAGCCTCTTCCTGAAGCCATTCAAGCTTTCCGAGAGCAGGCTGACGCATTGTAAGACCTATTTTCGGATTTTCAGGGTCTTTTAATGAAACTGCGATTATTCTTGCACGAACTTTATCTCCCTGTTTAAGGCTCTTTTTTGAGGACTTCCCTTGCAGAGTTCCCTGCTTGCTTACAGAGACAAAGTCATCCATTGTCTGGGAGAGATGAACCATTCCTTCAAGAGGGCCGAAGTCAATGAATGCTCCGAACTTTGCAATGTCACGGATTTCCCCTTCGACAAGTTCATTTATTTCAGGAATATAGTGCATTGCTATGAACCTTGTTTTATAGTATGCTCCGCCGTCTCCAGGAATAAGGACTCCTTCCTTAATGTCAATGATTTTCTCAATGAAAATAATTACTCCAAGTGTTTCATTGATTTTTCCTTCGTATGTTTCCTTGAGCTGTTTGAGGATTGATTTTTTGAGGTTTTTTCCAAAAAGATGGGGATTTACTCTTACAACTCCCTCGATTTCAGACTTGTAGTACATAAATAATAGCTAAAACTAAACTGTTTTTAAAGTTTGTGATTAGTTTAATTTTTTCTTGTTGTTTAGATAAGTGTACTTTATGTTTTCTCTTTCTAATCTGCCCTGAAGGCGCAAGTCCATTGTTAGGACAACTACATCCTTGTTTTTTGAATATTGAATTATTGCGTCGTCAGCGTATTCTGCCTGTATTTTAACAACGTCGAACTTTTTTGTTTTTAAGATTTCAAGAGCTAGTTTTGCAGCTCTTTTGTCTGAGCCCTTTCTTGCTTTTTCGCTTAAATCCATTACTTCTCTTAAAACAAGATTTGGGATTTTGACAGGAACTGAGCCGAACCTTTCTTTTATTGCTTCAAAAAGGTCGATTCTTCTTTCAGTTGCATAAATAAGTATATTTGTGTCAATTACAATTTCCATTAGCTTTTTTTAAATTTATTTAATATAAATGTTTTTAAGGTTTTAAGAGCTTTTCTTTAAGTTAAAATGGAAAGAGCACTTTTAGAAAAAGTTTCATCAAAAAAATGGCTTTGGGAAAAGCGCTCGCGGAAACTTTAGAAAAAGTTTCATCAAAAAATAAGGGCTTTGAGAAAAACGATCACTGGAAAATGGAAAATTTATATGACAAATCAGCAAAATTTTATGATTTGAGGTACAGGTCAATGCAGTTTGCGAAATACAGGAACGCCCTGCCATATGTTCATCTTAAGGGAAAGATTCTGGACCATGGCTGCGGAACAGGTCTTTTGCATGAACATCTCAAGTATTTTGACATGATTGGCGTTGACAACTCCAGAGAAATGCTTAGAATTGCTGAATCAAAAGGAGAAAAAGTCAAATTTGGAGATATTCATGATCTTCCTTTTGAAGACGGAGAGTTTGATTTTGTTTTGTCATTCACTACTTTGCAGAATTCAGATAAACCTGAAACTGCACTAAGAGAGATTAGAAGAGTACTGAAAAATAATGGCAGTGCAATTATATCTTTTATTCATCAATTCCAGAAAAAACTTGAGCCTTTAATCAAGCAGCAATTCAAAATAATCTACTTTTTCAGAAATGTTGAAGATGTTACTTATATTTGCAAAATTTAATTATTAACAAACAACTTATACCGGTCTTTGCCCTCAAGTTCTTCCATAATTCTTTTTATTATGAGCTTTTTTGGGTCTGAAATTGAGCTTACCCTCTCTTTTATATCTTCAAAAGATTTAAATGGCTCTATTTCCCGTTCTTCAAGGATTTCCATAGCATGTCTTTTTCCAATTCCAGGCAAAAGCTCGAGCTGGTGAGCTCTAAGAGATATGCTGCCAGAATTGTTGAAAAAGTCAACAAATTTTTTTGAATTTTGGTCAATAAGATTCTCAATTACATGAGGAAGTTCTGTTTTTGCGGACTGAGTTAGCTTTTCCATACTAAGAGTTCCTTTAATGTAAGAAATTCTTTCCCTTATTCCGTCGCCAATGTAAACCGTGTCATGCTGTGATATTTTTGCTTCTTTGTTTGGAACTAATTCAAGAAGTATGAAATGATTACAACCTATTGCTTGAATTATTGGCTCTTTTTGGTGAAACGGTCGAGAGTCGTCTGAATAGCCGTTCTTTAATACATCCAATACTATTGCATATTCTTCTTTTTCTCTTTCTTTCATTTTTCACCTTAGAGCTATTTTTCATGTTTTTTTAGTGTCTCCAGTATTTTTTTAATGTTCTCTGAACTTACTGTTGTTTTTGAACCTGAAAAAACTGATTTCAGTTCAGATTCTGTTTTAGGAGCGAGATTAATTATCTGTATGAATTGTTCATCTTCAAGTCTTGGAATCTCTAAGGAGTTTAGCTCTTCTAATATTTTAAGAGCTTTATCTTTATTAAATTTGCTGAACTTCTTCATACTATCAAAAACTTTTTGTTGCAATGGTATGTCTTTTTTTTCTATATTTTCCCCAACTTCTTGTAAAAGAAGAGGTTTTTTGTTTATTATTTTTAGCTCCATTTTTTATCCTAATTTGCTTTTCTCAAATGAATTGCATTTGCTATTATGTGCTTTTTCTTGTTAAAGTCTTTTACTTCAATTACATAAGCTTTGCCTTGTTTTTTTATAACTTTTCCTACTTTGTTTTTGTATTTTGGCATAGGCATTCCTTTATGGATTGCAGGCTCCTGAATTATTTGAACTCTGTCATCTCTTTTGAATTGCTGCAAAGCCAAATTTATATTTACTTTTCCTCGATTTCGGGGGCTTTTCTTGAGTTTGTGCCTGCTTTTCTTTCGAAATCCACCTGTTCGTTGTGTCATGATGTTCTGTATTTTTTGTAGGGCTTTTTAAACATTTTGTTTTATTTTAGAAATGCTTTTATTTTGATTTTTGAAAAATAAGCATGGAAGAGAATAACAATGAAGAACATCATTTTTGTTATGTTTAGTTTTTAAGTTCCACAATTTTTTTTAAAGTATATTTTTTTAGTAAAGTTCCGCTAGAATCAATAGACATACGAATTTTTTTTATTTTATGAATTCCGTCAACAAAATAAGATGCTTCAAGGTTGAATTCTTTGTAACCTTCCTGTTTTTTGTAAATTCTGTCGCAGTCAATTGTAAAGTCTTCAATGCTTTTTAATTTTGTTTCTCCAAGAAACTTTACAAGATTTTTTTCAATAAGAGTCATCAAGTCAAATTTTTTTGAGAAAGAAAAATAGTTTTTAATTATTTTATCTTCAAGGCCAATAGTTCCAGCATACAAAGCATACATGAATTTAAAACAAAATTTAAATTTATAAGTGTTTGTTCAAGAAGGTATATATTATTATTTGTTTAATTCTGCTGTTGCTTTTAAAATGCTTTAAATTCTGTATTTTTTTACAGGAGCTCTGTGAAAACTAGGTTTATTTTCGCAGTTAGGGCAATAAGGAACATATTCATAATTACATTTTCCAGAGCCAGAAAGAGGAAACAGGCTGTCATGAATTAGATGAGCCACTCTTGCTCCTAGGATTTTTTTACCACATTTTGTACATGAGTAAGATTTACCATCATCTATGCTTTTGTATGCAAAATCATTTCTTCTTTTTTCTTAAAATAAGCATTGCATTTTGGGTGTTCAGCAACTTTAGGATAGTATGAAGGTCTGTTTGGATTTGTTTATCTTGATGAAGGTGCTAAAGAACCTTTTTAGAAAAAGCACGAGTAGAAAAACAGGTTAATCTTACTTCGCTCGAAAAAAGCATTTGAGGATGCAAACACTTTTCTAAAGGGTTGCTGTTACATTAACCCTGAAGGTTAGGCATTTGCGTTATATTCTTAAGTGAAGCAAAATTATTTATATAAAACAAACCACTCTCTAAAGCCACAAAATTTTAAAAAACTATGCAGATAAAGAATTTTACAAGTATTAAGAACTCAAAGGTAAGCTTTAAATCGTCGGTTCTTCTATCACAGGATCTCCGTGAAAGTTTGGTTTTTTCTCGCAAGAAGGACAATATGGAACGATTTCATAATAACATTCTCCAGAACCTGAATTAAAGAATAAACCATCATGAATCGGATGAGCAACTCTTACTCCTTGAATGTTACCACCGCATTTTGTACATGAGAAAGATGCACCATCATCTATGCTTTTGTATGCAAAGTCATTCTTATCTTTTTTTTCAAAATAAGCATTGCATTCTGGACACTCTGCGATTTGTGGATGATAACTTGGACGATTTGGGTTAATAGAAATAATTTTAAATTCTAAATCTTTACCACAGCACTGTATGGCTTTATTCTTTTTTTTGTCTTCTTTATTACTCATTGTAACTAAATGAGAGTAATTTTATTTTAAAAAAATTTGTATGTTAAATTGTATATATTACATATTATTCCAGAAAAGTTAGGCATTTGCGTTATAATTTAATTGGTGTTTTTATATTGTAGCAGAGATATTTAGAAGATCAGGATTTTCTTTTAATATTCTATCAAGAGTAAAAAATGGCATTCTTGTAATTTCTTCTTTTTCAGTATAAATTTTATCTGTAATAACTTTTATTTTAAGTGGTGAATCTAAATCAGTTAAAAATGCATGAACAGTTCCGGGTTCAACTCCAAATTGTTCACCAGAATGTAAATCTTTTACTAAATAATCAACTGAGCGTTGTGCAGGTACTTTGATGTATTGGCCATTGCCGTCAATTACTGAAATTGCTTCATACATGTCTGGGTGTACATGAAGGTCTGAATGTCGCATAAATATAATTTCTGCATATGTGCTTTCAACGTTATCAAGTAATTTTTCATTAAATGGAAATTTTAAAAAAAGTCCATTAACAAACTTAAAACCATCTTCTATTGCATTGAGATAATGAATAATAAATTTTTCTTCTTCCCAGTTTTCTAAAAACCATTTTTTAGTAACTTTTGGTTGATTTTCAAGAATTTCTTGCATTCTCATTTTAAAGAGAGTAAGAAGAAATCTTATAAAACTTTTTGTTCGCTTGTTTATTTACATGCCAGGCAATTTTGGAATTCCACCCTTGCCCATCATTTTCATGAGCTTTTTCATCTGGCCGCTTCTTCCAGACATCATCTTCATCATTTTGTTCATTTGCTTGTACTGCTTCAAAAGCTCTTTTACATCGTTTTCATTTCTGCCAGCGCCGGCAGCAATTCTTTTTATCCTGCTTGCTTTGATTATGTCAGGGTTTTCTTTTTCCTCTGGAGTCATTGAGTCCATTAAAAACTTCCATTTGTCTATATTCTTTTCCTGGCTTTTCAACGCGTCCTTTGGAATGTTTGCTCCAGCTAATCCTGGAATTAAGTTCATTATTTGAGAAAAAGAGCCCATTTTTTTCATAGATGATATTTGCTCATAGAGGTCATTCAAGTTAAAGCCTTTGCCAGTTAGCACTTTTTTTCCTATTTTTTCAGCAGATTTTTTGTCAATTGCTTCCTCTGCTTTTTTTAACAGGGTTTCAAGGTCGCCCATGCCAAGAAGCTGGGAAACAAAGTTCTTTGGCTTGAACTCTTCGAAAGCGTCAAGCTTCTCGCCGACACCGATGAATTTCACTCTTGCTTTTGTGGCAGAACACGCAGACAATGCACCTCCTCCTTTTGCAGTTCCGTCAAGCTTTGTGATTATAACTCCATTAATGTTAACAGTTTCATGGAATTTTTTAGCTTGAGCTTCTGCTGACTGGCCAATATCTCCAGAAATTACAAGCAATCTGTTTTCAGGATTCAGGAATTTGTTTATGTCATTTATTTCAGAGATAAGCTCTTCGTTAAGGGCATCTCGTCCTGCAGTGTCTATAATTACTGCATCGTATTTTTTGAATTGCTTTTCACTTTTTTTCAGAATCTCAACTGGCTTTTTAGCAGATTCATCTCCATAGAAGTCTACTTTCACTGCCTTTGCAAGTTTCTGAAGCTGGGCATAAGCAGCGGGACGCCAGGTGTCTGTTTGAACTAAGGCAATTTTCAAACCTTTCTTTTTCAGATATCTTGCTAGTTTTCCTGCTGTTGTGGTTTTTCCTGCTCCGAAAAGTCCACAAAGCATTATTTTTGCTGGCTTTTTGTCAAGCTCAAGACTAGAATGTTCTTTTCCAAGGTAATTTGTCAGTTCCTCATAAACTATGTTTACGGTGTGTTCTCGGGCAGTGAGAGTTTTTACTGGCTTTTCTTTAAGTGCTCTGTCCCGGATTTTCTGAGCAATTTCCTTTGCTAGCTTTACATTTACATCTCCAGAGATCAGGGCTTTCTTGATTTCAGCTGACAAAGATATTACTGCTTTTTTATCAATATGTTCTTTAGTGATTTTTTTCAGAGCATTCCTAAGAGAATCTCCGAGCTTGTCTAATACCATTTGTTAGTAGAATTAGTCTAAAATTAGCATTTAAAAGCTTTTCAGTCCAGAATTTTAGAGATTATTTCGCTTTTTTCAAAGGATTTTAGGTCAGAATAATTTTGTCCGGTTCCCAAAAACAGAATTGGCTTTTTAGTTTCATACGCTGCTGAGATTATTGCTCCGCCTTTTTCGTCTGCATCTGCTTTTGAGACAATTATGCCGTCAATTCCTATTTTTTGATTGAAGTATTTTGCCTGTTCAGAAGCATCATTTCCAGTTAATGAATCAACCACTAGTATTTTGAGGTCAGGCCTTACAACCATGTTCAGTTTTCTTAGTTCATTCATAAGATCTTCAGAAGCGTGCTGCCTTCCTGCAGTGTCTATAAGCACAACATCAATTCCCTTTGACTCAGCATGCTTCTTGGCATCAAATGCTACAGCAGTAGGGTCTGCTCCGTAATCTTGCTTTATTAATTTAATTCCGAGCTTTTTTGCATGTTCTTCAAGTTGCTCAATTGCTGCAGCACGAAAGGTGTCTGAAGCAGCAAGTACAACTGAATTTCCGTTTTCTTGGAATTTCTTTGCCAGCTTTGCAATGGATGTTGTTTTTCCAACACCATTAACTCCAACAAAAAGGATTATTGCCGGCTTTTTCACTTCAGGAAGCTTTAGAATTTCAATTTCCTCAACACTTAAAACATCATTTAGAATTTCCTTTAATGCAGACTTTATTTTTTCCTTACTAATTTCCTTTCCTTTTAATTTCCTTTTTAAATCATTTTTTATTTTTTCAACAATTTCATAGGAAATATTGTTCACAATTAATTCCTCTTCAAGCTCTTCAAAGATTGATGAAAGTTTTTTCTCTTCGAATTTCTTTGCTACCTGCGTTGTCTTTTCCTTGAACTTTGAAAATGCTTTTTTCAGGGAACTGAACATTTTACTGCATTAAATCCTGCTGTATGGACTGCATGTTTTTTCCGATTTTCTGCATGTCTGCAAGGATTTCCTCATTAATATTTTGAAGTGTTTTTATTTGTGAAGAAATTATTTCTTCAATTTCTTTTTGCGTTCTTTTTACAAGAAGATTTTTTCCTATATTTATTAGAAACTTGTCTCTCTTTTTTGTTTGTGTTTCTGCGAAAATTCCGAGCCCGATTTCTGAGAAAGATGTTTCCCCTTCTTTTGCTTTGAAATTAAGGATTATATCTTTCATATATTCCAGCTGCTGGATTTTTCCATTAATTTGAGAATACTGGCTTTTAAGGTTTTTCGCTTGCTGCTGCATTATTTGCAACTCTAATTGCGACTCTCTTTGCTTTTGATTATTATCTTCTTTCTTTTTTTCTGCCATTTTAAACCTCTTTTATAAGAATAAACTATTTAAAAGGTATTAAAGCTTTACTAAAACAAATTATTTCAGAAAGCAAGACTTTCCTTAATTCTACTAAGTTTAATATTAGGACTTTTTCTTGAAAGAAAAAACCTTCGCTAAAAAAACTAATTTAGAAATCCTAGTGATTCATCAATTCTTCCGATTTCAATTCCTGAACTTAAACTTCCAACCAAGAAGCCGTTTGAGTTTGCAATTACTCCTGCGCCGAGAAACGGGGAACCCATATTTACTGTTCCAAGGCCGAGCTCAAAATTAGTTTTCTTTTCAATTTTCTTTATGTCTTTTTCCTGAGTTGAAGGGCTTATTATTCCACCAGAGTTTGTCAGAATTCCTGAAGAGCCGGGAACTGCCTTATTGATTGATGCAAGTGTTATTGGATTTTTTATTCCGAGTTTTCTTGACAAATGCTTTTTTTCTTCTGGTGAGAATTCATTGCTAAAAATCGCAACATTATCATTGCATAGAATATTGTTTTTCAATGCAGTATGCCGTGTATTAATTACTTCAACTTTTGCTTCCTTGATTTTCTTGAACTCTTCAAGCTCTTCATCAAAAATTATTTTTGGAACAAGGATTTTCTTAGAAGTTGCTGCAATAAAAATTCCCAGAAAAGATGTTCCGTAAATTCTTAGTTTGTAAACCGGGACATTAAGGACTTGCTTTATCTTTTTGACTTCAGAATCTGGAACAGATTTTCCAACTAAGCAAAAAGAGTCTGTTGCTACAGCATACATCCCAATATTAGGGTCACCGTTGAAATTAGTTTTTATTAAATGTGGCATTTTTGTATTTATTTATTGCGCGGTTTATAATGATTTCTGCGTTTTTTCTGCCCCGAGTGGATTTAACAATTATTTTCTTTTTCTCAAGGCGCTTGTATATTTTGAAGAACTCTTCAATTTCCAGTTTTTTGTCATTTGAAAGGTCTTTTACATCTTTTATTTTTTTGTAGTGAGGGTCTGTGATTGGAACGCAAAGAAGTTTATAGTCTTTTTTTCCTCCATCAAGAGCATATATAACTCCGATTGGCCTGCACTCAATAAGAACTCCTGGAGGAAAACTTCCCTGAGAGATTACCATTGCATCAAGAGGGTCTGAGTCATCTGAAAGAGTTTGAGGAACAAAGCCGTAATTTCCAGGGTATGCAACAGAAGAAGGGAGAATTCTGTCAACTTTTATGACGCCTTTTCTCTTGTCAAGCTCGTATTTCACTTTTGAGCCAGCAGGTATTTCAATGATTATATTTAGTTTTTTCAAAGGTCCTGTTGGAATGTCATGCCACAAATGAGTCATGATAAGGAGTGTTTCTTGAAGTATATAAATTTTCAGTTGATTCTTGATTCTGGGAAGTTTCTTGCAATGTATTTTTCAATTTCATATTTTTCATAATGCCTTTTAAGATGAGTTTCAATGACTTCGCGAACTTCCTGCTTTGAAAGAGATAGAAGAACTGCTTTTATTATTTCGCCTTCTAAATCAATTTCAGAGAATTTAGAGTTGTTCAATACAATTGGTATTAAAGCAATTAAGTTTATTCTCAAATTTCTTTGAGAGTATTTTACTTTTTCATTTATTTCTGTTGTTATGGTTATGTTTGGCTCAGGCATGTTTAATTTCAAATCTGCAAGAGTGTGGCGAATGCTTCTTACTTTTTCCCTTACCTTTTTTCTTATTTTTTCCTGATTTTTTTGATAATTTTCATCAGTGAAAATTCCATAACCATAGAAGTTTTGAATTTCTCGAAGAAGGCGTTTTGCTGCTTTTTTTGAAAATGAAATGCTGACCATTAAGAATTATAGCATTTTGAAAAATAAAAAGATTGGGTATTATTTTTTGTCAGGATATTTTGCAGGAGCTTTTTTAGTGGATTTTTTCTTTGGCTTTTCTTTTTTTCCTGGTTTGTCTTTTGGCGCGTCTTTGGATTTTTTCTTTTCTTCTTTTGCTTTTTCTATTTCGCCTTTAGCCTTTTCAAGCATGCCTTTTTCCTTTTCTTGCATTTTCTTTACAGCTTCTCTGACTTTCTTTTCTTTTTCCTCTAGTCTTTTTGCCTTTGCAGGAAGCTCTGAAAGCTCGGCATAAGCAACTAAGAATTCCTTTTTTTCGTCTTTCTTGTCTTTTTCCTTTTTTGCCTCCACCTTTACCTTGACTCTGGCTGGAGGATTTTTTATTCCATGAAGCCAAAGCTCCTGATTGAGCCATTTGCCTATTTTTATCTTATCAGCTTTTGTGTGCTTTTTGAGAAAATTACGAACAGCAGAAACTGCTTTTTTAGTTCTCCGCCATTTCGGAGTTTTTAGAAACTCCTTTCTAAGGGGAATGATGTATTGCCGGGTTTCTTTGTCTTTGAGAGCCATTTTAGTCCTTTATCCTAGAACGCTTCCAGTTTCGTTTTTGTTTTGTGATTCTTGAAGGATGAACTTTTCTGCCAATTCCAAAGACTTTTGGAATAGCCCAAAAGGGCGCCCATTTTGTCTTTTTCCTTGCTTTTACTAATCTTGTTTTTTTCCCTGATGTTTTTCTACTTGCCATGGTTATTTTCCTTTTTATTCTTTGATGATTTTGATATTTTTACAGCAGCAGTGTCAAGAAGCTTTTGGCCGCGAGAAGTTATCTTTCTGCCCTTTGAAAGTTTTTTCTCTTCTTTTTCCACAAGGCCTGCTTTTTCAAGCTGCTGAAGAATTTTTCGAATTATATTTCCAGAACCTTTTTTGAACTTTTCAGGCTTTCTGCCCCTGTTTTGCTTTCCACCATATTTTGAGCGGAGCTTTGATGTTCCAATAACTCCTTCTTTGTAGATTGTTCTGAGAATAGCTGCGCTTCTAATAAACCACCAGTTTGGATTTTCAGGTACTTTCTGTTTGTGGATTCCTGTCTTTACAAACTTTGCCCAATCAGGAGGAATAATTGCGTCTTCTTTCTTCAATTGATTTGATACTTCCTCAATCAGTTTTTGAGGGTCAACATCGTAGATTGATACCATACTTCATCAAAATAAGTCACGGTTTTAAAAGCTTTTCCAATTACTGAAATATTGCAGATTTTCAATGTTTGTGCTAATTTTACTTTGATTTAGATTAATTATTTGTTAATTAAATTAATAAATAGTTAATATTATAAACAAAAACATTTTATTTTAAATTAATTGTCATGACAATTCGACCTCTTCCAAAATGGGCTATGCAGAAATATGCTACTTTATGGAGTAGGTTTAAGACAAGAAAATTCACATACGAGCAAGCTTCTAAACTTTTAAATGAGAATAAAAACCGGACAAGTGTTCTTTTTAGCCATCTGAAAAAGAGCGGCTGGCTGAAGGTTTCTTTGAGCGAGGAAGATTCGAGAAAGAGGATTTACACACTGATTAGTCCGGAGAAAGCTATGGAGGGAATTGCGAAATGAAATACAAGATAATGAATAGAAGCACAGCAATTGCCGCAGTTATAGCATTCTCAATAATAGGACTTTTTGTGTTTAGCCCAGCATTTGACTTTAAGGGAAGCGAAATTACAGGTTTGTTTGTACTTGACGAGCCGAGTGTTGACAATGAAACAGCAGTTGAGCCAATTCCAGAGCCAATTCCAGAGCCGACAATTGATGAAACAGATTTGAGTCCGCCGCAGAAGGAAGAGGAAACTGAAGGAGAAATACTCTTTACAGTTCAGGAAACATACATTGAGAGAATATATCCAATTGTTCATGCAAATTCAGTTCACAGTGCTTCGGGAGCACTTAATTCGCAGCAGATTTCAGACATTTCATCTGATGATGCTGCTTTTGTAACGCTTAGTAAGGGGGAGACAATTACTGTTGAGCTTGAAGATACGGCAAATTCAATAGACACTTTGAATGATGTGAACTGCACAGTAATTTACTACACTGACGCATCATATAAAACAGATGCAGCACAATTCATTGCTTATGATTCCCAAGGAGGAACTGCTGTTGATACTCTTCAATTAACAACACCAAGCACAGTAGACTTGACCCGGCATGTTGTTGACTTGGAGACAAAAGGATTAACTGCTTTAGAAGTTTCAACAATGCAGCTGTATGTGGTAAATCAAATTTCAACTAAACCATACAGCATTTATGTTGACGCACTGTGGTGCGACATTGATTATGATTATTCTGCTCCAGCAGATTATCCTGTTTTCAGTGGATACGGAACAAACGCGAGCCAGGCAAAGGCAAGCGAGACAGTGAAATTCAATCTTACAATTACTGACCCTACAACATCAGTGAGCTATGCAAACGGAAGCGTAGGTGGACAAGTTGTTGACTTCACTGCAAACGGAGATGAGTGGTATTACGAGCACATATGCACAGATGCTGCAAGTGGAACAGTTTCATGGATAACAATATCTGCAAATGACACAGACAACAACTGGAATTCAACAAGTGTTTCACAATCATATTCTTGTGACGGAATTGTGCCAAGCATTTCAGACCCAAGTGCAAATGAGACAAATATAGAACCAACTAACTATTTCTGCATAAATGCAACAATAACTGACGACGGACCTGCAAGCGTGGACACTGTCTATGGAGAGATTTGGAACACAACAGACCATTATAATATATCTCTGTCAAATTCAGCAGGAGTTTGCAATGCTGGCGGAGATGTGTATGCTGCTCAAATACAAGTAACACAGGAGGGAACATGGCAGTATGGAAAAGTTTGGGCAAATGACTCTTATGGAAATATTAATGTTTCTGATTTCACTGACATAAACATAGAGGTAAGAGATTATCCGCAGTTCTCTGATTATTATGTGAATGATACTCTGCTTGCAAATGGGGAAATTGCAAAATTCAATGTTTCAATTATAAGCACTAATGGAGTGAGCTATGCAAATGCAACAATAAATGGAAATAATGTCAACTTAGTCTTTGGTTCGGGAACAGAATGGTATTATGAGTACACCTGCTCTGGCTCAGACTCAGATGTTGGATTCACTTATGTTGCTGCAAATGATTCAATTAATTCCTGGAACGAGACATCTGTTGCAGGAATTACAACAGAATGCGATGCAAATGCGCCAGAAAGTAACAATGAGCAGATGAATGAGTCAAGCATTGAGCCTAATGACTATTTCTGCATAGCATCAACAGTTACTGACGCAGAAGGAAATTTAGTTGCAGGAAGTGTTGAAGCGCAGATTTGGAACACAACAAATTATATAAATATAAGCATGACAAATGACGGAAGTTCCTGCGGTTCTGGAGGAGATGTTTACGGAGCCCAGATACAGGCGACAGCAGAAGGAATATGGAACTTCACTTATGTTTTTGCTTCTGACACTGCTGGAAATAAGTTGGGCAAAAGCCTTATTGGTTTGAATGTTAGTGTTGGTTATGATTATAGCATTCAGAATGTTGTTGTAAACTGGCCTTTTGACAATGCAGAGTTCTTTACTGGAGAGCATTTTGACTTCAACTGCACTCCTGATACATCAGGAGCAGAGACAGGAATAAGTTTAACATACCAATATCAGATTGTCGGAGTTCTTAGTTGGACAGACATTTCAACAACAGGAAATTTGACAACAACAGAAAGCAATCCAATAGGCAATGTTTTGGATGGAACTTCATACAGATTAGACACTCTTGCTAATGACAATTCAACAAATATTGAATTGAGATGTAAGCTTTCAAACTCAACAACAGACATTTTTTCAACAGCAGTTCCAATCAAGGCAAATGCAGACTACCCACAATTCTTTGACTATTATGTGAATGATACTCTGCTTGCAAATGGGGAAAATGCCAGATTTAATTTAAGCGTGACTGGATGGAAGGAAATACAAACAGTAAACGGAACAATAAATGGCCAGACAGCTACATTTACACAGTTAGGTTCAACAGATGAATGGTATTATGACTACTCTTGCTCAAGCTCAGACTTGAATGTTGACTGGACATATGTCTGGGCAGAAAACAAAGTAAATAATGAGAATTCAACAACAGTTTCAGGAGTGAGCTTAGAATGTGATGCAGCTGCTCCAGACATTAGTGGAGAGTTAACAACACCTTTATTACCTCTTGATAACGAAGAAGCAGAGCTTAGTGCCCAGATTTCAGATACTGAGGGAAATCTTGACCAGGTTTGGATAGGAGGAAACTGGTCAGGAAACTGGCAGAACTACACAAGCGGAATTACAAATGTTTTATTTGCATATTATTATAATGTATCTTCTGACCAGCTTGAAGGAGGCGAGGTTGTAGGCTGGAGATACTATGCAAACGACACTGCTGGAAACACCTTTATTGGAGCTTTGCAGCAGTTCACGGTCCTTACATCTGCTTATCTGAATATGGAAAACATAACAATTGCTCCTGATGACGCAGATCCAAATATTATTGTAAATCCAGTTGAAAATAACAATAAAACTGTTAATGTAACTGTGACATTTAAGAACTCTACAGAAATTGACTTATGCACAGTAAAAATATTTAATTCAACAGATAGCTATGAAGACCCTACTTTTGAATACTTTGGAACAATAGACAACTGCGCAGGAGTTTACTGCGACTGCTTTGCAGAATGGGATATGGAATACTGGAGAAATCCAGGAACATGGAATGTTTCAGTTGACATAAATATGACAAATGCATATGAAAACAAGACATCAGAGCTATTTACTTACAATGAATTGAAGTCAATAAATATTAGCGTAATGACTATTGCTTTTTCAGCAGTTCCTGAAGAGACAACAAACTCAACAAATGCTTATCCATTGACTGTGAAGAACATTGGAAATGTTCTGGCAAATGTAAGCATAAATGGAAGCAACTTTGTCGGAGCAAGCCAGAGCCAATATATAATTAATGTTGAAAACGCTAGCTATGACACAACAGAGCTGGGCACTTACACAGAACTGACACACACAAGTACAAAAGTCTTGACTGACATGGCTCCTGCTTCTGAAAACAGCATTTATTTTAGGGCAAGCTTCCCAATTGGTTTCATTGAACAGATATATGAAAATACAATAGAATTTTTAACATAAACTAACAGCAAAATCTTTTTATATTAATAGAAATATATTAATAAGATAATGAAATCAAAAAGTATCGCAATTGTCATAACGGTGATTGCGGTTTTTTCGCTTCTGGTTATTTTCCAATCCCAGATTACTGGATTTGTAAGCAGGACAGGAACATTTGATGTTGGAAATTCAGCTCCAACAATTGACCAAATTTTCCTTAACGAGCAGCTTACTTCAGACACAGCTGGAGATGTTACAATCAACCCAGTAGAAGAGTCGACAAAATCTGTTAATGTTAAGATAAAAATTACAGACTCAAACGGAAACTGCAACACATTTATATATGGAAATGCAACAGCATATATTTGCGAGGGAGATGTTGCATGCAATGCAGGAAGCTTTGACCACCAAGTTAACCTTACTTTTAATGATACAGACGGAGCCTGGGGCAGTGGGAATATCTACTGCAACATGAGTGGAGAATCAAGCCCATCACTTCAGTTCTATGATTCAAACGGAACATGGACTGTTAATGTCACTTTAACAGATGGCACAGATACTGCTGCAGATAAAAACCTTTGGACTTACGGAGAGTTGCCAGCGTTCACTTATGCAACTGGCGGAACAGTAAGCTTTGGCGCCCTTACAGTCGGACAGGAGAATGCCGGACTTGGAGACAACAACCAAGTCAAGAACACAGGAAATATTATACTTGACCTTAACTGGAGTGCAACAAACTTTACAGGCTCAACAAATGGTGTTAATGTAAGTGTTTTTGGAAGCAACTTTATGATAGATGACGACACTTCTGCTTCTGGTGACGCAGGCAATATTCCTGAGGCAAGCATTGATTATATAGGAGATACAACATTCAGCCCTGCGAGCGGATTACTTACCTGTACTTCTACAGGATGCTCAAATGAAAACGCAACATTCAATATATATTATCATTTGATAGTTCCAGCAGGACTTGGCGAAGACACCTACACAAACACAATAGATGTTACAAGCGAGTATCATTAAGGAGTTAATATTATGAAAAATCTGAAAAAAACAACTTTGGCTTTGGGAATTGTTTTTGCAGTTCTTTTTAGTTTGGGAGCTGTTTCAGCACTCGGAGTTACAAGGCCAGTACCATATAACATTGAGATTACACCAGGAAGCAGCGAGGAATTTTCATTTGAAATTCAAGCAGTTACTTCAACAGAAGATGTTGTTTGCAAGCCAAGTATAAGCGGGATGCAAGGACTTGAGGTTTTTCTGGATGACCAGATTGAAGTAAGCGCAGGTGAAATAAAAGAAGTTACTGGAAAAATCACTGCACAAGAAGATGTTGCTTTTGGAGAATATTCAGGACAGCTTAATGTCAACTGCCATGCTTTAAATTCTGAAGAAGGCTCTGATGTCAATACAGCAATTGGCGGTCTTGCAATAACAGCTAATGTTGTTGAACAGACTGGTAAAGTTGTCCAAGAAGAGAAAGAGGCATCAACAACAATGTGGCTTGGAGCCATAATAGTGGTTGCGATTCTTGCTTTGGCACTTGTTGTTTACAAAACAGAAATTTGGAAAAAGCTTAGAAGGTAAATCCTTTTTATTTTTATTTTTTATAGTAAATATTAAAAGAGAGTAGCGAGTATTAATCCATATGAGAAAGTCTGCAGTTATTGCAATTGTCGCTTTGATTCTTGTTATTTCATGCTATCCATGGATTGCAGACGGAATTGGTTCAATTATAGGAGAGATTTCAAATACAGGAATTTTTGTAGTTGACTCGATACCACCGCAATTTTTGAATTCAAGCCAGAACACTTCTACCCCTTTTTTTAATGATACTGTTGAGCTTAATGCAAGCTTTTCAGAGAATGTTCAAATAAATAAGGTTTACTTGTATGTTAAAAATTCAACAGAAGAAGAGTGGCGTCTTTTAAAACAGTATTCTCTTAATTACACAGAAAGATTTGGCGCCCAAAGCGTGTCTTCTGACATTATAGATTTTGACAACGGCAATTTTGTTTTCTATGTTTATGCAGACAATCTTGGTGTTATTTTATGGAAAGTTGTTGCAGAAGATATGTCTTCATTGCAAAATTCAAGCACAACAAAATACTTTACAGTGTCTGCTATTGTTGAAGATGACAGTGACGACACAGGAGATGGCGGCGGAACCACAAGCTTTGGAGGTGGTAGCGGAACCATAATTTCTTTAGATGATGAGAATATTGAACTTAAAGATACGCTTATAGCCCTTACTTTGTTGCAGGGAGATTTAACATCAAGAGTGGTTCAGATCAAAAACAATGCTGATGAGCAGAAGAAAATTTACATTTCAGAGGAAGATGAAGAGGGAATTATTTCCTTTTCAAGAGAGCAGGCTGTTATTGACCCTAATGCAGTGTTTTACCTGACTGTTGATATTCATGCTCCAGCAAGAAAGAAGCCTGGAAACTATGTTTCAAAACTTATTATTAAAGATGAGGACGGCAATAAGCAGAAAATATATTTTGTAGTTTCAATTTCACTTACAAGCGGGCTTTTTGACATAAAGTTTGATATTGAAAATGACAAGCATGTTGTTGAAGCAGGAGGAAAGCTTTACACTAAGATTTATTTGATTAATTTTGGACCAGGCTCGCAAGATGTAACTTTTCATTATGAGATTATGAACTTAAGAGAAGAAGTTATAGAAGCAAAAAGCGAAACTTTTGCAGTTCATGATGAGCTTGCTATTGAAAAGGAGATTTTAATTCCAAGCAATATGAATTCTGGAAAATATATTCTTGTAATGTCTTTGATATATGAAGGAGGAAAGCGGGCAATTGCAAGTGATTTGTTTGAAGTCAGAGGACATGTTCCAAAAGGAGTTATGAGAGTATTTTACTTTATTGCTGGAAACGAGATAGCCTATCGATTGATAATGTTCTTACTTGCTGTTTTGATATTTGCAACTGTTTTTTACTTCCAACTCAAGAAAGATAAGGAAAATGAGGCGTTTAGAAAGCTTCAAGAATATGAGATCGAGAAGCAAAAAAATGTTTACCAAGATTAAGTTAATTAGAGATTTAAGGACTATTTTAGAAATAAATAATTAATTAAAACAATAAAGAAGACAGACAAAAGCTAATGCAAAATATGATTGATATTGTGATGTAGAGAAATATTTGCTTCATGCTGTCTTTCCATTCTTCTTTTTTTTCAAAAGTTGTGTATATTGTTGAATAAGTGAAGAACATGAAGACAAAAAGCGCAAGCAAAAAACTGTTGTTTGCTTTGTTGATAATAAGTACTGTGACTACTGCAAACACAAAAGTGAATGCACTCCTAAATTCAAATATCTTTACAGATATTTTTTTTAATGATTTCATTTCTGAGCGAACAACACTTGTCAGAAAATGCGACAAAATAATTGATAGAGACATTATAAATATTAGAACAATATTTTTAAGAATTTGAACAATAGTTTGATTCATTATATAATATAAAGAGTAATGCTTTTTAAGTATATATGTAATTATTTTTTAATGATGAAATTAAGGGTTTACGAAGCAGCAGAAGATTCTTTACTTTTGGCAAAGCATGTTAGAGAATATGCAAAAAACGCAGAAAAAATCCTTGACATGGGAACTGGTTCTGGAATACAGGCAGAAACTGCAAGGAAAGCAAACAGGAAAGCAGAGATTGACGCTGCTGACATAAACGAAAAAGCTGTACAAAAACTGAAGAAGAAAAAACTTAAGATAAATGCTTTTGTCTCAGATTTGTTTTCAAATGTCAAGGAGAAATATGACTTGATTATATTTAATCCTCCTTATTTGCCAGATGATGAAAAAGAGGATTTTAATTCAGAGAAGTGGTCTGGAGGCAAGGAAGGGATTGAGATAACTCTGAAATTCTTAAGGCAGGCAAAAGCCCATTTGGAAGAAGATGGAAAGATTCTGCTTGTTTATTCAACTCTTGCAAATCCTGAGAAGCTTATTAAGGAAGCAAATAAGTTAGGGTATGATATACGTAACCTTGATTCTGAAGAGTTTTTTTACGAAAAAATCTATGTTGCGGTCCTTTTTCTGAAGAGACATACAGAGCCCCTTTAAAAAAAGCGCGAGCAGAAAAATCATCTTTTTGGCCTAAAAGCGAACTTTTGTTGTAATTCGCGACTGAATTTGTTCAGTTTTTTATTTCTAATGGACTTTCTTAAAAAGAAAATTCCACAAGAGACTTTGTTTCTTTTTAAAGTAGTTTTTTCTTTTCTAAAGAAAAAAAAGTACTGCAGAATAGGCCCAGGCAGTCAGTCCTCTGAATTGCCTGCCCTTCTAGACAAACAAGCAATGTAAGAGTCCTGGCGAAGCAAAAGAGTTGCAGGTTAAGAAGGGCGCATCAACAAGGTTCGCTATGGCCTATATCCTTGTTAGAAGCGCTTGTTAAACCCACAGTTGCTCTTTCACCACAACTTGCTTATCTATTAGCAAGTCCACCTGGTTTGCCTCTGCAATAAAAAGAATAAGCAAGTCCTCAATAAATAGTTTTTGGGGTTTAGAATTATTCTTTTGTTGCAATCCTTAAAGCGAAGAGATCCACGCTAAGCATAGCTTAGGCGCAAACTAAGTTTTTGCTTCTAGCGACAAATGTTGGTTATGAAACGTCGCTTGTTAAAACAAGAAATTGATTTATTCTTTTGTTGCAATTAAAGTGGAAGTTTCTTTGATTTCTTTTATTCTGCGAACTTGCTTTAAAATGAAATCTTCCAGTTTTTGAATGTTTTTGACTCTGAGTTTTGCAATCAAGTCATACTGGCCATAGACAATATGGGCTTCTTTGACTTCATCTGTTTCAAGAAGTTTGTTCATAGCTATTTCATCTTTTCCTGATTCTATAATAAGAAGCAAGTATGCAGTTATCATAAAAATAAGTGGCGGTTATTGCTTATAAAATTATCTGACATAAATTATATATATCTTGTTTTGGATTTTTATTGTAAAATGCCGATTAATGCAAGTTACGAGTATCTTCAAGCAGAGCAGAAATATTTGGAAGCGGGAAGCACTGCAGAGAAAATAAAAGCATTAAGGGAGATGATTGCCAAGGCTCCAAAGCACAAAGGGGCGGAAAAGCTTATGGCTAATTTGAAGTTAAGGCTTGCAAAACTAAAAGACCTGGCTGAGACAGAAAAGAAGCAAAAGTCAGGCAAGAAATCTGAATTCACAGTTAAGAAAAACGGAGCTTCGCAAATTGCTATTATTGGATTTCCAAATGCAGGAAAATCAACTCTTCTTAAAAAGCTTTCAAAGACAGAAGTTGAAATAAAACCTTATGCCTTTTCAACAAAAAAGCCTGTTGTGAGGATGATTTCATACGGAAACATAAAGCTTCAGGGTGTTGAAGTTCCTGCGCTTTATGAAGGAGCTTCTGAAAGCAAGGATTACAAGAAAATTTTTTCCCTTATACGAAATGCTGATTTTATTTTAGTTGTTTGCAACAAATCAGACGAGTTTGGCAAAATAAAAAAAGAGCTTAGTGCAGAAGGAATCATTCTTGAAAAAGAAGGTAGCAGAAAAGTTGCAGGCTTTGAAACAAAGATACCTTACCTTAAAGTTATGAGGGAGAATTTTGATGATTCAAATTTGCTTAAAAGAATATGGGAAAAGCAAGGTTTGATAAGAGTGATAACTGTTGTAAAGGGAAAGAAAAAGGACAACAAACCTTTAATTTTGGATAAGGGAAGCACAGTTGAGGATGCTGCGAGACATATCCATAAGGATTTTGTTAAGAAGTTTCGTTTTGCCAGAATCTGGGGAGCTTCAGCAGATTTTCCTGGGCAGCAAGTTGGATTGGATTATGAATTGCATGATATGGATAAGATTGAATTTTTTCTTTCTTAATCAATAAATTTATTATTTTTAATTGTTAGATTAATGCATGAAAATTTCTTTAAAAGTTGAAGGCATTCCTGTGGCAAAAGGCAGGCCCCGTTTTAGAAGATATGGCAAATTTGTAGGCACTTACACTCCAGCTAAGACTTTGGCAGCAGAAAAGAAATTGCTTTCAAATGTTAACAAATACAAGCCTTCAACTCCAATTTCAGAACCAATTCATTTGGACATTACTTTTTTTATGCCAATTCCAAAATCAACTTCAAAACGAAAAGCAGAATTACTTTGCAAAGAACAGAAACCGCATATTAAAAGACCGGATTTGGATAACTTAGTTAAGCTAGTGAAAGATGCATTGAACGGAATTTTCTGGAATGATGATAGTCAGATTTTCTCTATGAATGTTTCAAAAAAATACAGCGACTGCCCATCAACAGAAATAACTATTTCTACAATTACAGATACTTCTGAGCAACAAAAATCGTGAATAAAGCAACAAGAATTGGCAAGAGCATTATTAGAGAGAAAAACCAAAGCCTTGTTCCAATTGAAAGTTTTAGAACATATATAAAGAGAGCAGAAAAAACTGCGATTATCAATATGCATATGATAATTAATACAGACCTTATTTTGAGATTAAACTGTTTCATTTTTATAATGCTTCATAAATTCTCTTATCAAGGTGAAGGAGATTGAGAGAATAACTGGACCAAGAATTACTCCTGGCAGACCCAATGCTTTTAATCCTCCGAAAATTCCTATGAAAGTAATTAAAGGGTGAATTCTTGTTCTTTTTCCAAATAAAATCGGCTTTATTATTAAGTCAAGAGTTCCAGATATTCCAATTCCATACACTAAAATTCCAATGCCAAGCCAAATTTGGTTTGTTAATATAAAGAAAAGAGCGACACCAGTATAGAGAATAAATGAGCCCATCATCGGAAGTATTGAAAGGATTGCAGCAGCAATGGCTGCAAAAAGAATGTATTTTAACCCAAACATATAAAATGCAATTGCAGCTATAATTCCCTGCAAAATTCCAATTACTAGCTGAACATAAATAAATGAGTTAATGCTTTTTTTAATTTTTAAATTAATATCTTTTTTGTCTTTATTTTTTAGAGGTATAAGCTTATCAATGCTTTTATAGAACCTTTCGCCATCATAAAGAAAGTAGAACATTGCTATAAAGAAAATTATTATTCCTATAACAAGTTCAGGAAATGCTATTATTTGGTGCGAAAACCAGCTTGTCAGGTTTTCAAGAATTTTCCGCATAAGAGTTTCCAAATACGAGCTTGTTATGTTTATGCTGGTTATTAACTTGTATGCTGAGCCAATTTCCCTTAAGGCAAGATTTGTTCCAGTTTGAATTGCAAGTGCCAAAACAAAAATAACTGAAGAAGTTATTATTAAGGAAGACGGAAGGTTGTTGATTTTTTTCTTTAAAAGCTTGTGAAGAGGATAAAAAGCATAAGCAACAATTGCTGCCAACAAAAGGACCAAAATAAAAGGCTTTACTATGAGAATAATTAATGAAGCTGCTATTGCCAAGATAGCTATTTTTGTTATTGTTCCTTTTTCCATTTTATAATATAGAATCTAGTTCTGAAATTTTGTTTATTATTATTGATGGCTTTTCACTCCAGATTTTTTTTATAGCATCTGCTCCAGAAACAATTGCTATTGTTTTCACTCCTGCTTTTTTGCCTGCGCGAATATCATAGATTGAATCTCCAATTAAATACTTAGCTTTGTTTTTTGATATTTTTTCAGCTTTAAACGCTTCATCAGATTTTCCTTTAATATTGTTTTCAGATCCAATGATTGCGTCAAAATGCTCAAAACCAATTCCTGACTTTTCAAGAATTTCAATTATGTTTTTGCGAAATTCATTTGAAACAACAGCAAGAGAGTATCCTTTTTTCCTTAATTTTCTTAATGTGCTTTCTGTATGAGGTTTTGCTTTTATTTTTTCATAATGCTTTTTTATTATTTCCTGAAAATCAGCGAGGCAGCTTTCCATTTTTCGGGTTGTGATATTTGGAAAAAATTCTTTTATTATGTTTTCTGTTGTTTCTCCGAGAGCTTCGCTTATTTCATCTGCTGAAACTAAGGAAAGGTTGTTTTTCCTGAAAACTTCATTAAATGTTAGAACAAGTGCTTTTGTAGAGTCTACTAAGGTGCCATCTAAGTCAAAGCAGAGAAGATTTTTCATGTAAAGATTAAGCTGTGCTTATTTAAAATCTTTTTTGTTAAATTTTGTAGCGCAGAATTGCAGCAATTCCTCCAAGCCCTTCAAGCTTTTTGCCAGCGTCTTTTTTCGGGTTGAGGATAAGAACTTCTGCTCCAGATTCTTCAGCGCGAGATATTATTTTAGATATTTTCTTGAACTGCGATTTAATAAGATGCTCTGAGATAAGAAGAGTTTTCACTGCTCCTGAGCTTACTACTTTTTCAACTTCATCAAATCCATATTCAGCTTTTCCAGAATTTTTTGATATTTCAGAAAGAAGGTTTTCAATTTCCCGTTCTTCTTTTATGTAATGAGACTCTTTTACAATCTTGCTGAAACCCTGCTTTAAAATTAATTCGCGAAATGCTTTTTCAGAGCCAGTTGAAGTTGTTTCTGTTATGACTTTTTTGTTAAGGTCTGGCTTTATTTCAAGAATTTGCTTTTTCAGCTCGTCTTTCCAGAAAAGCGGGCTTGCAAGGAGAATTATTTCAATCTTTTTTTCAGAAATTTCCTTTATTATTTCTTTGGCAAGGTTTTTTAATGGGTCTTTCTTTTTTTCAGAATACCTTTTTTTGCTTAGTTCGAGTTTGATGTTTGAAACAGGCTTTATTCCTGAAGAAGTTACTTTTCCAAGATTTGCTTCAGAGTCATCTAATGAACAGACAATTGCGCGCGGAATGTTTGTGTTTCTTTCTGCATCTTTTAAAATTTCTTTTTGGTATTTTTTCCACTGCTTTTGAATCCATAGGTCTGAGCCTTGTGAAACCTCAATTGAGTGGAATTCATCTGATGAAACTTGCTCAAGAGTTGTTTCAAGAATTTTTCCATGAAGCCGGAGATTGAAATTGTCAAAAGATATTTTTTCTATTTTTATTTTTGCAGTTATTGTTTTTCTTGTTGATTTCTGCCTTTCATTTTCAGAGCTGAGCTTTTGCTTGTAGGAGCTTTTTCCCTTTACAATATCTCCTGGCTCGAGGACTTTTTGTAAGTACCACAAGTCTTCTGGAGAGTCGATTTTGACATGAGCAACGCCTGTTTTTTTGTTTAAGGAAAGCAGTTTCATGGTTTATTTGAGGAATTTTTTATTTTTAAAAGTACCTTTCTTTTAGAAAAAGAAAGCTGATAGGCGCGAATTTATACAAAGGGTTCGCTTCTACGCAAAAGAAAACCATTTTAAATCCACTTAAAAAGAAAACTTGAATTGCGAGAGATTTAACAACCCTTTTTTTGCTTCCGTGCTATGTTCCAAAATGTATATAAACAATTAAATAATAAATATATGTATGCTATTGAATAAGAAAGCTAATGCTAATGCTATTATTCTTTTTACAATTCTCTTAATTGTCACTGTGATTATAATAACAGTTTTTTCGCCGACAGATTATCGAAGGGCTTTGCTAAATGAGTCTTATTCAAATGCAAATGATTACGGCAATGTTGTTCTTTTTGAGGCAGCAGATGTTGTTATAAATGAGACAGACCTTGAAGAGGGAACTGAAAGCATTTACCTTCACGATGCAGAGCTTGACTATGCTGCGCATCGAAAAGAGGAGCAGATTTCAGGAAGCTTTGAAATAAGCAATTCCTTTATTGAAGACAATTCTGCCAAGTTTTACTTGAATGTGGATGACTCTTTCCAAGGAATGTACTTTACTTTTTATGTTATTTCAAAAGAGGGTAATGGCAAAATAAACATACTCTTAAATGGCCAAAGCATATACACAGCATCTCCTGATGAAGGTGAGAAAGTTAATGTTTATGTTCCTAAAAACGCCCTTAAGAAAGGAGACAATGAAATAGTTATTCGAGCAACATATCCTCTGAACATTTTCAAAGAAAATTCCTTTTCAATTGTTGATTTAAGAGCTTTTTTAACAGAGAGAAATGAAGAGCAGAGAGTTGAGCACACGTTTATTGTTGAAGATGCTTCAGAAATAAGAGAGCCTGCCCTTTATGCTTATGTTACAAAAATGCCTTATTCAATTGCAAACAGCAAAATAAAAATTACAATAAATGAGGTAGAGGTTTTTGAAGGAGTTCCAGCAACAATAAATGATTATGAAACTCCTCAGGTTTTTTACCTTCCTTTGGAGGAAATTTATTTGAAAGACGGAGTTAATGAAATCATTTGGGAAGTTGACCTTGGAGGAGCATATTCTGTTGATTTTGTGAAAATTGAATATGAAACTTTGGAGGAGCCAGATGAAGAGGAAGAAAGTGTTTTTCGGTTTAATATTGATTCTGATGCTTACAAGAAAGTTCGGAGCAAAAGATATTCCTGTGTTTTGACTTTTGAGTCAGATGACATAAACAAGATGTTTGAATACAATATAAATGGAAACAAATCTTCTGCTGCAGTTTCATCTTCTGAAATTTCCTTTGATGTTTGTGATTCTCTTAGAAAAGGTCTTAATTCATTGAAAGTGTCTTCAGGAGAAGACCTGCTTTTCAGCAGAATCAAATTAGAAATCAAAAGGTAATTTTTATGGCGAACTGGAGTAATGCTCTTAAAAAACTTGGTAATAAAGCAAAGAAAATTAAGCCTAGCAAAATTAAGGAAGCTTCTGGCAAGGGCGTCAAAGCAGTTAAGGGCAAAGCTAAAAATATTGACTGGAAAAAGCTCCAAAGACAAGCAAAGGAACAAGCAAAGCAAATTGCAAAGGAACAAGGAAAGGAATTTGTAAAAAGTCAGGTTAAGGGTAAAACAGGCATTGATGTAGATGCTGTTCAGCAAGGAAACATTAGGTCATCTGCAGAAGGTGTTTTTCAGAAATTCAAAGAAAAAAGAGCCAGTTCTGAAGGAGATGATATTCATCAAATTCCTGGTTATAATCCATCCGCTCAGGAAGTTGTTGCCCCATCTGCGCAGCAACAAGGGATTCAGAGTGGAATTCCACAGCAGTTTTTGGGAAAATTTGGAAGCAGGAATAAAGGAAAGGCACCATGGATTGTTGTTTTAATTGCCCTTGCGATTGTTCTTGGCGGATTTTTGCTGATGTTTTCCCCTTTTGATTCAGAGTATTCAGTTCTGGTTATTCTTGTTGGAGGCGGGGCTCTTTTCGGAGGGCTTCTTTTTATTATTGCAACAAGAACACAGGTTTTTCAGGGAATTGGCATAGTCTTGAAAATAATTTTCATTGAAAAGCCAAAGCAGTTTTTCTTGTGGGTTAAGAAGAAGTTTGCTGTATGGCGGGAGAGGATTAGAAGAGAAAAAGAGCTTAGAAAAAAGTCCTGGGATGTTGTTCAGGCGCACAAAGATGAAATATCTCCTCTTTTAATGGAGAGTAAGGGATTTAAGGAGCAAGTAAAGGCAGTAAAGATTTTTGCTGGCATTGTAATTATTCCAATATTATCGTGCGTATATGCTCTGTACTTTTTTTTCTGGAAAGGCAGGAAAATCAAAAAGCTAATTAAAAAAGAGGAAAAAGAGCATGAAAAAGAGAGAAAGGCTGAAAAAAAAGCAGAGAAAGACAAACCAGAAGGGTTTTACTCTGGCGGAGCTGGAAGTGGCGGAGGTGCTACTGGAAAAATTCTTTTAGTTGTTGGAATAATTATTCTTATTCTCGGCGGAACTGCTGGATTCTGGTTTGGATATTACAAGAACACTCCACAAGGGCAGAAGATTTCTGAGCAATATCTTTCATTTGGAACAAGTACTTATTCTGCTGAAAGAGGGAGCAGAGGTTTCTTCAATTCAGTTTTTCAGACAATAAAATTTGCATTTTCAGGAGATGTTGAGGAAATAATGAAGTCAAGAGAAGCAGAGTCAGAATATGCGCAGTTTGAGGAAATAAAAACCACAATGGAGGAAGTAAAGCCCTATAAAAATCCAGTTTACAAAGATAGTGATATTTCAATTTACGGATACCTTTCTGTTGAGGACGGACCAGAAGAGGGAACTGCTTTTGAGTTTGAAGTTAGGCAGCTTATGAATGTTGTAATAAGAAATTACAGGAAAAATCAAGTCTGCGATTCAACTTTGCTGAGCTCTGCAGTTTCTAGCATAGACAGTGTTCTTGATGAAAATAATCACTGCAACAGCAATCCAGAATGTAAACATTTCTGCACCGACACTTCAGACTGGAAATGCTATATTCCTGGAGGAGATCCTGCAAAGGATTCCAATGGAAATATTATTCCAAATACATTTTTGTTTAAGAACAGATATAACCAACGAGTAATTTGCAGCCACAGCGGTATACAGGATCCAAAAAAGGATTTGCAGCTTTCAAAAATAACTCTTATTTGGAAATACTGGACACAGGCAATGCTTGAAAAGAGAGTTTATGTTTTTGATTCTGATTACGCAGCACTTCACAAAAATCCACTAAAGTCAGCAAACATCTCAAGGTCTTCTTATGAATCTTTGAGCAAGGCAGAGAAGAACATAGGTTTCGGGGCTGGAATAAGCAAGGACAGGGATTACATGGTTACAACTCCGCTAGATGCACTGAAATACGGAATGGATTATATTGAGATTTACAACATTATCTTCACTTTGAGGAACAAGGGTCTTGGTGACATTGTGGATTTAAAAGACATTGAGGTATGGATTCCTGATTCTGTAAATGTTGTTGAGGAAGAAGGAGATTTTGAAGTCTGCGGAGAAAAGACTGACAGAGGAATAGTATTTAAGAAATACTGCCTAAAAAAGGATGTAATAGATTCTTTTGACTCAATTGGGCCAGC
This sequence comes from Candidatus Pacearchaeota archaeon, assembly GCA_017608025.1. Taxonomy (GTDB): domain Archaea; phylum Nanobdellota; class Nanobdellia; order UBA10117; family JABICX01; genus JAFCGM01. The sequence goes on from JAFCGM010000001.1 coordinate 87,251, forward strand.
GCTGTTCAGGAACTTTTATCTGCCAGTGTATGTTGAAAGCAGCTTTATAGTTGGAAATGAGTGGTTTGATAGTTTTACTTTGACATCAAAAGTTTATTATAAATACAGAGATGAGGCAATGGTTGATGATGTCATAAAAGTTGATGTTGGAAGTTCAGTTAAATTACATAAAACTCAGAACAACACTTCCAGCGCTTCAGAAGTTGTTAGCAAAGAAGAAACTGTTTCTGAATTAGAGACAATTATTTTTGAGGGTAGGGATGAAAATCATGTCTTTGAAATCACAGATGTAAATCCTGATAAAATTATTTACAATTTTGCTGTATCGCAAGATAATGTTATTACAAGCCAGCTAATTATGCTTGGCGAAACAAAAGAATACAACTACAAAAGCGGGCAAGGGGAAATAAAAATATTGCTGAAGCACATTGAGGGCAATGATGCGCTAGTAAACATAACTGCTACTTATTTTTAATTTAGAACAACCTTTAAAAATAAGCACTGACTATTAATAAGCATAATTATCAGGGTGAAAGAACTTGGTTGACTGGAAAAAAATAATAATATCTTTCTTTGCTATTATGTTTATTGTTTTGTTTAGCGGATGCCTTGGAAGCGATGATACTGACTTTGATACTAATTTAAATGCTCCAGACTCAGTTTCTATTGAGTTTATACCTGGAAATCCTCCTGACCAGATTTATGAAGGAACTCCATTTTCCCTTGCACTGAAGATTGAGAATGAGGGAAATGATAAGATAAATTCAGGAGACATGTGGGTTCATGTGATTGGAGTAGACCCTAATTCAATTAAAGAGTTTTCAAATTATGACTGTAATTCATTCAGCATAAATGCTGGCTCTGGTTTGATTCCTTTTAAAGACTACTCTTTTTCCTTTTCAAGATATAATGAAGGAACTGGGGAATTGCTAGTTAATTACATTAAGGAAAGCGATACAAATACGAAAACAATTTCTCTTGGTGAGGAATTTATGCTAGAAGAAGATTTTTACTTGACTGTTAACAATGTTGCTCCTGACGGAACTATTGAGGGAACTGCTTGTAACGGACCATCTTCTGAAGCAACAGATGTAACTGCAGTAAATTTCTTTTCAAAGGAAATAACCACTAGTTTAATTCCTTCAGTTGAAGTTGACGGGAAGAAAATTCCAGGAGGAATAACTCAGGTTTCATGGGATGCTTTGAAATACAAGGAGAATATTTCATCTGACCAGCAGCTTGATTTCCTTGCAAAAGCATGCTATATTTACAGCAGCAAGGCAACTGGAAGAGCGTGCTTTAACATAAACCCTTATTCACAAGTTACTGGAACACAGACATGCACAGTAAATGGCGAGAAGGAAGTTGGCAACGAAATTGGACCAATTAAAATTACAAAGATGAATGAGTACTACACTGGAAAAAATGAAGGAAAACAGAGATATACTTTCACTTTGACAATTGAAAATATAGATGACGGAGATGTTTTCTTAAGAAGCGCAGACCTTGAGAATTGTATGGACTTAAAACAGAATGAGCTGAACAGGGTTGAAGTCACAAAATTCAAAATAGGTACAATTGATTATATTGCAAACGGACAGTGCGAAAACAATGAAGTTTATTTGACAAACGGAGTTGGTGAGTGGAACTGCATGATTTCAAAAGACCCAATTACAGGATATGACTTAGTTAACATTGAGATTGAATATGGGTACACGCAGCAAACAAGAAAAACACTTACTTTGAAGAACTCGTTTGAAGATGCAGAGCTCTACTAGTTTCCCTTAATGGGAAGCTTTTCTTTTATTTTTAACAAAATTTAAATATATACAGAAGCAGATATTATCATGAAGATTAAGCACTTGCTGATTTCATTTTTTATTGTTTTGATAGTTCTTTTCAGCGGATGTATTGGCAATCCCTTGAAAGAAGAAAGCACATTTCTTTCAACTTCGCAATCGCTTGATGCCAGGTTTCTTCAAAACGCTCCGCCAAAAAATATCTTTATTGGTGACAGATTTAATATTTGGCTTGAAATTGAGAATACAGGAGAAAAGAAAATTGATGCTGGCGAGGTAAGGGTTGATTTGAGCAATGCGAATTTGTTCAGGCATTATTATTCATACAATCTTGAAGGTCATGATGAGTATGGGAGAAAAAACAGGTATGCGGACTTTTTATGGTGGATGAAGGAGCTAACAAAATACACAAGCCACAAAGAGCCTTTTAACTACAACGACAAGTTTGAGTGGGCTTCAGCTCTTGGATGCAAAGACAAAAGAGGTATTTTATGCTCAGAATCAACAGATAATACTTACAAGAATGAATGCATTAGAAACTGCGTATATGAATTTCAAGAGGATTTGAAAAAAGAGTTTTCACATGTTCCTGACTATAACGAATTCAATTCAACAAATAAGCAGTATATAGAGTTCAATCCAACAAGATACAATATAAATTATCTGCGACCAGCAAGGAAAGACCCGGAATCTGGAAATCGAATTCCTGGCGCAAATGAATTGATTATGTATGATGACCTGACTTATGTTGCTGGAGAATCAATTACAGAGGAAAGGCCAATTGACATTTCTGCAAAGATTTGCTATCCTTACCAAACAGAAGGGATTTCAACAATATGTGTTACAAAAAGCTCAATTGAATCAGAAATTTGCGACCCGATTGCTGAAAGAAAAGCAGAAACTTCATCTGGACCAATTCATCTTAAAGCAGTTGAGCAAAAGACAAATGGATATTCATCAGAGGGAGAAGCCCAAGTTGTGACTAGAATTGATTTTGTATTTGAAAAAGCCGACTATAAGAAAGACATATTTTCAAACACCCACTGCCTGGAAAGAGTTTCTCCGTACAATAAAGATTCATTTAATGTAACTTTTCTTAAAATCGGCTCTAAGGAGTATGACCCAGAACAGGTTTGCGGGACTTCTAAAATTGAACTTAGAGCGGATGGAACTGGAAGAATAAGCTGCAAGTTTCCAATTAATGGAGTGCATAATGATTATCTTGAGAGAGTTGTAATAAGAACAAATTATGTTGTGATTATGGAAACAAGCACAGACACGCATGTGATGCCTACATTGTAAGCAATTCCAATAATCTTTTTATATGTTATTTTTTATTTTTAGGCAGGAGCCTTTCTTAAAAAGAAACGCTCGCGAAATAAATATCTTCACTTGGAGATAAAAGGAATTCAAAAATGAGAATCTACGCTGACCTTCACATTCATTCCCGGTTTTCAAGGGCAACTTCAAAGCAGCTTAATCTTGAAAATTTGGAGAAATATGGTCGAATTAAAGGATTAAACTTAATTGGAACTGGAGATTTTACTCATCCAGAGTGGATTAAAGAAATTAAGGAAACTCTTCGAGAAGATGGCACAGGAATTTTAAAATCAAAGTCAGGATTTAATTTTGTTTTGTCAAGTGAAGTTTCTTTGATGTATACGCAGGGAGGAAAAGCAAGAAAAGTTCATCTTGTTCTTTTGGCACCTTCTTTGGAAATTGTTGATAAGATAACAGCTTATTTTAAAAGTTTGGGAAGAATTGATTATGACGGTAGACCTATTTTCGGAAAGTCAATTATTGAGGTTACAAGAAAATTAAAGGAAATTTCTGACAAGATTGAGATTATTCCTGCTCACATCTGGACTCCTTGGTTTGGGGTTCTAGGAAGCAAGTCTGGTTTTGATTCAATTAAGGAGGCATTTGGAGATGAGGAAAAGCATATTTATGCAATTGAAATGGGTCTTAGTTCAAATCCAAAGATGAATTGGATGCTTTCTGAGTTAGACAAATACACTTTGATTGCAAATTCAGATTCCCATAGCTTCTGGCCTTGGAGGTTAGGAAGGGAATGCAACATTTTTGATTTTGAGGAAATTACATATGATAATTTGATAAAAGCAATAAGAACGAGAGAAGGATATGTTGGGACAATTGGTGTTGACCCTAACTATGGAAAATACCACTATGACGGTCATAGAAATTGCGGATTTTCCTGCACTCCAGAGAAAGCAAAAGAGTTGAATTATCTTTGCCCTGTTTGTAAAAGACCTCTTACACTAGGAGTCATGCATCGCGTGAAAAAACTTGCTGATAGAAATTTCGGATTTGTTTTAAGAGAAAAAGAAGAGCATCACAATTTTCTTCCTCTTTCAGAAGTTGTCTGCAAGGTCTTTGGAAATGGAGTTGCAACAAGAAAAACAATGGAAGCTTACAATAAGTTGGTTGAAGGAACAAATGAGTATTTTGTTTTGCTTGAAATGGAAAAAGCGGATATTGAAAAGAGAAGTAGTAAGGACATTGCTGAGATGGTAATAAAAAACAGAAAAGAGGATTTTAAAATAAAACCTGGTTATGATGGTGAATATGGTGTTCTTGAATATGAAAATGCTGAAAAAGAAAAATCAAGAAATATTTTTGAAGTGAAAAAGCAGCCTTCTCTGCTTGACTTTTGAAATGATAAGTTAGATTAAAGCTAGCAATTATAAGAAAACTCTGAAGTTTTTGAGAGAGAATGGCTTTTGATTAAAAAAAGAATCTAGGCAAAATTGGTTATCTTATTTAATTTATTTAGATCCTATTCCAGAAGATTATCTGCTTTAGCCGTTTGATAAAAGACCGAGATATGAGTTAGCCAAGCTTTATGTAACTGAAGAAAAAACGGCCTTGTTGAGCTTTCATTTTGGGGTTTGCTAGAGTTAGTTCCTTATAAGAAGAAATTAGTGAAAACTCTTAGAGGAATTCAGCCATGTCTTGAGGACTTTTTTAACCTATGTAGCTTGTGTCTTTGTTTTCTGATGAAATTTTCTTTATTTTTTTCATTAGCTTTGAGTTTTCGATTTTTTCCTCTTTTTCGATTTTTTCCACTTCATTGCCAAGCTTTTTTAAGTCAATTCCAAGATTAAGTGTTTTTTCAAGGATTTTCATTAAATTTTTAGCTTCTTCAAGTCCAAGGCGATAAGGGTCAGCAAAAGTTTCAATAAGGAGAGAAATTCCTTTCCAGTTTTTCAGCTTTCCTATTCCAAGCAAAAGACCTGCAATTCCAAGAATTGTTGCTGCGCTATTTCCTTTTGTTTTTATTTCTTTTGAGCTTTTTTTGTATTTTTTTATTATTTTTTTGTCAGTTCCTGTAATGAATATTCTCTTTTTTTGCGGTGAGGAAGGAAGACCAATTCCGCCAAGAGTTATTGCTTCCTTGCATTTGAATTCACTACACAAAGAGATTATTTTTTCTGCAAAATCATAACTTTCCTTTTCTTTTAGGGGCTGAATGTCTCCAGAGAGGACCAGTATGTCGCGAGGTTTTCTTTTTATGTAATGAAGCTCGACTTTTGGAAGATTAACTATGCCTTCTTCATTAATGAAAACAGAGTGAGGAAAGCTTGAGCTATATATTTCATAAAGTTTTTTTGAATTCAGTTCTTCAACAATGAAATCAGTGCAAATCTTTCCAATGTTTCCTATTCCTGGAAGACCTGCAATTATGATTGGGTTTTTTAGTTTCGGCTTTTTTGAGAAGTTCTTTTTTACTATAAAATCCATTTTACTTTAATTTGAATTTTCCCTTATTTTTTGATATATGCTTTTCAACTATGTCTAAAATTTCTTCAACGTGATTATTTATTTCTTTTTTATTTTCTGTTTCAATCGTTATTTTGTAGTTTGGAGCACCAGCATAGAGCACTTTAAATTTTATGTTTTTCTTTTTTGCATGTTCTTCAGCAAGTTCAAATGCTTTTTTAATAACTTCAACTCCATTTTCGCAGTAGCAAGATATCTGAACAGTTTTTGTTATTTTTGAGGTAGGGATTGTTATTCTTTTTGATATTAAATCCAGAGCTTTTTTCTTTATTTTTGAATCTATTTTTATGTTTTTCAGAATATTTTCATTTCCGCGAGCAATTTCTTCAAAAGCAGGATACAAAAGACCGTATTTTTCCAGAATTTTATCAGCAAACTTTTTGTAAACTTCTTCAATTTTTAATTTATTCATTTTTGCAAAAGCATGCAAGATTTCATCTGCTTTTTTCTCATTTTTCCATTCTTTTTCTTTTGTTCTTTTTTGAGATGAACCAACCCTTTTTAATGAAAGATTAATATGTTCTTTGCTGGGATTAACATCTATTACAGTGCAGACAAGTTTTCTGCCTTCTTTGAAAAAAGATTTTAGGTTTCTTACAAGCCTTCTTTCAATTTCAGAGGTATGAATCATTCCTTCAAGATTTTTGTATTCATTGAGATTTACAAAAACTGAATGAGGCAGAACACGAGTTACTGTACCAATAATGATTTCTCTTTTCTTAGGATAACCTTTTTTTTGATACATAATTATGAAAAATTAATTAAGTGTCTGGATTACTTTTCCTTGTATTTTTGCTTTTCCGCCAGTTGGAACTGCAAGAATTTCTCCGCAAACAAGGCATTTGACTTTTGTAGATGCTTTGTCAAATATTATTTGCTCGTTCTTGCATTTTTCACATGCGACTTTTATAAACGCACTTGTTGGACCTTTTGCTGATATCATTTTATTACACCTGCCTTACTTTTTTAGACCTGTTTTTGTAGGCCTTTATTTGAGAATGATTGCATTTTTTGCATGTCAGCTTGAAAACCGGATGAGTGCTGACTTTGGATTTTGAACCTTTTGTCCTGGGAAAACCCCCGTAACCCTTAAGAACTCTTGCCATCTGCCGAATTCCCCACTTCAGTGCTTTCTTCCTTGTCTTTGGTCTCGGCTTGTTCTTTGTCGGAGATATTTTGTGCTCTGTGTGTTTCTTGCACTTCGGACAATACCTTTTTATTTGTTTTGGAACTTTCATTTTCTAATATGCTTACTTTTTTTTGCTCTCTTAAAAGGTTTGCTATTTTTTCAGGCAATTCAGCTGTATCTCTTTTTGAATATGGACCATAAGTTTTTAAATCTTCCCCATAGAACTGCTCAGATTTTTCAAGGAATTCAACTTTAACTTTTTTCACATTTGCAGTTTTTTCTGCTAAGTCAAATTCGTTTTTCATTTCTTCTGCTTCTTTCATCTCTTTTTCAAGGAAGTCAATGCTTTCTGTGGCAGAATGAAGAGTATTAAAAAACTTTTGCTTATTCTGCTGTAAGGTTTGAATTAAGTTATTGTAAAGTTCAACTTCAAAATTAAGCATATTTGTGGTGTCTTTAAGTGCAGAACCGCTTCTTATTGTTACAATTGCGCGATTGATGACTTTACGCTCCCTTTTCTCATACAAGTCTGACAAGGTTCTTCTAGCATTTTCAATTTCATTTAGAATCTGAACTTTTTTTGAAGAGCTCATTATAGATGTATTCTCTTCTTGTGAAATTAATCTTTCTTTTACTTTGAGATATTCATTTATTTTTTGCAAGTCCTTATCTGTTATTTTTTGAAGCTCAGCAGAGAATTTCTCAGCACGCAGGAGCTCATATATATCCTCATAAGTAAAACTATCTGCCATTATATCTTATCTACAAAAATTTAATTTAAAAGATTTAGTTTGTTTTAGAAGCGATTAGGAAAGTAACTCTTCGCGGTCATTCATATTCTCTACTAAAACCGCCATTTCATCTCTTGCAATATCTCCTGTAACTCTTGGCTTATAATTGTCCCATTTTTGATCATACCTAATCTTTTTAACTGTTTTAGCAAAACTTTTGTTTAAAATTAATTCATCAAGATACTTTTCTAGACACCCAATACTTTCCTCAGGCGAACTTGCAACCACGCGATCAGATTTGTTATACCATACAATCTAATTTCAATAATGTTCCCCTTTTTCTTTTCATGGAGTAAAATATCAAAACATCCATCTGCAAAATTTCCGCTATATTTCATTCCTGAAGAAAACCACTTTCTGAAACGAGAGCCATGTTGTTTAATTTAGAATTACTTTCCATTTCTTCGCCGTTTCCGTTTAGGATATGATAATGGATTTCTAATGCCTTTGCACAGTTCATCAGGGACGCATACACCAATGTCTTTGTAATACTGCTCAAGACTGCAGTTTGGAGGCGGAGAGGTTTTAGTTTGAGCCTTGTGCCAGTTTATCTGGCTTTGTATGTATCCTGTTTTAAGCGCTTCAGCATTTCTTGAATTCCATTCAGTAATTTTAGCTTCAATTTCCGGCCAGGTCCACTTTGCCTTTTGAAGGAAATTAAGCAATATAAACAAGGCGCGCTTTTTTCCATCAGCAAGGCCTTTGAGAATGTTCTTTATGCAGGGAGGGAAGAATTCTTCTGGAACTCGGTCCTTAAACTCAACAAATTTTCGGTCAGTCGGTACTGAAACTTTCTCGCTTTTCTTTTTTCTAAATCTTAGGTCTTTTGCTTCTGTTATTATGAGGCTCATTTCTGTTCCAGAATAGTTTCCTGGAGTCATGAAGTTTTCATTAACTTTTGTTATGTTTTCCGGTTTTGCCTGTTCTTTTTTGAAATTTTTCAAGTCCTTTGAATTAATTACAACTGATGCAAGGCCAGATTTTTCATGCAGAGAATATGGAGCGCGAATTAAGTGGCGAGGAGATGCTAGTTGAATGTCAAGGCCGAGCAATTTCGGGACATCAGTTATGTCTTGTTTTGAATATAATTCTCTTTTTTGATTGTGTTTTTTAAGGAAATCTTTCAAATCAAAATTGATTTCTCTTAATTTTCTTTCAAAAATATTTTTGCTTTCTTTTATTATATAATACATAAGAGCATCAGAAAGTTCTGGAAACTCTTTTGCTGCTGATTCTGGAAAAGCTTCAAAAGGAACGCAAATGTGCCAACCTTTATTTCCTGAAAATTTTATTTGCGCAATTACACCATATTCTTTAAGGACTTCAAGAACAGATTCTGCTGCAAGAGTTGAAATTTTAAAGTCTGGGCAGTCAATGTCAATTATAAAATCCCATCCAATTCTTAAATTGTTCATTTCCTGAGGAGTGATTTCAGGTGAGAGTTTCATAGCGTCCTGCCATCTTTCTTGGGAAATGTGAAAAGATGTTGCACCTTCTTTTGCAAAGGAAGATATGTCTGAGGGAAACTGGATTATTTGCGGTCTTTTGCTGTAATGGCCCCCCTGAAATTGAACAGCTACTTCTCTGTCTTGCGAAACTTTTGCTATAAATGCTTTGATTTCTGATTTTGAATAATATTTAATTGCTTCTGACTGTCGCATGAAGAAACAATTCTTGTTAAATTTTATATAGTTTTGTAAGATTAAGGGATGTATAAAATAGGAGCCAATTGGATGTTTGGATTTTTTAGATTTTGCACTTTATGCAATTCATAAAATTGTTGAAGACAACTGAATTCAAGTAGTATAATTAGTTTAAATTGTCTAGTTTATTTACCTGATTCTGGAGGACTGAATAAAGAAAATTAGGAAATAGAAATGCTTTTTTAATGAAATTTTTTATATATTTATATTTATTATTTAGGTATGGAAAAATTATACGATTCTACAAAAGAGCTGTATTCTTTATTGCCAGAAAAAACAGAAAAAGACAGTCTGAAGTTGTTCTTGAGGTTTTATTAGATGCCTGTAAAAATTAATTAATTTTGTGCGTGCTATACTTTAATAAGTTTAGAAACCTTTTTAAACAACACAACGAACTATCTTTTACAATGACAAACGGTGATTACCCCACAGCCCTTTTAAAAAAAGCGCTATTTCATAGGCACGAACTATGTTCGTTTCTGGCGGAAAAATCACTGACACGATAAAAATGGAAACTGGTGATTACCCCCATCAAGGCTAGAATTTATTTAACTAGCAGGAGGTATTTTCACTGTTTTGAGTCTTTTTTTAATTTTAGACATAGAAATTAATGGCTGGGATAGGGTAGCCTGGTTTATCCTCTGTGGCTGTGGCCCGCAGGACCCGAGTTCGAATCTCGGTCCCGGCCCGAACTTTTCTTTCAAAAAAAAGCTTACAAAACAATTCTTACTACTGCTCGAAAAGAGGTGCTGTGATGTTAGAAACAAATATAAACAAAGAAAGTGTAGGTAGCATTATGTTATCTACTCCAAAAGGAATGTCAGATTATCTTCCAGAACAACAGATTGTTATTGAGGATATCAAGAAAGTTGTTAGAGAGATTTTTGAAAGATATGGCTTTGTTCCGCTGGACACTCCTGGATTAGAAAACATTGATGTTCTTACTTCAAAAGGTTCTGGAGGTGAAGAGATTGGAAAAGAGATTTTCACTCTTAAAGACCGAGCAGGAAGAAGACTTGGATTGAGATTTGACCTTACTGTTCCATTGGCCAGGGTTTTTGCTTCAAATTCAAATTTAAATAAGCCATTTAAAAGATATCAGGAAGGGAAAGTCTGGAGGCAGGAGTTCGGAACAAGGACTCGTGAGTTCCTGCAGTTTGATGCTGATACTCTTGGAGCAAAGCCCGGGATTGCTGATGCTGAAATTTTAGCTGCTTGTCAGGATATATTTAATTCCCTAAAAATTGATGTTGTAATAAAAGTGAATAATCGGAAATTGCTTTCAGATGTTATTGAAAAGGCGGGAATTGAAAAAGCAAAAGTTATGGATGCAATAATGTGCATTGACAAGCTTGAGAAAATTGGTAAAAAGGGTGTTTTGAAGGAGGCGAAAATAAGAGGAATTTCTGAGAAAATCATGAGTAATGTCTTGAAGACACTTTCTGGTGGTTTAAACTGCTTTAAGAGTTACAAAGGATATGATGAGCTTTTGTCAATTATTAATTATTCAAAAGCCCTTGGAGCGAATGTTAAATTTGTACCTAATTTAGCAAGAGGCCTTGACTATTACACTGGGATGGTTTTTGAGGTTTTCTGGAAAGAAAGACCTAACAAGCTTTCTCTTGCTGCTGGCGGAAGATATGATGATCTTATTGCAAGGTTTTCAAGAAAAGATGAAAAAGTTCTTGCTGTTGGAGGCAGTATAGGTGTTACAAGAATTTATGAAATACTTAAAGATAAAGAAGGAAGAAAAACAAACACTAAGGTTTTCATTGCCCCAATTGGAACAGAAGAGTACTGCTTAAAATTAGCAACACAATTAAGAAAGAAAGGAATAAATTCTGAAATTGACTTGATGGAGCGAGGCCTTTCTGCAAACTTTAGATATGCTGACAAGAAGGGAATTTTATACTCTTTGGTTGTTGGAGAAAAGGAATTGAAAGACAAGAAATTCACTTTGAAGAGCATGAAGACAGGAGAGCAGGAAAAACTCACTTTGAAGCAAATTATTAATAAATTAAACAATTAATAAGCAAGAAAATTTATTCCAGATAAATGGCAGGTCTGCCTGGCTTTGCCTTTTTTGCTTTGTTTTCAGGGTCATATTTCTTTTTGTCATTTACTGCAAACACTTTTACTTTCTTTCCAGTTTTTTTTGACAATTTTTCTTCATTGAATATCTCAAGGTCTTTTGGAATTGCATAAATGAAAACTTTTTTTGGCTCTTTTTTCTTTTTGTCTTTTATTATTTTTGAGATTTCAGCAATGTCTGAAATTGTGTTTTCGAATATTTTGTCTTGCTGCTCGAATTTTTCATTTATTTTTTTAGTGTCTGCTTCTGGCCAGTTTTGGATTGTAATGAATTTTTTGTTTCCGAGTTTCTCCCAAAGCTCTTCAGTTATGTGCGGGCAGAAAGGATGCAATAGCTTAAGGAAAATTTCTGCATGTTTTTTGCTTAAATTCTTTTCATCTTCAATTGCTTCAAAAAGCTCGCGAATTTTTATTGCTGAAATATTATATTTGAAATTTTCAATGCTTTCTGAGACTTCCAAAATTGTTTTGTTTATTTTGCTTTCCAACCGTGGGCTTGTTTTTGATGGGTTGAATTCTGAATAGAAATCTATTATTCTGTTAATCAGTTTTTTGCTTCCTTGAATTCCTTTATCACTCCATTCTATATCTTTGTCTAGAGAAGCAAGAGATATAAGGAACAGCCGTGCAGTGTCCATTCCGTATTTTTTTGAAACTGTTTCTGGCAGTATAACATTTCCCCAGGACTTTGACATTTTTCTTTTATCTGGACCGTGCAACATTCCCTGATTGAACAGTTTTATTGCGGGTTCGCTGAATTTCAAAAGACCCTGGTCGCGAAGGAATTTTGTGTAGAATCTGAAATAAATAAGATGCATGCAAGCGTGTTCGCGTCCGCCAATGTAAAGGTCAACAGGACACCAGTAGTTTGCCTTTTTTGAGTCAAATATTTTCTTGGAATTTTTCGGGTCAGTGTATCTGAGAAAGTACCATGAGGAGTTTACAAAAGTGTCCATTGTGTCTGTTTCCCTTTTCGCAGGTCCTTTGCATTTAGGACATTTTACATTTGCAAAAGACTTGCTTGTTTCAAGAGGATTTCCTTTTCCGAACTTAATATCTTTTGGTAGCTTTATTGGAAGTTCTTTTTCTGGAACTGGCACAGCTCCGCATTTTTCGCAATGAATTATTGGTATTGGTGTTCCCCAATATCTCTGCCTTGATATAAGCCAGTCCCGGAGCTTGAATTGGATAACTCTTCTTCCTATTTTCCTTTTTTCAAGGTATTCTGCAATTTCATCTATTGCGTCACGATTCCAAGTTGCATTGAATTCTTTTGAGTTAACAAGATTTCCGTCGCCAGTATATGCTCGGGACATTCTTTCAGCATTAAGCTCATACATTTCAGGCTGGATTACAACTTTAATTGGAATATTATATTTTTTTGCAAACTCAAAATCCCGCTGATCATGAGCAGGAACTGCCATAACCATTCCGCAGCCATAGTCAGCAACAACAAAATTTCCAGCATAAACTGGAATTCGGTCTCCTGTTACAGGATTTTCAGCATAGCTTCCAGTGAAGACTCCTTCTTTTTCAAGCTCTTCTTTTTGTTTTTCTGAAACTGAATGAATTTTCTTCAGGAACTTTTCAACATTTTTTTTATGCTTTTCAGTTACAATATCCATTAAGTCTGGGTGCTGTGCAGAAATCACCATGAAAGTTACACCGTAAATTGTGTCTGGTCTTGTTGTGAAAATCGGCCAAGTTTTTTCCTTTATCTTAAAGTCGATTTCAACTCCGTGGCTTTTTCCAATCCAGTGGCGCTGCATTGCTTTTATGTCTTCTGGCCATTTTTTTAATTTTTCAATGTCATTGTAAAGCTCATTAGCGTATTTTGTTATCTTGAAAAACCACTGCTTCAATGGCTTTATTTCAACATTTGTGTTTTCATGGCGCCAGCATTTTCCATTATAGACCTGTTCATTTGCAAGCACTGTTTGGCATTTTGGGCACCAATTCACGCTTGACTTTTTTTGATAAGCGAGGCCTTTTTTGAACATCTGCAAGAAAATCCATTGGTCCCATTTATAATATTCTGGATCAGAAGTTACAATCATTCTTTCCCAGTCATAGCTCAAGCCAATTGACTTGTGCTGTTTTATGAAATTCTTAATTGACTTTTTAGTGTAGTCTTCTGGATGAATTTTTGCCTTGATTGCTGCGTTTTCAGCAGGAAGTCCGAGGGCATCATAACCCATTGGATACATAACATTAAATCCTTTCATTCTTTTGTATCTGGCGAAAATGTCTCCGATTGTGTAATTGAAAGCATGTCCCATGTGAAGACCGTAAGCAGAAGGGTAAGGGAACATTTCAAGAACATAGAATTTTTTCTTTTTTGGATTGGCTTTTGCTTGAAAGACTTTTTTGTCTTCCCATTTCTTTTGCCACTTTTCCTCGATTTTCTTAAAATTGACTGCAGTCATGATTAAGATATATATTTACTTAGTTTTAAAAGTTTTATTAAATCCCGTGTTCAAGTGCTTTTTCAAGTGCAGATTTTAATTTAATGTTTTTCTTTCTTCTAAGTCATATTTTAGGTCAATCATCCATGCATCTCGTTTGTATTCATTAATGTATCTGAAAGCATATACTTTATTGAAAAAATCCAAAAAGTAAACTGCTTCATTTACTTCTGCTTGAAATCTTGGAAGTTCTTTAATGTCTTTTAGTATTACTAATCCCATTTCTTTTAAATAAAGCATTGTTTTGTTAGATATTTGTTCTGGAAATTCCATTATGCTTTTTTGAAATGTTTGCATTTCCAAATGCTTTTTTCGAGCGAAGCGAGAATTTTTGGCAACTTGCAGAACCTTTCTTAAAAAGAAATGTTCATGAAAGAAGAACTTTAGTTTTTTGAAAAAGGCAGAGCGAGCCCGGAGGGATTCGAACCCACGATCTACAGCTTCCTTCAACCTGTCGCAGAAGTTTTTTTCCGCGAACGCTTTTCTTTTTAGAGAAAAGGGCTCTTAGAAGGCTGTCGCCCTATCCAGACTAGGCTACGGGCCCAGAAATAAGAACTTTGACTAATTTATAAAAGTTTTCAATATTTTTTCCAACAAAAATTTAGGAATAAAGCATATTTAATTGTTTAACTCTAGTAGCAAAATATTTAAAAACATCATTTTTGAGTAACAACATAACACACTTGGAGAATTAATGATGAAAAAAATACTTTTATTAACTATACTAGCAGTAACTTTACTTGTCAGTTTTTCAGCTGTGAATGCAGCAGTTGTTATAAATGAATTTGAGCCGAATCCAGATGATGGATGTCTTGATTGTGCTGAGTGGGTTGAGATAAGAAGAACAACTTCAAGTGACCCAACATCTTTTGTTTTGGATGCTGGCGGACAAAATACAAGCTTTTCTTTTAATTCTGAAGGCTATTTAGTTGTGACGGGCAACTTGTCTGTTTTTTCAACAATGTATCCAAATGCTTCTGGAACAATTATTGAAGGGAATATAAGCTTAAATAATGACAAAGATACAATAATAATATACAATTCTTCAAATAATGCTGTTTTGGATAATGTAACATATGGTGATTTTTCATCAAAAGAAGGACAATCTTTAGGATTATATTATGATAATCTGAATGACCATTACTATTCATATGCAAACCCAACACCAACACAACAAAACCCTGATGTATTACCTCCAGGTAAACCAACTAACATCAATTCAGAAGTAGGTTTGTCCTCTATTAAATGGACCTGGACAAACCCTTCTGATGAAACAGATGGCTCTGGATTCAAGCATGTTGAAGTCTACTTGAATGGCGTATTTCAGGAAAACTCCACTTTAGGAGAATTTACTGCAACAGGACTTACAAGAGATACAATTTACACTATAAAATTAATTGCTGTTGATAATGCAGGGAACAAGGCTGGTGAAGTTACAAGCCAGACAAAAACTCTTGCACAAGGAGTTTACATTAAATCAGTTGATTTGAGCAGAGAAGTTGATTCAGAAAGGCAGACTGTTGTTGAGACTTCAATAATAAACAATACTGCGCTTGAAGATTATTCTGCGCTTTCTTATGAGATTTCAAACTTGAAATGGGAAGGGAAAGATTCTTATTCATTTGAAAGTCCTGAGTTCATATCAATAAGGCAATCACCAATAAGCCTTGCAAGTGGCTCTTCAGCAACTCTTGTTTTTGATGTTACAATTCCTTCAAGAAGTGAGGTTGAAGGATATGGTTATTATAAGGCAACATATAGAGTTCTTGAAGGCACAACAGAACTTGCCACAGAGTCATTCAACTTGAGGCTTTTGCCAGAAGATTATGATAATGACTTAGAGATTTCAGACATTGACTTAGATGATGATGAGCTTTTCCCTGGAGATGAGACAACTCTTGAAATTGAAGTTGATAATAACTTTGATGATGACATTGATGATGTTGAAGTTATTGTGCTAAATGAGAATCTTGATATTGATGAATCTTTTGACATTGGAAGCATTGATGAGGGAGATGATGCAACAGTATCAGCTGATTTACAAATTCCTTATGATTCTGAAGAAGGAGATTATACTCTTTTAATTTTGGTTACTGGGGAAGACCCAGATGGAAATGATATCTCAACTTATGATTTAATTGATTTGAGTGTTGAGAAAGATAGCCATGATTTGGTCATTTCTGAAATAGATGTTTCAGATGAGGAAATAAGCTGCGGGTCAATACTTTATGTTGATGTGGAAGTTACAAACATTGGAACAAGTGATGAAGATGACCTTGTTATAAGGCTTAAAAACAGTGAGCTTAACTATGAGGAAATTGAAACTCTTGATGAGCTTGAGGAAAATGAGGACGAGACATTCACTTTTGAAGTAAGGCTTCCTGTCGACATTGACTCTGGAGCTTATATTTTTAATGCTGAGATTGAATATGATGACGATGAGGATCAGGACAATGACAATCATTTGAGAAGTTCTGTAGGAGTGACAATTAACTGCGGGGAAAGTAACGCAAGAGGAGAAACTGGCGAAGCAACGCTTTCCGGAGACATGGAAAAGACAATAACTCAAGGAACAAATGCAGTGTTTTCATTTGAGCTTGAGAATATTGGTGATAAAGATGCAGAGTATGAGTTGAAAGTTTCTGGATATTCTGGATGGGCTTCTGAAGTTGTAACTGAACCAGAAGGAGTTTTCATAATCTCGCCTGGTGAGACAGTTCCAGTTAAAATATATGTTTATCCAGAATCAGACGCAGCTGGAAGCGCAAGCTTGTTTTTGAAAGTTTACTCAAATGATGAAGTTGTTATTTCAGAAACAATTTCTCTGAACATTGTTTCTTTAAGAGAACGAGCAGAAACTGGTGGAGAAATTGACTATTCAACAATTTTCCTTGTTGGCGCAATTGTTGTCGGAATTGCTGCCCTAGCAGGAATTTATATATTTGCAAACAAAAATTCATTGCTTAATGGCAGGAAAAAGAGGGAAAAATAGTGAAAAAATTATGTTCACTTGAGCCCCTTTTAGAAAAAGCGGCTGCGGAAAACACAGCAGGCAAGCAAAAAATGATGCCTGCAAGCCCCGTTTGGAAAAAGCGGCTAAGACTGCGTCTAAGGCGGCTACGCCTTCTGCGGAAAAGTGAAAAAATAATGTTCACTTGGCAAAGCAAAGCCTTATAAAGGCAATTCTTTGCTGAGTATAATATTCCAAATCTGATTTGGAGGTGCAAATTAAATGAAAAACCTATGGAAAAAAGGAATACTTGGAATTTTAGGAATTATTGTATGTTTAGCCATGACAACAGCTGTTTCAGCTTATAGCATGGTGAATGTGCAAGATACAAATATAGAGTTGACAACAGATGACGCAGTTATTCCTATACCAATAACTTACACAAATGATGGCAGTGATGTTGATATAACTGTTATAATGGACGCAAGTCCAGTTAATGACTACACTGAACAGCAGTTTTCTATTGGAGGAAGTGTTACACCTGTTTCAGATGTAATTAACTTTCCTGTATCTGGAGAGCTTCCAATGGGAGAAATTACTGTTTCTGTGAATATTTCAGGACCAGATGCAGTTTATATTGGTAGTTCAACAGACAATAAGAACGGAGAGTTCTTTGATATAACTCTTACTGTAACAGAAGCAATTCCAGACAAAGACACAGAAATTGCTCCTGGTTTGATAACAGAAATTGACATTGAGGAAGATGAAGTTGCTCCTGGAGTAGATGTTGAGTTTGAAGTAGTTCTTGAAGCTGCTGAAGACGAGCGTTTTGAGGATGTAACAATAACTGCTTGGCTAGAGGATGTTTACGGTGAAAGACTTACAGACAAATACGAGACTGGAGAATTCAATCTTGGAAGAACAGATGACGACGATGAAGAGTCTAGATTCATGACAATTGAAGTTCCAGAAGATGCTGATGAGGAAGAATATTTCCTTGTTGTAAGAGTTGAAGGAACAGAGATTGAAAATGGAGTCGGAATTGAAGGACTTTTGGACATGTCAAGAAATGACATAATCGATGTTGTGAGAAACGAGCACTCATTGGAAATTCAGTCAGTTGAAACAAGAGGAACAGCAGCAGCTGGCTCAACACTTGACTTCGTAGTTACTGTTTTGAACAACGGAAACAATGATGAAGACGATGTTGTAATTCGAGTTGCAGTTCCAGAACTGGGAATTTCACAAGCTTCAATGCCAATGACAATTGAAGAAAGTGAGGAAATTACAAATTACTTCACAATTTCAATTCCACAGAACGCTGAAGCAAATGAGTATTCAGTTCTTGTAAGTGCTTTCAACTCAAAGTATACTGATGTCTCTCAGTTTAGTCTGGATGTTTCAGGAACAGAAGCTAAAGAGGATTCACAAATAGTTGTAAACACTGGCGATTCAATAAAGTCAGTTGGTGAATCTGGAGCAGTTTTTACTGTATCCTTAACAAACACTGGTTCAAATGCAAGAACTCTTTCATTAGAAGCTAGCGGAGTCAGAAACTGGGGAGAAATTAGCATCAACCCAGCAACTGTTGTTGTACCAGCAGGTTCAACAAAAATTGTTTCTGTTTTTGTTACAGCTGACGAAGGAGTTAAAGGAGACCAGCAATTTAGTCTTTTTGTAAGAGAAGACTCAAAAATTGTTGACAGTATTTCCTTTACTGCAGAAATTGACTCAGATAATGTGGACACTGTTTCTTTGACAACAGCACTTAAGTGGGGAATTGGAATTTTGATTCTGGTTCTTGTTGTAGCTTTTGTTGTTTGGTCATGGAGACGTGAAGTTTCTGAGACAAGCGGAAAAAAGAAGTCTGGTAGAAAATACTACTAGATTTTTCTTTCTTTTTTTATTTATCTTTTTCTTTTTTGAAAAAAGAAAACCAATGCTAAAAAAACTATTTAATTTTTAATATCTTCTGCAAAAGAACTTTTTATTTCTTATATTATAACTATTGAACCCTTTTAGAAAAAGCGTTCACGGAAAAACTTTTAGAAAAAGTTTCATCAAAAAAAGAATATAAGATAAGAGCTTTTCTTAGAAAGAACATCTTCTGCAAAAGAACTTTTTATTTCTTATATTATAACTATCAGAGTGAATAAAAGTATATATACTAATTTTTAAAATTAATTACTATAATGTTAAAGCTTAATATTAAACTAATAATCATTGTTTTAGCAGTATTGATTGTTCTTCCAAGTGCATTTGCTGCATCTGATTTTGATGTATTTTCATCGCAGGATTCAAAAGAAACTTGCCCAAGTTATTTTGTTGTTTATGAATATACTATTAAAAACACAGGAGATGAGGTCGACAGCTACACTGTTTCAAAAAGCGGGCTTGCTGCTGACTGGGCTATTGCTTCTCCGTCTGGTTTTGTTTTGCAGCCAGGCCAAAGCCAAGATATTTATGTTTATGTTACTCCAAGCAAAAATGCCTTAACTGGAGAATATTCTCTTGAAATAAAATTTAGTTCAGAAAATGCAGGTTCAGAAAAGATTTTAAATTCTTTAATTGTAAAGGACTGCAATGCAGTTGAATTAAGTGCAGAAGACAAAAGCATTGATATTTGTTCAGGAGAGCTTGCAGAGCTTTCATTTCAGATTGCAAATGAAGGGATTTGGACAGAGACTTTTGACCTTTTTTTAAGTGGCAAGATTGCTGAGCATGCTTCATTGAATAAGGAGGTTTTGAGACTTGAGCCAGAGCAAACAGATGAAGTTGTGATTCAGGTTGACACTTCTCAACTTTTAAAAGGAGAGTATTATCTTTCTGCAACTGCAGAATCAAGAGAAAGCGAAGCTGCAGACATTTTGGATTATGTTCTTAATATTGAGGGATGCTACGGCTTTTTGGTTTCAGCAGAGTCCTATTATGAGCAGTGCGAGAATTCAAAAGAAGAGGCTTCTATTTTAATTGAAAACATTGGAAAGTCAACAGACACATTTGAACTTGAGGTTTCAGGTCCAGACTGGGCTTCTCTTGGAAGAAGAAGAATTATTATTCCTGGAGGAAGTTCAGAAGAAATTACGCTTTTCCTTTCTCCAGATTATAAAGATATAGGCACACAAGACATAAAGGTTTCTGTTAGAGCAGTTAATGGCGGAGAAACAAAAGAGCTTGAAATAAAGTCAAAAGTTAATGAATGCTACGGTGTTCGGGCAGACATTTCAAGAGAATCTGACATTGTTTGTTCAGGAAATTCTGTTGTTTATCCTGTTAGCATTAAAAATGTGGGAGAATTTAAAGAGGATTTTGTAGTTAGTTTAGATGGACCAGAATGGGCTAAAATTGACGAAGATTTTTTATCTTTGGATGCAGGTGAATCTCGTGAGTTTAATTTGAAGATTTCAGTTCCAAAAGATGCAGAAGCTGGCGATTATGATATTAAGCTGATTGCAGAGCTTCAGAATAACAAAGGAATTTCAAATTCAGATGAGATTTCAATAAATGTTCCTACAAAAACAGACTGCTTTGGAATACTTGTTGAGGCGGAATTAGATAAAATCGATGTTCCTTATGGTGAAGCTGCTTTGATTCCAATTCTTATTGAAAATGTAGGTCGCGAGACAGCAACATATGTTCTTGATATAAGCGGAACAGGTGTGAGTTATGTTAATTTAAATCCTTCAGCAATTGAAGTGAAAAGCGGAACATCAGAGATAGCTTATTTATATATTTCAGTTCCAGAAGATGCAGACAAGGAAATTTATGAAGTTGTTATTTCTGCAAGAGATGAAAATGGAGTTGTTTCAAGTTCCACAAAAGTGAAGTTTTCCCCATATGAACGATCTGAGGAGGAGACAATTATTTTAGTGAACAAGACAGAAGAAGAGTCCTTTTTTTTGAGGATTTTTTCAAAAATAAGATTGTGGTTTACTCCTACAGAAGAGCCTGCTGAGAGTTTTACAGAGGAAGCTTTTGAAGAGAAGACTGAAGCAGGTGCTGAGGGGGAAGAGCAAGCAGAAGTTTCTGAGGAGCTGAAGGAACAGGAAAAAGAAGCTGAGAAGCAGGCAAATGAAACTCAGGAAGGCATTGAGGAACATAAAGAAACAGAAGGAAAGGGTTTTGGATATTATTGGAATCTTGCTAAAAGCAACTGGCACTTAGTTTTAATTGGCACCTTTATATTTATTCTTTCAGTAGCAATAATTAAAGTTGCTTTTACTGAGGAAGATGAAGAGCTTAAAAATCTTATATTTGAAAGAGAAAATGGCAAAGGCACTAAAAAGAAAATTGAAAAGAAGATGCCATCAAAATCCAGGAAAAGGAAATCAAAAGAAGGATTGAAAAACAAAGCCAGGGTCTATTGGGAAAAGTTCAAAAAATGGCTTGAAGAAGAGTGATTTATCTTCTTTTTTTGTAAAAGTAGTATGCTGCAGCTATAATTGCAATAATTGCAACAGCGCCTACAACAAGGTATGTTGTTGCCATGTTTTGGAGAAGAGATTATTATTTATTTAGTTATGTAATTATTTTTAAGTAATTATATGCTTATTTTGTCAAAATCCTTTGCAAACTTTGAGTTTTTGAATACAGATATGGCTTCCTTTTCAAGTTCTTTTGTGTTTTTGTACCTTTGGCTGAAGTGAAGTATGTAGAGTTCTTTTGATTTGGATTTCTTTGCAAGCTTTGCTGCATCCTTGACTGTCATGTGCCCGCCTTTTTCCCTTGCCTTTTCTCTGAGCTTGTTTGAGAATGTGCCTTCTGAAATCAAAATGTTTGAGTCCTTTACAAATTCAGTAAGGTCTGGAAAGAATTCTGTGTCGAGGACTACTGAGATTTTCTTTCCTTTTTCAATATAAACAGCGTCCTTTGGTTTTATTTCCTTTCCTTCAACATTAATTGATTTTCCTTCAAGCAAAGGCTTCACTTTAGGGGTGTCTTGCAGCCCGTATTTGGTAAGAACTTTTTTGTTAAGCTTTTTTCTGTCTTTTTCCTTAAAGAAGTAAGCTACAGTAGGGATTGAGTGATTTACATTCATTCCATATATTTCATATGTTTTTTCGTCAACCACCTTGACTGGCTTTTTTGATGAAAATTCTTTTATTTTGACTTTAAATGGCAAGCCTATTTTGAATGCTTCCATTATTTCTTTGAATTTTTTCTTTGTTCCTGTTGGTCCATAGATTTCAAGAGAAGGAATTCGGTTTGATGTTGCAAGAGATTGTATTAGACCTGGAAGACCAAAAACATGGTCCCCATGCCAGTGAGTGATGAATATTTTACTGATTTTCATTGGATTTTCTTTTGCTATTCTAAACTGACGCTGAGTTCCTTCTCCACAGTCAAAGAGCAAGGACTCACCATTGTACTTGAGAAGCACTGCTACGTGATTTCTTTTTTCTGTTGGATATGCTGAGCTTGTGCCCAGAAAAACGACTTTCATTATAGTGTAGAGTAAACAGCAATTCTTTTAAAACTTGTTCTTTATTTTAATTCATGAAAAAACAAGAAGTTTCTGGGGACATTGTAAGGGGAAAGGTTATTATTGAGGATGATTTTCAAAAAGCGCAGTATCTGAACAGTAGGAGTTTTTTCGGCGAAGTAAAGGGTGGCAAAAATCCAAGATTGGAATTGTCGCTTTTTGAAGCACTTTATCTTAAGGAAGACGAAAAGTTGAGTGTCAAGAAAAATTCGAAGAAGATTTCTGTTAAGGCATTTATTGAAAAAGCAGAGAAAGTTATTGATGATTTTTATTCTAAATATTGCGTTTTCAAAGATTTAAGAACTCGCGGATACATTCTTAAGACTGCTTTGAAATTTGGAGCAGATTTTAGGGTTTATGACAAAGGAGTCAAGCCAGGAAAGAAGCACGCTCGCTGGCTGCTTTATTGCGCTGATGAAAATGAAAAAATGACCTGGAAGCAGTTTTCTGCAATGAATCGCGTTTCACACTCAACAAAAAAAGCCCTTTTGGTCGGAATTGTTGATTCTGAAGGCGATGTTACCTATTATGAGATTAATTGGATTCGGCCTTAATTTCTTTTAGTGGAGGTTTTCTTTTTAAGAAAAAGTCCTATGAGATTAATTGGATTCGGCCTTAATTTCTTTTAGTGGAGGTTTTCTTTTTAAGAAAAGTCTTAGTTTTGTAAACTTAATTAATATCTTCTTTTTCTAAGTAATTGCTAAGGTCATAGTCATCAACAGGTTCTTCTGGGGTGTAAACAATTTCAACTTCCTCATCTTTGGTTTTAAGATGAACTGGCAGAGTTCCATTTATGTAATTAAGAACTTCAGAACTTGCATTATAATTAGGCGTGTTGGAAGAAGTTTTTTCTAGTTGTAATTGTTCTCCCCGAGACCTTATTTCATTTCTTATGTCGAAAAGTTTCTCAAGTTCAAGTTTTTCCTTGTTTTTCATAAAATACTAATCCAAAGAATTTCTTTAAATAAAAAGATTATTAAAATAAAGAAAAGGAATTATCCCCAGAACTCATGTGTTACTTTTATAGGTTTTCCGTCTGTGGAATAAATTTCTATTGGATACATCAAACCAAGATCTTCAAGCTCTTTTGCTGTTCTATTTATCTTTGATATATTTTCTTGATTTAATCTTTTTTGTGTGAGATTATGAATTTTGTTTATTAAACTCACATTTTTAGAATCATATTTAATTGTTGCAATATCTCCGATTGTTAGTTCAGAGCAAGCAGGGCAAGAATACTCTTCTGTTTCTGCTTTACATTCTGCTGGCTTTTCTTTTGTTATGTTGCTGTTTTTTATATATCTAAATTCTTTTTTTGGTGTTAGTGCGCCTTCAAATAACATTTTTTTCTCCCATTAACTTTAAGGTAGTTAATACAGGATTTTCTATTTTATTTTGTGTTTATAAATATTTTGTTTTATGATACTTTGTGATATGTATTTCAGAAAGAGATTATTGTTCTATTTTTTCCCGAGCTCTTGAGAATACACTTTCTATTCTATCAGATAAATCTGTGTTTTCCTTTTCTTTTTGATAAGACAGAATTTGCATATATTCTGAATTAGCGCGCATAGAGTAGAAATCATTTCCTGTTTCCTTAGCAATTATTGATAGAGCGTTTGCACCACTTAATCTTTCCTCAAGCGCCAAAACTTTTGAACCTACAACTTCGTATGCAATGGAAGATATTTTTTTATTTTTGCGCCATCTTTCAAGCCAGAGAAGTCTTTTTTCTTTTTTTGTTTCTTCAGGCAGAGAATTGTCTCTGCTGATTTCTATAGCTATTTTCCTAGCGTATTTTCCAGCGTAGCTTATTATATCTGCACAGACTTTTTCAGAAAATCCGTATTTTTCTCCAAATTCAAGAGCCATTGAATAAAATCGCATGCTAATATTATATGCATTAACTAAGTTCTTAGTGTTGCCTGTTTTTTTGAATTTATCCCTATACTTTAAAATTTCTTTCTTGTATTTTCTTTTACAGCTTTCTACCAATGCTTTGCTTATTAAATCCCATAGTTCAGCTGTTTCGCTGTCTTCTGCTACCAAAGCCATGTATCTTGCTGCTTTTGCAGCATTTCTCTTGGAGTAATTCTCAGAAATTCGCGCTTCAAATGTCCTGTATGATTTTAGCAAAGATATATTTTCTTTAAAAGCATTATATACTCGCTCGATTGTTTTTTGAGAAATTTCTTCCTTGTTGTCTTTGCAGAAAAACGGCCAAGTTGATTTGTTGAATTCTATTATGCTTTCTAAATCCTTTTCTTTCTTTTCAAATTTATCTAACAAAAGAATTAGTTTTTTTTCAGTTTCATTCATTATGAATTTAATCATGCAGTAGTAGATTTTTAACTTTTTATATATGCCAGAAATCTTTTTAATCTAACATTTCTTAAAAAGAACATGAAAGATGAGGATTTTGCTTCATTTGCAAAGAAGAATCATTTTATTTGGGGTCCTGAGCCAGAAATTTACGGAGGTTCTGCAGGACTTTACTCTTACGGCCTTAATGGAAAGCTTTTGAAGAACAAAATTGAGAATCGTTTTCGGGAAATTTTCATTTTAAATGATTTTTGGGAAATTGAAACTCCTTTGATTACACCAGAGGCGGTTTGGAATGCTTCGGGACATTTGGAGAAATTTGTTGACAAGATTTTAGTTTGTTCAAAATGCAATTCAATGGTTCGGGCAGACAATTTTATTGAGAAGCAGCTCAAAATTGATGCTTCATCTTTTACTGACAAAAAAATTCTTGAAACTGTGACAAAGAAAAACCTTAAGTGCCCTCGATGCAATGGGAGGTTTCTAGAGGAAGTTCGGCATTTTAATTTGATGATGAAAACAAATCTTGGATTTGAGGATGCTTATATAAGGCCTGAGACAGCAACAACAACTTATCTTCCATTTAAGAATTTTTATGATTTTTTTAGGAAAAAGCTTCCTTTTGGTGTTTTCCAGATCGGAAAGGCTTTCCGTAATGAGGTTTCTCCGAGGCAGAACATTTTGAGAATGAGAGAATTCACTCAAGCAGAGGCGCAGTTGTTTATTTTTGAAAACGAGAAAAACAAGTTTTCCAAAATTAAAAACATTCTTGAAGAATCTCTGCCTTTAATTCCAGTAAAAGCAAGAAAAAAGAGGAATGCAACAATAAAGCAGGCGTTAAAAGAGAAATGGATACTGAACAAGGCTTTAGCATGGGCAATCTGGCTTTCTTATGAATATGCGCTTTCTCTTGGGATTCCAAAGAATAGAATTAGGTTTCGGCAGCATGCAAAAGAGGAAATGGCTCATTATGCAGAAGATGCATGGGACTTGGAAGTGAGGACAGAAAATTATGGCTGGATTGAGGTAATTGGAAATCATGATCGAGGAAATTTTGACCTGAAGCAGCACGGAAAGTTTTCGGGTCAGAATATGAGTGCAGAAGGCAAGGTTCCTGGAATTGTTGAAATAGCAGCAGGAATTGACAGGCTTTTTTTCTGCCTTATTGAGAATTCATATGTTTCTGAAAATGTTAATGGAAGAAAGAGAGCTGTTTTGAAGTTCAAACCCAAGGTTGCGCCGATTCAGGCAGCTGTTTTTCCACTTCAATTAAAGGACAAACTGCCAGAACTTGCAAGAAAGATTTATTTAGATTTGAAAAATTTTTTTCCAGGATTTACAATTATTTATGATGAAGCAGGAAGCATTGGAAAGAGATACAGGAGAATGGATGAAGTTGGAACTCCGTTCTGCATTACAATTGACTATGATTCTTTGAAAGATAAGGATGTTACGATTCGAGATAGAGATTCAATGAAGCAGAAACGAGTTAAAATTATAGACTTGCCTGCGGTCTTGAGTGTTGGTTTGAGTAAATAAGGCCTTTATAAATTTGTTTTTAGCAGTCCGCAAATTTTTATAAGTGCGAATTTCAAAGAAAAAATTAAGATGAAAAACCAAATTTCTATTGAAGATTTTTTAAGAGCAAAAGAGATTGCACAAAAACAGAAGACTTTGAAAGATGAGATGCCAGACGTTGATAAAATTGCTGAATACATAAACAGCGAAAATTATACTCCTTTTGAAAGAAATAGAAAACTGCTTCTTCCAAAAATTAGTAGAAATTACAAATTAGATGAATTTTAACTCATATAATATTTTATGGTGCAGTCTGTCTCGCCCAGACTGTGCGGCAGCGACCAAATTCTGGTTGAAGGTCACTTTTATATGAATTTTAACTCATATAATATTTTTTGATGCTCTGAAAGTTTTGTGGTCCTCCTAGCCGAGAGACCCAGGCTGGCGACGAATGTTGGTAATGAAAAGTCGCTTAAATATACAATTTCATTAAGATTATTCAAATTCAGTTAGATGAATTTTAACTCATATAATATTTTTTGATGCTCTGAAAGTTTTATGTTGAGAAGCTTTTTTGCAAACAAGACAATGTCCTCTTCATCTTTTTCAACATAGCCGTCTTTGTAGACTGTTTTTAATATTGTTTTGTATATGTCCAGGCGGTTGGCATTTTCAGGTAGCTTTGCAAGCTCTGACAGAATTTCATCTTCCTGATCTGAGATTTTCCTGTCATTGTCTTTTGCTTCCTTTTCAATTAGGTTCATTATTTCAATTACATTAGGCAGTTTCATAAAATCCCTCCGATTAGATTAAAGAGCGAGATAATAACTTTTGAACCGTCCAGAGGAGGAATTGGCAACATATTTAGTATGAAAAGCCAGATGTTTATTCTTTTTGTAAGGTAGAGAATTCTTTTCCATTTTGATGAAAGCTTTGCATATTTTAGGGTGAGGATTGCGCCAGTGAAGAGAAGAAGGTTTGCAAAAGGGCCTGCAAATGAGATAATGAATGTTTGCCAAGGAGTTGTGTTTGCTGCGACGATTTGGACATAGCCAGGAATAAAAAAGATTATTCCAGAGCCAATTGCTCGGAGAACAATTCCGATAGCAAGACCAAACAAGCTCATATTGTAGAAAGCAGGAATGCCTAAGGCAAGTGAAGCGAATTTATGGAAAAGTTCATGCAGGATTATTGCAGGTATGCCTATCATTGCAGCCATTTTAAATTCTTCAACATCAAACAATGAAAGGCTTGGTTTGAAAACTCCAGGCCGGATTTGTTTGAAGAACTGCTTTTTCGGGACAAAGGCAGTGAAGATATAGCTTATTGCTAAAGCAGTTATAGCAATAGCAAATATTTCTGCAAAGCTTGTTATCTGGTTCAAAGGAAGCATGCTTAAGATTAGGCGTACTTCTTTTTAATAGTTTTTCTTATTAATCAGTAACTACTATATTAGAGTGATGCAAATTTTTTAAATAACGTAATACTAATTAATTGTATGAGACTTGCTAAAAACAAACTGCTTTTGTCTGTTACAGCTATTGCTGTTCTGGGAATTGTTGCAACAACGATTTTTGTTTTCTCCAATTCAGAGTCTGGAGAATGTATTTTAGATTCAGATTGTGTTTCTGCTTCCTGCTGCCATGCAACAAGCTGTGTTCCAAAAGCAGAGGCGCCTGACTGCAGCACTGTTTTTTGCACCCAGGAATGCGTTCAAGGAACCCTTGACTGCGGACAGGCAGAGTGCAAGTGCGTAAGAGGAGAATGTGTAATAGAGCAGGAGACTGAATTATGAACAATGAAATAATTTCCAAAAATAAAATTAATATTTTAATAGGAGTGTTTAATGGCTGACAAAAAAATTCAAATAAGTGTATCAATAGCTCTTGTATTAAGTATTTTATTCGTATTTAGCCCTTCTTTTACTGGTTTTCTTATATTGGAAGGAGAATCTGAAGATATGCAGGAAAACCTAGTGCAGGATATGCTTAAGATTTCATTTTCAGACTCTAAAATTATTGATTGGCAGCCAACTCTTTCTGAAAACCAGTACATATCTGCTGTAGGTGTAAGTGGAGAATATTCTGGTAGCGGTAATTTTCAAGTTTATCTTGTTGACAGAAATGAAGAATATCTTTTATTTAAAAGCTCTGACTTAAAGGTATCACCAATAACTGGATTCTTAGTAAAGGATAATCACCCAGTAAATAAGAATAAAGAAAAAACTAAAGAAAAGTTAATTTTTGAATCAGAGAAAAAAGAAGTTGAATCAGTTTATGAAAATAGCTCTGAAGAAAAATCTGAAACTTCTGAGTCAGAAATTATAATTGAAAACAAAATAAATGAATCAACAATTATTCCCGAGGAAAACCAAACAATTAAAGAACCAGAAGAAAACATAACAACTAAAATTAATGAAAGTTATTCAGCAAATCAAACAATTGTAAACGAAGAACAAAATCAAACTATTGAAGAACCAAAATCTATTGAACTTGAAAATCAAACAATTGAACATCCAGAAAATGAAACAATTGAAGAAGAGTTTGCATTTTCATTTAAAGAATTATATTTTGTTGAAATATCAAACACAAATCTAAAATTAAGAATAGAAACAGATGGAGATGTTAATGGAGTCATTTCTTCAATAACATATAATGTGAAAGATTTACCTGAGCAGATTAAAAATGAAACAATAGAGCAGTTACTAGTTCCTGAAAATCAAACCATCCAAAACAAAGAGATGTTTGAAGTTATTATTGTTCCAAAATCTAAAGAATTTGTTTTAGAACCAGTATCTGCGCATAAATCTGATTTTGCAATACAGGAAAATAATACTAAATTCTCAAAGCATGATTTTGTTAAGCTGGACAAGGAAGTTATTAAAGAACTTGAAAATAAAGGTGTTGAAGTTGATAGTGTTTTAAAAGAAAAAAAAGTTGCTAAAAATGTAAGCATGAAAGCAGCAGAGTTTAAGGATTCAGTTAAGATTATTGGAAAATACAGAAACACAAAAGCAGTAATTGCAGAAGTTACTGCAGATGAGCTTTTGGCACTTGAAGATAATCTTGATATTGAAAAAGTTTACACAACATCACAGACACTTTATCATGCGCTTTTGCAGGATTCAGTTGGAATAATAAATGCAACGCAAACATATGCAATTCAAGTTAATGAAACGAATATAACTGGAGCAGGACAGGTTGTCTGCGTAATTGATTCTGGAATTGATTATACGCATCCAGACTTTTGGGGAAACTATTCAGCAATAAATATATCAGAAACATTTAATGTTACATCTGGCTATGTTTATTACAACAGCACAAATGTTTCACACACGATTTTTTTAATTAACTCTTCAGCACTTTCAATAACAGAAAACTACACTATAGAATTTTCATTTGATAATTCAACATGGTTTAATGACACTGAAAAATGGCAACCACCTTATTATAATAATACAACTCTTTACTATAAAATAAACACTACATTATTTTCAGCAAATAACTCTATTGTAACAATCTCAGGAATTTCTGTTTTTATTGCAGTTGAACCGAAAATTATTGGCGGATATGATTTCTCAAATTCAGATAATGATGTTTTAGATGACCACGGACATGGAACTCATGTTGCCGGAATAATTGCTGCAAACGGCGGAATCAAAGGAGTTGCACCTGATGCAAAACTTGTTATTGTCAAAGTTCTGGATTCTGCAGGAGGAACATCTAGCTCTGTTTTCAGGGACGGATTTTATTACTGCGCAAATTACTCAAACACGCACAGTGAAAATATATCAGTAATTAGTGTAAGCATTGGAAGCGATAGCACTTATTCCAGCTACTGCGATAATTCAGATACAACAATTTTTCCTGCAATTGATTATACTGTAACAACAAAGCAAATTCCTTTAATTATTGCAACAGGAAATACGAATGGAGCAGAGACAAATGCAACAAGCGGAATATCTTCACCATCTTGTTTTGAGAATGTGTCGCGCGTATCTGCAACAGACAAGAGTTTGTATATGGCAGGTTATGCTTTTAGGCATAAAATATTTACAGACATAATTCTTGCTCCAGGAAGCTCAATAAATTCAACATGCATGAATGGGGAATATTGTTTTAAATCAGGAACCTCAATGGCAACACCGCATGTTGCAGGCGTAATTGCTCTTATGTCGCAGAGCTATGAACTGAGTGAATCTTCAAAAACTCCTGCAGAAATTGAGCAGGTTCTTCTTGACTCTGGATTTTCAATTTATGATTCAGCTTCTGGGTCAAACTACACTTTTGTTGATGCTTATGCTGCTGTGAATTCGGCTCCGACAATCGATTTCTGGCAGATAAGGACAATGAACGGCTCAAGACAGATTTCAATTTACAACAATTCACTAGGAGTTCAGCAGATTGATGCTTATATTAACAATGAGACAAATTCTTGGTTTGATGTAAATGCTTCAGATGTTAATTCAGACACCTTAAGTTATTACTGGATTCTTGATGGAACAGCCATAAACAGCAATCTAGCAAACTTTTCTGGATGTTTTGAAGCCAGCGACGAGGGAAACCACACTTTGAATCTGACTGTTTCAGACAGCATAGTTAACACAACAATTGAATTCAATCTGACAGTTCATCCAGATATTGCAAGTTCAGTTGAGAGGTATTTTGAAACAGGAGATCTGATTAATTTCACTTTCACTGGCTCTGGAAGGAATTCAACTGCTGCTTGGTATGACAACTCAACAGCAAATATTTCTTTGACAGAGATTAACGATACTGATATTTTTTATCTTAACACATCTTCGTGGACTTTAGAGGAATACAATATTTCAGTTTACATAAATGTTACTGACAAGGAGACTTTTGAAAATTCAACTTACATGAATGAATTCTTTTTTGAGAAGAATAATATTCCACAAATTGATTTCTGGCAAATTATCTCCACAAATAAGTCAGGCCAGACTTCAACTTACAATAATTCTAATTATAATACAAGAATTTATGTTTATGAGAATATCAGCCGAGCAAATTACACAGACAATGCAATTGTTAATTTCTCAGTTTCAGCAAGCGATTTGGATGGAGATATTTTAACGTATTACTGGATAAAAGACAGTGAGATGCTTAATTACAATGGAACTGATTATCTTCAGAACTTTACTTACTGGTTTAATTCATCCTCAGCAGGAAACTACACACTTTCAATAATTGCGTCTGACTTGAAGGTAAATTCCACGATAGTTTTGAATCTGAGTGTTGTTGACGAGTATCCTCCAAGCTTTACTCAGGAGCTTCCTGATGCAGATGCTGTTTCTGAAAATGGCGGCGAACTTTCGTATAATGTAAGCCAGTATGTAAATAATTTGGATGGAGATATTCTTGAGTATGATTATGCTATGACAAACGGAGAAGATATTGGATTTAGCATTGGAAGCGACGGAATTCTTGAAGCTACATTCAGTTGCGATGATGCTGGAGATTATGATTTGAATATTTCTGTTTCTGATGGCTGGACAAGGATTGTTGACAACATTGACCTTGATGTTGAATCATCAGCTTCATGTGATGAAGGAACAGAAGAAACAACTGAAGAACAGCAACAAGAAACAACTCAGCAGACAGATGTGGATTCCGGAGTTTCTTATTCGAGAGCTTATTCCTCTTTAGCTTCTGGTGAAGTGCAGTCATTTACTGTGAGCAAAACCGGAATTCCTGTGACAAATTTTGTTTTCAAGCCAAGTGCAGATTTGGAAAATGAGAAAATCACTTTCAAAGGTTATGATTCAAAACCAAGCGCAGTTTCATCTGTTCCAGGCACTGCTTATAAATACTTTAGCATAACTTCGACAGCTTTGGGAGATTATCTTACATATGCGAAAGTTACTGTTAAAGTTCCTAAGTCCTGGATTTCAAGCAATAATATTATTGAAGACAGCATTTCAGTTCTTCACAATGCCGGATCTGGATGGGAAAAATTAGATATTAAGAAAACAAATGAAAATACTGCTAGCATATATTATGAATTTACAGTAGGCTCCTTCTCTTATTTTGCGATTACTGGAAACAAGAAATCTTTAGAATCTGAAGTTGTAAATGAAACTCTTTCAGCAACACAGGAGACTGAAACTTCAAACATTCCAACAGGAAATTTAACAAAGAATGTTTTAAACTTTTTTGAAGATTATATCTTTGTTATTTCTGTTGTTGCAGCGACAATTACAGTTATTGTTGTAATTGCTTTAATTAAAACAGGAGCGATTGGTTTTCTCTTTAAGAAAAAAACACAATTAAAACAACCTAAGAAAAAGTCCAATTCAATTCAGATCTTTTTCAAAAGAACAGCAAATTCGCTAAGAGCTTTTTTAGGAAACTTGTTTATTAGTCTTGCTGTTAAATTTAAGAAAAATCCAGAACGCCTTTCAAGCAGAGACCTAGTTTCAAAAAGAATTATCAACATGCAGAAACAACTAGAGGACCTTAAGAAAAGGCTTAAATAAACAAAACCCTTTTAAATCCTTGAAATTAACCAATTATACCCCTGTTAGCTGGAATGTGGGTTTTATACCTGAACCAGAGAAGGTGATATCATGAAAGGACTTTATCAGTATGTAAGAGAGCTTTGGAAAAATCCAAAGAAAAATTTAGGAAAAAAATTTGTAAACAGCAGACTAATTGAATGGCGAAAACAGCCAGCAATAATTAGAATTGAACGGCCCACAAGAATTGACAGAGCACGCGCTCTTGGATACAAGGCAAAGCAAGGTTATGTTATTGCAAGAGTTAGGATTAAGAAAGGAACAACAAAAAGACCTGCGGCAAGGAGAAGAGGAAGGCGGCCAAAAAGATATGGTTTAAACAAACTTCCTTTGAAAATCGGAAAGCAACAGATTTCTGAGAAAAGAGCTGCAAGAAAGTTTCCAAACCTTGAAGTTCTTAATTCATATTGGGTTGGAGAAGACGGAAAGCAGGAATGGTTTGAGGTAATTCTTGTTGACCCTGAGCATCCTGTTATAAAGAATGACAAGAAAATAAATTGGATTTGCGAGCCTCAGCATAGAAAAAGAGTTTTTCGAGGCCTAACAAAGAAATAATTATGCAACTGGATATTGTAATTCCGAAGAACAATGAAGAAGAGCTTTACAAAGAGGCTCTTTCAAAAAGCAAGATTCCAGTTTTTCTTTATTCTTCATTAAAATATGATGATTTGCTTTTGAAATTAAAGAGGCTTGAAACTTTTGAAAAGCACAAAACAGCATATCTTTTTGCTCCGAAAAATCCCTCAAATCTTAATTTGGACAAGAGAATACGTAAAAAAGTTGATTATGTTATAGGAACTGCACAGGAATTGAAAACTGTTAGAGCTCTTGCAGAAAAAGGCAAAATTGATTTTTTAGTTAACATTGAAACTGCTGGTGGAAGAGACCACACACATTATCGGCAAAGTAATTTTAACCAGGTTATTGCACGGATTTGCAAGGAAAACCAGATTTTTTATGCAATTGACTTTTCAAGAATTCGAAAGGTGGAGGGATTTAAACGAGCTATTCTTCTTGGAAGGATTATGCAGAATGCGAAAATATGTAAGAAGGAAAAAGTCAAAATTAATGTTTTCAGCTTTGCTGTGAAAGAGCAAGAGCTTTTTAATTCAGATATACTAAGTGCCTTTCAATGTATTCTCTAATTAAAGTAAAAAGTAATAAACAACAAGTACGACTACAATAATTGCTGCAACAATTCCAGCAATAACTTTTGCATCCATGTAAAAAAATAAAAAATAATTATTTAAATATTTATCTTAAATTAAATGTTTATAACTTCTCCGTTTTTAGGCGCAGCACTTTTTCTTAAAAAGAAAACCTGAATTAAATTCAGGCGCGAATTGAAACAAAAGTTCGCTTCTGCACTAAAAGAAATTGTTTTTCAATAAAACTCAAATGTTTATAACTTCTCCGTTTTTAGGCGCAATTGCGTCAATTCCAAACCGAGACTTCATTTCAACTGCAAATTTCTGAGGATATTCTCCGTGCATGCATATAAGCTTTTTAGGTCTTATTTTTTTTACTAAATTTATTAAGTCTTTTCTTCCTGCATGGCCTGAAAAGTCAATCTGATGTATTTGCATTTTAAGTTTTAAGTTCATGTTCTCATTTACATAATATCCTGTGTCAACAAGGTAACGTCCAGCTGTTTTAGGAATCTGAAATCCTGTTAATATAAGAGAAGAGCTTTCATCTGTGTACAGGTGCTTTAGCAAGCTTACAACAGGTCCGCCATCGAGGCAACCTCCTGTTGTTATTATTGCGCAACCTTTGCTTATTGCTTCCTTCATGTTGTTTTTTGTCATAAGTTCTGCATACTCAAAAGCAGCTTTTAAATCATCAGGGTTTTTCAAATATTCCTTGTTTTTGAGCATAATTTTAATTGCCTTTACACCCATTCCAGCTATGTATACTGGAAAGGGAAATTTGTATTTTTTAAGAATAAGTATTAATTCAGGCATTCTAAGAGCAAAAGCAGGTATTACTGCAACACCGCCTCTTTGAATTGTTTCTTTTGCTACTTTTACAAGTTTTTTCTCGTTTTCAATTCTTGGAGAATGGTCTCTGCTTGAGTATGTTGTTTCCATGAACATTATGTCAATCTTTTCTTTTGGCATATCCAAGCCATTAATTAATTCCCGGTCTATTGTGTTTATATCTCCAGTATATAGAATATTCTTTCCTTGTGTTTTTATTAAGTACATTGCGCTTCCAGGTAAGTGTCCTGAATCAATAACTTTCACTATTGATTCTTTTAGTTTTATTTTGTCATTGTATTTTATTTTCTTACAATTTCTTGAAAAGGCCTTAATTTGATTTTCATTAAACAATGGCCGAATGTTTCGGAGTTTTGCAACCTTAAGACTGTCTTTTAAAATAAGCATCCCAAGATCTTTAGTCATTGATGTGAGAAATGTTTTTGGATTTGATCTTTTGTAAAAAGAAGGCACTACACCAATATGGTCAAGGTGAGCGTGGGTTACGAAGATGTTTTTTGGAGCTGATGTTGGCTTCAAAGGCGGCAAATGTTCCTCAACATTAAGACCATATTCAAGTAGAATTTTGTCCTTGTTGTTGATGAAAACTGCGTTTCTTCCTACTTCTCTAAATCCACCTAAGCATTCTATTTTCATTTTTTCTTCTTTAGTTCCACGCCAAGTTTTTTAAGTTCTTCAGAATGTGCACTTATTAAGTTGTCAATAATTTGAATAATCTTAACCATTTCTTCTCTTTCCTTAAGAAGAGTTGAAATAGAACCTTTGTGAAATCCTATTTTTTCATGTTTATTTATATCCATAATAACAATATCTTTTGCGTTTGCTTGTATTTAAAGATTTTGAGAAAGCTATTCAAAATCCTCTACTTTTAGGGAAGTTCCTTTTGTTGATTTCTTGTTGATCTTTAAATATTCATTTGTCAAAATCCAGAAAATTAAGGCAAGTGATTTTGAACCTTTGTTGTTGCAAGGAATTGCCAAATCAACATTATTCAAAGTATTATTTGAGTCGCACAGAGCTACAACAGTTATTCCTTTTTTTACAGCGTCAGTTATTGCGTTTTTGTCAATCCACGGGTCTGAAACAATTACAAGTTTTGGTTCTATGAAGTTCTTCAGTTCTGGATTGGTCATAACTCCGGCAGGATATCTTCCTGAATAATATTTTGCTCCAATTGTCTCTGCAAAGGCTTTTACAGCTTTCCAAGAATTTTCCCTTCTGCCGATAACCAGAATGTCTTTAGGATTATATTTTGAGATGAACTTTGATGCATATGCAAGGCGTTCATCAATTTTCTGAACATTAAGAATTGAAAGTCCTTTTGGGTTTACTTTGTAGATAAAAGGTTTCATGTCCTTTGTTTTGAATTTTGTTCCAATGTGCACTCCTGCAGACAAATAATCTTCTGCTGGTACAAGTGTTTTATTTTTTGAAGCCATTTTACTTTAATGAAGGCGTTGGCCTTTTTATTGTAATTGGAAGAACTCCTTTTTCAAGTTCTTGTTCAGATATTTTTACAGTATCTTTTTCCTTTGTCTTTATGAGCAAAGGTGCTCCCATTGCAAGTTGCAGTGCTCTTGCACCGATGATTCTTGCGAGTTCAAACTTTGTGTATTTCATTTTGAATACTCTTTAGTGTCCCTATTTAAATGTTTCGCTGCCTTTTTCGAAAAAAGGCAAGTTGCCAAAGAGCTTGGTTTTGGGATGAGGTAAAGCCCCATCTAATTCTTTTTTATTATTTTCAATTTTTCTTTCTCCAGCTTTATTGCTGAGTCAATAATGTTGTAAATTTCTTCTTCTTTGAAAAATCCTTCTTTGCTTTTTTGAATTGCACAGATTTCGCCATTTGCTATTGCAATATGCATTTCTGCGTCAGCAACAGTTTCCTCTTCTTTTGTCGGATCTAATATTATTTCATTTCCAATTTTTGCAAAAGTAGTCATAATTGGCGTAACTTTGTCATTCAATGCTATTTTGTTTTTTGTTTTTTCCTTATGATTTACTTTATCTTCTTTTTTGTCGTATTTTGGAAACAATGCTGTCCTTAGTGCTGTAACTGCTCCGAGTTGGCAAGCATCAAATAAGTTTCCGTCATTGTTTAATATTACTGCGTCAATGAAAACCATCCAAACTTTCTCGTCTTTTTTAATACAAAGCTTTTTTGTGTCTAAGAATTTTGACTCGCGGATTGCGCGGTCAACAACCCTTGAAAGTTCTATTGCATCTTCTCTTGGAGGACCTGGCTCAAATTCATAGTCGGCAATAGGAGTCATTTCAGCGCTTACAATAAGCGTGCCTTCTTCTCCAGAATCTGGGAAAGGCTCTCCTACATCAAGCTTTACTCCAACAATAACTTCAGTTTCACCGATTCTGATTCTTGCAGAGCCGTTTGCTGCGGAAATATAGTCTGTTTCAATTTTTATTTCCCGAATTTCATCTTTTTTTCTGCCATCAATTCTTATATTTTTCTTTAAAAGCTCTTCAATATGCTTTCTTAATGCAGTATATTCTTTTTCCATTATTCTGCACCCCCTTGCTCTTTAAATCTTTTTACAATCGCTTTTTTCTGCATTTTGTAAAGTTCCTTACATCCTTTTTTGCAAAGTTCCATTGCTTCTTTAAATTCCTTTTTGGTAAGATTTCCGTCAAATTGCATTAGAGTTATTTTTTCGTTTCGAGGCATTATTGCTATTGGCAAATCTCCCTCTCCGAAATTGTCTTCTGGCTGAAACAA
This sequence comes from Candidatus Pacearchaeota archaeon, assembly GCA_017608025.1. Lineage (GTDB taxonomy): Archaea > Nanobdellota > Nanobdellia > UBA10117 > JABICX01 > JAFCGM01. Next base: position 124,571 of record JAFCGM010000001.1, read on the forward strand.
ATCCAAAGCGATTTTTCCGTTTATTTTTCCTGCTGCAATTGAAGTTACTAAATCCTTCATTTCAATTCCAGCATCAGCCAAAGCAATAGATGCAGCGTTTATTGCAGCTGTTCTTGTTCCTGCGTTTGCATTTATAACTTCAACAAAAACATCAATCTTTGCATTCGGGTATTTTTCAAGGATTATTGCTTCTGAAAGGGCGTTTTTCATAACCATTGAAATTTCCTTGCTTCTTCTTGATGGTCCTGGTCTGTTTCTTTCAGTTGTTGCAAATGAATCCATAGTGTAAATTACATTCAAATACGCTTTTGTGCTGTCCTGCAATCTCCTAGGATGCATTTTTCTAGGTCCATAAACTCCTGCAATTGCTATTGTATCTCCGATTTTGAATTCAGCAGAACCATCTGCAGAAGGAATTACTCCAGATTTTATGGAAATTGGCCGCATTTCATTTAGTTTTCTTCCATCAAGCCTTTTTCCATTTACAATTAGTTTTTCATTTCCTGAACCTGCCATTATTCCTTCACCGTCCTTCCACTAAAGGGACCTATAAAAGTGCTATTTTCGGAAACAAAGTTTCCTCGATAACACATAACTTCTTTTGAGTTTATCTTTTTAGATGTGTTTTTTGTGTATATCATTTTTTCACCTCTGTCAGCAATTCTTTTACTTTGTCAGTCAAGCCGTGTGTGTGTGATTTTTCTTCAATAAGCTTTATGGCTTTTGACAAGGCAACTATTTTTTCTGCGTCGCCCTTAACCCATACCCAGCCGTTCTGGCCTACAATTATCTGACATTTTGAGTATTCTTTAAGCACTTTTATCATGCTTCCCTGCTTTCCAATTATTCTTGGAATTTTTGAAGGGGAAACTTCAATTGTTATTCCGCCAGAAAGTTTCTGGTAAGGTCGGTTTTTCATGCTCAGTTTAACATATCCCTGCTTGCTTACATCGTAGATTTCTGCGAAAACATACTCTCCGACATCAATCATTTTTGTAAGAGGAACTCTTTTGTCAACTCTTCTAGCAAATGCGTCAAGCACATTTAGCTCTGCTTCAAACGGACTTTTTATTTCAACATTCCATCCGTATTTTGAGACATCTGTTACTTTTCCAATTACAGCATCTCTTTGTTTTGGCACATATCTTCCAGATAAGGGAATTACTTTTATTACATGCCCTTTGACATTAATTAGTCCCAAGCTTGTGGAAATAATTTTATTGTCTTCTCTTATAGCATTTCCAGAAGGGAGAAAATCCATTCCTTCAGCTAGTATATCTCCAGGAACCACAATGTCTCCGTGCTTTACATTTATTTTTTCTGTCATTTTATTTTCACTCCTTTTGAATATTAGTTTCAATTTCTGCTTTGTAAGATATTGTTTTTCTATTTTTCTTCTTCTATTCTTCTATTTGTGCTGTTCCATTAGTGAGTTTGTTTACTAATGAAAACAAGTCCTGCTTTTCACCACTAACAATATCCAGCTCAAAATATACAGAACCGTCATTTTTCCACGATTCTGAGGACAAAGAATATTTTCTTTTTACTGCACTATATGTTTTTGCAGCGTGCTCCTGAGGTATTGTGATTTTTAAATGGAGCTTCTCAAAAGATATTGGGAGAACTGTTTTTATTTTTTCAATAACTCTTTTGAGAATATAATCAAAGTTCTCTTCTGGATTTATGCTGATTTTAGCTTCTTCAAGCGCATTTTCTATCCTCTGAACTGGATGAGGTAGCTTTGTCTTTGGGTCAAAGCCGTTTCGATGGATATAAGCGATTATTTTTCTTTTCTTTGCTTCATTTATTTTATCTCTTTGTTCTGAAGTAAGGTTGATTTCACCTTCCTTGATAATTGTTTCTGCGACTTTTAGAGGGTTGCTTGTTTCAAAAACTTTTTCTAAATCATCTTCAGAAGCTAAATTTCCTTTTTTTGCATCAAAGAATATATGTTCTGAGCGAATAATTTCATCTATTTTCTCTTCCTTTCCCTGCCTTAAATTAAAGGCTTTTTCAACATCTTTTAAGACAACTTCAAATGTTTCTCCATGCTTTTTCAGCCGAGCAAGGTTCATATGAAGTTTTTCTTTTGGAAATATGTTTTGCTGAATATTCATTTTGCCAGTTTTCTTTTAATTTCACCTTCAGAAAGAGTATTAGTTCCTGCTTTTGAGGAAGTTACTACTTCTAGTTTTTTCATGCTGAAATTCTTTGACTGGATTCTCTTAAAAATTTTGACTCCAAGAGTTATTGCTTCCTCTTCAGTCATATTTTCTTTCCAGTCTTTCTCAAGCATTTTGTTAGCTTCATCGCTTTTTTGGCCAATTGCCTTGGCTTTGTATTCAAAGTAGCTTCCGCTTGGTTCAGTCAGGAAAATTGAAGGTTTTTTTCCTACTCCTGCGATTATGAATGATATTCCGAACGGCCTTGCGCCGCCGTACTGAGTGTAAGCCTGCTTAATGTCTGCAATGTATTTTACAATGCTTTCAACTTCAATATCTTCTCCGTAAGTTACTTTGTGCTGCTGAGCACGAACTCTTGCTTTTTTAACAAGAATTCTTGCGTCGCTCATGAAACCAGACGATGCTGCAATGATGCAATCATCTATTTTGAAAACTTTGCTTACAGAATCCTGCATAAGAAGCTTGTCTGTTCTATATCTATCAGCAATAATGACAACACAGTCTTTTGCTGCGATTCCGATTACAGTTGCGCCTAGAGAAACTGCTTTTTTAGCATATTCAACTTGAAGAAGTCGTCCATCTGGACTGAACATAGTAATTGCTCGGTCATATCCCATTGCTTGGTTTGGCATAAATTGCATTTTAATTTCACTCCTTTTTTGCAGAAGCTTTTTCTAAAAGCTTCATTTTACTTTGACCTTATTTAGAAGGCCTGAAGTTTTTAATGGAATCCCTTTCAAAAAGGTCTTCCAACCCCAAACTTATTTTAATTTATTAATAACGCCCGAGGTTTTTAATGTTTCGATTTTCACTTTTTTTACTAAAGAGAGAGCAATTTTTACATGGTTAACCCATTTTGAATTTACAGCAACAACTCCTTGTTGCTTGGTTTTGTTCCATGTTTCCTTTAGGAATGTTACTCCGGCTTTCGCGTAGCCGAACTCGCCTAGAAATGACAGACATGCTTTCATGACAATGTCTGAGATTTCATTTTTGTCTCTTTTATTTTTAGATTTCACTTCAAAGAGTATATAATGCTTTCGTTCTTTCAAAGTCGGCAGTAATGGTTTCATTGCTAATCCTTTTCTTTCCCGAAAGAAAGGTCTGAACAAGTTCAGGCGCGAACTCTGTTCGTTTCTAAGCCTTACCCTAAAGAAAGGGTTCTTCCGAGAATATTACTTAAAATGAAAAAATCAGGGTTTTTAAAGGTTATTTGTACTTTTGTTCAAGCTTAGAATTGCTTATTTTAATCATTTCCAGGAAAGATGGTCTGCGAGGTATTCTCCAGTAAAGTGTCCGCCAGTAAAACCACTTATCATTGAAATGTCTCCATCAACAACTTCGTAAGCCGGAGTGTTGTATATAATTCTTTCTAGAATATCACTAACTGCTGTTACAGAAGTTCCTATTCCGATTTTTGCGAAAACTGCTGGGGCTGTTTTTTCAGAGAACACTGAACGTGCTTTCTTGCTTACAAATCCTACACCTATTCCTGTAAGATATCCAAGTCCGCCTTCCCATATAAATCGTCCAAAGAACTTTAAAGTTTCGTCATCCATTTCAATTAAATTATGTTAAAATTCCTTTAAAAATCTTATTGTTTTGTAATTACTAATTGGAAACGACTGATTTAAGCAGGATTTATATTTTAAAACAGGCATATAAATAATTATGAAACTAAGACTGCCTACTTTCAGCGAAAGGATTGCAGGGATTTCTGTTCTGACAATGCTTGGAATTATTTTCTTTTCATGGCAAGAACTTTCACTTGTTGTTAATGTTATTTTCGTATTTTATGTCAGTGGAATGGTAAGCATGTTGATTTCAACAGGATTAATTTTGTTTTTTGAAAAAGAGTTTCCAGAATTCAAGGAATTTCTGTTTGTTGACAATTTAGGACCAATGAACTTTTCCCTTAGCCTTTTCACTGTGCTTTTGTTTGTAATTGGATTTATTTTAAGATACTGGATAATTAATTACTATTTGATTCCCTGAGCCCTTTTGAAAAAAGCGTGAGCAGAAAAAACTATCTTATAATTATTTTCATATCAGAGCTCTTTTGGAAAAAGCGTTGGGAAACTTATTGTTCTTTTTTTGAAGCCCACTTTCTTTTTGCAGGGTTTCTCTTGAGTTTGAGAAGGTTTTTTTCGCATTTTGATGAGCAAAACCACAATATCTTACCGTTTTTCTTTATGAGCATTTTTCCAGTTCCTCTTGGAATCTCTTTTTTGCAAAAACTGCAGAATTCCATTATCTTCTGCCTCCTTTTAATGGAGATGCTTCAATTTCTGTTTGCGTTAAAAGCAAGTAATCTCCGACCTGAATCGGACCGAGAACATTCCTTCTCATAACTTTTCCAGAATCCTTTCCTTCCAAAACCTTGCACCGGACTTGGTATCCGCCTTTATGTCCAAGAGAACCGAGAACTTCAATTACTTTGGCAGAAGACACGCTCTCTTGATGTTCCTCAAGTGTTTTTTTCTTTTTTTCTGCTCCTCGTGCCATAGTTTTCTTCTAAATTTTTTGAAGAGACCCACTCAACCGCGAAATCAGCTAGGGCTAAAGCCCAAGGCGGAACTATGTTCCTTCTGGCGCTTTCATCAGGCAGGTGTTAGTTTGATGCCTGATAATGTTAAAGGTTTCTTATTTTTTGTCCTCCTCTTTCTCTTCAGGTTTCTTTTCCTCTGAAGCTTCTTCTTTGGATTCAGATTTTTCCTGTTTTTCTGTTTCAGATTCTTCAGGAGTTTTTTCTTGTTTTTTTGTTTCCTGTTTTTCTGAATCAGATTTTTCCTTTGGCTTTTCTTCTTTCTTTTCTTCAGGTGCAGAACCCTTCTTTAAAGTTTCAATTGACTTTAATACAGATATTAGTTGCTTTTTAGAGTCTCCTGCGTTTACAATTGAAACAGCAGCAGTTCCAACCGGAAGTCCGGCAGCAGTACCAAGCTCTGTTTTTGAAGGAACGATTACCAAAGGAATTTCCTTTTCCTTAGATAGAAGTGGAAAATGCATTGTGATTTCCTGGGGCTGAACATCACTAGCTATTATAACAAGCTTTGCTTCAGCTTTTTCAATGCTTTTGGTAACTTCATTGGCACCTTTCCGTAGTTTGCCGTCTACCTTCACGCTCTCAATGAGCTTGTAGACTTTTTCAGCTAATTCTTGTGGTATTTCCATCCTTGGTCACCTTTGTTATGATTAAGTTAGTGAGTTTAAAAAGATTTCGCTGGCTTTTTCTAAAAGGGCTTATTTGTGCATAAATATGATTTTATTTATTATATAAAGATACTAAGGTAACTCGTTGAATTGTATTGTTCTGTAAGCAATGCTGGTTCAATTCCAATGCTTTCAAGAGAAGATATTATTGAACTAATTTTTGTGTCATTTCCGCGTATTGATATATTACATATGTCTGTTGGAGAATTTGTAGTTTTATAATAACTGAGCTTAAAATCACTTATTGGATAATTAAGTGATTCTTCATCTTTTAATAATGCTACTTTACTTAAAGAAAGAAGTTCTGTTAATCCAATGATTCCTCTTTCATCGTGAAAAATACAACGGCCGCAGTTTGTTGCTTCTTGAAGTTTTTTACCAGTATAAAAAATTATTGTGTTTGATTATTTATGAGTAAAAATAAATTCCAGTTTGTCCTTTGATTTTTTCTCCAATCTGCAGAAGCCGAACCTTTCAAACTGGATAACTTCACCGACTTTTATATCTGAGCAGTTCTTCTCGCAAAGGCCTTTGGTCTTTGTGCCGTCTGTCATTAATATTTCTGCTTTGAGATTTGAATCTGGAACCCAATGTATTTTCTGAGTTGAATGTTTTACTTGATTATCAGTTATTTTTGCTTTTTTATTTAGAATTACATTTGTCAGGTCTTTTAATCGAGTTTCTTTGCCTTTGTTTTTAATGAAATCTTTTTTATTTACATAGACAATGTCATTCACTTTTATTTTTCTTTTTGCTTTTTTGTCTGGGTGAAGTGGGATTTCCGCAGTTTTTTTGTGCTTTCCAACAAGCTCTATTTTTACTGGATTTTTTACAAAGAAATAACGGTTGCATTCTTTGTCAAGGAACTTTCGGTTAATTGATGACAAAAGAGTTTCATCAATTGGAGTAGGGGTTTTTGAAAGCCCGACTTTTTTCGCAAGCTCGTAAAAGGTTTCTTTTACAAATCCCCGCCTTTCAAGTGCTGAGAGTGTTGGGAGTGTAGGATGATTCCAAGGAAGTCCTTTTTCTTCAACAAGCTTTCGAAGATATCTGCCAGAGGATTTTTCAAGACCTACAACATCAAATCTTCCATATTGAATATAGGTTTTTTCCCTAAATCCAAGGAGTTTTGACAGGTATTTTTGGAGTTCTATTCTTTCATTTCCAAATTCTATGCTTCTCATAACATGAGTCACTTTAGTGTACTCTTCCTCGCAGACAGATTCAAAATCATAAAGAGGCCAGACATTAAATTTGTTGCCTTGGCGATAGTGTTTTGAATAGTTTATTCTGAATAAAGAAGGGTCTCTTAATACGTAATTTTTTGATTTAATATTTCCTTTTAACCTAAGAGAGCATTCACCTTCTTTGTATTTTCCTGAAAGCATTTTTTTCCACAAATTTTCTGTTTCTTTTACAGATGTTTTTGAGCAAGCGCAGGATTTTCCTTGTTTTCTAAAGTTTGAAATTGTCTCTCGGTTGCAGAAGCAGACATACGCCTTGTTCTTTTTAATGAGTTTTTCAGCATCTTTATACATTTTTTCAATATCGTCTGAAGCAAATATTGTTTTGCTAGGCTTTATTTTTAGATAATCAATAATTCCGTGCTTAAATGAATTGACAAACTCTTGCTTATCTTTGTCTGGATTTGTGTCATCAAATCGAAGAACGCATTTTCCATTGTATTCCTTTGCATAAATATAATTTATTAAGAAAGATATTGCATGTCCTGCTGTCATGAATTTGCTTGGTCCTGGCGGAATTCTGGTTACAACTTTTCCCTTTTCAGCATTAGGTATTTTTGCAAGGCCTTTCTCCTTTTTTTTCTGAACTAGAATTTCTGGAAATTTTGACTTTATTCTACTTTTTTGTTTTGAAAATGAAAGAGAATTGATCTTTTTTACAGTACTGATAATTTTTGGCATTACACTTTTTATTTTTTCTTTGGAAATTATTTTGTTTCCAAGGAGCTTTCCCAAAACTGCCTTTTCATTTGCTTTTCCATTATGCGCGAATGCATTTTCCAAAGCAAATTTTTCAATAGAATCTTTAAATTTCATGCTAATTCAGGGTATGCTTTTTTCAGCAGAAGTTTGTTTTTGTTTAGCCTATTTCTGACTTTAGATATTATGGCTTCAAGTTCTTCTGCAAGGGAGTTTTTCAGGTCCATTGGATGTATTTTTCCCTGAGAAAATGACTTTTGCAATTCTGAAAATGTTTTGAAAGTTACATTTCCTCCGAATTTTTCTGGCCGTTTTATTAGCAAGTTTCTTTTTTGATATTCCAGCATTGGGAAAACAACGAGCTCGAAAATATCAAGAACTGGATTATTTTTGGTTTCTCCTGCCTTGCAGAAAGCGTTTTTCACTTTTTTATATATTTCCTTTTTCGAATCAATTAAGGATATTTTTTTTCCAGAAGAGGAAGACATTTTTCCACCCATTTTATTTCCTTCAAGGTTTCCAATTAAAGGAGTGAAAATGCAAACCGGCTTTTGATGGCCAATTTGAGGCAATAGTTCGCGGCCGAGCATGTAAATTCCTCTTTGGTCAACTCCAGAGAAGGCAATGTCTGCCTTTAGTGCAATTATGTCTTCGATTTGCATGAATGGATAAAAGAAGCCACCCATTTTCGGGGCGTTTCCAAATCGAACAACTTCAGAGGTTGCTCTTTTTGTTCTTTTTAGAGTTACGAGATTGCTCATTTGCAGAATGTCAAGCCAATATTGCTTGCTGAATTCAAAATCAGAACCCTTGACCATTTTAATTTTTGACTCGTTTATTCCAAGGACTGAGAGAACTGCTTTTATGATTTCAATATATATTTTTGCGCGTGCGTCGAGAAGGTTCCACGGAGCCTTTTTATCATCAAGATATGCGTGAAGGTTTGCAGCCATAAATGTGAAGTCAATTCCAGAAGAAATTAAATCTCCTATTTTAAAGATAGGAACCAAATGACCGATGTGGAGCATTCCTGAAGTGGCATATCCCATGTATGCTTTTGGCTTTTTGTTTGATTTCAGAAGAGCCTGGAGTTCAGCTTCCTCAACAATTTCAAGAGTGTTTCTTTTTATTTTTTCAAGCTTTTCTTTTAGATTCATATTATTAAAAACAAAGCAGAGAAATAAAAAGTTTTGCTATCAATTGAATTTTTCCAAAAAATTAACTACTGCAAAGAAATTAATATTTTATTTTTTATAACTAATATTAATCACAAAAGATTGTAGGATGTAAAAGTGTAAAGATACTCGCGCGAGTCGCCCATCATCAAGTTGAAGGTAACCTAAATAATAAATATTACCTGCAATCCACTGCTTTTACATATTTTCTGGCAATTTGGGCAAGCTCTTCTGCTTCTTCCTCTGAAAAGCTTTTTTCGCTGTTGTAAGTAGGATTTAAGCAGTTTCCTGGCTTGAATCTTTGAAGAAAGTATTTTTTACTGCCTTTTATCCACTTTGCAATTTTTTCAATGTCTTTTTTTGAATGATGCTTTGGAAGAATTGTTGTTCTAAATTCATATTCTTGAGCCAGTTTTTTTATTACTTCAATGCTTGCTTCTATTTTGGAAATATCAACTGGAATTCCTGCGGTTTTAAAGTATTTTTCTTTGCAGTTTTTGATATCCATTGCTACATAATCAACCAGTTTTTTACTTAAGATTTTTTCAAGAATTTTAGGAGCTGAGCCATTTGAGTCAAGCTTTACTAAAAAACCTTCTTTTTTCAGAAGTTTAAGCATTGGAATTAATTTAGGGAACATTGTGGGTTCCCCGCCAGTTATTTCAACTGCATCAATCCATTTTTTTCTTTTCTTTAAGTCAGAAAGGATTTCATAAAAATCAAGGTCATTATATTCTTCTGGATGCATTACAATGTGGCTGTTGTGGCAGTAAGGGCATTTGAAATTGCAGCCAGGAGTGAATATTATTGAAACAATTTTGCCTGGCCATTCAACCATGCTGCTTCGTTCATATCCTTTTACAAGAATCTCTTTATATTTCATATTAACATGATTAGTTTGTGAGATTGTTAATTGTTTTTTCAGATTTTTCAGCTGAATGGCTGTTTGGTTTAAGGAGATTGTGCAGCTGCTTTGATGTTATATTGTAAAACACGCTGTATTCATCAGGTTTCTGCTTGAATTTTAAGCTGCTAACTCCGTATTTTTTTAATTCTATTTGGAATTCTCTTGCTTTTAAGTCCGAGTCTGTGTTTATTCCGCACATGTATTCTCCATTGACATTTGCTGGAGAATGCACTATATATCCTTTTTCTTCAAGTTTGTGCATGTATTCTTGTAGTTCTTTCATTTAACAATAAAGTAAAAAACTAGTCACTAAATGAAGTTAGCTTACTTTTGTCTGGTTCATTTCCTGTTTTTTCATTTTTGAATTTTGAGACAAAAGCTTTTTCTTCGCTAAAGGTTTTTCTGTCCTTCCATTCTTCCCTTTTTCCTTTGTTCCAACGCTGAACTGGCCTGAAATATCCAACAATTCTACTGTAAACTTCACATTCTTTTCCACAAGTAGGACATTCCCAGTGCTCTCCAGGTATGTATTTGTGTTCTTTGCATACACTGAATGTGGGTGTTATTGAAAAATAAGGGATTTTTGTGTTGTAAGCAATTTTCTTTATTAATGCCTTGCAAGATTCCCCTGATTTTAGCTTTTCTCCTACAAATGTGTGGAAAATTGTTCCTCCAGTGTAAAGAACCTGAAGGTCGTTTTGGTGTTCAAGAGCAGCTACAACATCGTCTGAAAAGTCAACTGGAAGCTGGCTCGAGTTTGTTAAATAAGGCTCTTCTGTTCCAGCAGTTATTATATTTGGATAGTGCTTCTTGTCAAGTCTTGCTAATCTATATGAAGCACCTTCTGCTGGAGTTGCTTCTAAATTATAAAGGTTGTTTGTTTCCCTTTGGAACTTAATCAAGACTTCTCTCATGAAATTCAAAGTTCTTATTGCAAGAGCTTTACCTTTTTCAGTTGTTATGTCCTCTTCAATTAAGTTTTTGCAAGCTTCATTCATTCCAATAAGACCTATTGTTGAGAAATGGTTGTTAAAATGGCCAAGATATCTTTTTGCAAAAGGCATAAGTCCATTTTTCATGTTTTGATTAACAATTCTTCTTTTTATTTCAAGAGATTCCTTTGCTAAATGCATATAATGCTCTATTTTCTCAAAAAATTCTGCTTCAGTTTTTGACTCATAAGCAAGCCGATTTAAATTTATAGTTACAACACCGATTGAACCAGTGTTGTCTCCCATTGCAAATGTGTGTCCTGGCCGATTTATCAGTTCAAGCATGTTCAGGTTGAGACGGCAGCACATTGCTCTAATTGATTTTGGGTCAAGGTCAGAGCCAATATAGTTCTGAAAATAAGGAATTCCATATTTTGCAGTAACTTCGAAAATTTTTTCTGCAACTTCTGAGTTCCAGTTAAAGTCTTTTGTTAAATTGTATGTTGGAATTGGAAAAGTGAATATTGCTCCAGAAGCATCACCTTCAACCATTACTTCAAGGAAAGCTTTGTTTATAATGTTCATTTCCTTTTGGCAGTCTCCATAGGTAAATTCCTGCTCTTTTCCACCAACAATAGCTTTTTCGTTTCTAAGGTCTTCTGGGCAAATCAAGTCAAAAGTAAAATTTGAAAAGGGATATTGCGAACCCCATCGAGATGGTATGTTTAAGGAGAATATCAGTTCTTGCATGCACTGCTTAACTTCTTTGAATGTTAAGTTATCTATTTTTACAAAAGGAGCAAGGAAAGTGTCTACAGATGAAAATGCCTGAGCTCCAGCAAATTCCATTTGCAAGCAGCCAATGTAATTAACAATATGGTTTACCAGCGTTCTGAGATGCTTTGCTGGTTTTGAATTGACTTTGTTCGGAACTCCGCCAAAGCCCCATAAAATCAAGTTTTTAAGTGACCAGCCAGAGCAGTATCCAACAACACCCTCACCAAGGTCATGAATATGTATATACCCCTTTTTATGGGCATCTGAAACTGCCTGAGGGTAGATTTCATTCAAAATGTAGTTTGAGATGATTGTACTTCCTGCATAATGCATAAGTCCTGAAAAAGAGTAGGCTTCATTTGCATTTTCCTTGACTTTCCAGTCTTTTTGATGAAGATAAGAGCCAATTGTATTTGATACATCTAAAAAAACAGAACGAGTTGTTGAAAGCTTTGTTTCCTGCTGCCTTTTCAAAATAAATGTTTTTGCAAGCTGGGGATGGTTGTTGTCTAGCAAGACTTTTTCAATTGCATCTTCAATTTCATTTGTTGTTACAATTGAAGCTTCTTTTAACTTGCTTTCAAGAAGAAAAATCACTTCTATAGTAAGTGCTTCTGCAAGCTCAAAATCCTCTTTTTCAATTTCTTGCTGGCAATGGAGAATTGTTTCCATTATTTTGTTTTTGTCAAACAATGAAACTTCGCTATTTTTTCTTTTTACTTGAGTTATTGAATTTCGTATTCTTGTTTTTGTTCTTTTTTTCAAAAGCTTGAGTTCTTTTTCAAATGAAGAATAATCTTCAAATCCACGATATATTGAAGCAAATCTTAAATATGCTACTGGATCTAGCATGCGGAGATTTTTCAGAACAATTTTTCCAATTTCTGATGAAGAAATTTCTTGTTTTTTACTGCTTAGGATTTCTTGTTCAATTTTATCTGTAAAAAACTCAATTTGGTTTTCATCTGCCCGTTTTTTGCAAGCCAGTTTTAAGCCATTTTTTATTTTTTCTCTTGAATATTCTTGTTTTGTTTTGTCTTTTTTTATTACATATATATTTGGCTTTTCTATTTTTTCATAAGTTGTGAATCTATGTCCGCAATTAAGACATTTTCTTCGTCGTCTAATGTCTTTTGTTGGTGATTCTCGAGTATCTAAAACTTTTATATTATCTGAAGCACAAGAAGGGCATCTCATTTTAAACTATTTCCATATTTTGTGTTTTTGTTTTTTTCAAAACACAATATTTAGTATATATATAATTAGAAGTATATAATAATATTGTGACACTTATGTAAAAGTAATAGTTATTAATTACTGTAACAAAATACTAAATATAGTATATAAATATATTAACAATAACTAATTATAGTTATTTTATTTTGTTTTTAATTTCTTTTATTATTTCATCAATTGCTTTGTCATTTAGTCCATGAGCTTTGCATCCTTGCTCAATTGTTTCAAACTGTGCCATTACACATCCTATGCATCCAAAACCTTTTTTCGAAAAAATTTCAGCTATTTCTGGGTTCTCTGAAACTACGTCTTTTATATTTGTTTTTCTTGTTATTTTCATGATTTTATTTTTTGTTTTTAGTTTATAATATTATAGGATAGGTTTTTATTTTTTAAATGCTTATTTTTTCTTATGAGTAGATTAACAAATTTCTTGAAAACAGAGGAAGTCCAAGGATTTTTCAAATGGCTTCCAAGAATTTTGGCAATACTTTTTATTTTATTCATACAAATGTTTGCTTTAGATGTTTTTGGTCAAGGATATGGATTTTGGGGGACTGTTATTGCCTTTACAATCCACACAATTCCGTCTGCAGTTTTGCTTGTAATGCTTATAGTTTCATGGAAATTTGATATTGTTGGGGGATGGATTCATATAATTGTCTCGCTCATTTTTATGGCATTTTTCTGTTCAGTTCTTTTGGGACTTCCCTTAGCATTAATCGGCCTTTTGTTTTTGTTTTATGAGTATGTTATAAAGAAATATGAAAAAAAGAAATTAGACTAATTTTACTTTTTAAGATGAATGCAGTTTACTGGGCAAGCTTCTTCTGCTTGCTTGTTGCAACTTTCTTCTTTTGGATGAGTGTTTTTGCATTTTGATTTTCCATCATTAGCCATTTCCCAGTTTGAAGGGCAGATTGCTGCGCAAGCTCCGCATCCAATGCATTTGCTTCTCTCATGAATTATTTCTACCATAAAGAAAATAAAAAAAGGATATATAAAAGAGTTGCTTAAATTCCAATTAAGTGCTTTAGCTTTTCCTCGTCAAAGCCAATTACAAAGTTTTCGCCTTTTTCTGTTACTGGAACTTTCATCTGCCCGGTTTTTTTAACCATTTCAATTGCTTTTTGCCTATCTTCAGCAACATTTATTTCTTCAAATTCAATTTCATGCTCTTTCAGAAAATTCTTCACTTTTTCGCAATAAGGGCATGCTGGTGTTGAATAAACTTTAATTTCTGCCATGAAAGTGAAAACCTGTTTTAGTTATTAAGATTTTCTAGTATTATGTCAACAGCTTCATTAAGGTTTTCTGCTGTAAAATCTGGTTTTATATCTATTTCAGTGCTTCCTCCTTTTCCGTTTTCTCCGGTTTTGACAAGAATTGTTCTTGCCCCAACCATTTGTCCAGCTTTGATGTCGCTTCTTTTGTCTCCAACCATCCAGGATTTTTTGAAGTTTATTGGAAAATCTTCTGCAGCTTGAAGAAGCATTCCAGGTTTTGGCTTTCTACAGTAGCAGAATTTTTTGTATTTTCCTTTTCCTTTATAGGGATGGTGAAAGCAATGATATGCTCTGTCAATTTTTCCTCCAATTTCTCGGAGATAGTTGATATATTTGTAATGGAAAATTCTGAATTCATCTTCTGTGCAAATTCCTCTTCCAACAACAGGAGCATTGCTTACAATTATTGTTCTTTTGTTTGCTTTTGCAAGTTTTCTTAGTGCTTCCTTTACTTTAGGATAAAGTTCAAAGTCCTTAAATTTGTGTGTAAATCCCTTGTCTTTATTTATTACTCCGTCTCTGTCAAGAAAAATCGCACCCTCTGCGTTCATGTATTTTTCAGTTTTTAAGAGTCTTTCAAATGTTCCAATGTCGCGAGTATATTCTTCTGAAACATAACCATGAACAAATTTATCTGAATTAATTAATTTAGGATACAAATAAGTTTCAAATGTAAAAACATCTTCTTTCATATAATCAAAAACTTCTGGCTCCATTATTGCAAGACCTGCATTTCCCATCTCACCTGCGCCAGTATGGTCGTCATGCTTGCTTATAAATTTCACAACTTCTTCATTATCATTTATTTGAAGAATGTCGGAATCCTGTGGGTGGTTGGACTTGTGGAGCAAAACAGACATAATTGCGTTTTTGTTTTTATGGCTTTGAATCATTTTTTTAAGATTAACTTCAGTGTAAAGGTCTCCAGAAATATAAGCAAAAGTTCCATTTACAAACTTTCGAGCGTTTTTAATTGCTCCTCCGCTTCCAAGAGGCATGTCTTCATTTGAATATTCAATTTTAATTCCAAATTTTGAGCCATCTCCAAAATGGTTTTTAATTTTGTCTGCCAGATGGCCAGTTAGAAATACAACTTCAGTAATTCCGCTTTCTTTTGCCCATTCAACCAAATGCTCAAGAACTGGTTTTCCATTTAATTTTACCAGTGGTTTTGGAATATTTTTAGTTAAAGGCATGAGTCTTTTGCCTTTTCCGCCTACATTAATCATTAGTTTCATGATTTTTTTATCAAAAAAGAGCTTATAAGTGTTTTTATATAGAAATTTACAATGCTTTTTTGATTTTAGAATTTATGCCAAACATTTCCCTTGCTTCCTCAGAGAGTGCGAAGAGGTTTTTTCTCTTGAATTTTAGTTTTTTAACTTTCTGAACTTTTTGGGTTGCGCAGACCATTTGAATTTCCTGCTCAAGAGCTTGAATATATTTTTCTATACCTTCTTTTCCTGTTATTTTTATTTTGCTTTCAATTACTGGGCAGTGCTTTTGGCAGTTTGCGGCGATTAGGAAGCTTCTGCCCATTGCAACTCCAGATGCTCCGAGCATTATTGCCTTTGAAATATCAACTCCGTCAGTATATCCGCCAGCAAGTATTATGTCAAAAGGATATTTCTTTTTTATGCAAAGAACTGATGCTGATGGCAGGGAAGTTTCATTCATAATTAGCCAAGGACTCATTCCAGTTCCTCCTCCATGGCCGTCAATTGTAACTGCTTTGACTGGGAAGTGATATTTTTTAACAAGTTTTTTTACAAGAGTTAGGAATCTTATAATTCCAGAGCCTACTGCTATTTTTATCCAAATAGGCAGACCTGCTTTTTCTGCCTCAAGAAGCAATTGCTTTACTTTTTCTGAACTGATTTCGCAAACAGGAGTGTGTCTTTGAAAAGTTCCATCAGGATTTTCAACTATATGATAACCAAGAGCTTTGTATTTCCTAGCTTCGGTTCTGCTTTTGAACTTGATTTCACCGCCAAGATTCAGCTTTGCACCTTGCCCAAGTTTTATTTCAATTCCATGAGCTTTGAATTTTTTAGCTAACTGGAATATTCCAGATTTTATTTCAATTGCATTTCCCTGAACAAGAACTGCTCCATGCTTTCCATTGAATTCACTTAAGTAAAAATCAATTCTTTTTTTTAAGCCTTTTTCACCAAAAGTTGAGAGAACATTTTCACCAATAACTAAAGGAATTCCTGCTTTTGCAGCCCCTTTTACAAGCTCCTCAGCGTGGTCTGAAGCAACTTTTGTAGAGCCCATAGCTGCAACGCAGACAGGTATTCTTGATTTGAATCCACCTATTTTGGATTCAGTTTCAACTTCATGGAAATTCACTGCTTTTCCAAAAATTTCTGGCAAAATCTGAATGTCATCTAGATTTGGAAGGATTTTTTCTGCTCCGAATTGAGAAGTTCCAAAAGGTTCTGGAAACATTGTCTGTCCAGTTCTTGACTTTTTTCCGATTTCACAGAGACCGTCTTTTATGCAGACTGCGCAGATTCCTCCTGCTGAGCTTTGGTGCTCTGGATTAGTAAGACTGGTTCTAGTTACCTTGCTAGCATTTTTGTGTCTTCTTGCGCCGTCTTTTGAACCCCACATATTTTCCATTTCAGTAGAATTCTGTTGTCCAGATTCCTCCTTTTTTTATTTTTTCCCACTCAGTGTTTATTATTTTTTGAATTTCTTTAATTTGCTTTGAATCAAGATGCTGAAATCTTTTTTGATTTTTCATAGCTTCTTTTACAGGAATCATTTTAGGTTTGTGAGTTAGGATGAATTCTCCTTTTTTATTGATTTCATACAAAGGCCACATTCCAGATTCAACTAGTTTTTCTCCAATTCTGCTTCCTTGACTTTCTTCAATTCCCCAGCCAGGTATGCACGGGCACAGAAGATCTATAAAAGCAGGACCTCCTGATTTTGCTGCCCGACGAAGCTTGTTTATGTAGTCAACGGGATGCGAAGTTGAGGCTGTTGCAGAGTAAGCAGCTCCATTTATGTGCATCATCTTTACTATATTTTTTCTTTTGAATATGTTTCCAATTTCTGACTTTTTTCCTGGCGGAGTAGTTGTTGTATTAGCTCCATAAGGTGTGGCAGCAGATTTTTGAAATCCAGTGTTTCCGAAAGTTCCATTGTTATAACAGATGTAAATTATTTTTTCGTTTCTTGAAACCATTCCAGAAAGTGCTTGGAGTCCGATATCATAGGTTGCACCGTCCCCAGCATAAACAACAATATTTGTGTTTTTGTCTTTTTTCAGGGCTTTGAGACCCATTAATATTCCTGATGCAGTTGATGCTCCATTTTCAATTGCATTGTGCACCCAGGGAACTTTGTAAGGCGTGAAAGGATAGATTGCAGTAAGAGTCATGCATCCAGAAGTATTAACCATTATTGTGTTTTTTCCAAGAGCTTTTAGCGTGAGACGCGTGCCATAGATTGCATTGCAGCCTCCACAGGCAAAAGTTCCTCCAGTGACTAACTCTTCTTCTGGAATTTCCTTAATTGTTTTGATTTCTTTCAAATTATTTTTTACATTACCCATTTTCTCATTTCTTTTTTTTCTCGAAGCAAGGTTTTGAAGATTTCTTCAAAATCTTTTTCAGACACAGGTTTTCCGCCAAGACCGCCGATAAATGAGGAGACATTTTTGTTTTTTTTAAGACAAGCCTTAACTTCTGAATAAAGAATTCCTCCAAGTCCAGGCGACAGATTTTGGTCAAACACTCCGATTTCATTAACATGCCCCAGAGCAGACCTGATTTCGTCACTTGGAAACGGTCGAATTAACCTTAATCTTACTATTCCGACATTTATTCCTTTGCTTTTTAGATTGTCAACTGCAGATTTTGCAATTGTTGAATAAGAGCCCATTATAACCAATGCTGCCTTGGCATTTTTCATTCCATACTCTTCAACAACATAGTATCTTCTTTTGAATTTGTCCTTCCATTTTTTCTGAACATTTTTTATAACATTAATTGCTTCAAGGTGGGCTGAGTGAAGCTGAG
This sequence comes from Candidatus Pacearchaeota archaeon, assembly GCA_017608025.1. GTDB lineage: Archaea > Nanobdellota > Nanobdellia > UBA10117 > JABICX01 > JAFCGM01. Next base: position 142,254 of record JAFCGM010000001.1, read on the forward strand.
AGCGATATTTTATATATTCCTCTTCAAGAACTGCCCCACCTAGAGTCATGGGCTTTTTGACATCGAGGCGGTTTTTTTGCTTTGTTTTCATAAGGAATTTTGAAACCTTTTTCTGGTCTGGAATTTCAACTTCAGTTCTTGTGTAAGAATGAATAAAGCCATCCATATTAATTAGAACAGGAAGCATAACTTTTTTGTTTTCAGCTATTTTGTAAGCCATTATTATTGTGTCAAGAACTTCTTGATTTGTTTCGCAGCAAAACATAATCCATCCAGCATCACGCATGGCAAGAAAATCATTGTGGTCTGGCCAGAGAGTTATTGGTGCTGACAATGCACGAGATACATTAACCATTACAAGAGGCATTCTTGTTCCTGAAATAATTGGAAGAATTTCATGCATTAGCATAATTCCTTGAGAAGAAGTTGCTGTGAATGTTCTTGCTCCAGTCATCTGGGAGCCCAGAGCTGCTGAAATGACTGAATGCTCTGACTCAAGTTCATTGAAGACAAGGTTCTTGAGTTTTCCATCTGCTTTCCATTTTGCTATTGTTTCAATTATTTCTGTTTGAGGAGTAATTGGAAAGCAAGGAAATGACTGCACATTAGCAAGTTTTACTGCCCATGCTGCTGCTTGATTTCCATCTAAAAGTTCTTTTTTACTCATTTTTTTCCTCTAATGAACATCCAACTTTTTTTTCAGTCATTGCCTTTACAGGGCAATGTTCAACGCAGACAAGGCAACCTTTGCATATTGAATAGTCAATAACTGGCTTTCCGTCTTTTCCCATTGAAATTGCTCCTTCTGGGCAGTTGAGCCAGCATTGTTTGCATTTTATGCATTTTTTCTTGTCAACAATCGGCATTTTGATTTTCCAAGTTCCAGTGTTCTTTTTGTAGCCGTGCTGAATTACAGGAGTGCCGTCTTCTCCTTTGTTTTTTATTTTGTCTTCATCAAGCAACATTATCATACACCTCTGCCCTTTCTTTTAGAAAAAGAAAGTGTAAGTTGCCCAAAGAAAACTTTTCTAAAGAACAATCAAGCAACATTATCATACACCTCTGCCCTTTCTTTTAGAAAAAGAAAGTGTAAGTTGCCCAAAGAAAACTTTTCTAAAGAACAATCAAGCAACATTATCATACACCTCTTTCATTGCTCTGCCTTTTAAAAAAGGCAAGTTGCCAAAATAACAATCAAGCAACATTATCATACACCTCTTTCATTGCTTTTATGTTTTTGCTTATCATGTCTTTAGTGAGCTTTTCTTTAAATTCTTCGTAAACTGCTTTTTCAATGTTTTTTAGAGGAATTTTTTTGAAAAGCTTTGCCCAGGCGCCAAGAATTGCAACATTGCAAATTGCTTTTTTTGTGTATTTCATGGCAATTTCTATTGCATTAACTGAACAGGAGTTTTTTATGTTTTTGTAGGGTTTTTTTGAGTTTATTATTATTTTAGTATGCTCTTTTTTTCCTTTAATGCATTTGTTTACCCCAATGCTTTCATCAAGAATTATAATGCAGTCCGGCTCAAAAATATATCCGCGTGTTTTTATTGGAGTTTTTGAGAACCTTACAAAGCTTTTTACTGGCGCTCCTTTTCGTTCTGCGCCATACATTGCAAAATCCTGGACATTGTAACCAGAATAATGCGCAGCTCGCGAGATAATTTGAGCAGCTTTTTTACCGCCCTGTCCGCCTCTGCCGTGAATACGAATTTCAATCATATATTATAAAAAATATATATTCTACTTAAATGTTGTGATGTGCTGAATTCGCAAGATTAATATATTTCAGCAAACTAGGTTTTTTATGGCAACACTTCTTAACCAAAAAGCTTTTGATTTGCTTAGAGAATATAATATTCCTTATTTGAAGTATGAAGAAATAAAGCAGAGTTCAGACCTTAAAAGTAAGAATTATCCAGGGGTTTTGAAGATAAATTCTCCTAAAATTATTCACAAGACCGAGAAAAAAGCAGTGCGGATTGTTAAAAACCTGGAAAAAGCAGAAGATAATTTTAATGAAATGCGGAAAATCGGACAAGTTGTTTTCCAGCCATTTTTTGGAGGCAGAGAATTAATAATTGGAGCAAAAGAAGATGCTGCATTTGGTCATGTTGTGATGTTCGGGCTTGGAGGAATTTTTGCTGAGGTTATGAAAGATGTTTCTTTTCGAGTCTGCCCCATTACAAAAAAAGATGCAAGAGAAATGATTTCTGAGATAAAAGGAAGCAAAATTTTAGATGATTTTCGCGGAAAAAAAGCAGCTGACAAAAACTTCCTTGCAGATGTTCTTGTTAGAGTGAGCAAAATGGCAGTAAAAGAAAACATAAAAGAGCTTGACATTAATCCATTTATAATTAAAGAAGGCAAAAACGGCAAAGCAATTGATTGTCGAATCATTTTTTGAGTATATAAAATTATATTATTTTAAAATTATTTTAGAAACTGCACCAACAGCCTGTTCTGGAGTTTCATATACAGGAATTCCTTGTTTTATCATTTTTGAAGAGAGGTTTTTTGCATAGTCAGCTCCTGCTGAGACAACAAAGAGCGGTTTTTTCCTATGCTTTTTGTTTATTTGAATAATTTTTTTTACAGCTTCTTTTCCTAGATTCGGAACTTGGAAGAGCGCAATTAGTAAAACAAAATCAAAAGACTTTTCCTTTAATACAATGTCAAGGGCTTTTGCAAGACGGTCTGCTGAGACATCTCCGCTTAAGTCAAGAGGATTTGAGAGAATGCAATATTCAGGAAAGTTCATTTTTTTCAGTTTTGAAATTGCTGATTTTGGCAGTACTGGTATTTTAATGCTTTTCTTTGATGCTGCATCTGTGGCGAGAATTCCAAATCCGCCGCCGTCAGTTACAACAAGCATTTTTCTTCCTTTTGGAACTGGTTGGGAATATGCTTTTGCAATATCAAAAAGCTCTTGCCAGTTTTCAGCCTGAATTGCTCCTGCTTGTTTAAATGCTCCAGAATAAATTTTTCCATCTCCAGCCAAGGAACCAGTATGGCTTGAAACTGCTTTTGCGCTTTTCTCAAAAAGTCCGCCTTTTAGAATTACAATGGGCTTTTTGCATTTTTTGCAAGTTTCAATAAATTTTTTTCCGTTTTTAATTCCTTCAATGTAGCAGGCAATAACTTTTGTTGATTTGTCTTCTGAAAGAAATTCAATAAGATCAGTTTCATTAATATCAATTGCATTTCCATATGACACGAATTTTGAAATTCCAAGATTTTGAGATGTCATGTAATCTAGAAGAAGTGAGCCCACTGCTCCTGATTGGGAAATTACTGCAATTGAACCTTTTTTCGGTCGAATAAGCTTGTTTTTTGGAAGGAAAATTGAATCTGCAGAAGTTTTTGAATTCAGAGTTCCGAGGCAGTTTGGTCCGATAACCCGGACTTCTGATTTTTTAATTGTTTTTTTCAGTTCATTTTCAAGTTTTCTTTTTCCAATTTCAGAAAATCCGCTTGTGAGAATTGTTGCAGTCTTTACTTTTTTTTCAATGCACTGCTTTAAGACAAGAGGAACGGATTTTGCAGGAACAGCAATAATTGCATGGTCAATGTTTTGTTTAATTTCCAAAACAGATTTGTAGCATTTTTTGGATTTGATTTTCTTGTATTTTGAATTTACAGGAAAAACTTTGCCTTTAAATTTTTTTGAAAGAAAATTTTCAAAAACAACTTTTCCAACACTTTTTTCTGATGCTCCAATTACTGCAACAGTTTTTGGATTGAAAAAGTAATTAATGTTATTCATATACTAAAGAAGCTAAATGAATTATATAAAACTTACATTTTTCGGATTTCTGCATTGACTGCGTATTGCTTTGGAATGATTATTTTTGAGCCTTTTGTTCTGATTTTTCCTTTTTCAAAGTAAATTGTTCCAAGATATTCTCCTTTAAAATCAATTTTGTCTTCAAGCCAGGTTCTTTTAATTAATTCAAGTTTTTGAGCATAATTTTCTTCAAAAACAAGAGGAAATTTGCTAAAAGTTATTTTTTTTGAATTTTTAGTTTCAGAATATTTCCCTATTATTTTTGCATAAAGAGGTTCTTTTACAAGAGTTCCTTGAACTTTATTTTCTTCTTTTAATTCAAATTCACCTTTAAAAGGCAATTTTTTCCATGTTGTGTAAATTGTTCCGTCTAAAGAGTACTTAATCATAAAAGCTTAAAAAAGAGTATTTAAAGATTGCTATTTCATGAATTTTATGCAAAGTTTGAAAATTTTTCTAAAAAAAGTTCTTCGAAATTTTGGTGTCCATGAAAAGTTGTCCAAAGAATAATTGATTATTTCTGTAAAATCTGAAGAGATTTCATAAATTGGTGCTTCAAAATTTTTTTGAAGGTGTTTTATGAAATTCTTTGCTTTTTTGTTTCCTTTTTCTGCGAATTTAGTAAAGGGAATTACTGCAGCCATTAGATTCAGTTCATACAAAAATGCTTTTAGTATTTGTTGCATCTGATTTTTTTCTTTTGCTTTTTTTATTGTTTCATAAAAAAAAGGATTTTGCTTTTTTTTGTACAAATTCTGATGGTCTTCAAGAACATACCCACCAAGCCCGCGATTAATAAGCTCTATATTGACATATATTTCCCTAAGAACATGGCAGCAGGCTTCATAGACATTTGAAAACAGAAATTCAATATCCTCTTTTTTGTAATTCATTTTTATAGCCTTTGAATAGCTTTTCTTTAACTCTTTTTTCCCTTCTTTTTCTATTTTTGTTTCAAGACCCTTTCTTCTTTGGCGAGTATGCTCAAGCTCATGCATAAGAAGTCCAGACATTGCCTTTCTATTTGACTTAAGATAACTTTCTTCTTTTGAAAGGCTTATTACAATTATGTCAAAGTTTTTGTAAGTTATTGAGAGAGATGTTGGGTCTGAATAGTATAATTTTGAAATTTTGCTTTTTGCTTTTTTTGGCAGGATTTTTTCAACTTTCTCAAACTGATGTTTTTCATCAAGGAAAACAATGTATTCAACAGAGCCGGGCATTTTGTCTTTTAAGTATATTTCAAGCAATGCTGAACGTAAGAAGTCCTCATTGAATTTTCCAAGAATCAAAAGTTTGGGAGCAGTCATAAAAAATAATAAATATTTTGTGCAATATATATGTTTTGGAATACAATAAACAAAGTTTATATTGTTTAATTTTTAGATAATCTTTTATGAGCAAATTAGTCAAGCTTGCTGAAAAAATTAATCCAAAATCTTCTCTTAAACGTGCTCTTGGAGTTTTTCATCTAACTCTTGCTGGAGTTGGAATGATTGTTGGAGCAGGAATTTATGTTCTTATTGGTGAGGCAGCAGCTCATGCAGGAAACATGATGTGGATTTCTTTCCTTATTGCTGCAGTTGTTTCAATTCTTACAGCACTTAGTTATGCAGAACTTTCATCAATGTTTCCAAGAAGCAGTGGAGAGTTTTTATATATTAAAAACAGCTTTGGAATTTCTTTTGCAATCATAGTAACACTCTTTATTTTATTTGAATCCATTATGACTGTTGCAACAGTTTCTCTTGGATTTTCAAGCTATTTGTCTTCATATTTTCCCTTTAAAATTCCTTTGTTTGTTTTTGCTTTAGTTGCAGTATTCTTTTTTTCACTTATAGCAATAAAAGGAATTAAAGAAAGTTCGTGGTTTAATGTTTTTCTTACTTTTATTGAGGTGGGTGGTTTGCTTTTTGTTATTGTAATCGGTCTTCCGACAATTTTCTCTGGACCAGATTTTACATCCCTTGTTCCTGATTTTGGGTTTTGGGGTGTTTTTACTGGAGCTGGAATAATCTTTTTTGCGTTTCAAGGAATTTCAGGACTTGTTAAATTTTCAGATGAAGCAAAAAATCCAAGAAAACAAATTCCAATTGCAATTATTCTAACTGTAATAATTTCAGTAGCATTATATCTTCTTGTCGGTATTTCTGCTATTGCATCAGTTGGATGGCAAACACTTTCAACAAGTCCAGCACCATTGTCTGAAATAGCAAAAGCAATTCTTGGAAGCAAAACGTTTTTCATATTCAGCTTAATTGCTCTTGTATCAACTGCAAATACAATTCTTTTAAATATGATTGCAGGATCAAGATTATTATATGACATATCTCTTGATTCAAAACCATTGAAATTTTTTTCAAAAGTTAATCCAAAATCAAGAACACCAATTCGGGCAATTCTATTCATTGCTATAATTGGTCTTTTGTTTGCATTCCTTGGAGACATAGGATTTGCAGCACAGCTTGCAAACTTTGCACTATTTGTAGTTTATTTCTTTGTAAACTGCTCATTAATTTATTTCAGAGTAAAACAAAAAGGAGACAAACCTTATTTTAGAGCTCCATTTTCAATAAGAAGAGTTCCAATAACTCCTGTGCTTGGATGCATAACTTCACTTACTATGTTTGCATTTTTAGACAAAATTGTAATTGCTATTGGTATAATGGTCATTGGTGTAATTTATGGAATTTATATAGGACTTTATGGTCATAAAGAAAAACCAACGCTTAAAAAGAAATTCAAAAGAGTTCTTGCTGCACAGCCAACCATAGGCCCGAAGATACCACTTAGAAAATACAAGCAAATCCGAAAAAAGAAAACAAAGTGAAGATTTAGAAAAGATTTGCAAAAGCTAATAATAATACTTATAATCTAAAAGTGTTTATTAGAGAATATAATGGAGCTTTCTGAAAGAAAAGAAGATATGCCTGAACTTGAAATTGGCGAGCTTCTTAAACTTGCTGTTGAAAATAAGGAAATAATTTCCCTCGGGCCAGGAGAGCCGGACTTTCCAACTTCAAAGAAGATTGTTGACGCAACAAAAAAATTTGCTTCTGTTTGCAATCATTATTCTCCTCCTGGAGGCAGGGCTGAGCTTAAGGAAGAAATAATAAAAAAGCTTTGGAAAAAAAATAAAATAAAAGCAAAGCCAGAAGAAATTATTGTTACTTCTGGAAGCCAGGAAGGACTTCTTCTTGCAGCAGCCACACTTCTTGATGTTTCAGAACAAGCAATATTGCCTAATCCAGGGTTTTTCGGATATGGCCCAACTTTTGAATTAATTTCTGCAACACCTTATTATGTTCCAGTTAGGATGAAAAATAATTTTGAATATGATTTTAGGGAGTTAGAGAAGAGTATAAACAAGAAAACACGAGTTATTATGATTAATTCCCCCTCAAATCCGACTGGAGCAGTTTGGAGAAAATCAACTTTAAAGAAAATTGCCAAGTTGGCAAAAAAGCATGATTTGTATGTTTTTTCAGATGAGGCATATGAGGATATTGTTTATGATAATGAAAAGCACTTTTCAATTGCTTCTCTGCCAGGAATGAAAGAAAGAACAATTTCTTTTTTTTCATTTTCAAAATCCCATGCAATGTGCGGCTACCGCCTTGGATATGTTGTAGGACCGAGAAAAATTATTGACGCAATGAAAAATATACATATTTTCTCAACAATTTCAGCGCCAACAATTTCGCAAATGGTTGGCACAGAGGCATTGAAGTCTGGAAACCAGCATACAAAATTCATGGTGAAAGAGTATGACAAAAGAAGGAAAATGATGGTTTCAAGATTAAAGAAAATGGGTTTTAAAGTGAGAGAGCCAAAAGGAGCATTTTATGTATTTCCAGACATAACACCTTTTTCAAGAGATTCAAAGAAATTTTCAATGGAGCTGCTTAAAAAGGCGAAAGTTGCTGTTGTGCCAGGAATTGACTTTGGTTCTGAGGGAGAGGGATTTGTTAGAATATCTTATGCTACTGACTATCACCTAATAAAGAAAGCAATGGACAGAATTGAGAATTATTTAAAATCAAGGAATTAGTGTTTATCTCTTTTTATATTCAATTGCAGCATTTACAAAGCCGAGGTAAAGAGGGTTACAAATTACAGGCTTTGATGTAAATTCTGGGTGGAACTGGCAGGCAATGTAAAATCGTTTGTCTGGGAGTTCCATTATTTGCATTATTGGATATTTTGGATGCTTTCCAGAGAAGACCATTCCTTTTGATTCAAGAGTACTGATGTATTTTGGATTTACTTCATATCTATGACGAAACCGTTCTCTGATTATTTTCTTTTTTCCATAAAGTTCGAAAGCCCTTGTTCCTGGCTTTATTTCAATTTTTTTTCCACCTAAGCGCATGTTTCCGCCAAGAGATTCTAACTTTTTCTGCTCTGGAAGAATGTCAATTATTGGCTCTTTTGTTTCAGGGTTAATTTCTGTTGAGTTTGCATTTTTTATTTTGCAGACATTTCTTGCAAATTCAATAACTGCCATTTGCATTCCAAAACATATTCCTAGGAAAGGTATATTGTTTTCCCGAATATATTTTAGGCACTTAATTTTTCCTTCAGCACCCCGTTTTCCAAATCCTGGCAAAACAATAACTCCATCAATATCCTTAAGAGCATTTTCAATTGATTTTTCGCCAGTTTCAATGTAAGTTGTTTCAATCCACTTCTTTTTTACTTTAACATTATGGCTTATTCCAGCATGCTCCAGTGCTTTTATTATGCTTGCATAAGAGTCCCGAAGAGCAGTGTATTTTCCAATCATTCCAATTGTTATTTCTTTTTTTATTTCCTGAATTTTTTCTGTCCAGGCATCCCATTGTTTTATTTCCTCTTGCTCTTCTTTAAAATGATTTTTTCTTTTTAAGTTAAGTTTTTTAATTATGTTTTCATCAACTTTTGCTCGCTTTAATATTTCAGGAACCAAATAAATGCTTTGAACATCATGAAGACTAATTACTTTATTAAGTGGAACATTGGAAAACACGCTTATTTTTTCCCGTATTTTGTTTGTAACTGGATTTGAACATCTGCAGGCGATTATGTCTGGCTGGATTCCGACAGAAAGTATGTTTTTAATTCCTAGCTGTGCTGCTTTGCTTTTCTGTTCCCCGAGAAATTCAGGTTCAAGAACATATGTGAGAGCAATTATTGAAACATTTTCTTTACCTTCTTCATATAAAAGTTCACGAGCAGCTTCAATGCAAAACATATTTTCGAGGTCTCCGACTGTTCCTCCCACTTCTAAGATAACAACATCTGCTTTTGTTTTCATTGCAAGATTTCGAAGAAAGAGCTTTATTTCCCCAGTTACATGAGGAATTACCTGCACATCTCGGCCAAGATACTCTCCTTTTCTTTCTTTTTTAAGGATTTCACTGAAAAGCTTTCCATTTGTAAGGTAATTGTTTTCAGTTAAATTGAGGTTTAAGAATCTTTCATAAGTGCCGAGGTCCATGTCTGTTTCTGTTCCATCGTCAAGAACAAAAACTTCTCCATGTCGGAAAGGGTTTAGAGTTCCAGCATCTTCATTAAGATAGCCATCGAATTTTATTGGTGCAACTTTGAAGCCTTTGAACTGAAGAAGCTTTCCAAGAGACGAAGAGAAAATTCCTTTTCCGAGTCCAGACATAACTGTGCCGAGGACAATTATGTATTTTGCCTGTCCCTTTTTATAGTTTTCTGGAAAAGGCGAATAAAATTCGTTTTCAATTGATTTTTTAACTACTTTTTTAAGCATATCTGATACCATATGATACCGCCTATAACATAATTGTAATAACAAAAGAAATATAAATTTTTGTTTTGGTGCAAACAAAGGTTAAATAGTCTTTACAAGCTGTTTAACAGCATTTTCCAGTGTTTTTCCCTTTTCCTGGAATTTGTAAATTACTCTAATGCTTGGCTTTTTAATGTCAATAAGCTTTGAAAGGTTTATTGGAGTTCCGATGAGAACTAGTTCAGCAGAAGATGTGTTGATTGTGGTTTCAAGCTCTTTGACTTGCTTTTGGGAATAACCCATTGCTGGCAAGACATTGTTTAGATGATGATATTTTTTGTAAAGTTCTTTTATTGAGCCGGATGCATGCGTTCTTGGATTTATGAGGATTGCACCGTGCTTTTTTCCGTAAATTGCTGCAGCTCCGTAGCTCATATTTCCGTGTGTGAGTGTTGGTCCGTCTTCAACAGCAAGAATTTTTTTTCCCTTTAATGAAAAGCTGTTTGATTCTGCTGTAATTAAAAGTTCTGCATCAACAATTTTCGCTTTTTTGTTAACTTTTTTAATGTTGTTTCTTACTGTTTCTATATTTTGTTTTTTTGCTGTGTTTTCTTTGCTAATTATGGCAATGTCTGCTTGCATAAGGTTCGTTGTTCCTGGATAATAATGAAGCTCGTGACCTACTCTGTGCGGGTCAGTTAGAACTATGTTTAAGTCTGGCTTGAAAAAAGAAAAATCATTGTTTCCACCATCCCATATAATAATGTCTGCTTCCTTTTCTGCTTGCTGAAGAATTTTTTCATAATCAACTCCAGCATACACAACTTCCCCGCGTTCAATATATTCTTCATATTCTTCCCGTTCTTCAATTGTGCAGTTGTTTTTTTTCAAATCTGAATAAGAAGCAAACCTTTGAACTGCTTGCTTTTTTAAGTTTCCATAGGGCATTGGGTGCCGAACAATTACGTATTTTTTCCCAAGATTTTTGAGAATGTTGCATATATATCTTGTTGTTGGTGATTTTCCTGCGCCTGTTCGAACAGCGCAGATTGAAATGATTTTCTTTTTTGATTTAATTTGAGTCTGCTTTGGACCAAGCATTGAAAATTCTGCTCCTGCTGACAAAACTTTTGCTGCTTTTTGCATAACTTCGTCGTTTGACAGGTCAGAGTAAGAAATTAATACACAATCAGCTTTGTATTTTTTTATAAGCCTTTTAAGCTCTTTTTCAGGATAAATCGGAATTCCATGAGGATAAAGTTTTCCTGCAAGTTCTTTTGGATATTTTCTTCCGGAAATTCCTTTAATTTGGTTAGCTGTAAAACAAACCACTTCAAACTCTTTCTTGTTCCGAAAAAAAACATTAAAATTGTGAAAATCCCGTCCAGCTGCTCCGAGAATTATAACTTTTTTTCTCTGCATGAAATCATATACTCTGCTTTACATAAAAAGATTATTGTATTTTTTCCTCAATTATTTTTATTTTTCCAATATCTGATTTTGTAGCTGGTTTTTTTGGAACAAATTTGCAGGGGTTTTTACCTTTTACAGAGAGATTAAATAAACCTGCTTTTTTTGAAATGTTAATTATTTCCTCTTTGTTAAGGCCAATCAGAGGTCTCAGAATTTGAATTTTTGAAGCATTGCTTTCTGTTTTGATGTTTTGTATTGTTTGAGATGCGACCTGAGAAAGATTGTCGCCAGTTAAAAGGAAATCACATCTGTTTCGCTTTGCAATTTCAGCTGCTGACCTAATCATTTGCCTTTTGCAGATAACGCAGAGGTTTTGGCTTTCCTTTTGAGAGAGTTTTTTTGATGCGTTTTCTAGGAATTTTTCATGGTTAATAATGTGGATTTTAAGCTTTTTTCCGAATTTCTTGCTGAGAAAATCTTTAATTTTCCTTGCATTTTCGTTAGAATTTCCAATTTTCATATGCACAAACTCAACATCATAACCTTTCTTAAGCATGAGATAAGCTGCGACAGGACTGTCAATTCCAGTTGACATTAAGCAGAGAATTTTCATAAAACTCTATGAAAAGGAACTAATAAAAGCCTTTTCTGAACAAATCTTTAAATAACATTCTAAACATAATAAATCATGCACGACCAGCTTTATGCTGAGCAAATTATTCGTGAAGCGGAATCTAATTCACAGGGAAAGAGAATAAAGACAATTTCAATAGAAGTTGGCGACCTCGCAGCACTTACAGCAAAGCAAATAGAATATGCTATTCGGAACCGACGACCTGGGTGGAGAGTTAAAATATATCCAAAAGACGGCAAAATTCGGTGCGAGAAGTGCAATTACCAAGGAAAGCCGAAAATTACTGAGAGACTGCATGAGAGTGTTGTTTATGAATGTCCGATTTGCGGAGAAGATTTGCCAGAAATTTCAGATGGGGAAAAGATTATATTAAGAAGCATTGAAGTTGAGGATTAAGATGAACAAGTCTGAACAAATCCTTGCTGCTTTCTTTCTAGGAGCAAAAAGAAACCGGCTTGAGAACTCCCCACCAATTAACTGCGCTGGATGCGAGGTGCCTGAAAAAAATCTGGAACAGATTGTAAACGAGCTGACTGACTTTCTTAATTGCAAAACAAACTCTTCAGAATTTATAAACAGCATAATAGAAGAGCTTGAGATTTTTAAATTCAAAAAACCAAGGGAATTTATGTACATTTTCCATCCAATTAACCTGCTATTAGCTTACTCAAACAAGGACCTAAGCAACCCAGAAATTTACAATCAGGCAATAAGCTGCACTCCACATTTTTATGATTTAATTGAAAAAACTGGTGAAAACCAGTTTTTAGGAGAAGATATTGAAACTAAGAAAGAAAAAGAACTAATTGCTTTTCCAGTTCAGAAAATAAAAAAAGGGTATATAGTTTCAGCTCACTGGAACCAGATAATTGAGCCGGTATTAATTGAAGACAAAAAATATATTGATGTTTACAATATTTATGTTCTTCTTTTGGAAAGATTGAAAAAATGAAAAAGAAGATTTATGCGTTTGGAACAGCCTTTCTTTAAAAAAGAAACGCTAATGTGAACATTAGGCGCGGACTAAATCCGCTTCTGGCGAAAGAAACAATCATTTATAATTTAAAATGAAAAGACAAAAAATCTATGCGTTTGGAACAGCCTTTCTTTAAAAAAGAAACGCTGGCGAAAGAAACAATCATTTATAATTTAAAATGAAAAGACAAAAAATCTATGCGTTTGGGAATGAGTTTGTGGAGCAAGATTCCTTGGCAAAAGAGATTGCATCTTCGTTGATGTTTCGGAGCTATGATGTTGTTTTTGCAAATTCTCCAGATGTTTTGTTTGATGAAAAATTTGCAATTATTCTGGATGTTGCAAAAAATATTTCAGCACCAGTTGTTCTTAACAAGGCAGAGCAGCTGCAGACAAGAAAGATTTTTTCTTTGCATGACTTTGACCTTGCGAATTACATAAAATTAATTTCTGACTTACACAATTTCAAGTTTAAACTGATTGCAATTCCGCAGTTTGGGAACAAGGACAGAATACTAAGTAAAATTCTCGCATTGTTAGATGAAATTTAATCTGGGGGTGTAAAACCTTTTCGAAAGGGATTACTTTAATAAAGTTCTGGGACTATTAAATAGAATATGACTGAAGTTATTGGAATTTGCGGAAGAAGCTGTTCTGGAAAAAGCTTTGTTTCAAAAGAACTGCTAAAATATTTTGATGCAAATCGAATTAATGCAGACATGTATTTTAAGAAAAAGCCAAAAAGAGCATATGGTGATTTTAAAAATTTTGACACAATTGACTCTTTGAGATTTGATTTACTGGTTTCTGCTTTGAAAAATTTGACAAAAGGGAAGCCTGCGAAAATTGTCTCAGAAGTTAAAACTGAGATTCCTGACAAAATTATAGAGCCCAGAGAGATTCTTATTTTGGAAGGATTTCTTATATTTGCAGTTCCAGAGGTTTTAAAGTTTATTGACAAAAAAATATATTTGGAAATTTCAGATGAGAATTTAATTAAGCGGAGAACTGCGAGAGCAAGGAGCAAATATGACACGGACATGAATTACATTAAAAGAGTTGTTCTGCCAAATTCAAAGAAATATGCAAAGATACAGAAAAAAGAGGCAGACATTGTTATTGATGCAAACCAGCCAAAGGAGAAAGTTCTGAAAGATGTTTTAGATTTTCTTAAGGCTTTTCAATAACTTTGGAAAGAAGATACCTCTTGTTAAAACTGCCTTTTTCTTTTCTTTTTTTCTCTTGGAGTTCTTTAATATGCTTTACATTAAAATTATAGTCTTTTACATATATATCTGCAATCTCTAAAGCAATTTGCTTTTCATTTTCAGGCAAAAATTCAGAAACTTCTAAAATATCTGCTAACTCCTCTTCACATGGATTTTCTAAGAATTCTTTTGTTTCTTCCCAGAATTTCTTTTTAGCAAGTATATAAAAAAAGAAATCATTAGTAATTCTTCGGCAAACTGGTTGAGCGTTATTTTTTTTGATTATATCTGGAATTTTGTCTCTTACAAGTTTGTTATATGTTTTCCACTTCATAAAATAATTATAAAAGAAGTAGTTATAAGCATTTATTTGATTTGCTCTATATTTAATTTTAGAAAGTGAGTAGCACAGGATATGCAGGGGTCATATGCGCGGATTAGCTTTTCAATTTCTAAAGTAATTTCTTCTTTTTTCTTGTGAATAATTTTCTGCAATAGATTTTTTATATCTTCTTCTAGCTGCTTGAGGTTTTGAGAAGTAGGAGTTACTATATCTGCTTTCATTACTTTTCCGTTTTTGTTAAATTCATATCTATGAAAAAGAATTCCGCGAGGTGCTTCAACATAGGAAATTCCAAGTTTTGAGATTTTTCCTGTTTTTGGCTTTTCATTTTTGATTTTGATTTTTGATAAAAGCTCTATTGCTTTTTCAATGAAAAACTGGATTTCAATTGCTTGTGCCAGGTTGTTGTCAAAGGGATTTTTTGATGGAAATCTTTTGTGGAATTTTTCTGGAATTAGTTGTTTTGACTGATTGACTCTGGCAAGTGCTCCAACCATGTAATAATCTTGATTGCAATCAACATATTCTGCAGTTGACTTTGGAACAAAAAACTGCCGAAATTCTTTGTGTAAGTTGTGCTCTTTTTTGTTTTCATCTTTGACTTTTCCATGAGTTAGTTGAAGGTTCTCAAGGGCAAAATGGGGTGCTGTGTGAGTTAGTTCTGGATTTTTCATTTTTGAGAAAAGCGCTATTGTTTTTTCTGCATCTTTTCTGCAAGTTTTGAGCTCTTTTATTAA
>JAFCGM010000007.1 GCA_017608025.1 Candidatus Pacearchaeota archaeon
TCCTGAACTCCACCAAGCCCATTGGGAAATTCTTTTTCCTAAAATTGTTGGAACCCAATCCACATCATTCTCTCCAAGCTTGACATATTTTTCTCCAAATATCCTAAACCTGTATTTTTCACCTGCTTTAAAGTGAAATCCATAAGGAGAATCAGCAACTTTTTCCCAGTGTTTTACCCAGTGACTTCCACATTCTTCCATTCTTGCAATGCCTTTGTTTGCATCTTTTGAATAATCCTTCAAACAATAATTCTTAACTTCAAAAGATTTCTCTTGCCAAACTTCTATTCCAAAATCTTTCAAACCAAGCGTGTCAACAGACTTTTTAACTACTTCAAAGTTAAACTGTGAACTTGGCTTGGTTGAAACAAGCTTGTTAGAAACAGCACTTGATAAATCCCACTCCAACCAACCTCCACAATTACCCAAACACTGCCCAGTATTAGATAACAGTGTCACCTCAGTATCAGCAATGCCTACTTTTTTTACTGAAATAGCAAAAGAACTGCTTGCAAAAACAAGCAATACCAACAAAATTAACACATTATATTTCATAGTATTACCATTGAGCAGTCGGTTCATTAGGTTGTCTTTTCACAGCTTGCACTATTGAATATAGCAAACCCAAAGCCAAAAGCAAGCCAGTCATTCCAACAAGCAATTTAATCATATTTCCATAAGCTATAGTCGTTGAAGAATCAATAGTATTAAACAATAACACAACAACAATATCTATTGCTGGATAAAAAGCAACAAGCAATATTACCATTGCAGGAAACATGATTATAGCAGACCAGTCCATTTTTTCGCCCTCCTTTTAGATTTTTTCAAACGCAGTTCAGGATATTTTTTAAGCTTTTTAACTCCTTCATAAGGAATGCCCCATATTTCTCCAAGAGAATCAATTTTTGCTTTTGGTTTTTCAATAAACCTGTTTCCTTTATGATAAAACTTGGTTAAATCAGGAGCTGAATCAAGCAAAGGCTGTTTAACTTTTTTCTTTGATTTTTTTATCCTAAAAGACTGGCTTGTTGTATTGTCAACAATGTTTGCTCCAAGAGACAACGCACTGTTTTTTGATAAAGGTTTTTCTGATGCTTTTAACCATTTTCCTCTACTTTTAACTTGTGGAATGTAACCTTTTGTTTTTTTAGTTCGTAAAACTGCTTTAAGTTTTTTTTCCTTTTTGCTTGGCATTAAAAGAGGAAGTCTGATTTTTTTAGAAATTTCAATCGGTTTGAGTTTTGGAACAGTCAAAGGTTTTAAAGAAGTTGCTGTTTTAGCAACAGTAGTAGTTAAAGGTTTTAACTTTTCAAGAGACTCCTCTTTTAACGCAATGTCTTGCCTTGTTCTTGTAACACTAAATGGTTCAAAAACAGTTTCAGGCACTTCAAGTGTCCCAACATCAAAGTCAGGTTTTGTTTTTGAAATCTTAAAAATTTCAAATTTTTGTTCTTTCTTTGGAACAGAAACCAAACCTTGTTTAATCCGTTGAATAGGAACAATCTCTGTGTCAGTTTCTAAAAAAACCTGCTTTTTTGGAGTTCTAAACTGATAACGAGTTTTAATTTTTTTAACCTGCCTTGTAACAGCAACAGGCTTAATTGGCTTAACAGCTTTCATAATGCTTTTTTGAACAGCACGAGCCTGAGATTTCAAAGCCTTCTCAGCAGCCCTTGAGCTTGCTTTCAAACTCTTTTCAGCAGAAACAGAAAGACTTGGATAAACTTGTTTGGTTTTAATTTTTTGAACCAAAACAGCCTTCCCCCCTTTTTCAAGGCTTTCAACTTCAAAACCTTTAAACTTTGTGTCCAACACAAGACCTTTCACATCAGAAACTGCTACCTGAGTTAAAGGAACTCTTGTTCTTGACTTGTAAAATTTTTTAAACTTTTTTGGAAGAGGCAGTTTTTTTCCAATCTTTTCTCCAAAAGCCCTAAACTTTCCTTTAGGCAATTCAATAAAAGTTTTCTTTGAAGCTTTATACGCTGCTTCATAGCTTAAACCAACATCTGTTGGAGTTCCTTTAATAAAATAATCCAATTCAAACGGTTTTGAAACAGGAGCTTTACCTTTCTTTCTGACAACTTTAAAATCAAGCGCAGGCTCATATTTTGGAAATGGTTCATCTCTTACAAACTGCCTTATTTGTTTTTCAGGAGCCAATGGATATTTCTGATGCAATAATTCATGTTTTAAAACTCCCTTTTTTGTATATTCAAATTTTCCTGCTTTTGGCAAATCAATATCTAATTTAATAATGTGTTGTCCTTTAGTTCTAACTCCTGTGCTTCCAAGAATTTTTTCTTTCTTTAATGATTTTTCTAATATTTCAAAATAGGGGCTTGAATAATAATCAAAAAACTTTTTTTCTCCATAACTCTTAAACATTGATATTTTTCCTGTTTCAGAAACATGCTCAAATTCCTTAAAAAATTTACTCTTTAATAATCCCTTTTTAGAAATTGGTTCGGTTCTTTTAAACAAGGGTGTTCCATATTCCCCTGTTAACTGAAAAGACTCAAGTTCATAACCACCTATTTGCTCAATTTCTTTCTTTACCATTCTTTCAGCTTTCCAACGTTCAAAAGCCCTAATTTCCTTTTCAAAACCAAGCCTTTCAACAAACTTACTGACATCCTGTTTAATTTTAACCTTTAAAGAAGGCAAGTTTTCCGCAAACTCAAAACCAGTGCGTGGAATATCTTTAAAAGCAAACTTTTCAATGTTAGCTTCCAAACTAACAACATCCAACCCTTTCCCAGCCTCAACAAAAGCTCCCCCCTTAAACTCAACACGAGCAATATCACCACGAGAAAGAACAGGCCTTGTAACACTAACCGTTTCCGAAAACTCCTGCCCCTTAACCCCCGCAGTCTCACCAATACTAACTTCTCTTGAAACAAAAGGAGTCTGCCTCTGCTTCAGTAGAGCCTCAACATCTTTTGGCAAATCAGTTAACTCAGCTTTAGGAAGTTGTTCTGCAAAAGCCCGCATTCTTGAAGGAGTCCTTTTTCCAACAGGAACAGAACCAACATTAATTGACTCACTCAAACGACTCAGTTCCTTTTCTCCCTGTAAAACACGAGACCTAACAATTCCCTTGCTTTCAATCAATTCAGCTTTTTTAACAGTTTCAGTTAACTCACCAAAAGAACTTGCAAAAAGTGGCTCTGGTTTTCCTTTCAAAAATTTTCCAACCTTAATTGCTTTCTCAGCAACAAGCGGTGCAACAATAAATCCCCCAACAAGTTCCCCAGTTAACTCTGCTGTTGCTTGTTTTGAACCACCAAAAGAAAAATCATAAGTTCCATAAGACAAATCAATCTTTGGCATATAAACACTTTCAGGCGCAACATCCAAAAACTTTTTAGAAACATAATAAGTTGGCTTAACCGCAATATCAAAAGCAGGTTGTATAATATCAGCAGTTTTTTCAACACCAGCCCCAGCATAATCCAAATAACCTGAAACAAAACCTGTTTCAGTAGGGCTTGCGCCACCAATCAAAACAGTTTCTGTTCTTTTTGCAGGAGTAAGAGTTTCCAAAAAAGTTGAACCAGCTTTTTCACCACTTTTCCAAAGTTCCCCCCCACCAGCAACAACATCTCCAACAAAAGCACCCACTTCCTTACTTCCAGTCCATTCACTCCATTTTTTTTCCGCAAGAGTTTTGTCAATCTTTCCAACACCAATCGTTGTTGCAAACTTTCTCTGATAATCTGCTTCTCGTTCCTTTGCAATTCTTTCCTGTTTAGAAATCTGTTGATTGATTAAGTAATATTTTTCTTTTGTTTTTGTCACAGATTTAGAAAAAGACTCAACACTTGAATTATATTTTTCAATTCGTGAAACCAAAGCGTTATATTGTGCTTCGGTTGAAACATTCTTTTTGGCAGATTCAATAGCTTGTCTTTCTTTGTTTAGTTTAGCAGACTTAGCATCAAGCGCCTTGACTTCCGCTTCATATTTTCTGATGTTAGAACCAGTTAAACCAAAAGTAATTCTGCCTTGTTCAGCAAGAGTTAATTCTTTGGGTTGAATAAAACCTTTTTCTTGAGCTAGTTTTTCAACTTTTTGAGCAACCCTTGCTTTTTCTGCATCTTTTGGAGTTGAATAATATTTATGAGCATCTTCTGTTCTAACACTCACAGGATTCCCACTTAAATCATAACGAGTAGTTGTTTGTGGTGTTTGAATTGTTGATCCTGTTGTTCTTCCAAAAGAACCACCGCCACCTGTTGTACCTCTTGTAATGTTGTAGGGAGTTGATTGTCTTTGACTTTGAGGTCTTGCCCAGTTAGGTGTAAATTGTTTTTGCCAGCTTGAACTTCTTGAAGCCATTTGCTATACTATACTGTTTAACTTATATTTATTAATAACTGCAAGTTTTTTCATTTAAAAAAAAATCCTTGACACAAGATAAAACAAAACAAGATAACCAGTTGCTAAAAATGCTGACAAAAAAGTCATTTTAATATATTGTTCTCCAACAAAGTCCCCCATTGAAAAAGGAATAAATGTTATTAGAAATAGTATAAACCAAAGTGTTGCTATTTTTTCTTTCGGTTTCATAAAAATCACACTCCTTAAAGTTAATTAATTATCAAAAAGTATATAAAGATAGGGCACAGAGTATGTAATGATGCACACAAGAATAAAAACAAAAAAAAATCTAAAAATGAGCCAAATAAGAATCCCAGAAATAACAATCAAAGAACTAAAAAAACTCAAACTCATAAAAGAAGAACCTTACTACTCAGTAATCCACAGGCTCATTCAAAAAGAATTGGAGAGCGAAAAAAAATGATGCTTGCAAAAATTCGCAAGAAAAAAACCAAGAGCGACACCTCTATTGGGAAACGAGGAAAAAAACAGAGTAGTTCACGACTCACTGCTCTAACAACCACAAATTCTGTAAGCACGAAACATTGGAGAGGGAAAACAGAAAAAGCCACCTCCTTTGGTAACCAATTACCTGTTTTCCTTTTTCGTGCTTACGCTCATTTAACAAACGAAGAATTAAACTTTTTATTAAAACACGGAAACATTGGATGCGTTTTGAATGGTTGCCTGTAATCAATGTAAAATGAAAGATTCAATAGGATTCAATTCAAAACATGGTTACTTGTGTAAGAGCTGTTTTAAAAAAATTCACGAAAAATACACTGTTGAATATAAAAATTATACTGCTCCAAAAACAGCATCCAGAAAAAGAATTTATAGGTTAAGAAAAAATAGTTCAAGCGAGAGTGAAATTTTTAAAAAAATTTCAAATTTGAAAAAAATGTTACCTTATGGTTGGGAATTGTGAAAAGTAAATGAAATGTGATAATTGTAAAAGTGAAATGAATTGGAATGATTTTATGTGGATTTGGGTTTGTCCTAAATGCAAGCGTTGGAAAGATGGAAAAATGAAAGAAGAAAGATAAAAGTTTTTTTCCTTTTTTTAAAAAACAAACCAAAACTATTTAAATAGTTATTACATTATAATAACGGTGATTAAAATTAACCAAGACAAACCAAAATGGACAAGAAGAATCCAAGCAGTAGGAAACGCAAGCGGAATAACACTCCCAAAAGAACTACTTCAATTCCTAGAAC
>JAFCGM010000004.1 GCA_017608025.1 Candidatus Pacearchaeota archaeon
TGTTACTGAATCTGAAGCAACATTACCTAAACTGTCATTTGCATAAACAATTACAGTGTTTGCTCCTTCTGACCAAGTCTGTCCTGTAATATTATTTCCGCAAGTGATTGAGTTATTTGTGACTCCAGAATCATTAGTCCACCAGCATGAATCTTCATTTGAAACTGTATAATTTATATTAATACCTGTAGATGAATGCAACGAACTTTCTAATGGATATACAATACTTACTGACGCAACACTCATAGCATTTCTTATTGTAATTTCATTGCTTAAAACTGAATCTCCTTCAGATTCATAAGTCAATGGGGTAACCTCGCACTGCCAAGTTTCATTTTCAGCAGTCTCATTTGAAACAATAATAGTTATAGCATTACTTTTATTAACAAGAACAAAATTCTGCTTTATTTGCTCATCTGAAAGTGAGAAATTATACACTTTTATTTCATCAAGAGTTCCATTAAACCCTTCTCCAATAATAAGCTCCTGAACATTTGCCCCAATCTCTGTAGACATACTTGTACTATTCACGCGTTCACCATCAATAAATAAATTAAGATTTACACCATCATAAGTCATAGCAATTGCATGCCATTCTGTTGGCGTTGCGAGACTTGCTTGAATAAATTCTGTATTATTTATATACGCATAGACTATTTTACCATCATAGCTCATTTTAAGAGCATATGAATTGTTTCCTTTCTTCATAATTGTTTTGTAAAGGCTATCTGAACTTTGCTGCTGCAAGCCAGATGCAGTAAAAATTGGTTCTGGCGAAGTATAGTCCCTAACAACAATCCAGTCACTCAAAACAGGATTTCCTGTATTTTTTGATTGAAGAGAAATATACCTGTCTGTATCTTCATCATATATTTCTGTTGAAATATAAGAATCATTTATGTAAAATATAGTGCTATTTGAAGATCTTATAATTTCATACACATCCCAATGACCAAAATCACTGGATGATAATATTTCAGAAGTGGAGTTTGTTCCATTTCCTGCCTGAGCAAAATAATTTCCTTCATTTGATTCATAATAATTTCCTGTAGTTGCAGCAGTTATCCCTGAAGATGTTCCATATCCAAGTTTTGCTTCATGATTATTTAATAACGTATTTGATATGAAACTCCTTGTTCTTAAAGATGTATTTGTTCCAAATCCCTCTCGCGTTGTAATTGAATATGATGTTGTATCTAAAGTTCCAGACACATTCATAACTCCGCCAACAGCTTTATAGACTCCATCTGTTTGAGTTATATCCCACTTTTTATTAAGAGCCAATAAAAATTCAGTATAATTTACATCTGAATAACCTATATGCCAGACGTCTGCAGCAGAAAATCCAGTATACCATACTTTTAATCTGTTTGTAACTGTATCATAAAGCACAGTTCCTCTATAAAGATTTTCATCCCATGCACCTTCTACATAAGTCATTGCTTTAGTGTCATATCCTTGCCAGTTATACATATCATCGCTTCTAAAGAAAGTCATATTTCCCGGTTCAATTGGAAACCAATTTATAAGCCAATATTCATCAAGTTCGGGAATATAATTTAAATTAATATGCCAAAAGCTATCTCCTGTTGTAATTGTATAATTAAGAGACCAATCCCAGCCATTTGTTGAATTAAAAACATGCAGTTCGGTTTTATTTGCTCGAATCATTAAAAACCAGTGTCCGTCTTTTTTAATTACAGCTGGTGAAACATAAAAATACGAAGATGTAGTTAAGTCATCATCAATAACAAGTGTAGGTCCCGTCCAATGAATTCCATCTGAAGAATTAAGCATTTTAACCATGTTATGGTTATACCATGATTCTTCAGTATAAGCGCTGCATGGACTTGCTCGCCGACTATCCATATAATACACATAAAGCATATCTGTATCATTATCATAAAGTATATCTGCATCTGAGTTGTGGTCGCAAACAGGCATTGGAACAAGGGGGTTTGCTAACCCTGCAGGCACTTCCCAAGAATATCCTGTATTACTTACAAGAATAGATGGGTTTTCATAATTATCATTACGATCAGGATACGGAGTCATAACCATCCAATATTTCCAGCCGTTCCATGGTGTTGAAAAATAAATTACATCAGGATGAATTGCTTGTCCAGAACCCTCGTATGTTGGTGTTGTTTGATAAGTTGCATTATTTTGCATCGGCGCAGCGTCAATATTAATTTCATCAAAATCTTCAAAAAAAGGGAATACAGCAGAAGCATTGCTTGCCCAACTTGCATTGGCATTATCATAATAAATATAAATATCTTTAGTAGTGTCAAGAGAATCATTAACTTCAACCCAAACAATTGCTTTTTTTGTTCCGCCCGAATCTTCAACACTTTCAATCCAATAATCTAATTCAGTTATTTCATCGTCATCTGTAAATCGAATATCTGTAAAATTGTCCATACAATTTCCATTTAAATCAAAATCTTCTCCAACTGCAGAAGAATTCTTTCCAATAATTAATTTTACGTCATACTCATTTCCAGCACCAGATGAACCATTAATTGTTATAAGTTTACGATAAGCATAACCTGAAAGCCATGTAGGTGGATCTTTTACCCACGCTTCTAAACTAATTTCATTTACAATATTAAGACTTGAAGTGTGTGGAATTGCTATATAATCATCTTCTCCATCAAATATATAAGCGCCACTCATTTTTCCAGAATTAGTCCATACTGGCGCATACTCGCTTGTTCCTCCACCACGAGTTCCATTGTTTCCATAAGTTGAATAATCTTTTACTGCTCCGAAGGATATTGAAGAATTAGTGTCAAACGGCATGTTTAATACTGCGATTGAAGTTCCATGTTTTCTCCAGTCTGTAATGTTTGTAATTGAAAGAGAATTAGGATCATATGCATCAAAGTAAACTGTAAGGTTTTCTGTTGTGAAATTTGTTCCGAAAGTTGAGTTTAAAACAACATTTGAAACAGTTGGCGGAGTGTTTTCACAGTTATT
The DNA here is from genome assembly GCA_017608025.1 of Candidatus Pacearchaeota archaeon. Lineage (GTDB taxonomy): Archaea > Nanobdellota > Nanobdellia > UBA10117 > JABICX01 > JAFCGM01. The sequence continues at coordinate 2,983 of JAFCGM010000004.1, forward strand.
TGATACACAATGATATCCAAATCCGCATTCACTATCTGAATTGCAATCAATCCAGGTCCCAAAACTACAATAATCATTGTCTCCATCTCCATCAATATCTGAACTGGCATTTGCATTATCATAGCAAACAGAATTGTTTACGCAGTCTGTAGTTGCTATGCAGCAAGCATCATCACTTGAATCTGTTGCATAGCCATTATCCATTGATGATCCGGCAATTCTTGTTCGCTTTTCTTCATTAACATCATCACCACAGCATTCTGTTGCTGCTGTTTCTCCGCCAAGATTATATTTTCCAGGTTCACCCAACGTGCATGCACAAGTATTATTGTTTGTATCTGCATTAGTTAAATATGAACAACTAAGATTAATCCAATTCGCTCCGTCGCAGGCATTCGCATCTTTTTCATCCGCACTTGCATCTGCTCCGCAACCAGATTCGCAAAGACCTTCAGAATCTGAATTATTTTCATAACAAATTCTGCAAGCAGTATCTGAACCATCGCATCGCTTAGTGCCTGGAACAAATCCTCCGTCTGAAATGTTGTCACAATAATATGAATTATAACCTGCTGCGCATACTTCTGCCTGCGTTCCGAAAATAGATGAAGATGTAATCGAAGAGGTTGAATCTGAGGCGTAATCAGTGTAGCAAGTATCATGATTTGGAGCATTTCCACATACTCCTGATGCTACATAACCTCCGCCTAAATCTGTGTCACATTCCTGACCATAAGTTGTATTAGAACAATCCATCCAGTAATCTGAATTGTAAAATGATGCTTCTGTTTCGTCGCAATCCCATGCTCCGTTTACTCTTGTGCAAATACCGTCATTTGTGTAGGGATTTACTGAATCATCTGAGCAAGTGTAACCATCATATAATTCAGAACATGTAACTTGGCAGTATCCTGCAATGCATATTTCTTCACCAGAGCATTCATCTATGTCTGTGCAGGCAATTGCATTTTCAACTTTAAACGAAGAATTATATGTTTCAATTGAATCATACTGATTACTGCATGAAATGTTCCATTCATATGTTCCTGTTTCTGAAAAATTTACAGAAAAATTATAGAATTTTGTTGCGGAATCATAATGCATTTTATACCACCCGCCAAGAAATTCGTGGTTCGGCAAAGATGTTTCATTAAACCAAATGTTGCACGGACTTTGAAAAACAGAATAAATTTGCATTGAATGGTTTTTTGCATTTGCAGATGACGGGTCAAATCTTCCTGCTGAAACAAATTCAGGAAAATGGTTTCCATCAAGGTCAAATCCCTTGTTTGTTGCAGCAAGGTCATATTCTGAATCATTATACACTGAACGGTCAATTACGGAAATTGAAGTTTGAGAAACATTTAAAGTTAAAATCATTAAACCTGCATTTCCATCTGTAGGCCATCCTGCAATAATATCCAAGCTGTTATCATAATTTACATCAACTAAAATCGGTTTAGAATCTGAGGACATTCCTCCTGCTCTTCCTTCAACAGGATCAACATATGATTGTTCTAAGTAAAGGACTTTATTAGTGTAATTGTAAATATGAATAGCTGCATAATAAGGGCCACTGCCACCATTATAATCTATTCCTGCAACAATTAATTCAGTGACACTATCATCATCTATATCACCATAACTCGCGCTTACATATCTGAAATGGTTTCCGCCATTTCTTAGCACAATTGTTTCATTTTCCAAACCTAATGTTTTATTAAAAACTCTAATTATTCCCTCAAGAGTTGTTCCGTCAGAAGCAAAACCAACCACAAAAAGTTCATTTTCACCATTGCTATCTAAATCAGGTGTAATTAATGCATCCTGAGACATTTCATCCTGGTTTGCTGTGTACTCATATCTTTCTGATGTTTGAAGAGAAACAATTGCTGTTTCAGTATAATTAAGGATTTCTACTCTTGAACCATAATTAGCGTTAGAATCATATTCTCGATAAACTACAGCAATGTAATCTTCATTATTATCATACAAATCTCCAATATCCATTGCTGTAACATAACTAATATTATTATCTGCTGATCCTGTTAATGAAGCAATTTTGTAGCTTGCTTCTCTTACAATTCCAACACCTGAAGTGTAATTAAAAATCTCTACAGTGCTATACATTGGCGTAGATAAACTGGTTTTTGCATACCCTGCAGTGATAATCTCGTCTAGCGGGTCTGAATCCAAATTTGCGCTTCTTAATCTATAAACAAATGTTGCGCTAGATAAATCTGGATATTCATATGATAAATTTGCTACTTTTGTTAACGGTGGATAATCCCAAATTGTAATTGCACCCTTCTCGGCTGATGAGTAAAATCCTGTACCGCCTGTGATAATTTCCATGTCGCCGTCGTTGTCAACATCTCCAATAGAAACTTCTTCTACTCTTATTGTTGTTCCAGCAGTAGATGATTCCTGCCAGTTCACTTCTTCAATTAATGTTGTGTTTGAGGTAAAAGGTTCTACTTGCCCAGTACTGTTTGTGTAATTTGCCCAAATATATGTTGTTTCATTTGGCTCAACAGTTAAATCTTCTAAAAATCCTGCAGGTGGCGGGGGCTTGTTTTCAGCGTCGTTTTCCTGATCAAATGCATCAAGAAATGTTGTTACAGATTGTGCTCCAAATGTTAATTCAGGTAGCGTTGCATTTGTTTCATTACCAGTTGTTTGCGTTATTGTTTGGTTTTCTTGATCAACCTCTTGTGGTTGTGTTTCAGGGATTGTTGGTTCTGTCGGCAGATGTATTTCTTCAGGTGTTTCGCTTACGAAGAATCCAGTTATTGGCGATACTTCTGTTTCTTTGCTTTTGAAAACAAGATACTTATCAGAATCATCTATTAATGACATTAAAAGATTTCCTGTCCTGTAGTAAATTTCGCTTATTTTTGTAGAAGAAACTTGCTGTGTTAGTGAAATAATTGACTTCCAATCAATAATTTTAGATTCAGTAACATTTAGATTTTCAACAATTAATTCTTCAGTTACTGGCTCATTCATTACAAAGTAACCTGTAATAAATTCTGCTCCGCCAAAACCAAATAACAATACACAAGATATTAAAACAGAGGATACAATTAACGCCTCTCTCTTATCTACGCGCGGATCCATAGATTAATCCTCTCTTTTTTATTTTTTCAATCTTTTTTTCAATAACTAATTTCAGAAAATATTTTTCTACAGTATTCCATAAAATTTTAAATTTTTTTGAGATTTCACTAATTATGCATACTTTCTTTTTTAGAAAATATTTTTTCATACTAGCCGAAATTCTTTTTTTCATAGTATATAAATATTTATTTATATATATATTAACTCGTAAATTATTTGTCTATTTGTAGTGTTTTTTTATATTTAAATATTTGGATTAACTTGTGTTGTAAAAGAAATCTACAGAATTTGCTAGAACGCTATAATTTGAAATAGCGATGTATACTTAAGTTAACAATGATTAATGAATGTATGTAGTTATACATGTACAGACAGAATCTTTTCAGTTATTTCTTCTTTTTGCGTATCTGATAATTTTCCTGCTTAAGTGCTGAAATAGTATTTCTTCTTCATAATTTTTGTGGTCAATTAGTGCAGCTGCAAATTCATTAAAATGTTCTTTTCAGGTTTCTGCAGTTTTTAGCACAGGTTAATAATGCTATAAAATGTTATGCTCTTCAATAATCTTTGGATCTAATCCCTTAACTTCCGCTCTTTTTGAGTTAACTTCAATTAGGATTGCTTTTTCTTCAATAAATATAATGTGCTTTTGTAAAGTTCAGATAAATAAGTTAACAATTTCATTTTCTGCTGAATCTATGCATCTTTAGAAGTTGTTCAATTTATGGTTGTTCAACTGCTTCAACATAAATTTTTTTTATTTTGTTTTTGTCAGATGCTCTAAACACTTCAAAAAGATGTCTCTGCAAAACCCATTTAAGATTATTAAGCATGTCCTCATTTTTCACATTTTCAATAAAATTCTGAAGAGCTTTCTTAATTTTATCATGATCCTTTATCATCAAATCCAAAATAAAAATGTCATATTTCATAGATACCACCAAAATAAACCAAACTTTCAAAACTATTAAACATTCCTATACTTCAGCACCAAACTCTAAAAAGCTTTAATAATTGAATAAGAAGCCTTAATCAGCCTATTCATAATTGCAAGCCCAATTCCTTCTTCATCAACACCTTCAACCAGAATCACATCAACTCCTTCCTTGTCAAAATCTCGAAAAGTAAGAAAAAGGTTTTTTGACAATTCTTCTTTTGTCTTAAATCTTCTTGACAAGTCTTTTTTTAATTCAAAACTCATTGAAATAACTCCAATTTTCTTTCCATTGTTCTCTGAAATAATTTCATTAATCTTTCTTTCTACACTTAATTTTTCTCCAACAACCAAAATAACTTGCGCATCTGGAGAATAATGCTTATACTTCATTCCTGGACTTGAAACATTGCCTTTAATTTTTTCCTTTGAAAACATTGATTTGTGGATAGAAATTTGCCCAATTTCCTTTTCAATTTCCTCTTTGCTTATCTTCCCAGGCCTCAACAAAACAGGAATTTCCTTTGTCATGTCCAGAACAGTTGACTCAATTCCAATTTCCGAATTTCCTCCATCAACAATAATATCAACCTTGCTATTCAAATCATCAATAACATCTTTTGCTCTTGTTGAACTTGGCTTTCCAGATACATTTGCAGATGGCGCAGCAACAACTGTTTTTGACTCTTTTATAATCTTATGCGCAATTTTATTTGAAGGCATCCTCACAGCAACGCTTTTAAGTCCTGCTGTAACTTCATCAGGAATTATTTTCTTTTTCTCAAAAATCAAAGTCAACGGCCCGGGCCAGAATTTTCTAATCAGCTTTTCAGCTTTTTCTGGAATTTTCTTAACAATTTTTTCTGCATCAGAAGCATAAGCAACATGAACAATAAATGGATTGTCAAAAGGCCTTGATTTTGCTTTGAAGATTTTCTTAACTGCATCAGAACTCAAGGCATTAGCTCCAACTCCATACACTGTTTCTGTTGGAAAAACAACAACCTTGCCTTCTCTTAAAGCCTTAGCAACTTTTTTAATTTTATTTTTATCAATTTTTGAAGCATTTATTTTAATTATCTCTGTCATAATTTTAAATAAAAAATAAACCTTATAAGCATTTACTTTAAAGCAAAACCATGTTAAAACCCGACTATACAAAAAGCACTGTAAATTTAATGAGTTCAATTGGTAAGAAACTTGGTTGGAGATCACCATATTCTTCTCTTAAAGAACTTGATGCAGAATTAAAGGATGCTGAAGAAATTATTTTAATTGTTGTAGATGGTCTCAGTTATAAGTTTTTGAAAGAATGTGGTCAAAAAAGTTTTCTTAGAAAACATGTAAAAAATAAAATTAGTGCAGCTTTTCCAACAACAACTGCAGCAGCAAATACGGTTTTTCATACAGGTTTACCTCCGCAGCAAACAGCAATAACTGGATGGTATATGTATTTTAAAGAAGGAGATATTATTGGCGCACCACTTCCTTTTGTTTCAAGAGTTGGAGAAAGTCCTCTTTCAGAAATTGGATTATCTGGAAAAGATCTATTTAATTTTAAATCTTTTTTTGAGAGAATTAAAGTTAAGAGCTATGCAATACTTTATGAAAAAATTATTGGGAGTGAATTTAATAAAACAGCTAACAAAAAAGCAAATGAGATTTCATATAAAACAGTTAAACAGTTTTCAAAAAAAATTGTTAATATTTCAAAGCTTAAAGGTAAAAAGTATATTTTTGCTTATTTTCCTAAAGTAGATACTTCTATGCATAAAATAGGTGTTACAAGTAGAAAAACAAAAAAAGTGTTTAGAAAGATTGATAGAGCAATTAAAAGAATTTCAAAAAAACTGAAAGGTAAAAATGTAAAGATAATTGTTACTGCAGATCATGGATTAGTTGATATTAATTCAGAGAATTTTATTAATATTACTAATTATCCAAAATTAGTTAATTTACTTAAAATGCCTCTTTCTGGAGACCCGCGAGTATCTTATTTTTTCATTAAAAAAGGGAAGAAAAAAGAATTTGAGAAACAGGCTAAGAAAGTTTTTGGTAAAAAGTGTGACATATTAACTCGTTCAGAAGCAATTAAGAAAAATTATTTTGGTCTTTTCAAAGAAAATCCAAAATTAAAAGATCGTGTTGGAGACTACATTATAATTCCAAAGAAAAAATATGCTGTTTTTGATTTTATTAAGAATAACACGTTTATTGGATATCATGGAGGACTTAGTTCAGAAGAACTTTATGTTCCGCTGATTGTAATTGATTGTAAAACTATTTAAGAACCTCGCCTGTTTTCAGATACCACAGCCCTTTTGGAAAAAGCGCTGGCGGAAAACCTCTCGGAAATGTTTTTACTCTGAACAGCCCTTTTGGAAAAAGCGCTATTTCATAGGCACGAACTACGTTCGTTTCTGGCGAAAAAACTAAAAAAACCTATTTCAGAACTTCACTTGTTTTTAAATACCACATGTAAAGGTCAAGCTCTGCTGCACTCATATTCAGTGTTGCTGCAATTTCCTTGAAAATTTTTTCAATTTCTAAATATCTCTTTTTGCTAAGCCCTTGCAGTACTGAAGAAATATAGCTATGCTCTCTCATCAGCTGTAAAATATGCCTGTCCAAAATAGCCAAATCAGAATATCCCACATTCCTAAGAAAATGGCTTGCTTCTTTATATCCAAGTCCTTTGATATTCTCAACTAGCCATTCTCTAGCCTCAGCTGAATTTTTTCCTTTTAATTTTTCCTTAACATTAATGTGCTCTCTTGCCTTGCAAATTCTCTCTGCTCTTTGAGACCAAAATCTGTGGCCTTTTTCTTTCAAAAACTGAGCTAATTTTTGATTAGATAAGTTCAAAAAGCCAGAAGTTCCTAATTCATTTTGGATTTTAATTGCAGGTTTTGCTTTCCAGTTTGCAGTAAGCAGGCAGAAGCACATTTCTGAAAACCAAGTGTCTGCTTTTCCCAGCTCCTCAAACTCTCTCAGCCTAAATTCCACTTTCTCCCTAATAATTTCAGAATTTCTCAACATTTCAATTTCTTCAAATAAGCTCATCTTTTCTTTCTCACATTAATTTTAGGACACTCATCTTTAAACGCACACTCAGAGCATTTAGGTGAAATCAGAGTGCAAACATTCTGCCCAAAAGCAACAACAAGAAAATTAAATTCTCTCTTATATTTGTCTGAAACAAATTCATTTAATATTTTTTCAGTTTCCTCAGGCACTTTTGTTTTTGCAAAACCCGCTCTATTCATAACTTTGTGAACATGCGTGTCAACTCCAATAACTAATTTGCCAAAAGCTACTGCTGCGACAACATTTGCAGTTTTTCTCCCAACTCCTGAAAGCCCAATCAAATCTTCAATTTTATCTAGTACCTTACCTCCAAAATCATCCAAAGCATTTGGCAATTTCTTCAAATATCTTGCCTTGTTCTTATAAAAATTAATAGGCTTATTATATCTCTTAATTCTTGCTCAGAAATTACTGGCATTTTCAACCTGTTCAAACAACTTTCTAGCAATCTTAAAAGTTGTCTTGTCATTTGTCCTTGCAGATAAGATTGTAGCCACTAAAACCTTAAAAGGATTTTTTGTTGTAATTTCAACCTTGTCAGACATTGGCAGGTCAAAGACTCTGGTTTCCTTCCTCAGAGTCAAAATCATACCCTCAATTTTCATAACAAATGCTCCAAAGCACACACATTAACAAACAAAAATTATTAAGGGTTTTGAAGAACATAAAAATAAAACCAAAAAAATTCAAAAGTCTTATTTTGAGTATTACTACTAAAAAATAATGAATATATGTTTTTCAAAAACATACACTATAGACCTCTATTATATAGAAAAAAATATAAACATTTTTATATCTTAATATAAACGATATTATTAAATAGCAGTGAATGTGTAGAATATACTTTTTAGTAACAACATATTCATTTATCTAATTTAAAAAATGAAAAAATTCAAAGTTGCAGGAATTCTTGGCGGCTTAGGTCCAGAAGCTACTAAGAATTTGTATGAAAGGATTTTAGAAAAAACAAAAGCTAGAGTGGACCAAGATAACATCCCGATGCTTATATTCAATAACCCGCAAATTCCTGACCGATCAAATTTTCTCTTAAATAACAAAGAAAACCCTGAGCAAGAATTAATAAAAACTGCTCAAACTCTTGAAAAAGCTGGCGCAGACTTTATTGTAATGCCCTGCAATACAGCTCACTATTTCATGAACACTGTTGCAAAATCAATTTCAATCCCGTTTATAAACATTATAGACCTTACTTCTGAGTTCATTTCCCAAAAATTTCCAAACAAAAAAAAAGCAGGGTTGCTAATTACAACTGGCTCCAAAAGAACAAACATGTATACTGAAAGCTTGCAAAAATTCGGAATTTCTGCAATTTATCCAGAAGAAAATTTGCAAAAGAAAGTAATGGATGCAATTTACAAAGTAAAGGCAAACAAGAAAAAAGAAGCAAGAAAAATCCTTAAACATGCAGCAAAAGAACTCAAAAAAAAGGGAGCAGAAGTAATCATAATGGGATGCACAGAAATTCCTCTTGTTCTTGAGCAAAAAGACATTAACATTCCATTAATAAATCCTATTGAAATTCTCGCTGATAAAACAATTCTTGAATCTAGAGGTTACTAAGCAAAAATGAGAACAATAATTCTACATCATGATTTAGAGTGGTCAGAAAAAGAGTTTGCTAATTACCTCAAGAAGAAAAACATTAAAGTTTTTTTCAAAGACATTAGAGAAACTGATCTTGAAGAGATAATCAATTTAGAGCCAGATTTAATTTTAAACAGAGTTTACGCAAGTGTTGCAAACAGAGATTATTCTGCAATTCCAAAAACTCTTGAATTGCTGAAAAAATTAGATGGAAAATTTAAAGTAGTTAATAACTATGATGCAAGCAGAATTGATTACAGCAAATATTATGCCTATCAGAAAATGTCTGAAGCAAAAATTTATACGCCAAAAACATGGTTGCTCAATAACTTTAAAGAAAATACCTTTCCTGTTGTTGTAAAAAGAGATACTGGCGGAAGAGCAAAAGACCTAAAAATTGCATTTAACAAAAAAGACCTTAATGACGCAGTTAAAAAAATTAGAAAAGATGTGCAATACAAAGGAGATATTATTGTTCAGGAATTTGTCAAATCAATCAAAGATTATGATTTTAGAATTGGTTTATTTGGAAATGATTTTTTGTATGGGCACAAAAGAACTTTAATTGAAAATGGAACTAACTATAAATGGATGGCAAGCATTTCAAAAGGTTCCAAAGTCCTTAATTTGGAAAGCAGAGATTCAGAATTAATTGATTTTGCAAAAAAAGTTAATGAAATAGTTGGAATAAAGTTTAATGTGCTTGATATAATTGAAACTGAAAAAGGCTATTGCGTTATTGAAAACAATCCTACTCCTAATTATGGCGTTCATTGGAACAACCAAAAAATAAATCCAATAAACATGTACATCAATGGACTATTAAAAGAATGTTAGAATCAATTATAAACTCTCAAAAAACAGAAGAATTATTATTAAAAGTAAATTTAAAACCTCAAGAAATTGATAAAGTTCTTTCTGAAAACAATCTTCTGTATAACAATAAAACCTATCCTTTAATATTAAATCCAATTATTCTATCAAATCAAGAAAAATTAAACAAACTTGCAAGCTCATGGTACAAATTAATAAACAATATAACAAATGAAATTAAAGAAAACAAAAAACTTCAAGAAGAAATTAAAAAATTAAATCCTAATTATAAGGTTCTAGTTAATAATTTAATCAATAACAATGAATCTCCTGCTTGTTTTTCAAGAATTGATGGAATATTAACTGAAAATGGAATTAAGTTAACAGAATTTAATATGAACTCTCCTGGAGGACTTTTAACTCTTGAAAAAATGCATTCACTAATTACTTCTCTGTATGAAGAAAAAGAAATTATAAACAAAAATAAATTTTATTTTCAAAAAGGTTCTGAAGCTCTTAAAAATTTTTTCATAAACTCTTATTCTAAAAAAGCAGACAACGGACTGTTTGCAATTATTGGAAAAAAAGATGATGAAGAAAAAGCAGAACATCTTTTCTGGAAAAAAACACTTGAAGACAATGGAATTCCTACAATATTAATTGATTATCAGGACAAAAACCTCTCATTTAATGGAAATCTAAAATACAACAATGAAAAAATAGATATTATTTACAGAAGATTGTTTCCAATAAAAAACAAAGACTTAATTAAAGCAGAACAAAACAATTCCTGTTATTTTATTAACCCACTTTACTCTTCAGTCTTTGGAAACAAATCAATGCTCTCTCTTATTCATAAACTTAAAAATTTAGATGGTTTTGAAAATTCAAAAGATTTTATTAAAAACAGCATAATAAAAACACAAGAATTGTCTATTGCAGAAAATATCAACAAAGAAAAAAGTGTAATAAAAATATCAGAATCTAGCGGCGGAAAAGGAGTTTTTATTGGAAAAGCAACTTCAGAAGAAAAATGGAATTCCTTACTTAAAAATCCTAATGGAAAAATAATCCAAGAATACATTCCTCAACCAAAAAGAAATTTCATTGGAAATAAATATCCAACTCTGACCCTAAGAAAATTTGATTTCAACCTTTATGTTCTTAAAGACAAGGCAATAATGCCTTACATCAGAGTTAATGCTCCAAATGAATATCGCTCAAACAATGCCTGCGGCTCATCAGAAAGTATTTGCTTATTTGAAAAATGAAAAAAGTATTGCTAACATTAAGTAACAGAGGACTAAATAATCTAAGCACTTTTCCAACATTTAATTCAATAACAAACTTTCTAAATAAAAAATATAACCTCACAATAACAAACCCATCAAGCTATAATTTTAAAAACAATCTCTTAAAAAAAACCTTTAAATACAAAAACTCCAAAATAATAAAAGACAAAGAAAATATAATTCCTTCAGCAGATTTTTGGTTAGTTTACAGCGATGGATATCCTGAAGATGAAAAAGCTATTGGTTTTAAATGCAAAACTGATTTTGTTAATGCACAAATAAAATTTTTGCAGAATTTTGAAAACAGCATTAAAATCCTAAACAAACCTACAAACGAACAAAAAACTCAGAAAAAATATTTCACTGAACTAAGTCCAAGCAAATACGCAATAATCCCTACTTATCTTGCCAATAGCAAAAGCCAGCTGGAATCTTTGCTTGAAGAAAAAAAAGAATTGGTTGCAAAACCAAACATCGGTGGCGGAAGATTTGGAATTGAAAAAATAAACTCAACATCTAATTTGGAAAAGTTCTTTGAAATTCCTGAACCGTATGTATTTCAGGAAATGTATCCTGGAAATGAAACACGAATCTGGTTTTTAGATGAAAAAGCAATTGGCGCAAGAACAGCCATTGGAAGACGAACCCCCTGGTCAAATGAAAAAGAAAATTACCAAGTATTAAAAAACCGTGAAATCCCTCAATTGGAAAAAAAAATAAAAGACGCAAAAAAAATTCTCAAAGGATTTAATATTGAAGAAGGAATTTATTCTGTAGATTTTATGGCAGACAAAGTTAATGAAATAAACGGAGCAGGATTAGGTTTCACATTCAATAATAAGCAAGACAAGCAAGTAGTAGATTATCGGCCGAAACTCATAAATTACCTTTCAAATAAAATCAAAAACCTTTAATGAACATATTTCATGTTAAAAAGCTAAAAAAACAAATATGAAATATGAACAGGATTTTCAAAGATGTTGTATTTTGGTTCACGATTTTTTCCAAGAATTACTAAAAGATTTATGCAGAAATTCTAAAACAAATAATCTCTTTTTTTGTTTTCTTCCCTCACGTTGAAAACAAAAGTCGCAATGCCATAAAAAATTCTCAGAACAAATTCAAGCAAAATTGCAAAAATTAAGTAATATGCAATTGTCTCCCACAGCGGCGGAATATTTAAAACAAGATTAAAGGAATTCAAAAAAGAAACTCCAGAAACATCAACTAAAAAAACAGAAAGCAAGCCAAAAGGAATTAATTTGGCAATGTCTTTTGACAATTCCTCGCTATAATAAGCAGTAATCCTAACAGCAATAACAAGAGTCATTGAAATCAAAAGTATGTGTGAAGCAGACTGGTTTTTGGTAAGAAATGTCAAAAGCAAAGAAAGAACTCCAAACCAGAAAACAGAAAAAATCGGAAAAATCAAAACATACTCAATAAAATAAAGCACAACTCTCAGTGATTTGTAAAAAACAGGATTTGAAAATCGATTATATTGATTCAAGTTTAGGTCAAATATGTTTTTCCGAGCAACAAACCTGTAAAATTTGAAAACAAAAATAGAATAAACAACCATAACTATTGAAAACAAAACTAATGGAAGCAAAACTTCTGTTGCTTTCTCAATTGATAAAAACGAAAACAGAGCCAAGGCCATTAATTTAAATAAAGAGTCCATAAATAAAAGCTTATTGAAAAAAGCAATATTTAATAAAACCAAAAAACAACAATTATTTATGCACCTCACAAAAGATCAGAAATTTCTCAAAAAAACAGTCTCTGTTGGAAAGAAAATTCAAGAAATATCTTCATATCTTAGCATGGCTGATCAGGCAAAAACCCCACCAGAGAAAGCAATACTCTCCCGCAAAGCAGAAGCAAAAGCCATAGAAGTGAAAAAGAAATTTAAAAGCATTGGAAATTTCATCCTTGACATAAAAAAAGAAACAGAATCAATTAAACAATACTTAGAAAAAAAAGAAAGGCAGGAAAAATTAGAGGAACTGAAAGAAAAAAAGGAAGAACGGCGCAAAAAAAGGGAAAGAAGAAAAGAAGAGCGAAGAGCGAAAAGAGAAAAAAGAAAAAGGGAAAAGCAGCTTAGAAAACAAATGCTTCGGCAGCAAAAAAAGCAACAGCAGATATTCCAATCAGAGCATCAAGAAACTGAGTTGAGCCGATGAAACTTATGAAAAACCGAACATCCATAATAATTGCCCACCGCCTTTCAACAATAATGAAAGCAGACAAAATAATTGTAATTGAAAAAGGAAAAATTACTCAAACAGGAACCCACAAAGACCTTCTTAAGCAACCAGGAAGATATAAAAAGCTCTGGGACCTTCAAAAAGGCGGATACTTGGAGATGAAATAATTTAAAGCAGTTTATTTAAAAATACATCCAAATTTTCTCGCTGTTTATCCAAATTTTTAGTATAGCGTCTAAGCTTAACTCCTGCTTCTTCCAGCATTTCAATTGCGAATTTGTGAGGATAAGAACCCATATATACAATTTCATTAATTCCCGTATTTATTATTTCTTTAGCGCAGTAAGTGCAAGGTGATGTTGTAGAATACAGTGTTGCTTTATCTATTGACACGCCATGCTTTGCTGCCTGAAGTGCTGCATTTACTTCTGCATGTGCAGCATAACAATCTTCAAGTTTTTCTCCAGATTTGTATCCATTTTTAATTCTTCTGCAAAATCCTCTTTCAACACAATTTTTAACACCTTTTGATGCACCATTATATCCTGTTGAAAGAATTTGCTTGTCTCTAACAATAATCGCACCTGCATGTCTTGAAAGACAAGTGCTTCTTGTAGAGACAAGGTCTGCAATAAGCATAAAGAAATCATCCCATGACTGATTGTTTCTAGTATTAATTAAAATTTCGTCATCTATTTTTCTGACAGGACCAGAATATGGCATAAAGCAAAATTGATTTTGTTATTTTTAAATATTTGTTGCTTTTATTTTTCATTTTTGCGGTAATCTTTAATTGCAGCCTTCAATGCCTGGTCCCCCAAAACAGAACAATGAATTTTGTTTGGCGGCAAACCTCCAAGCCTGTCTAAAATGTCTTTTGCAGTAATCTTCTCTGCTTCTTCTAACTTCATTCCGCCTTTTTCAGTAATCATAACAGAAAGCATTGATGTTGATGCAATTGCTGAAGTGCAGCCAAATGTACGCCATCTGCATCTTTTTATTTTTCCATTCTCAACAGAAATCCACATTCGCATAACATCTCCACAAGCAGGGCTTCCAACCTCGCCAACTCCATTCGGTCTTATTAACTCAATATCCTTATCAGAAAGTGCCATATTCTTAGGATGAAAAAAATGTTCTTTAACAATTTTAGAATAAAACCATTCCTTGCCATGTTTTTTTATGTCAGCCATTATTCTCCACACTCTCTTGCTTTCTTATTTTTCATAATTAGCTCCTCAATTGAAAAATCCAAAGGAGACATTTTTCGTAGTTTTTTAACAAAATTCTCAATAAATCCCAAAGCAATATCAATTTGCTTTTTTGTAATGTCTTTTCCCAATGAAAATCTCATTGAAGAATGTGCAATCTCAGGAGAATTTCCAATAGCAGTTACAACATGAGAGGGTGCCAAATCTTTTGATGAACATGCAGAGCCGGTTGAAGCAAAGATTCCTTCTTCATTAAGCAACAAAAGCAAGGATTCTCCCTCAATGTTTGCAAATGAAACATTCACATTATTTGGAAGGCGATTTTCCCTAGGTCCATTAAGTTTTGTGTCTGGAATTTTCAGCAATTCATTAATAAAATAATCTCGCAGTTCAGTCAACTTGCGAATTTCTTTTTCCTTTTCCTCATAAACCAATTCAAGAGCTTTTGCAAAACCAACAATGTTTGCAACATTCTCTGTTCCAGACCTTATCCCATTTTCCTGGCCTCCGCCATAAAGAATAGGCTCAATTTCAACCCCCTTTTTCTTGTAAAGAATTCCAACACCCTTTGGTCCGTAAATCTTTGAGCCATTTAAAGTCATCATGTCAACACCCAAATCCAAAACATCAATATTGCAGTAATTTGCTGCCTGACACGCATCAGTGTGAAAAGCAACTCCTTTTTCCTTGCAAATCTTGGCAAGCTCTTTTATATTCTGAATTGTTCCAATCTCATTGTTTGCATAAATAATTGAAACAAAAATTGTGTCATTTCTTATGGCTTTCTTTAAATCTTCAGCAAAAACAAATCCTTCAGAATCCACATCCAAAAAAGTTACATCAAATCCTTCTTTGCTTAATCTCTCAAAGCAATGTGAAACAGCATGGTGTTCTATTTTCGTAGTTATAATATGCTTTCCCTTATCTCTGTTTTTCCGGGCATATCCGAAAATAGCTAAATTGTCAGATTCTGTTCCAGAACCAGTAAAAATAATCTCTTCTTTACTGCAGTTCAGAATATTTGAAACTTTTTGCCTTGCTTCCTCAATTGCTTGTCTTGCTTCAATACCTTTGTTATGCATTGAATTTGGATTTCCGTATTTGCCTTTGAAATAAGGAAGCATTTCCTTCAAAACTCTTTTGTCTGTTTTTGTTGTTGCTGCATTGTCAAAATATATCTCTTTCATTCTAACCTCCAGCAATCTTTTCCGCAATAACCTGAAACATGCTTTTCAACAAGGCGTATCAGCGGTTCTATTGTCTTTTTGTTTAGAGAATAAATCCTCTTTTTGCCGTCTCTTCTTGCATAAACAAAATGGCAACGCTCTAATTTTTTGAGATTGTGGCTTATTTTTGATTGTTCTTCTCCAACTTCTTTGCAAATCTCTGAAACACACTTTTCTGAATCCAAAAGCGCATCAATTATCTTTAACCGAGTATTATTGGCAATTACTTCAAAAAACAGATTATAGGATTTGCATTTCATATGAAATTATATTCATATATAGTTTATAAGAATTTCGCTTTTACATAACTTCATTCAGTTTCTTTTTCAAATCCCGAATAAGCCATTCTGCTTCTGAAAGCGCTCTTGCAATCTTTTCATCTTCTTCTGTAACTTGCTGTGTCCTTCTTTTTTCAGCGCTCTTCAAAACCAATTCATTAATTTTTCTCTCCAATCCAGCTACTTCCCTTGCAACATCGCTAATTGATGTCAAGCCTTCTGCCTGTTCTAAGTGCATTGACCTTTCGCTTGTAATTACCTCTGGTTCTTGTTCAGAATCCTGCTCATAATCATCTGTTGAAAATGAAACATCTTCCTTTTCATCCCCAGTATCATAATCAGAACCTGAAGAATAAGTCATCTCATCCTCTTTATCTGCCTCGTATTCTTTTTTAACATAGCTTCCTTCAGTTTCCTGCTGAGAATATAAGCTCTGCTGTGGCTGAAGTGAATAATTTTGAAGTGAACCTTCTTCTGATTGCCCAGAATCTGAATCAAACGAAAAACCCTCTTCATCCACAGAGCTGTACCCTTGCTCTGACTCCTGCTCTGAAACTTCTTGTCCCTGATAACTTGACTGAAATTGCTCTTGCTGTGAAAAGCCCTCTGAAGAAAATCCAGAATACGCCTCTTCTGATGGAATAACATACGATCCCATTATTTTTATTTTTTGTCCTTCCTGCAACGAACTTGTGTCTGCATTCAACAAGCAAGGAACTTCCAAATCCTGGCATGAAACTGCCAAATAAGAGGAAATTGAACTCGATTTTGAAATAATTCCTGAAGAAAGAATTAAGTAAGGGTCAAAGGACTTCTTTGCTCTGTTCACTTGAAAAATTGCATTCTGGTCAAAAACAAAATTCCGATAATAAACTCCTTCTGCGTCCATGTTTGTTATGCCAATTCCCTTTGCAATGTAATCTGAAACCTCTCCGCTAAATGCAACTGGTTTTCGAAAAATATTTGTTATTGGCTCTGTCTTCACAATTATCAGCTTCTTGTCAAAAACAACCCAATTAATGTGCTGAGGATAATCAAGCTCAGAAGCTATTTTAGAGGCAACCATTGACAATGCCCTAACTTCTTTCTCACTCAACGGCGATGCATTCTGGTATTTTTCAGGAATCTTTTGAACAAACTTGTCAGAACCAAGAGATTTTTTTGTAAGAAATTCTTCCTGCTTATTTATCATTGAAGATATCAACTCACCGCTCTCCTTGTCAGCAACATATACTGACACATTTTCCAGAAAATCATTGTTCATGCCCCAGTGTGCCTGAATATAATGCTGGGAATTGTTTGAATTAATTGGATTTGAAGTGAAAATATCTCCGGATTTTGACGGAAGCAGAGTTTTCTGGAAAATAATCCCAGGATTTAAGTCAGATACAAGAATGTCGTTTTTCTTCATAATGTAAATCGACTTGACTGAAAACAAGTCCTTCCATATCTCTTTAATTCCCTGCAAAATTTCTGAAACTCCTTTTAAATTAATCTTTGCTTCATAAGAGCAAAAATGCTTGTCCATTGAAACCCGCAAGGTAACTGTTGGAAGGTCTCTGCCAGATTTTATTAATTCCCTTGCCCTATCTGAAAGTTCTGAATACTTTGAATCTGCCCTTTCAAGTTCTCTGTAATTTTCAAGGAGCCGGTTTTTAAAGTCATCGTCAAAATCATAAGCATCAATCATCGCCTGGATTTGCTTTGAGGCGCTTGAAATCGAGTCAACATCCTCCAAACTGCACGAATTCATAATTCCCTGAATCTCAGAAAGAACAGGACCGACAGCATCAAAAAACTTCTTAGAGCTCAAAACAAAAAAATTCTGAACAGGAACATCTTTTCCCTTCAGCAAGCTCAAGTCCTGCGCAAGCTTGCCCACATTGCTTGAATCTGCAGAAGAAACATCACTGCACCAAATAAAATAAGGATCCTTCATTAACAAAACCAGAAAAAGATAATTAAAAAAGATTTGTATTGTTTAATAACAAATACAATAAGGCATCAGACCAATCATTGCCTTATGAAAGTGCCAGCTGATTTTGCAGCTGGATAATTAAAAAAGATTTGTATTGTTTAATAACAGAATATATTCCAGTGCAAACAATACAACTAAAACATCTATTCTTGTTTAAGCAACTTTTCATAACCAACATTTGTCGCTTAAAAGGGCTATGCTAAAAAGACTAATTAATCTTTTTGGAAACAATCTTGCATCCAATTGGAACTTTGTAAGATGAATTTTTAAGTGCCTTTTTTGCAAAACTAAGCCCTTGCTCATTAACAAAAATACTGATAAGAACTTTTCCCTTGTAAACATGTGCTGACCTGCTGACAGGCCGTCCAAAAGAAAGCTTCATCCCTGTTGAAATTCTGTCTGCTCCTGCTCCCGTAGCAAGAGGATTCTCTCTAATAATATTATGCGGAACTGCCCGAATTTTCAAATGAAAACCCTGCTTTCCAAGACCTTCAGACAAAACTTTGCTTGAAGCAATTCTCATCGCTTCAACAGCATTATGCCTGAGATTAACCGCCTTTCCAGCAATCAAGTCAACCTGATACTCGAATTTTCCAGAGAGATTTCCCTGATCATACATCGTAACTCTACTGACTGGTGCTCCTTTTATAAAGGACTTCTGCCTGAACTTGGACATTCTAGTAAAGGGGCGCTTAATCTTCCGATATGCTGAAGCAGACCTTAGCTTTGCCATAATACGTATTTCTCCAAAAAAGAGTATATAAGCTTTTTGTTTGAAATTAAACTCTAAGTTTATCAATTTCCTTCATTATTCTTTTCATCTTGTTATGAAAATTAATTAAGAAAAACACTGAAAATAATAAAACTGTTGAAAAAAGGGAAGAAACAAAAACAAAAGGCAAATTCATACTGATTTTTATTTGCTCAGTCAAAACTACAAGGACAATTCCTATAAAAACCGTAACAAGGATAATTATTGTTGTATTGAAATACTGGCAGTAACGATTATAATTCAAATCACATTTGTTCTTCTTTTTCACATCTGACATATTACTCAAACTCAATGTTTTGTCCAATTAGCCAAAGACCTACAAAGAAAGATAAAGCTTAGTTTATAAAATTATTTGCCAAAAACCTTAAATTAATGTTTCTCCTCTATAATAATATGCCTGGAGATGAAATATTCAAACTTGTCTTTTCTTTGCTAATCGCAGCAATAGTAATCTGGCAGCTCTCGTCAGTGCCTGGCTTTTTGCCAAAAGCAGAAATCGGCATAATTGCAGGACTTTCAGTAATGGTCTTCACATCTGGATTCTTCTCAGTTTTTAACAAGCTTCACAAATAATTATTTGTAGCAAACCTTAATTTTTGCCCAGCTTTTTTGAACAGGACCGAAATTGTGCTGAATGTCAACCAATTGCAAATTCAAATCCTCAATATCCTTAGTGTATGAAACCCCTACCATGCTAAGAACAATACTATTGGAAACAGCTAGTCCGTCTTTCTTAAGTGTAAAAATACCTTCTCCAGAATAAGGAGTAACTTCGTCAAGCGAAATATTGTATTTAGGAAGAACATTCATTCCAGGATGACCCTCAAAAATCTCTTTTTCATCGCCTTCTTTCAGTGTAAAGGTTCTACATCCATCATCTATGAAAACAAAATTAGGGAAATTTATCTTAGAACCAAAAAACCCAAACTCCTCTGTTTTATGCTTAAAATTAAGAACAGCCATGTCTGAAGGATATTCCTCAGAAAAGTGAGGATAAAAATCATACTTTGAAACA
Source organism: Candidatus Pacearchaeota archaeon (assembly GCA_017608025.1). GTDB lineage: Archaea > Nanobdellota > Nanobdellia > UBA10117 > JABICX01 > JAFCGM01. Next base: position 22,524 of record JAFCGM010000004.1, read on the forward strand.
GAAGTTCCTGGTATTTTCTTTGAAAGCAAACAAGAATTAAAGTCAGACTTTAGCATGCACTCTGAAATGTCCTCAGCTGAGTCAAAGTAAACTGAAACACTTTCTGGCAGTTCTGAATAAACTGAAGAATCTCGATCATATAACGTTTTGTACTCTATTGGAGAATAAGAATTTATCTCTTTTCTGTATGCTAAGGAAATAAACTCTTTACCCTCATAAGTAATATCTGTAGATGAGGACTTAAACAGAACCAGATGTTTTCCATCTTTAATGGAAAATTCCTTTACAGGATAATCTTCCGGAACCTTAACAAAATTTTCATAACTTGGATAATCATCAAGATATTTAATAAATGTGTTATAAAAGGCTTCATTACCAAAAAAGGAATATGCTTCTTTCTTGTCAAAATTACTTAAGCAGTTGTTTTCATAATCTCTTGAAACAACAACAAACTCTTTCTTACTGCCTTCATTCCCTAACAATATAGTGTTGCACCCAAGCCCTTCTGTAAACAGCTTTCCGTCTCTCAATGCCTCTTCAGCAGAAAGACTGACAGCATTTTCAATATAATTGTAAGCAAGCGCAGTTTCATAATAAGACCTAAACATTTCCTTTTCCTGCTCGCCCATTGAACTCTTCTCTGAGAATTTGTAGTTCTCGTAAAGGATAACAGAAACAAGCATAATTCCCATCAAAAGGACAGCTATTATTGCTGGACCGCTTGCTTTTTTATTCATAGAGAATCACCTCTGCAAACAAGTCCCCTTTCGAAGCATTTATAGGAAGATATGAAACACAACTGGCTTGGAACTTGCTTCTCGACATATAAGGCTCATAAACCATAAAAGTGTCTGAATCATGTTTTATCTCAAGAGCCCATGGCTTTCCTGTTGAAAATAAGCCATATTCAGAATCTGAAAACATATCATTAAAACCTAAAATATGAAGATGCTGCTTTGCTTCATCGCATGCCTCTGACTTGGAATTTCCGCTAATAACGCATTTCTGTAAAAGGAAAGAATTGCTTTCTCCATTATTTTCCATTTCCATTAATGAAAGCAAATCAGACCTGCACTGAAGCTCCAATTGCGCTGTGTAAACATCTGCATGCACAGTAACTCCTCTAAAATTAAGCATCATTGCAAATATAAAAAACACAAAAAAGATAATAACAGATATCGCCAGCTCAGTCATAAGTTCCCCTGCTGCTTTTCTGCTTTGAATTTTTAATTCCTTAATCCCAAAGTAAGCCATGCTGCTTCAACTTCCTCATAATCCTTAAGATTTCTTTCAATATGCTTGTAAAGATTTGTCGCGCACTCTTTGAAAAATTTCTCCTTTTCAGAACTGCTCATTCCATAAGCATTTTCAAATTTGCAGCCATTATTCTTAGCCCAGTCCATGAAATTTTCCTCATTTGCAATTTTGTGAATTTTCGCTAGATTGTAAAGGTATTTAATATAGTTTGTTAGATTTTTTTCTCCTATTTTCTCAACAGAAATCTCCATAGGAAAATTTGTGTTAACTTCCTCAGGAATTTCTGAAACCAAAGAATCCCAAGTGTATTTTCCCTTGCCAAAAGGTCCCACCACAGCAGTGGCAGTGATTCCCTCACCCTTAGAAATACTATACCGTGTATAATTTATCTTAATAAAATAATATTCATCTTTCAGAATGCGCAAATGGTCTGGAACATAAAAATAATCTGAAAAAGAATCTTTAATTGAATCTGAACCTGAAACTAACGAGCGAATATCTCCATATTTCTCTTTATTATGAAAAACAAAAATCTCCTTGAATGTTCTAGCTGAGCTTGGAGCATCATTTTTAATTCTATTTGATATATATCTGCTGGAATCCTCATAATTGTTGTAGTTTCCTTCGCCAAAAGGCCCCCACAACTGGCCTTTAAAATTTTTATCCTCATAAAAGAACCAGTAATCATTTTCTCCGAAAACCTTGAAACTGGTCAGATCTCCGTTAATGTTTCCGCTTCTGTCATCATATACCAAATCTTTGAAATCACTGGTTGAAGAGTCAAGCACCACAAAATTTCCGCTGTAATCTTTATCCTTATACAGGATAACACCATGATTTTTCAGTCTCTCATTATCAAGCTTTTCCTTAACTTTCAGCCACGCCTCATATTCAAGCAAAGGCATCCTTCTAACATAAACCAAATAGTTGTACTCAGTACCAACATTTTGCTGGTAATTGTAAGAATACAAAACAGAACTCTGTCTGTAAACCTTATCAGATAAGATAGGATTAATTTTGCTAATCCTCAAATAGTACTTGTCCTCTTCAGTTGCAGAAAGAAAATATTCAACCCATTCATCATTGAATTTGAATTCATCCAGAAGATTCTGCCTTATGTTTAAGATCTTATTTCCATTCAAATCATTTGTTTCAGTATAAGCAAGGCCTTCCGGAGAATTCATAATTTTCCCTGAAAGCACTTCTGTCCTAAGCTGGTAGTCATAAAGCTCGAATTCTGTATTTGCCTTAACTGAAATATTATACATAACAATAATCATAAAAAGCAAAAGCACTGCTACAAAAATCATATACACCAAGCTGTTTCCAACTTCTACAACTGCTTTTTTCATACAACCCTTTGAATTCTCACTTGAAGAAAGCCGTTATTCCTTACAAACATAGTTTCAATGTCAATGGATGAGCTAATTTTATTGTAAACCAGCGGGTCTACAATGCATTTGCTTGTTGCCAGACACTCTGCAAAGCACTTTTTCGGAATACTCGGCACAGGAAAATGATAAGCAGAATTGAAATTATAAGGAGACGCATATATACTGTCCAACATAATCTCAACCGCAGGGCAAATATTATCCTCAGTAATTTGATTACTTATGACTGTCTTTATTACGAAAAAGCACAGAATAATAATCATAATACTTATAACAATCATTCCAATCATCATCTGAACACTAACAGCACTATTCTTCATTTTCAGCACACAAAAGCCTTTGGAAATTTATCAAACATTTCTCCGAAATCTGAACTACAGACAGAACTGGATTTTGTCCGTTCATACTGCCTTTTGAAAGTACAGGAGCACGTAGCATCTGGATCCTTTTCCATAATGTAAAGTATCGGAACATCAACACGCCAAGACCTGCTTTCTTCATTATACTTCCAGTAATACGAAAAAACACTACAGTAGTCCTTCTCAGTTGGACTTATAATTATGCCTTTTATCTCGTTGTTTGAAGCGCAAGTTGCTTCTTCAAGACGAGTCAAATAATCAGGACTTGTTCCATACTTGTCGTCAAAATGTATAGGAGATCTTTTAATCTCTGTATAAACAAGGTCATTTAAAATAAATTCCTTGTTTTTGAAATTACCATAACCCTCTGGCAAGGAATCATAATCAATGTCTGTCGCAATCCTTACTTTGTAAAGGACAAACAAAACCATTTTACTGGTTTGATACCTGTCAGCATAAATAACAAATGAGTTCGGAAGATTAACTGTGTGTGTTTTGACATATGCATCAAAAACAACATACTTATTTTGCCTGTCTTTCAGTTCAAGGCTCTTTACAAAGTCATTAAACTCTTCTATTGCTTTTTCTTCTGGAGATTGGTAATTTGCTGTAAAAGCTGAAATTATATTCACAAAAAAAACAACGAAAATAATCATAATTACTAGCATTATAATTGCTCTTGAAGATATCTTAGCCATTGAAAATCAACCTATATATGAAAGCTTTGGAACTTCATGCGTAGCGCTCTCGGCAGTCAAGCCAAGAAAATTTGAAAGAGTAGACCAGTTGGTAATGAATAAAATAGACACAATAACAATAACAACCAGCACAAGAATAATTGTAGCAATAATCCAAAACTGCTTGTCTGCCTTCTTATTGAAAATCATACTAATAAGTGTCGCTGTTTTTATTTAAGAGTTTTTATGACTCTATTATAGGAAACGAATATATCAAAATGTGATTATAATTATAGCTATCGCACCTTATTTCAGCAGGCATTTCTTTTTCCTGCTCATTCTTGCCTTTTCCTTTAATCCATCTCGAGACTCTTTCCACAGTCCCTGCTCCAGGAATTCCTATGCCTTCTGCAAGCGAAATAACTCCTTCAATGAACTTGCTGTCCAAGAACTCATTAACAATCTTTTCAAGAGAAAGCGCAGTCCTCTTGTTAGGATTGCAGTAGATGATAAAGTACATTTGGGAGTCATCCATTAATTCATATTCCTCAGCTCCTTTCATATTATGAGCAACAGCAATCTCATCTTTTCCTCCGCAGTCGAAATAAGTTCCGTCCTCTGCCTGGTTGTTTTCAATAAAGTCGCAAAAAGCATCATCCTTGTACAGGCTGCTTTGCATTTGCAGAATAAGGTCATTTTCCCTCAATCCGCCGTAATCTTTATTTTCTTTGTCTTTTGTGAAAACGCCGCCCAAAAAGCAGACATTTGAAGGGACATATTTATGCTTTCCCTCTCCGTACATATACCAGCAGTCAGCAACCTTTTCTGAAACCTGTTCTGAAAGGCACTTCTGAACTGCTCTGTTCTTCTGAGCATCATTTAAAGCAAAGTCATACATCTCCTTATACTCTGAATTGCACTTATCCCACTCATCAGCATAAATTATCTCTGGCTCTTGCTTGCACATAGCCATTGGCTCAACACTGCTTGATTCCAAAACCTGGAACTCAACTGCGCCAAACATAGTTTCAAAATCCCCAATATCATTAATTTCTTCAACAAGTTCAAGGAAATTGTTTGATGTCTTGCAAGGTCCTGTTTTAAAGCTGTCAGGACTAAAAATAAGCATTCCAATAACAACACTCACTACAATCAAACTGATAATTCCAACAATAGCAAGAACAATAATAGTCTTCTCATCACTCTTATTCATAACAATCAAAAGAAAATCAAACTATATAATTATAGTGCTTTTTATTCAGCCGCCTACTTCTTAGCTGTTATCAGTAGTTTGGCAAATTACGCCTTGGCAAGAAATTGCTTCCCCGTCATACTCACAAGCGTAAACTTCTTCGCAATTGTTAACTTTTCCATCTGAGCAACAGTAGCTAGTTTTAGCGTTATTAAGTGTTGGAAGCTGCTTTGCCACCTGGCACTTTAATGAACATTCTGCTGAACTTAGGGTTGCCTTTTCAGGAGATAATCCCCTTATATCTTCCCCTCCTTTAGTTATCATTGGGAAAAAAATAAGAAAAATAATAACCAAAACTGCAACAACAATAATAACTGTTGCAATTGTCTGAAATTCTATAGCTTTTTTTGAATTAATCATATTAATCACTATGCCATAGCTTCTTCTTCAGATGACTCAAATATTCCGCAATCAGCAAATGTCAGGTCAATATTGTTTCCTTCTGCATCTGTACTTAAGTAACTGCACTCAACATTTATTGGATTGTCCCAGCAGTGAAGCCTCTCATTTTCACTAATGTCTCCATCTGAATTCAAATCAATTCTGTAAACCTGCGTACAATAACTGCTTGTCTTCCAGACAGCAGTTCCGCTTACTCCAACCCTTGTCTTCAAGTCATTGCATTTTGTAGTGCAGATAGACTGTGCAGAATCAACATCATCTGAGCTTATTCCAGTTATTGTCGCCCATGCATCACCTAAAACACCACTTACAATCGCAATTATAAGCACGAGAAGAAATACAGCAACAATGGCTGCAATAATGAGATTTAAACTCATATCTGCTCTGGTTTTCATATACTCAAATAAACGCCTTTTTTATTTAAGCTTATTGGTTGAAATAGGTCAGGAGCGCTATGGAGTATAACTTTTTCCAACTCTAAAAATAGAATTAAATGCATTTGTAATTGACCCGTCAGAACCCAGAAGAACAATCACAGTAATAACAATCAGCACAAGAGCAATTACTCCAAGAATAAGTGCTGCAAGATACCAGTTTTGGTCTGCTTTTTTCATCATGAAAGTAAGTTTTTTATTATTTCTCCTCCTTCTATTAGATTTGACTGCGTAACTATAATAAAAGCAATAAGAACAACCAGGAAAATCACAGCTATAATTGCAAGTATAATTTGCCAGCTTGGTCCGTCTGCCTTCTTCATAAAATTAAATATAAGTTTAATGCTATTAAAACTTGCGAATTATTCTAAAAGATTTATTATAGAACCCTCATCCCAATCAACAATTTCTTCTTCTTCATCCCAAACCACTTGATTTGCATTAATCATTTTGGATTTGTTTTGAGTTTCAGGCATTGAGGCGACAGGTTTTTCTTCTTCTTTTCCGTATAATTTTTCGTATTCGTTTTGTGTTTTCTGAACATTATTCATAACTTTTGTATGAAATTCTTCAACTTCACTTATTTCTTTTTGAGTAATTTCTTCTAAAGATGAATTTTTCTTCCTCTTGACAAAATAAAAAGCAGCTGCTCCAGCTCCAACTGCAGCCAGTCCTCCAAGTCCTGCTCCAACACCAAATTTCCACCAGTCTGAATTTTTTAAAGGATTTGAGTCAGAAGATATTGGAGGCAAATTGTCAAAACTCATATTTGCATATTCTTTATTATTAATTATATCATTCCAATTCTTTGCTCTGTGAAGAATGTTTGGATTAGCAGAATCAATGTAAATATACTCGTTTGCTTTCAACTGGACCTTTCCCTGCATTATTTCCGAACTCTGATTTAGGAAATCCATTCTCTGAAAATCAATTTCTGAAACATGTTGGTCTTTTGAAGAAATAATTGCTTTGTAATCTCCCACAGAAGATGGAATTAAAACCAACTTAAACGGCTTAGCAAGGTCGTCAAGTGTTTTTTCATCATAATAACTTATTTCAGGAATTTCCCATTTAAACTCAGAATTGTTTATACCAGTAATTTTGCCGTCCGGAGTCATAATTTTGAGTTCTGAACCAGGAGACAGCCAGTAGTAATCAACTGAATCTGGGTAGATGTGTTTCAGTAAACGTAATTTTTCTTTCATAGAAGATATTGAAGTATCTGCAGGCATGGGCCTTTCCCCGTTTTCTACTTCTGAAATAAATTTTTCAAAATTCTTTATAGGAAGAAACCTATTAATTAAAGAATATCCTCTTCTATGTATATCCCAATGCAATGGATTTTTTTCAGTTCCAATCCATCCAAGAAGTGTAGGGTCAATCTTAGCTACAAGACTCTCTTCTGCACTTAAATTAATCTCCTTTAAAATACAAGCATAATTATTCATAGAATTCATAAGAAGTCCATTTTGATCAAAACCATACCCGGAAAGAGTTTTGTTATTGTCATATTTTCCTTTATATACTTTTGCGCCACACATATCAAGTAATGGCTGATATTTAAAATCCTTTGAATCAAGTGTTTCTCCAATTCCGTTTCCAGCAATCAATTGAGTAACCATTTTTGAAGGAAGGAAAACCCAATCTGCTATATCATCTGGATATGGATAAAATCCATGAGAATGAGGTTCTGCAAGAAATTTGGAAACATTTCCATCAACTTTATTAATTTGACCATGTAATGACCAAGAAGTAATCTCTGCCTCTCTACTTTCTAAATTAACTAATTTTGAAACAGTTTCAATGTCATTTAAATGATAGACAATTGGGTTTAAGTATTTGCTAATGTTTAAGTATTTGCTAATGTCCTTTCCCCAGTCATTGTCAACCCAGTAATAATAATAATCAATTATAGCATACTTATTTGAAAAAAATCTAAGTTCGTCATCTCCTTGTATTACCTCATAAAAACAATGTAGTGTTTTGTCAAAATTGCTGTTGTTCCAGTTTTCAGCATTGTTGAATGTATTCCAGTCACCATCTCCAAGAGGATGAACAGGAAGTCTTGATTCTGTTTTTCCAAGAACTATGCCTCTTTGTAGATTATTGGATTTCCATCTGAGTCCAAAAAGTCTGTTTTAATATCAAAATCCCAATCAGGATCTTTTTCAAAAGACACGTTTCCCATTACTACGTGCTCTTCTGCCCATTTTATAACTTCATTTGCTAGATTAGAGGGGAAATTCTCTAACCCAGTTATATTTTCAACAGAAGTTGGTCTGTCTGAAGATCTTGTTGGCTTTTGATAGTTTGGATTTTCATTTATTTCAGGCTCTGCATTTGCGTTTTGAGTCATTCCAATATATGCTGTGCTTAAAAACATTGCGGGAATTGCAAAAGACAAAACTTTCTTAGTAGGGATTTTGTAAGGGACATAAACTGAAAGGGAATCTGGAAGCAGATTCCTTAGCGTGTCTGCTGCCTTATTCATCAGGTCATCTAAAGTTTGCAGAGGGCCCTTGTATTTTTCTGGTTCTTTTATGTCTGTTTCAATTGTTCCAGCTCCTGCTGAGGCATAAATGCGTGTTTCTGCCGGGAGTTCATTTGCAATATAGATTAAATCTTCTATTTGCTTGTCTGAACTGAGAGTTTCGAACTTGTCGTTATAAAAATCATTTACTTCCTGCGGAGAGAGTTCTTCTGGATTTGGATTGTAGAATGTTATCTTGTCGGCGGCGTTTAGGAAATGGAGGGCTTCGATGATGTTTTTGCCTTTTAAATAACTAAATAATTGGGATTTTTGCTGATCTGAGAGATTGTAGTAGTTTTCCAGAAGGTCTTTTTCTGGGTTATATTGGGGGAAGATGTCTTGGATTCGTGTTCTGTCAAATTTCTTAGCAGCATAAGGTATCAACTCTCTTAACAATTCAGTGGATTCTGAAATTGCCCTGCCAGATCCTGAAATAATCTGCTCTATTGATTTCCTTGGTCTGAGATACATCACATTACACCTTATGATATAAAGTGTTCAGAAAATCTTAAATAAATTTTTATTTTGGAAAAAACAAATCTTTTAAAAAATCACTCAACAATTGGATAAGAAACTTCAATTTTTCCGTTATATATTTTTCTGTCTAAAAGTAAAACTCTCATTTTAAGTCGTGAGTTTATTTCTGTCCAAGATTCCCCAACTAATTTTGAAGTGTCCGTTTCTTTATCTATTACGGTTATTTTGTCTTCTTTACAAGAAATGCAAAAGTCATTTATCAAATACTGCTTTCCTTCAATGTCATAATTGCGCCCAACTTTAAAATCAATTTCCTCAGTCCTCCATTCAGAAATTGCTGGAAGAATTATGTTGTCCCAGAAATAGATTTCTGGAATATTTCCTACTTCTTCATGATTCCTGTAATGAAAAACACTGTCAACATCTTCATAAAGTTGTCCATTTGAAGGAATATATTTAGAATCTTCTCCAGGATAACCACAAATTGCTACTCCTTCGGAGTCCACATTATAACTATTAAGCTTATCTCCATATATAATATCAAGTAAAAATCCATTTGAGTATATGTCTGTTCTAGGAGTAAATGGTGAATAACAAACACTGCTCCCTTGAATACGTAAAGGAATGTTCTCAAATATATCTGCATATGAAATATCTTTATTATAAACTATTCTTGAAAATATATCTTTTAAACCAGGCGTTCCAGATGTTTGTCCAAGAATTCCAATAATAATCCATTCACCTTTTTCTCCAAATAGCATTGAGTTAAAGCACACCATATCTCTCACATCCGCTCCCTGAGCATGCATTTTCCAGCAGCGGTTGGCTAAAGCTCCCATTTGCTCAGCAGCGCAGAAGCTTTGGAATGTTGCATCTAAATCAGTCCAAACATAATAATAATCTTCTTCTGAAGCAAGGATAATCCTTCCTTCATTTATTAATTTAAGAAAATCCAATTCCAGCTTCTTCCCGTCTTTCCATTCATCATACTCATCTGTCTCCTTAAACTCGTCATAAACAGACTTAACATAAGGGCACTTTGAGAAGTCGCTAGGGTAAATATCTTCGTTTCTGTCGAAGCAGAAAAGCTTGACATCACTGAGGTATTTTGTTGTAATAAGCGAGGATTCAACTGCGCAGAGGTTGTCAACCACGGTTCCTGAAACCGAACCCAAGAAGAAAGTAGCAATGAATGCAATCAAAACTATCCCGCCAATAAACACACTTAAAAGAATAACTATAGTTGTTGCCTCTGAATCCGACTTCTTCATAAAATTAAATGGCACGGCTTTCTATTAAAACTTACCATTCAATCATATGAGCTTGTTGCTGGATTTCCTTTTGGCTTCCTAACTATAAGGCTTTTAATATTTGTCCCAGTCCTCTGAATTCAACCGCAATTAAGCTAAAAATTATTTTATAACATTCATCCCCACAAGAACTATTATTGCCATGCACGCCGCAATTCCAAACAGAACAAGAATCAGCTCAATGACTTCTCTTGAAATTGCTTTTTTCATGCTCCCACCAAAGTTATTTTGCTGGCAATCTGCGACAGCAAAAAACTGCCAACAATTGCTATTAAGCAATATAAAATAGTTGATAATAATAAATTTTTTGAAACAAACTGCTTGAATTCAATCTTGTCAAAGCCGTAAGTAACTCCTGAATAAAGATATGAAAGTATAAACACAATCTCAATTATGTAAATTCCCACAATCAGCTGAAAAATCGGAGAAGGCATTGCACTTGAAATATTGAAGAATGAAATTGAGGAAATGTCAACTGGAGCAGCAGAAGTAGTTGCTGATGTTGAAAGCTCTGAAATCAAATTCATCTGCTTTCCAAGCTGAACCAAAACTCTTGTTATCAAAACAGAAAGCGAAACAACAACACCTGCAATAATTGGAGCCATGAACTGGGCCTGCATCTTAATTGAAGAAAGAGTGTCAGCAAGCAAATCCTTAAGCCTTTCATAAACCCGCTTAACATCCTTCAAATAATGCGAAACAGTAAGCAGGCTCCTTGAAGCAATCTTCGGACTCTTTTTCACTGACTCAACAAACATTGACATAACGCTTCTTATTGTTGCTGAAGGATAGGAAATCAAAGCCCCGTTTTCCTTGTCAAAAAGCGATTCCCTCAAAGACATTCCTTTTTGCGAAAGATTTGAATAAACCAAACTGAAAAACTCTCCCGCCTCTGTGCCTGGATTTTCTTCAGCAATCTTAACCATTGCAACCTCAGCTGGAATATTCTGATCCATCTTAACTCCAAGCTGGTAAATTATTGAAGAAAAAGAATCCTCAATAGAGTTCAGCTTTTTCTTCAGAACATATGGTTTGTGATTTGAAAGCCAGTAATAAGCACTCAGAGATAAGCCAATTCCCGCAACAAAAAGAACTGAAAAATAAAATGAAGCATTATTTGAAAGAAAGAATTCTCTCAGTTCTTCCCCAACAAAAACTGCTCCTAAAACAGAAATGAAAAACGGAATTGAAAAAACTGCGAAAATCAAGATTCCCAAAAAAGCATAGAAAAACTTTGACTTTCGTTTCTCAAACTTAACTAATCCCGGATCTGTTGAGGAAATTCCAGAAGGTCTTGAAAGAAGAACATTTTTTGACATAAACCAAATAACAATCGCAAGAACAACATTGTAGAAAAGAAAAATGTAAATTGACTTTATTGAATCTCCCATAAATGCCCCAACCATTGGAATCAAGGTAAGAAGCAAAACAGGCAAAACAATTCCCAGCAAATAAATGCCTTTTATTGGCGATTGAAGATTATGCGCATAATGAAGCATGTTGTCATTAACACTCTGCAAAATTGTCTCTTTTGCCTTTTTCATAAGGTCTTCTGCTCTCTCCTTGTTTGACTCTCTTAAAGAAGACGTAATCAAGTGCATTGAATTAATAAAAGAATCTGCTTTTCCTTTCCATATTTTTAAGTAATCTTCCAAAGACTCCTCAACAGAAGAAAAAGTTCCTGCCTGAAAATTCCACAAAATCTTAATAAAATCCAGAGAAAGCGGAGGAGCAAGGTTTTTTGAAATAAAGTACATTGCCCGCTCTAAATTCGAATCCTGTTTCATGTAAATAACTGTGTACAAAACAGCTAAAACAAACTGGTCTGACGCTTTTGCCTTCCATATTTGGTAAAGCCGCTTGGGATGGGACTTCAAGTAAAAGAAAACACCTAAAGAAGCTCCTATCAGAATTGCAGTAATTACAAAACTTCCAAACAAAAAGAAAGACCCTATACTTAAAAAAAGCGACAAAAGAAGAGCAACAACTGAAGCACTCAAAGTGTCCCTTGGTTTCAAATCCAAATGAATAATTCTCAAATATTGGTCAATTTCCTTCTCAGACTTCTCGCTCCCTTTTATTGGAAGAATCTTTCCGCAAATCCTGGCAAATTTTTCATAAATCGTAGTTCCCTTGCTTAACTGTTCTTTTTTGAAAATGCTATACTCGTTTGAATAGTCAACTTTTCCTGGCTTCTTTAAGTTGAGGTCTTCCTTTATTTTATTTGAAAAATCAACCTGCTTCTTTGCAAAATCCTTTTTCTTGTTCAGAATTTCCTTCTTAAGAGAATCCTCATCAATGCTCATGAAAATAAGTATATGCAATAGAATATATATTTTGTTATCTAATAAATTTAGTATCAAAAAGCTTTATTCTTTTTCCGCCGCCGCTTTTTCTAAAAGGGGCGAGAGAATCCTCATCAATGCTCATGAAAATAAGTATATGCAATAGAATATATATTTTGTTATCTAATGAAACTTTTTTCGAAAAAGCAAAATTTTCTTTGGGCAACTTGCACTTTCTTTTCTAAAAAGAAAGGGCAGAATTAAGCCAGGATTTCCATTCAGAATAAATCTGCTCAGAATTCTTAACTTCATCAGAAATCTTGTGAAAAGCGTCATTTGCCTTAAGAACAAAATCTGCCTCAAGAAGCTCCGGCCTTTTCAGTTCTTCTGAAACTGCGATTAATTCCTCTTTAATTTTTTTCCTTAAAAGAATGTTGTTCCAAACAGCATTCCAATCTCCAAACCAATCCCTTACATTTCCTGCAATCGACTTTATAACTTCAGAATCTCCCTGCAAGAGATAATCTGTTGGCTCAAGTTCGTCTGTCTTTGGATTGTATTCAAAAAGAGGAACAAATCCGTTTTCAAGCAAAGGGTCTTCTTCCCATTCTTTCCTTACCTCAACAATCTGCGTAACCCTTCTTTTGCTCTTAAGCCCAGAAGCATCTTTTATTGTATTTGCAATCACAATTATATCTGTTGCCTTGAAACTTGTTTTCGGAACATTCAGGTCATTAACAACCCTATCAAAAACCCCGTAAGCAGAATCACCGTGAATTGTTCCTGCAACAACATTTGCTAGAGCTCCGACTCTCATTGCCTCATATAATGCCCTAGCCTCCTCACTTCTTATTTCTCCAACAATCAAGCAGGAATCCCCCATTCTTAAAGACGAACGAATTCCCTCTGAAGCAGAAAGACCTGCTTTTTCAATGCTCAAAGCACTCCGAACCTTAAGAGATTGGATGTCATAATTAAGGTTCTTAAGCTCCATAACTGGCAACTCTAAAGTGTCCTCAATAGTTATAATCCTGTGCTTTCTCATTATTTCTATGAGAAAGCTTCCAAGCAATGATGTCTTTCCAGCACTCCTTGTTCCTGCAATAAGAAACGTTCTTGAACCGTCAAGCATAAACGAAAGAACTGCTGCTGCAAGAGGTGAAATCATCTTATTCTTCACAAACAAAGGCAAAGTCCACGGGCTGCTTCGATGCCTTCGAAAAGAATATGCAATACCGCTTGGACTTAGAGGCTCCTGAATTGCAGCCACCCTTATTCTTGCTTTTGGAAGAATCAACTCAGTATCCAAAATAGGATTTGCCTGGTCAAAAGGCCTTCCTGACAAAAGTCGAAGCTTTGTTGCCCAGTTTTCAACATCACGCGGAGTTGCAACAACATTTGTAATGCACTCGCCATAATCTGAATGAATAACACTAATTGCATTTGAAGATGCTGGAGCATTAATAACAACATCTTGAATTTTCGGGTCAGACAAAATCAACTCCACAACCCCGAAACCAATTGTGTACCTAACAAGAATGTCTGCCAATTTAGAAAGAAGCTCAGCATTTACATCCTGGCCTTTGTTCCTAAACAAATCACCCAGCAAGTCCCTTTCCACATTGAAAAAAACTCTTCTTGCCCGAAGAGGGTCCAAAAACTCTGACCTTGTGGGTTTGTGCCTCGCAACAATCTCTCTTGCCTCACTCAAAAGCATATAGTCATCTTCATTAAGGGTAAACTCTGGCGGAGTGAGATGGTAAATATGCCTTGTATCTCTTTTGCTTTTTAAAATAATAACCTTATTATCATCAAAAGAATATGAATCAATTTCCTCTGCATCTGGCGGATAAGAAGTCATGACTTTAGTGTAAAGAAAAGATGGCTTTATCTGCGACGAAAAAACCTTCAAATAAATGCTTCTGTCATCTGGAGAATAATCCTTTATATTTTCCTTAACTTGCTGAATCAAAGCTGTGCTCTCAAGCTTTTTAAAAATCATTTCAAGGGTTTTGATAAAAATCTCATTGGTATCTCCGCAATGATTGCATTTCCCAATGCCAGATCTTAGCTTTATCTTTTCCTTTTTGATTGCATCAATCAAATGAACATAAGCCCCAATTGGATCTTCTCGCAGCTCCAAAAAGACAATTATTCTCAAAAGATTATATCTATCTGGAAAGCAAACAGGGCAGTAAACCTCTCCCAGATATTCATTAGAAAGAACATTTTTCTCTTCAGAAAGCTCCTTAATTAACTCAGCAATTTCATAAAGCGCATCTACTGCAGCCTTGTCATAAACAAAAATCTCTCTTTGCTTGAACTCAATTCTGTCAACAGACCCAGTCTTCATTAAAATGTTTATTGTGGATGACATGCAGAAAGGGCTGTTTTCCAAACTCGGAACCTCAGCCTTGTCCTCATAATCAATCTTCAAAACCCTCTGCTCGCCCTCTGTAACAACAACATAATCTTTCTGTCCATTGCTTTTCTTGTTTTTCTTGTCTTCAGCCATTTCAAGAACCTAAAAAGTTTACTATCCTTACCGAGTTACATAAATTTATTTAATGCCTTCGCCTAATTAAAATACATAAACAGAATATTTATAGTTTATGAATATAAACTATAACTAAATAGAACCTTAAGTGTTTTCCGCCAGAAACGAACGTAGTTCGTGCCTATGAAATAGCGCTTTTTCCAAAAGGGCTAAGTCAAATAATAAACTAAAATGGATGTTCCAAAACCTACTAAATCCAACGCTTCTGTAATGCGAAGAATAAATCTAATTGAAGACAGAATTGACAGCCTCAGAGATCACATTAACTTAATTGAAAACAACTCTCTAGAAAAAAGTAAGGAATTGAACAAGGAAATTCGGGAACTAAATGAAAAAATCCGTGAACTCAAAAGCAGTCTTTTAACAATTGAAGAAAGCATGTCGCAAATGATTGAAAAATTTGAACAGTTTGCAACAAAAGAGCAATTCAAAATTCTCGAAAGGTATTTATATTTTCTAAACCCATTAGATTATGTAACAAAAAAAGAGGTTAAAAACCTCATAAATGAAATCCTGGAGGAATAATATGTTTAACAAAAACAAAAAAGATGATTTAGATTTGCCGCCTTTGCCCCCCTCTCTTTCTGAAGACTATTCAGCAGCAACTCCTGACTTGTCAAATCAAGTAAGCAACATAGAAAAATCTCAATTAAATACAGGAAATCCAATACCACAGCAATCCCAAAATCAGCAGCCGCTAGCAGAAATGCCAAAAGCACCAATACCATCATCACCTACTGCAGTAGCACCTATCCCTTCAATTGCTCCAGCACCTCCTCAAAATTCTCAGAATGAAATAGAAATGTTTACTGAAGACCTTGAAAAAATAGCAGACGCAATTATTGAAGAAAAAATGGACAAAATAAAGGAAAAAATTGATGAAGTAAACAGCATGAAAGACAAACTAAGTTCGCAAATAAATTCTCTTTCAGCAAATGTTAATGCAATGAATGAACGCCTGAATAACATGGAAAATGCTGTTTTGTCAAAAGTCAAAGACTACAACCAGAACATCAAAAATGTAAAAATAGAACTTGAAGCAGTTGGAAAAGTTTTTGAAAAACTCATTCCTGAATTCACAACAAATGTAAAAGACCTTCGGGAAATTGTCCAAACAAAAAAATCTGCTTCGGTTTTACCATCATCAAAAACAAAGAAGAAGCGAGGACGAGGAAGACCACCAAAAAACAAGTAATTTTTTCAATTTTTTTCTCTAACTTAGTTTTTCTTTGGAGTTGATAAAAACTTTCTTTTTACAAAAAGAAAGAACTTATTTAGCCACAAAATAAGCAGTCAGCCCTGCTATTAAAATAAGCAAAATCAAAGCAATTACTGCTGGATTGAGAATTGTGTCATACAAAAAGCCTCTGTTAAGGTCTTGTTCAAACGCAACCTCTTCCTCTGCAGTCATTTCTCCTTCAGAATACTGATACTCTCTCACTGGATTTATAGTCTCAAAAGAAGTTATAAAAATAATCAATATTCCAATTAAAAAAACAGAAAAACCAATAATACTTACTGTTTTTGTCATGCTTTCTGCCCCAGTAAACTTCAGAAGCATAAACACTAAAAAAATAATCACAAGCAGTCCGGTTGCAAAAGGAAGAATATCGCTCAGAAATTTTGTAGCTGGCAAAACGCTTGCAAAGACAAGGCCAACTAAAAAAGCAATGACAACATTAACTGCAACATTCTCTCCAAGAACCTGCGTCTTGGCAAGAACTGCATAAACAATTAAAGAAACTAAAATAAGAGGAACAACTACCCCAATAAATCCTGTGCTTTCCAGAAGTGTCAGTCCGCTTAAAAAAGATGCCATTTAATATTTAATCTTTTTTTGCTTTTGCTACATACACAACAACAAGCAAAGGAATTCCAATCAAGAGAGCAAGACCAATCATTAGGTTAACAACTTCTGCTGTGAAAACATCTTTAACTGAACTAGGATCAATATTCACATATGAAAGAATGTTCCATCCAAAAGAATAAAACAAAACTCCTACAAAAATTATAACCAATATCACTGCAATAAATTTAGCTCCTTTCTTCTGCTCTCCCAAATAGTTTTGTGTCTTGAATCCTGCAAAGCCCAACAAAAGCAAAACCATTAAAGCAATTACAAGAAGCAAGGCTGTATTTGGAACAAAAGCATTAATCATCTGAACAATGTTTGTCGTAGCAATTACAAGAAATGAAATTGCAAAAGCAATTACAACGTTTATGGCATTTGTTCTTTTTTCATCCGGGTCTCCAAGAATTTTAGAATATCTAAGAATTCCGTAAACCAAAGCAAAGACAAGAACAAATGGAATTATCGTGTTGAAAAACCCGATTTTACTTGCAAAATCTAAAGCATTAGTTAATGGTGCACTAGTGTCTACCAAGTTTATTACCTCGTTATATATTTTTTAAACACCTTGTTCAATATAAATGTTTTGTTGGTTGCTTAATCAATAACTCTGCTAAGCTTTTCAATTGAATAATAATAATTCAATACATTTTCAGACATTTCAGAAGCTTTCTGAATAATTGCCCGAAGTTCTTCTAATTTGTCCTTAACATCTTTTTTATTAACATCTTTATCCCTTAGCCAGCTCATAATGTTTCTAAGCTTTTTGTTGTACTTTATAACTACCTTTGCGCATTTTTTTCCATTTTTTAAAGCAGAAATAATTCTCTCAACATCTTCTTTTGAAACATTGGTTTCCTTAAAATTTGTTTCATTAAGAAGTTTAGAATATTTTATTAAAGAAGCATTAAAACTGCGAATCATAAATTCCATATCATCTTCAATCTTGCCTAAGTTGCCTTTTTTCATAAACCGGGAAATTGTAGATGAAACTGAAGCAACATTGCTAAAATCCTCACTTTCAAAATCCCTAACATTAGAGCTCAACTCCCTAAATTCAGAAATAACATTTGATATTTTTCTTTTCTTCTTTTGCTTTCTGAAAACATCAATTAACCCCATTTGCTTTGCTTCCTTTTAATTCCGATTTCACAACAATAAGCATCAGGCAAATAAAAGCATTACTTTCCAAACTTTTCAATCAAATCAATTTCCTCATCCATAAGCTTCATAAGTCGACCTCGATTAATCTTAAAAATAGTGCTTCCTTCACCAAGATACTTCAAGATAACATTAAAGTATCCATCATAATTTTCACAAGCAGCTCTTGCATTGTCTGCACTGTAAGTAAGAAGAGTTCTCTCAACATAATAGCAAAGCTTCAAAGGACCTAAAGAAAGTGTTGAGATTATGTCAAGATAATTTCTAATAATATTCTCTTTTTCTTTTCTGTCTGCTGAAGATAAATCTCCAATATTCTTCAAATCTGAAGAAAGTGCTTTTTTAAGCTCAGTAATTTTCTTTGATATGCTTTCGTTGCTGAACTTCTTTGAGTTCATCTCAATCTTTGCAATCTGCTTATCAGAAAAGTCGCTTAAATTTACAATCAGGTCTTTGTTATTCTTCTTAAGGTAATTTATAATTGAAACAAGTTTGGTAAAATACGGTTGGCTTCCTCTTTGTTTTTTATAAAGCTCTTTGCTTGAAAAATCAAGAAATTCCTTGGTTTTTTTATGCGCTTCTGAAAAAATTTTATAAAAATTAAAAGCTGCAATTACAGAAAAGTACGTTTTCTTATAATATATTCCAAAAGATTTCAGAAAATTTATTGATTCTGTTTTGTATTTTGAAGCTTCTTTCTCCATTTTATTTCTTAATTTAAATAGCTCTTCATTGTAAGCAATTTCCTGTTTCTTTTCATTTCCTTTTGCTTCTAAAATTTTATTAAAAGCCTTTTCAGTTTCTGACTTAAGTTTTTTTGTAAAAGATCTAAAATAATACTGATGTAAAAAAGATCTTTCTTTGTAAATTGATTTTGCTCTAAGTCTTTCAAAATGAGATATAGCTCTTCGAACAACTGTAAACAAATCCTTAATGTTAAGTTTGTCAAATCTGTCTTTTGCTTTTTTGAACTCTGGCTTTAAATAATAATTTTGTATTCTATTATTAAGTTCTTTTATAGTTATCTTTTCAAGTTCATCTAAAACTCTGTCAAGATATTTAATATATTTATTACAAAGTCTTTTTTTTCTTCCTACAAAAGACGGCTTTAGTTTTGGTTTTTCTAGTTCTTCTTCATCTTCAACTTCCTCAAACTCAGGAAGATCTTCTTCAGGCTCTTGCTGTTCTGGTTGTGGCTCTTCCTGTCCTTGCCCTGGTTGCTCTCCGATATTTCCCTCTGATTCTTCTTTCTCTGCCGAAACCGCAGGTTCAGGTTTAGTTTTTTCAGGCGGTTCCTGCTGTCTATGTGTTTCAGGTTGCCCTGCTAGCTGTTCCTTTCCCGGTTTTTCCTGTTCAGACTCAGGAGGTTTACCACCTCTTTTACTAAAAT
The DNA here is from genome assembly GCA_017608025.1 of Candidatus Pacearchaeota archaeon. Lineage (GTDB taxonomy): Archaea > Nanobdellota > Nanobdellia > UBA10117 > JABICX01 > JAFCGM01. The sequence continues at coordinate 41,855 of JAFCGM010000004.1, forward strand.
CGCTTCCCAAGCTTTTGAACTTCTTTCCTTTAAAAGCACTTAAAATAAAGCAAATAATTCCTACAATCATTAAGATTATCCCCATAAAAATCAAAACATCTGAAATTGCTCCTGAAATCAACAACTTGTAGCCAAGCAAATCAAACAAAAAACCGATTGCAAGTGCAATAACTCCAAAATAAAGAAGTTTCCCGCAAGTTTTCAGTTCTTTATTAAGCATTACAAAAAAAGCATTCACAGTCATTATTATTCCAAAAACTGCAAGCAAAATCAAAGAATAAGCTCCAACAAACTCCATCACATTTATTTCCTGAAAATAAACAAACCCTGATCCAGCAAGCCCTAAAATAATTGAAATCGGAACTGAAATTCTAGCAAATGCTTTGCTGTCCTTGTAAATAGTTTTTCCAACCATTGAAAACAAAAACCAAACAACGAAAAAAATCAAAGTAAATGTCAGCATAAAATTTAATCCATTTGCACCAAGAATATTGCCAACAAAAGAAAGCGCATATCCAAAAGATGCTCCGCTTTCTGGAGAAATGAAACTCTCTGAAACTTCTGAAACATTATAAGCAGAAACTGGAATAAATAGCAAAAGCATAACAAATACTGCTGAAGCTGTTCTAACCAGCTGATTCATGCATAAAAATAGAATTCATTTTATATAAAATATACTCAAGTAATCATTTCGGAGGATTCAAATTGATTTGACGGCCTGTCTGCATAATTACTCCTTTCTCTATTTTTTTCTTGATTTCCTTCCGCCTCTGCTTTCTGTTCTTTTCAATAGTTTTTTTGTAATCCTTTGACTTTGAGTTTATTTGATTTGCAATTTCTGATGCCTGTTTAATAAGCTCTCCAAAAAATTGCTCTTTTTCCTTTTCATATTCAGCAACCTTAACAAAAATGTCTCGTGAATTTCTCTTAGCTCTTATGTAAAAATTCATTGCATAGTTATACATTTTATAAAGTTTCTGTATCCGAGCCAGCAGTTCATCTCTCTTAATTGAAGCTTTTGTTCTAAGATCTTTCTCTAATTTCTCTTTTTCTTCGTCAAATTTGTTCAAACAGCTTGTTGAGTAAGCAAAAGTTTTGTCTGAAGAATCAATAATGTTCTTAATCTCATCAAGTTTAGGAGCATACTCTTTTGACTTATTCACAATATCAGTTAGAATATCTTTGTAGTTGTTTTCATTGTAAATCGCTACCCAGATTTTAAAAGTGCCTTTGCCTTTCTTTATTTTCTTTTTGTATTTCCCATCAACATTTTTTGCTATGCTATTGAAAATCTTGCTTCTCAAATTTTTTTCATCAAGTTCCTTGTCAAATTCTTTTAATTTTTCGAAAAGTTTCTTTCCTTTTTCAAGTTCCGCATCATCCTTACGAATCAACTTTAATGAAGAGTTATCTTTAATTTTTCCCAAATCTTTTAAAAGCTGATCATTATCAAAAGTCCCTCTTAAAATATAACGATAAATCTCATCTAATTTAATCAAATCCTTTCTTCCTTTTTTGTACCTGCCTTTTTCAATCCAAGAAAAAGAACCCAAATCGCGTATAGTTTTCGAAACATCATCAAGAAGCTTGTTAGATTTTTTTTCAGCATCTGTTAAATCCTCATCACTTCCGTTTGCATTTTCATCAATATTGCCTTCAGTATTTATTCCTTCATATCCTGTAACTTCATCATCAAAGTTATCTTCTCTTTTATCTTTCTTTTTTCCGCCAAACCATCCTTTAATAACAAGAATCAAAGAAATTATTGCTGTAAAGAATCCGACAAGCATTGTCAAAACCGCCAAACCATGAGCCCAGCCCGGAGCTGAAAGAGGCAAAATTCCTGAAGCAAAAATTCCGGCAACAAACAAGATAACTCCCATTGCTAATGCCTTTCTTGAACCAGTAAAGCCTTTGTTTGAAAGAGTGAAAAAAGCATTAATGGCCTGCATAATTCCAAAAATGCCAGCAATAATGAAAATATTCGGACCTAAAAAACCAAAAACATCAATTTTATTGAAGTAAACAAATCCCGCTCCAGACGCTCCCAAAATTATTGATAAGGGATTATCCAATCCCTTAAAAATCTTGGAATCCTTGTAAATTGTCTTCCCAATTGAGCCAAGTAAAAATTTTACAACAACAAAAATCAATGCAAAAGTAATTACAAAATTGACTCCGTCTTCTCCAAGAACATAGCCAATTGAAGCCATGCCCATATTAAAAGCATCTCCGCCTTTTTCAAATGCTTCGCCAACATTTTCATATTCATCATATCCGAAAAAGTCAATTTCAGCTAAAACAGGTGAAACTATAAAAAAAAATGCAATTAATAAAAATATGCCTAGAAATGCTTTCTTAAAGCCAATGTTCATACTCTAATTTAAAAAATCGAATTATATAAATCTTGCTTAATTCCCAATAAACTCTGCCTCAGCATCACTTATTTTTCCAGGAACAATCAAGCAAAAAGGCGGATTTTTGAATTTCAACTTCAAAATAGATTTTGCCTTTCCAAAATGCATTTTTGATTTTTTTAACCCCAAACTCTCGCAGGCAATACAAAAACTCTCTCCTGAAAAGCACTTTGATTTCTTTTTTTTCGCAATTTCCAGCAGCCTCTCAACTGCCTCTCCAGGAGTTAGAAATTTTTCCTCTTTTGGATTCAAGTCAAGCAAAAACAATGTATGTGCTTTGATTTTTAAATTGTCTTCCAGAATGTCAAAAAAACTTTCTGGCTTAAAATTTTCCTGCCAGAATGGAATTGAACCTGTCTTGCCGAACTTGTAAAGCATTAAACCAGTTTCAGCCACAGCAGTAAAAATCGAACTTGAATGAACAATCTCAAACTTAACTTTCTTTCTCCTTGCTTCTTCAATAATTTCAAAATGAGTTGTAGCAAAAAGCGGGTCTCCGTAAATTAGCAAAGCAATATCTTTTTCCTTTGCCTTCTCGATAAAATCACGATTTCCCTCAATCTCATCTCGATAAAGAATCTCAATTTTCTTGCCAATCAGCTTTGACAAATCTATTACTGAAAAATCTGACAAAGAAGTGTAGTTCTCAACATAAATCTTATCACATTTCTTCAAAATCTCAAGCCCCTTAACAGAAATATCTTTCCAAGCAATTCCCAAACCAATTAAGTAAAACATAAACTTAAAAAGAAATGAAAAGCATAAAAACCTTGTTATGGTCCTTTGCCTCAAGGTCAAAAAAAAGCACGGAGAAACTCTTATCAAGCACCTAAAAGACTCCCATAAACTAAACACAGAATTTGAACTTGGAAAAACTGGAAAATACCTCCTAATTCCTATAAATTCAAAGCCAAAAAAAGAAATTCTGAAAAACTATTCTTGCGAAATTGTAGAGAGAAATCTGCAGAAGATAAAAAGAACAAGCCCAAAAACCTTGAAAGAATCTCTTGCTGGAATTCTAAAGCCAGAGCAGATTGAAAAAGTGAACTCCAGCTATGATATAATCGGCGACATAGCAGTAATTGATTTCGATGACTCTTTAAAGGGCATTGAAAAAACAATTGCTTGGACTCTAAAAAGAACATTAAAAAACATAAATGTTGTTGCAAGACGTAGAAAGAAAACAACAGGAATATATCGCATCAAAAAAATCACACCAATTGTAGGTGAAAACCGAACTGAAACAATTGCAAAAGAGCACGGAGTTAAATTAAAAGTTGACCTAAACAAAGTATATTATTCTGTTCGTTACAGCTCTGAAAGACTTAGACTTTTAAAACAAATAAAAGCAAAAGAAAAAATCCTTATCATGTTCGCAGGAATCGGACCATTTCCAATTGTCTTTGCAAAGAAAAAAGATGTACTTATCTGGGCAAATGAAATCAATCCTGCCGCAGTAAAGTTAATGAAAGAAAATATCAAACTAAACAAAACTGGAAAAAAAATTAAAGTAATAAAAGGTGATGCCCACAAAGAAATTCCAAAACTAAAGCAAAAATTTGACAGAATAGTAATGCCTCTTCCTCACACAGCCCATGAGTTCCTAAAAGAAGCTTTTCAAGTTTCTAAAAAAGGAACAATAATTCATCTTTACCAGTTTGAGCACGAAGCAAATCTAAACAAAATGAAAAAACGCATTCTGAAAATCTGCAACAAATTAAAGCAAAAAGTCAAAATAAAAAAAATAGTACGAACAGGCTACTTTGGTCCTAGAATTAATCGGTATTGTCTGGATTTGAAAGTATTGTAATTTCGTTTTCTTTGGGATAATACCTAAACCTTTCTTTTTTGAAAAGAAAGGGATTGGTCCTGGAATCAATAGATATTATTTAGATATCAAAGTATTATAATTTTGTTTTCTTTGGGGTAACACTTAAAAGCGAACTCCAATTTGGTGATTCACGCCTGAAGTTTACTTCAGACCTTTCTTTTTCAAAAAAGAGGGATTAGTCTGGAATCAAAACCTTTATAATACTCAAAATCCACCCAAAATCATAATGGCAACAGGTGATTATCCCTGGACAGCGAAAGAATAATTTTTCTAGCCATGCTTATTTAAATCTAAATTGCTGTTCTTTTTTTAATGAGGCTTTTTTATCAAACAATTTTTGTAATTCTTTTAAACTAAAAAATTCTTCTCTTTTTGAGAGCTTTTTTCTAAAAAGTTCAGGAGGTAATAGTCAAAAATAAAGTTTTTGATGAAACTTTTTGAAAAAGTTGGGGTCATAGCATAACCCGGCAGTGCGGCCGGCTCCAGACTGCCTTTTTAAAAAAGGCAAGGTGCTAAAAAGTGCGTTTCGCTGCGCTCAAGCGCACGAAATGAAATGGGAGCAACCGGCTGGTGGGGGTTCAAATCCCTCTGACCCCATAAGATGGGATTGTTTGGGGGTTGGAAGACCCTTTTTGAAAGGGGATTCCGTTCAAATCCCTCTGACCCCATATTTTATTAATAAGGAGTTTTTAATTCAAAATCATGGAAGCTAAAAACATCAAAGAAAATTACCAGAAACTTGCTCAAAAATTCGGTGCAAAGCCAATTTCCGCAGTCAGCAATATTCCAAAAGGAATCACTGCCTTTGAAAACAACCTTATTGTAAGTCACCGCGATTTTGACAATTATCTTAAAAAACTAAAAGCAGGAAAAAAGTGCGCAATCTCAACAGGTGCAAATCCTAGTGCAAATCTTCATATAGGACATTATCTTAATTTTAAGTTAGTAACTGAGTTGCAGAAAAAGTATGGAGTATTTGTATTTGTTCCGCTCTCAAACGATGAAAGTTATTTTGCCAGAAAATCAAATTCTTTAGAACAAGGAGAAAAACAAGCAATTGAGCTAATAAAAGATTTCTTGGCATTAGGCTTTGACCCAAAAAAAACAAAGTTTATAATTGACACAGTTTACACAGATATCTACAAACTTGCAGCAAAATTTGCTCGACAAGTAACACTTAGCATGACAAAAGCAACATACGGATTCACTAATGAAACAAACATTGGTTTAAACTTTTATCCTGCTGTTCAAGCTGCACATGTTCTATTGCCAATGGTTCTTGGCTATGACTGTTCTTTAACTCCAATTGGAGCAGACGAAGATCTTCATCTGAGAATCGCCCGCGATATTGCACAAAAATTCAAATTAGAAAAGCCAGCAGTAATTCATACTCGCTTTCTCAAAGGACTTGACAAGGGAAAAATGTCAAAATCACGCCCAGAATATGCAATTTTCCTAAATGAAAATCCAAAAACCGCAGCAAAAAAATGTCTCCGAGCCTTTACTGGCGGACAAGGAACAATAAATAAGCAAAAGGAAAAAGGCGGAAACCCAGACATATGTATGGTAAATGAATATCTCTCTTTATTATTTGAAACAGAAAAGCAAACAAAAGAACGGGAAAGCAAATGCAGGCAGGGAAAAATGCTTTGCTCAGAAGGTAAAAAACTCCTTGCAGAAAAAGTGGAAAAACTGCTTTCTGACTTCCAGAAAAAAAGAAAGAAAGTAAAAAAATCAGATATTGAAAAAGTAATTTTAAGGAATGGTGATGTAAAATTATAACAATAACTTTTGTAACAATAATAATTTTAATTGCTCTTTTCTGGTTTCTTGATGAAATTTTAACAATAAAAGACAGCCATAAATATGGAATGATTGCAGAAAGAAACCCTGTAATGCGGTATTTTCTAAGGAAAGGACAAATTCATCTCCTTGCATTCAAAATAGCAAGCTTTTTGATTTTCTTGTTTTTGCAAACAGTAATTTTCTTAACTCATAATAGCCTTTTTTATTTAATTTCAGCAATAATAATCGCACTATATTTTTTGATTGACTTAAACAATTACTTGCTCTTATTCAAAAAAAAAGGTAAAGAAAAAGTCTATGAAGAAAAAAACTAAGAAAAAGAATCAAGTCCGGTCTGCTTTCTTTTTTTTGCACTTTCTTTCAGTCTTTTAAGTGCGTTTTCAACTCGCTTCTCTGAAAAGTCATGCCTTTTGCATAAAATTTCCTTTATTTTACTTTCATCTGGCTCCTTCCAGGAAAGAGATATTCCTGTACTTATTGCGGGATTCTTGAACAAATTCAAAACTCTCTCTGCTCTCGGAATTTCAGACAAGTGCTTGTACTCATTGTGCATTTTTACAAGCTCAAGAGCTTTCTTCGGCCCAATTCCCTTTATTCCAACATTAAAGTCTGTTCCAATCAAAATCGCTGCTTTTATTAGCTGGTCAATATCAATTCCATGTGAATTTAAAATATCTGAAAGAGAAATTATTTCTGGCTTGATTTCCTTGTAAATGTCTCTTCCCGGCAATTTTTTCTTTCCACTAATAGTAATGTTTCTTATTAAAAAAGGAGTTCCAAACAGCAGAGAATCATAGTCTTGAGATGCAACAGCATAAACCATTGCTTTTTTTGCCATATAGGCTGCCTCAGCCTCACCTTCTCCAACTGCCTGAACTGTTGGCAAACCTATTGCCTTTATAAGCTCCTTGCATTCAGAAACCATATCTTTTGTAAGATGTGAAGTTTGCTGCGCATATTTTCTTGCATTTACATCATCTCCTTCCTTAACTGCCTGAGCGTATTTTTCCATAGCCTTTTCTTTAATAATTTTCCTTGAGGCTTGAGTCTCTTTTTTCAGTTCTGGAGAGACACCGTCAAAAACAAAAACAGGCTTTATCCCTGCTTCAAGAATATTAATTGTACGATAAAACAGTCCTGAAAGATGCGAAGTTACTCTCCCCTTGCTGTCCTGTAAAAGAGAACCATCTCTCTGCCTTATTGCTGAAAGAAATTGGTATAAAATATTGTATGCGTCAAATGCAATCTTCTTTCCACTTAACTCCTCTAGTGAAATTTCTCGAGATTTAACAATCTCTCGTATGTTAACGCCCATACTTGTAAATAACACTCTTTATTAAATAAATTATGTGATTTTGAGTATACAAATATTTGTCGATTTTTCAGCTAAAAAAAGCCCAACAAAGTGACCTTAATAACCAGAACTTGGTCGCTGAAAGTGCCGGCTGATTTCGCAGCCGCGTGAGTCCCTCAGCTAGAAGGACAACCGCAAGGATTTTAAGCTTAATCTGAAAGAAAGAATTATGGAATTTATCACAGCAATTTATTATCTCTTCATAATCAGCACTCTTTTCTTCTCAACATTCTTTCTGATAATTTATTTTGAAAAATGGGATAAAAAAAAGCAAGACCCTGTTGCAAAAAATCCCAAACCATTAACAGTACTTATCCCTGCCTATAATGAAGAGGAAAGCATTTCAGAAACTTTGCAATGCCTTATAAACAGCTCTTATCCCCAAGACAAGCTTAACATCCTTATAATAAATGACGGTTCAAAAGACAGAACTCTTGAAATAATAAAAAAATGGCATAAAAAATACCCAAAAACAATTCAATATATTAATCAGAAAAACCAAGGAAAAGCTGTAGCACTGAACAATGGCTTAAAAAAAGTGAAAACAGAGTTTGTAGCAGTAATTGACGCTGATTCTTTTCCAAAAAAAGATGCTATGATGAGAATGATGGGAGTTTTTGAAACTGAACCAGACACAGCAGCAGTAACTTCAAATATCCAAATAAAGCAAAAAGACACTTTCCTTAGAAAAATCCAGGACATAGAATACACTGTAATTATCTGGATAAGAAAACTTCTTCAGCACCTTGAAGCAATCTATGTAACACCTGGCCCTTTAGCAATGTACAAAACAAGAGTGCTGAAAAAACTTGGCGGTTTTGACAGAAAAAACCTCACAGAAGACATTGAAATTGCATGGCGTCTTCTGTCAAAAAACTACAAAATAAGAATAGCAATAGATGCAATTGTTTTGACAAATACTCCAACTAAAATAAAAGAATGGTGGAACCAAAGAGTAAGATGGAGTGCAGGAGGAATCCAAACCCTTTTAAAATACAAAAATACCTTTCTAAAAAAACGTTATGGGATGGTTGGAGTTTTTGTAATTCCTTTCTTCTCCTTTACAATGTTCACTTCTGTTCTTGGTTTCACAGTTGTAATGTATCGAATTTTCAGTGAAATAATCTTTCGTCTATATTATTCAATTATTTCTCACTTTGTTGACGCGGGGCAGATAACTAACTTTTTCACAATACCGAATTCTTTCACTTTCTTTGGAATTGTGCTTTTGTTCTTGTCAATATTCTACTTGCTGACAGCTCTGCTCAGCATGGGAAACAAACGCAGTTTCAACATAAAAAACGGCGGAATCCTTGCATTAATTGTTTTCACTATCTTTTATGTTAGCTTATTTCCTTTAGTTCTCCTAAACTCAATTTATCGAGTAATGTTTGGAATCTGGAAATGGTAATCAACAGCTTCTTCTTTTTGCGAGCTTTTTTCTAAAAAGCTCAGTGGAGAAGCGAACTTTTGTTTCAATTCGCGACTGAATTTAATTCAGGTTTTCTTTTTAAGAAAAAGTCCTGGAAATAGCAGAAAAATTTTGTGAAAGTTCTTTTAGTGGAGGTTTTCTTTTTAAGAAAAAGTCCTGTAGCTTCAAAAACCTTATATTGTTCAAATAAAATCCTAATTTAAAATGAAAAAAGCTCTCAATCCAACAAGAGTTGCATTAATGGCTGGAGCAATAACTCTCCTTGTCTTCTCAATTGGAATTTGGTTCGGACTTAATATGCAGGACCAAAGAGTTGAAGAAATAAAAAATGATTATCTTCAAATACAAATTAATTGGAATGATGTAAAGCTTCAGTCAGAAATTCTTGAGAAAAACGGAATTTCCAATGAAAAAATGTGTGAAACAGCTGTAAATCAAAACCTAAATTTTGGAGAGCAGGTTTATGAAAAAGGAAAGAAAATTGAAAATTACGAACAAAGAAATGAATTTTCTGACCAATTAATAATCCAGAAAAAAGAACATAATCTCCTCAAGCTTCAGTTCTGGCTTAATTCAATGAACATCCAGAAAAAATGCGACAATGCTAAATACATAAATGTGGTTTACTTTTACAAAGACAATCCAACAAACATTGAAGAAGAAAAGCAGAACAAACTAAGTGGAATTTTATTTGACTTAAAGCAGGAAAAAGGTCACAAAATAATGTTGATTCCAATTGCAGCAGACCTCAAACTAAGCTCAGTTGAAACAATGGTTTCAAAATACGCAGTTAATAAATTCCCAGCAGTATTAATAAATGAAAACATTCTTATCGAAGATGTTAAAAGCAAAGAAGACTTGCAAAAAATAATTGAAGAAGAGCTTATTTCTTAGGTTTAAAAAACAAATTCTTAAGCAAAACTGTAGCATAGCTTCCTTTTCCAAGCTCAAAACTAACTAAAAAAGAATCTTTTTCTTTTTTCCTGATTGAAAGTTTTTTTGGAAAAGCTCTTACTTCTCGAAAATCACCTTTAGAAGCAAGCTCAGGCATTCTTGGAAGCTTAAAATCCTCTAAACTTAATCCCTCTTTCTTAAGAATTTTCAAACTTTCATTAAAAAAGTAACTTCCATCATCCTCAGAATTAAATCCAATTAAAGGCAATTTTTCTTCACTAAACTCTCCTGCACCTGTGTTAAGTTTCATATCAGCAACACAAATAAACTCCTTTCCAGAAACAGTATTTGAAAGTGCTTTGTTCCAAATCCAGGATTGATAAGCATGAATGAAAATCCTTCTCAAATTTTTAGGCAAAACCCGAAAAGCTCCTGCAAAGTCATTTGAATATTTTATTAAATGATTTAAAATCGATTTTTCCATGGACATAAACCGAGGAACTTTGTTAATACATTCTTTCCAATTTCCCCAATTCTTTTTAACAAATTCTGAATAGTCATTTATCTCTTTGTTGTCAATGCCTGTTTTAATTAAAATTCCTTTAAGCGCATTTTCAAAATCTCCTTTAAGGAAAAACCTACCTATTTCATGATTGTTTTTTGAAATTCCAAATCTCTGCTCTCCAAAGTAATTCAAAAATCCTTGTTTAATTAGAATCTCTGCTCTTTTTTCAAGAACTTTAATATTTGTTTCATCTCCTTTTTCGCAAAAAACCTGTATTTTGAAAAAATTGCCTTCCAGATCCCCCAAAGTTATCCTTTCATCACTATAGCCTAAAAATTCAAGCTCAATATCTTTCAACTCCACTTTCTCAATATCTTCTTTTTTCGCTTTCCAAATTGAAACAATCTGCTCAGTCAGTGCGCTCTTGTCTTTGTTTCCAGCAACACCAATCCTCTTTCTACTAACTCTTAAAACCCGACTAACTGCTGAAATTGCTCTCTGCGTAGTATAGTTTCTCTTTCTCAAAAGAACATAAGCATACTCACCCTCATCCTGAATCTTTAACTTAGAAATCTCTTTTACAAAAAAATGCTCTGGCTCTTTTTTTATTTTCATAAAACAAATGAAACTCCTAATGTACTAGTTAAAACTATAAGTGAGGCAATCAGAACGCCTGCTGAAATAACTGCAAATGACCTTCTTTTGTTGAATTTAAGAATATGTGCAATCAGAACTCCTGTCCAGGCCCCTGTCATTGGCAGAGGAATCGCTACAAACAAAATCAAAGCCAGTTCTCCGAAAACTTCAAATTTTTTCCTGTTCTTTTCAATCTTCTTCATTGTCCTTGCTCCGAAAAGCTTCAACGCAAGGTCATTTAGCCGCGCAACTTTCAAAAAGTAAAACAAAATCGGAATTACTAAAATATTGGCAATCAATCCCAATAAAAATACCATCATTGGATTAAGGCCTAAACTTATTCCCATAATAATAGCTCCTCTAGCTTCTGAAATCGGAGCCATGCCTAGCAGAAAAACAACCAAATACTTGAAAAAAAGAGGATATGCTTGAAAAAGAGCAGTAGCTATTGAAAAGTCCATGTTAATAAGACAAAGACAAAAACATTTATAAAGATTTTTTAGATACATAGCCCTATGGTAATTAAATGTAATTCATGCAAAAAAGAAATACTCAATGATTCCAGAACAGCAAAATTCCCTTGCCCTGGCTGCGGTAAGGAAACAATAGTCCGCTGCAGTGAATGCAGAAAGAAAAGCATTAAATATGAATGCAAGTGCGGATTTGTAGGACCTTAGGTGATTTTATGGCAAATGTTATTGTTAAAATAAAAGTTATGCCCGAAAATCCGGAAATCAACCTTGATAAACTTTCAGAAGAGATAAACAAAAAAATAATTGAATTTGAAGGGCACATCCACAAAACAGAAAAAATTCCAATTGCTTTCGGCCTCGTAGCACTTGAAATAATCTTCATGTATGATGAAAAAAAAGGCGACTCCGAACCTCTTGAAAAAGACATTGAATCAATTGACGGCGTCCAATCAGTTGAAGTAATTGATGTTCGAAGAGCATTTGGTTAGTTCTCTTTAATGGAGGTTTCTCTTTTAAGAGAAAAGTCCTGATGTTCGAAGAGCATTTGGTTAGTTCTATTTAACAGATATATGTTTTTTGCGAGCTTTTTTCTAAAAAGCTCAGTGGAGGTTTCTCTTGCTTAAATCTTTAAACCTTATTGCCCCAATAATCTTCAAAAGGAATTATTCCGAGCATGCCATACCCAAGCCTATCTGACGCAAGCATTAAATTTGTATAATTGTTTGCCTGAACATGAATGCAATTCTTTTTATTGTAAACTCGTGGAGAAGTTATTGCTTCATCTAACTCAAAAACAACAACTGGCTGGAGTGTTGTTGCATCCTCGCAGCCTATAACCGGAACTTCTTCTGTAATAGGGTCTGTATCCTCTGTAAATGACATTACAATTGTGCTTGAGTCCAAGTCAGAATTTACAAAAGGAAGAATTCTTCCAAACTCTACTGCAGCAGCTGAAAGCTGCCTCGAACTTCCCTCATTTGGATTAAAAGCAAGGTAAATTTTGTTAGCTTGCTTCAAATATCTTACATTATCTGTAACTTCAAAATCTTCTGCATCTCTCGGATCAACATAAAAGGAAATAGGAATCTCCTTCCCAGAAAAAGGATAATTAAGAACATAATGACCATCAACATGCTCATAAAAATTATAGCCATTGTATTCAAACTTCTCTACAATGTAATTCTCGCCTTCAGATCTGTTTGAAACAGCAACAACAAGCCCTGAAAATATCATAATCAAAGCAATAAGACCACCAAGCATACCATAAATTTTCTTCTTTTTTTCAGGATTCTTCTTCAGCTTTTCAACAATTGTCCTCTTCTTTCTATCTCGTTCCTTTGTATTAACCATGTCTTTCCTTATCTAATATAAATATAAAAAAGTTATGAAAAATATTGTTTTTAGAATTGAAAACCATTAACTTATTTTACAGAAAATTAGTTCTTTTTGGGTTAAAAAACCTTTCTTACAAAAAACAGTTTTTTCTTTTAAAATAGTTTCTTTAGAATAAGGCTTAAACCTAGTTTTCTGCAAGATTAACAAAAAAAGAAAAAGAAAGCGCCAAAGGCGCTTATACATTTACAGCTTACTCAGTTGTTTCCTCTGTCTCAGTTTCTGTTTCTTCTGTAATTGGTGTTATTGTTTCTCCTGAAACAGATACAGATGTTCCACTTAAGTCGTATTCGCCGTAGTTTTTCAAGACAGTTGCTGCTTCTCTTGTGTTGTCTGCTTCCCATCCAGCTACTACAAGTGCGACATTGCTTCCGCCAAAGGCGTCTTCAACAAGTTTCAACATTGCTTTGTTTTCTGGAATGGTTGAATCAGCACCATATGCAGGATATGTTAATCCAAGTGCTTCAGCAGTTAATTTGTTTACAGCTGGTCCACCTACCAAAATAAGTGGCTGTGATGTCTTATCAGTTACTTCTGTGTCTAATTTTACTAATGGAACTCCTGCAACAGAGTTTATAGTAAATGCATCACCAGTTGATGTAACTTCAGCAGTTGGTCCTGCAACAAGTATGTTTGCCTTGACCTGCTCTGGAGCAATCCACAATACAAACTCGTCACTGTCTCCATGGCTCTCTGGTGTCTCAACAATGTTTCCGTAACCAGTTCTCCATGAATCCTCTTTTGAACCGATTTGGTATGGGCTTGTGGATGTCAAGTTAATTTCAATTGCCTCTTTTGTGTCTGCAGTGTCTCCGAGCTTTGCACCGTCAATGTCTGCCTTGATCTTCATGTCCTCTCCAGCGTCATCAAAGTCATGGAAAGTTATGAAGTCATCTGGTGTTGTAAGATTTCCTGTTACAATTCCAACTTTGGAACCTGCTGTTGTTATGTCATTAATAATGTATATTTCTGTTCCTTCCTCAATTGGTGTGTCATCTGATGAGTTCAAAAAGTACTGGATTCTGTTGTCAGAGTTTCTAAATGCTCCAACCCATCTGTTTTCTTCATCAATTAACCAAACTTCATTTGTATCTGTCCATGTTCCAGAAACATTTACCTTAAATCCTTCATTGTCCTTGCTTGTTACCATGTACAATGCGTAATCGTGGTCAACATCAATTGTAGCTCCAGCCTCGTTTCTTGTAACAGTTACATCATCGAATTTTCCAGTAACTTTCATGTCTGCGTCTACGTTTAAGGATTGAAATTCAATGTATCCAAAGTTGTTTGGGAAGTCAAGTTTTTCTCCTGGAGCAATAACTGGGTCGTCAGAATCTTCTAACTCAAGGTTCATTTTTACTCCGATTTTTGTATTTGCGTCTGCACCGGAAATGTACCATAGCCATTTAGCATCTGTTGTATCTTCAGGTTCTCCGAAAATCTCAGCAGAGTCTCCGTCGTTAACTGACTTTGTAACATCTGAACCAACACTTATCTGAACCTGTCTTGAGTCAATATCATCTGTGTACAAAATGTTTTCAACTTTAACAGTTGTATCGCCAAAGTCATATTGCTCACCTTCTCCAAGGAACTTTGTTTTTGAGCCAAGCTTTATTGCAACAGAACTCTGTCCAATTGAAGTTACTTCAATGTCATCTCCCTCAAATGTGTATGTTTCTCCAACACCAAGAACTGTTTCATCTCCCATATTAATTGTTGCTGAAGTGTCACTTAAGGATGTAATCTCTATAGATTTTCCCAACAAATCAATTTTTAATGGAACTACAGAATTAATTTCTGTGATGTCCAAATCAGAATCTGTTGATTGCCAGTAAATCTTTGTGTTTGATTCTGTTCCTGTTGTTCCCAAGTAAATTGTTGAACCAAGTTCTGGGTCATCTTCAGATGTCAAAATCTCAAATCCACCAACATCAATTACTTCTTCATAATCAATTGTTGAATCGTTTTGTGTCAACTGTGAGTCAGCAAGTCCTGAGATGTGTGTATCAGTCATGTAGTCTGGGAAAGAAGTTGTGTCAAGTGTTGCATCCATTATGTCAACATCTTCTGTTCTTCCGCCTGCAACAGTTGTTGTTGTGCTTGCTACGCTCTTTGACTCTTGTGCAAGTCTAGCTGCGATGTCTACGGCTCCTGCAAGGTCGCTTGCAAGTCCAGCCGGATTGTTTCCTCCTGTTCCTAGAACAAGAAGTGTATTCCATTCTCCGTCTTGTACAAATGGTTCTGGGTAGTCTGCTAAATCAGCAGCTGCTACAGCTCCGAAAGCTGTTGCTCCCAACATGGCTACGCCAGTTGAGATTGCTGCAACTCTTTTCATTGTGTTTTTCGCTTTTAATACGAATTTTTGCATTGGTATACCTCGTTTAAACAGTATAAATACTGCTATTAGATATAGATATAGTATGAAGAAATTGGTTTAAAAACATTATGGTCATTTTTCAGCCCCATTTATCGTTTTTTACAATTTTTCACTACCAAAATGGAACAAACAAACACTCAAATGGCAGTATATTTAAATAATAAACCCTTAATTTAAATAATAATGGCTGAAAAGGAAAAACTGTCAAGAGATGAGAAAAAGGAAATTTCCAAGATGCGAATAATCACTGCAATAAGCCTTGGAAAAGATAGGAACAAGGAAATTGCAAAATTCCTGGACACTGACAAGTCCTTTGCAGCAAAGAAAGTCAAGGAACTTGAAGAAGAAGGGCTTGTGGTTAAAGAAGGAGAAGGCCGCCATACAAGGTACAGGCTTAATAAATTTAATGCTCTGACTTTCTTGAAAAGTAAAGTTATAATCACCAAAGGAGGGAAAAAAGATGAAAGAAAAGGACATGAAGAAAATGAAGAAGAATATGAATAAAATAACAAAATCTGGAAGAAAAATACTCTATGAGATTACAATGTACAAGCTCTTGGTTATACTATTGGTCGGGCTTCTTGTTTCATTGGTAATTGGTCTCTATTTGGGAAATATAATCGGAAAAGCAAACGCAGTGGATAATATTGAAATAAATGTTCCTCGTTATTGCTCTTATGACAAGTCAATGAGCAACATTGACATCAAATGCAATGAACTCAGCAATATGACTGCAACAGAAATGTGTGAAATACTTTCAACACCATTAAAAAATCAACTAAAAGTGCTTGTTGTAAGATAATTTATTTATCTTTGTCAGCAAGCAGCTTGTTTTTAGCTGTAAGTGCTTTTATTTGAATGTCCATGCGGTGAATCTTTGAAATCAAGTCATTGATTACAAAAGTTAGCTCCTGGCTTGATTCTTTTATTTCCTCAGGTTCTATTATTTCCACAGAAGATGGATGATAGTCAATAACAAATCCAATAAGTTCTGACATTGAGGGAACTATGAATTCTATTTCCAAAAATGTTGAAAAAAGCTTTTTAGAATATTTTTTCGGCTCATTTAGAACTTTATTAATTACTTCGTATTTCTTTGAAAGAGAGTCTGAAAGAAGCTCAATTGTTTTTTTCAAGTGCTCTTCTGGAGCGCCCACAACTTCAATTATTGCCTTAATTTGAATTTCAGTTTTTCCATCTTTAGCCATAACTCTAAGTCAAGTAATGGGTTTATAAATTTAATTGTTGTGCATAAGAACAAACAAAAGGAAAATATTCATAAGTGCAGAAAGTCCCAAAAATCCGATTAGAAAATAGTACTTCGTCTTGTAGGAATCTGAACAATAAACAATCTCACTTTCTGCAATTTCATCAAAAGTTCGGAATTCTTCTTTTTCCAAAAGTGCTGCTGTTTTTGAGCTTTTTATTTCTTCAGAAGCGCTTTTTTCACTAAATTCCTCAACCAATTTTTCCTCTGAAATATTTTCTTTCTCAACTGAGTCTTCAGTTGCTTCAAATTCTTCAGAAACTTCCTCAGCAAAATATCCAGGACTCGGCTCTTCGCACTCTCCTGAAAAAGACTCTCCCTCCTCGCATGAGCCGTCATAATAAAGAAAAGCAATTTTTTCACTGTTTTTCTCCAAAGTCACTTCCTCTCCAGAATTTGCCAACCTTCCGCAAATAGAACTTTTTTCAGTATAAAACAAGAATTCAGTTTTAACATCAAAATTTTCAAAAACTTCAGACCCTGAACCACCATCAGTAATCAAAGCAAATTCTCCTTTTTTTAAAATGCACTCAGAACTGAAATTTTCCCCGCTTTTTGAAACATATCCGCAGAAAAGAGTGTCATTGCACAAAGTTAACAAAGTCACATTTACATCTTCCTCTTCATCATTGTAAATTTCAACATACTCGTTGTAATTCTCATCTTCAATTGGATTATACATAATTTCAGTAATTTCAAGGCAAAAAGCAGGCTGTAAAAACAAAAGAGCAATGGCAATGAGGATAAGTTTTCGCATTAATACACTAAACCACCTAAAAAAATAAAAACAAAGATGTTTTTACTAATATGTGAGTAAAAAACTATTAAAAAGAAAAAAAGCAATATAGTTTAACGGTGAATTATTAATGGGACTGTTCAGAAAAAAGAAAAAAGAATTAGATGATCTTCCGCTTTTAACAGATGACTTGCCTCCCTTGCCAGCACTTCCAAAGGAAAGCAAAAAAGAAGACTTTCCAGAAAATCGGCCATTTATACCTGCAACTCCAAAATCAAATTTTTTAGACAAGGGAAATTTCCCTAAACTCGAAAGCCAAAACAAAGCTCCAAAAGGACCAAAACCAATGCCACTAGAAACAAGGCATGAAGTTCCGCCTCAGCCAGAAATTCCGCCGCAAAAAAAGAATATGCTTGGAATGGAAAAAGAAACACGAAAACCAAACATATCTTTTACTGGCAAAGTTGAAGGAAAAAAGGCAAATATCTTTGTAAAACTAGACAAATACAATGAAATAATGGAAACACTTGAAGATTTAGAAGGAAAAACACATGACCTTGAAAAAATAATTCGAAAACTTGAAGAAACAAAAGACAAGGAAAAAGACCTAATCTTTAAGTGGAATGAACTTCTTATTGAAACAAAAAAGCAGATAGAAAAAGTTAACAAAAACTTGCCTTCTGCTTAATTTTATATATCTTTCTTTTTTATTTAATTCTATGAAAGTGCTTGCAGGGATAGAAATAAAAAAAGTTTTGCAGGAAAATAAGGAAATAAAAGGAAGCTACTTGAACAAAGTCTATCAGCCAACTCCCTTTGAGCTAATTCTGAAATTCCATTCCCAAAAGAAGAAAACTCATTTGAAAATAATATCTGGAAAGGCGATTTTCGCAACACAATTCAAATACAAAACTTCCAGAAAAATACATTCTTTTTGTAAGCTTCTGAGAAAAAAAATCACTAGAGCAAAACTTACTGAAATAAAGCAAATAGGAATTGACAGAATTGTTGAATTTCACTTTGAAAAAAAAGATGAGAAAACAATACTAATTGCAGAGCTATTCAGCAAAGGAAACTTCATTTTGTGCAACAGCAAAAGAAAAATAATTGCTTGCGCTTCACCGCAAACCTGGAAAGACCGAGAAGTAAAAAAAGGTCTGGAATACAAATTACCGCCTTTAAAAGAAAATGTATTGAAAAGCAAAACAGAAATAAAAAAAGAGCTTTCAAAAAACAAAACAAGAAGAGCAATTGCAGTAATATCTGCAATGGGAATTGGAAGCAACTATGCTGAAGAAATATGCAGAAAAATCAACTGCACATCAGAAGACCTTATTTCAAAAATCGGAATTGAAAAAACTTGTTCAGGAATAATGAACTTTCTAGGGAAAGTTGAAAAAAGCACAGGATATATTGTAAGGGAAAACAAAGAACCAATTGACGCAACATTAATCAAACTTGAAAAATATTTAAAAAGCAAAACCGAAAAAGCAGATTCATTTAATCAGGCTCTTGATATATTCTTTTCAACAAGCAAACTAATGGAAAAAAATCAGGAACTGGAAAAATCAATAAGCAAAAGAAAGGAAAAAATCAAAAACATAATAAAAAACCAGAAAAAAGCTCTGCAAAAAAATCAAAAGACGCAGGAAGAAGAAAAGAAAAAAGGGGATTTAATTTATGAAAACTATTCCAAAATAGAGCAGTTGCTTTATGAAATCTCACAAATGAGCAAAAAAGAGCTTGAAGATTTTGAAAAGCAAATAAAGCAGGGAAACACAATTCTGCCTATAGAAAAAATCGACCAGAAAGCAAAAACCATAACTTTGAAATTAAAAAACAAACTAATTCCTCTGAACTACAAAAAAAGCCTTGGTGAAAATGCAAGTAATTTTTATGAAAAATCAAAAAAAGCAAAGTCAAAAATTCCTTCAATTCAAAAAATAATAAAGCAGTCAAAAGAAAAACTGTCAAATTTAAAGAAAAACCTCCCAGAAAAAAAACCTGAATTAAAGAAAATAAAGAAAAAGCAGTGGTATGAAAAATTTCATTGGTTCAGAACATCAAACAATCTTCTGGCAATAGGTGGAAAAGATGCAACTCAAAACGAAATGCTAATTAAAAAACATGCTGAAAAAAACGACCTTGTTTTTCACACAGAAATGCCTGGCTCTCCTTTTTTCATACTTAAAAACGGAAAACAAGCTGCTGAAAAAGACAAAAAAGAAACTGCAATCGCTGTTGCCTCGTTTTCCCGTGCATGGAAACTTGGATTTGGAAGCACAGATGTTTACAGTATCTCTTCTGAACAAGTAAGTAAAAAAGCAAAAGCAGGCGAATTCCTTGGAAAAGGAGCATTCATAATCCGAGGCAGTAAAAACTTTTTCAGAAACACCGAACTAGAGCTTGCAGTATCAGAAGTAAATAATAAAATTATCATTGGTCCAGTATCTGCAATAAAGAAAAAAGCAAAAAAATATATTTCATTAAAACCCGGCTATAATAAAAAAACAGAAATTGCAAAGAAAATAGCCAGCAAATTAAATATTAAAGATATTAATGAAATAGTGTCTATACTCCCAGCAGGAAACTCAAGAATTGAAAAAATCACTCTCTCTTAAATTTTTTCTTAACTTTCCTTGAAGCAGAATTCTCTGCCTCCCTAAATGCCTCATTAACAAGATGCTCTGGCCAGCCAACAGAAAGAAGCTCTTTTCTAACAGTAAGCCGGTTTTCCCCCATTCCAAGCTTGTAGTCAATGTAATCCATAAGTTCCTCTTTTTTTGTTTTCGGACGATACAAATGCTTGAATCTCTTCACTGATTCAATTCCCACATCTATTGGCTTGAAACGAATAAAAACAAAAGCAATAACAATCAAAGCAATTACTCCAATAATAATCCATCCAATGTAATTGTAACTGCTTTGCATCCTCAATTCTGAAACAGAGCGTCCTGAAATTCCTGAAACAAAAGGAACAAAAACTATCAAAAACAAAAGTACAAAAATCAAAGCAGCAAATCTATGGCTTTTGTCCATAAACTTAAAAAGCGATAATTCTTATTAACTTTTTCTAACTCCAAAATCTATTTAAATAATCACTCTTTTTTTGTTTTCATGGCTTCAACAGAAAAATATGTTCAATTTGAAAACCCGGCATTTTTCAAAAAAATACTAAAAAGCATCTCTTACAGAATAATAGAAAGTATAAACTATGCAAATTTTTACAATGAATCTATGGATGAAAAAACTGAAAATATCCAAGACCTAAAAAGAATAATAAAATCTCTGAAACAGCAAAACAAAGACCTTGCAAAATATATGAACAAGGAAAACAAGTCAGAAGAGAAAAACAAAGAAGAAAAAGCAAAGCAAAGCAAAAAGCAGGAAAAATCAAGCAAGAAAGCAAAGCAAAGCAAAAACAAGAAAAGCAATAACCAAAGCAAAGAAAAAGACGCTCTTGCTGAATTAAAGGAAAGCCTAAAAAAACTTAGAAGCGAACTAAACTAAATCTAAATACAAAATCTTTTTAATAATTATTAATTTTCTATAAATACTCTCTTAGAAGTGAAAAACAAATTTGTTTGGGATAAAAACCTTTTCCAAAGAGTTTCAGGGCCGATGGTCTAGTCGGTTATGACGTCTGCTTGACGTGCAGGAGGTCCCCGGTTCAAATCCGGGTCGGCCCACTCGCCCCTTTTAGAAAAAGCGGCGGCGGAAAAATTCAATGAGAAAGCAGTTCCTTTTTGAGAACTTTTTCCAACTCTTGGTTTGGAATGAAGCAAGCAGGCATCAAATCAATATGTGCCTGCTGAAAGTGCAAGCTGATTTTGCAGCTTTGCGAGGATGCCGGAGCGGCCAAACGGGATGGACTCAAGATCCATTGGCTTAGTGCCTACGGGGGTTCAAATCCTCCTCCTCGCATTTTTTCTTAGAAAGAAAACATGCATTAAAAGAAACTTTTCTTTTGGAAACTTACCTTTTCTTTTTTGAAAAGAAAAGGGAGAAATCCTCCTCCTCGCATTTTTTCTTAGAAAGAAAACATGCATTAAAAGAAAAACAATTTATTTTTTGCAAGCTTTTTCCTAAAAAGCTTTTGGGAAAAGAAAACCTGCCCTAAAAGAAACAATGTTTTTTGCAAGCTTTTTCCTAAAAAGCTTTTGGGAAAAGAAAACTGAACTAAAGTCAGGCTTTATTCTCAAGTCCTTCAAGAGCTTCAGGAGTAAGTTCCTGATCTTGGCTTATTTTAAAATACTCGTAAAACTTTTTCGTAGGAAAAACAAGCTCAGTTTTTCCTTTTTTCTTTGACTCCACAAATCCTCTTTTCTTCAGTTTCTTAATGTGATTATAAGCCTTGTTGCTCCGAAACTTTGCAACTTCATTTTGAGTAATCTCCTTTTTCCAGGCAATATAAGCAAGAGTCTGTAAAACTGCCTTGTTCATCTCTGGAATTGCGGCTTCCTTAACTAAGTCAGAATACTCACCCCGAACCTTGAACTTCCATTTTTTGTTTTCCTCAACAAGATTAATTCCCCTGTTAAAAAACTCCTCTTGCATTTTCTCTAATATTTTTTTAACCTGACCAATGCTGCCAACGCCAATTTTCCTTGACAAAGTCTTAACATGCATCCCTTCTGGAACGCAAAACAAAACTGCTTCAATTTTCTTCTTTAAATCTTCCATCTTTGGATTTTGTTTAGGGGTTGGAAGACCCTTTTTGAAAGGGAATTCCTGCTTCAATTTTCTTCTTTAAACCTTCCATCTTTTCTTGCTTCTTCTGCTTTTTTTGATTTTCTTATTTTTATCATATACAAAAGACAGCACAAATACGCTTGTAGCTGGAACAAGGCCAATCATAAATGAAATAAACATGAAAATATCTCCTCTATACAGATTAGCAAAAGCGTAAAACGCAAGAGCAATTACAATAATTCCGTAAAGCATTTTTGAAATCTGGTCTGACTTCTTTACTTTCAAAATCTTTTTCAGCTGAAAAAAATGCGAAAGTGAAAGCAAAATTCCAACCACAATAGCCCCAATTCCTATAATCGTGTCTATCATATTAAGCAAACTCCGTTCAATCTTTCTTTTGCGTAGCTTTCTTTTCTAAAGAAAGGTACCGCCCCAATTCCTATAATCGTGTCTATCATATTAAGCAAACTCCTTTTAGTAGTTTAATTTTCTTGTTTATTAATTTTCTGCTTTTCTTATAGCTTTTCTAATTGACTCATCTGAAATTTGAACATAAATGTCATCAAAATGCCTTTTCTGAATTAAACCAACTTTTCCTTCATGAGCCAAATGAAGCAATGGAACAAAAGTCCAGATAATGTCTTTTTTTTCTTTTGAAGGAACAATTTTGCTGAATTTAACTGTACTTGCATTTTGTGTCTTAAGAAATTTTAAAATAGAACTATAAACATCTCCAATCTTCTTCCGTATATCAACTTTTTCAATCTCAAATTTTGGTGGCTTTTCTTCTTCTTTCTTCTCTCTCTTTCTTAAGCTTCTTCTGTCATCAACGTCAATTGCCTTTCTAAGTGCAGAAACAAGCTCAAAAACAGTAACCTTTCTCTGCTTTTTCCTTTCAAGATTAGGCTCAATATCAAATTCTTTTATCTGCTTATTTTTCTTAATGTGCTCAGCCAGTTTCTTAAGCTTCTCTTCATCTTCGTCAACAAAAATATCTTCTCCAATGCTAACATCAAGTTCTTCTTCCAAATCCTCTTCATCATCTTCGTCAATAAGCTCAAGAAAATCCTCAAGCCCCAAACGATTTGTTTTTATCTTTAAAAGAATTGCAGCAGCAAGAACAACTTTTCCAGACAAAGCAAAATTCATCTCCTTCAGCTTTTCCAAAGTCTTCAAATACTCTTTTGAAAAAACTGTAATATCAACATCCCACGGGTCAATCTTTCCAGAACGAATCATATTATAAATTATGGACTGCCATCTAATTTCATTGTCATCCATAATTACTGACAAAAGCTGTTTGTTTCCTTTTTTCATTGCAAATTTTCTAAATTTTTATTGAATTTACAGTTGATTCACCTTTCTTGTTCATCCAAACCCCATAAATTGATTCTGAAGAGGAAATAATTTCATCATTGTGACTGATTATAATAATTTGCGTCTTTTTTGCATATTCATCAAGCAAGTCTGCAACTTTCTTTGAATTGACTTTGTCAAGTGCTGCGTCAATCTCATCTAACAGATAAAATGGAGCTGGTTCAAATTCCTGAACAGCAAAAATAAATGCAAGTGCAACAAGAGTTTTCTGCCCACCAGAAAGAGAACCAAGGTAGAGCCGTTTTCCAGGCTTGCCTTCTTTTGATTTTTCAGTAACATGAATATTAACTCCGCCATCAAACGGCTCTTCAGGATTATCTAAAACAAGTTCAGCACTCATTTTTTCAGAAATTCTTTCAAAAATGCTTTTAAAATTGTTATTTAGCTTGTCAAAGGTTTCCATAAAAGAGTTAAGCTTTTTCTTCTCAATCTCATCAATAACCTGCATTATGGACTTCTTTTCATCTGAAAGCTTGTCAACTTTCCATGAAATCTCATCAAAGTCATTTTTCACTTTTTCATAAATTTCCAAAGCCTTCATATTTACATTTCCCAAATTTTCGAGTTTCTCAGACATT
Organism: Candidatus Pacearchaeota archaeon; assembly: GCA_017608025.1. Taxonomy (GTDB): domain Archaea; phylum Nanobdellota; class Nanobdellia; order UBA10117; family JABICX01; genus JAFCGM01. Next base: position 65,622 of record JAFCGM010000004.1, read on the forward strand.
TCCTGGTATCTTCTCTTTGCTTCTGAAATTGAATTTATGTGTGGCAAAATAGCAACATCTTGATAAGGCCCAAGCTCAACATTTACTGCCTCAAGTTCAGCTTCAACTTTGGCATTTGCAATTGAAAGAGAATTAACTTCAACATCATCTTCTGAATTTGAGCTTGAATGTTCCTTAAGTTGAATTTCCTCTTTTTCAAGCGCTTTCTGAAATGTTTTTTTCTGGTCAAAAAGTTTTTTCAATTGTCCGTAAAATTCAGATTCAATCCTTTGCTTTTCTGAAAGCTCTTTTCTGAGGTTGCTTATTCTTGTCTTGCTCTCTGAAATCTGCTCTTTAAATTCCTTTTTTTCTTTTTCCAAGCTCCTTACAACTTTGGAAATATTTTCTTTTTCTGGAAGCAAAACATTTTCAACAGTTGCCTTTATTGCCGCAATCTCGCTTTCTTTAGAATTCAGTTTTGATTCAAGCTCTCTTATTTCTGAACTTTTTTCTCCGAACTTGAAATTCCTAAGCTTCATTGTTGCAGAGTTTTTTTCAACAGTTGCCTTGCTTATTTTTTCCTCAAGCTCAGAAATTCTTTTTTTCAAAGAACTAATTTCCTTTTCATAACTCAGAATTTTGTTTTCAAATTCCTTTCTCTCTTTTTTTGTTTTTTCAATGTCAATTCCAGAGTCAGAAACAGCAGAAATTTTCCCTTCAAGTTCTGCTTTTTCTTGCCTTAAAGAGATTATGTCTTCTTCCAAATCCCTTCGTTCATTTTCTTTCTGCCGAAGTTTCCCTTTTAATTTAGAAACTTCTAAAATCATGTTGTCTATTTGTTTCTGGCTGGAAGCATCAGAAAACCTTAACCCAGTGCTTCTTCTATATCCGCCAGTTATTGCTCCGGAAGTTGAAAAAACATCGCCGTCAAGAGTTATCATATTGAACTTGCCAATCCCAAGCCTTTTTGCAGAATCTGTGTCTTCAACAACAAGAGTGTCGCGGAAAATGTGTTTGAAAATTTTTCTGTATTTAGGATTGCAGGAAATAAGCTCATATGCAAGACCTATAACTTCTTTTAATTTTTTCTTTTCAATAACTGAAGAAGATATTGAATATTCCCGAATTTTGTCCATTGGAAGAAATGTCGCAAAACCTGCTCTTTCCTGTTTCAAAAGCTTTAATGCCCTAATAGCATCATCTGCACTCTCAACAACAATATTCTTCATCTTAGCGCCAGCAAGAGTTGAAAGCGCTTTTGAGTAACAATTGTCAACTTTGCCAAGCTCAGAAACAGTTCCCACAATGCCCCTTAGCTTTGAAGAAACAATCTTGCTAACCGCCTGGTCCCGCATCAAAAGTTCTTGGCTTTCATTAGCATCTAATCTTGCTTTTGCAAGAGCTTCCTCTTTTTTATCAACCAGCTGCCTTAATTCACTAATCTCGACTGCCAATTTAGAATCTTCGCTTGTAAGCTTGTTAAGCTTCTGGATAATTGTCTTAAATCTCTTTTTTGAAGAAATCATGCTACTAGCTTTCTCTTCCTCTTTTTGCGCAGCACTTATTTTATTATTAGCATCCTTAATTTTAAATTCCAGAACTTCTTTTTTTGAAATTAATTCTTGTATTTTGTTTTGCTCAGAAAGCTTTTCCTCTTTAAGCTCCTCTACTTTTTTCTCTAATCTTTCAGCTTCTTTTTCCAAAAATTCATGAGATTTTTTTGAGCTTGACGCAGCAGAATTCATCCTTGTAATCCTTACAGAAAAAGCATCCTTTTCCTTTTTCTTTTCCTTAAACTCTTTTTCCTTTTCAGCAATTTTAAGCTCAATGTCAGAAAGCTTGTCTTTTAAACTCTCAATTCTTGTGTTTATCCGATGAATTTCATTTTCAGAACTTGTTATAAGATTTTCAGAGCTTGAAATCCTTGACTTTAAATCATCAATTCCTCTCTGAAGCTGAAGCTGCTCATCTCCTCCTTTTTTCTCAATCCTATCTTCAATAACTTCAATTTTCTCTTTAAGAATTTGGATTTTCTTTTCAACATGCAAAATAAATTTTTGCCTTTTGTCAATTCTTTCTCTTATGCTCCTGATTTTTGAAATAAGTTCAGCTTTCTTATTTACCAAATTTTTCTTTCTCAACTTCAATTCAGTTGCCTTAGCACCTTCTTTTTCATTTTCATAAGAACGATATTTTTCAGCAACTTTTTTTTCAGCCTCAAGTGAATTTAAATTTGCCTTTTTTTCTGTAATGACAATCCTCGCTTCAGTCAGCTTTTCCTCAACTTTTGAAAGCTGGCTCATTGCTGTTTCTTTCTTGCTCTCGTAAATATGAATTCCAGCAACCTCTTCAACAAGCTTCCTTTTGTCAATTGAAGAAAGATTAATAAAATTTGCAACATCTCCCTGCATAATTATATTGTGCCCTTCAGGAAGAATCTTCGCCATTCCCAAAAGCTCCAGAACCTGCTTTCTTGTAGCGCGTCTTCGATTTATATAATATTTCGTGCTTCCAGATTCAGTAATCCTTCTGTCAATTCTAACTTTTTTTGAATCAATTGGAAAAATCCCTGAATCATTGTTAAAAACTATTGAAACTTCTCCTTCAGGAACAGAACTTCCTAACTTCTTATGAAGCAAATCAGAATAATTCTCTGCTCTAATTGATTTTGTTGAAAGTCGCCCAAGAACAAAGCAAAGTGAATCCAAAATATTCGACTTACCTGAACCATTTGCCCCTACAATGCAATTAAGCTGATTTGTCAGCTGAATGTCAGACTTCCTGTTAAATGACTTAAATCCCCTAATAGCAAGCTCCTCAATGTAAGTCTTCATATCACTGAAAAGATACTGCTAATATTTAAAGATAATTAATATATTTACAACAAAACATTGCAGGCATCGTATTTTGTTCGCCTGCTGAACTCGCCAGAAGGAACTTGTTCCGCCTTAGCGTATGCTTAGCCCAGATTAGGGCTAACTATATAAATATATATTTTTTCAAGAAAAACAAATTACTATTCTTTTAACATCTCATGAATAATTCTTAACTTCTCCATTTCGCCAGGCCATGCAACTAGCGCGCGATCAATTTTCTTCAGATTGAGTTTGCCTTCCTTCTTCAAACATTTCAAATGATAAGAAATTTTGGCAATATTCGCAACACTGGTTTCTAATGAAAGCTGATTGCAAATTCCAGATGCATGAATTGGCCAATTTCTGTAAACAACATCAAGAATCTCGTTTCTCAATTTGTGCTTATACATTTTAATTTTTTCTTATGTTTTTGAGCTTGTCCCATGTGCTGACTTTAAGGTTTGTCTCATCAGTTCCAATTCCAATATTTTCAATAAACATTTTCGAAACTGGGTCTGAGCCAAGCATGTTGTTAAATATCTTTTTAATTGATTTCTCAAACTTCTTTGCTCGTGCTTCATGAGAAAAGTGAGCATTAATTGCAAGAGGCTTCTCCATCATCACTTCCAGAAAACCGCCCTTTTCAAACAAATACCTCTCATAGTATTTTTCTCCAATAACATCCATGCCAATGTAAACAATTTTTTCTTTAAACTCTTTGCTTAGTTTACTTATAAAATTATTAAGTTCCTTTTTTGCATAATCTTGATTTTCCATCCGCTTTTTAACTGAGCAATTAATATTAATTGAAAATGGAACTTTCTCAGAAACATCTAAAACAGGAACAAAATAATGCTTTAACTCTTTTTTTACCATTGTTATTATTTATTATTTAGTATATTTAATAGTTTTTAATTATTTTCCAGATTTTAATTGCGTTAAAGCATTCCAAAGATAAACTCCTTGGTGCGGCTCAGTTCCCGTCATCTCAATTGAAGATCTATTTCGTATTACTGAAAACGAATTACTATCTCTGCGTACTTGTTTGTAAATTTCATCATCTCCAGTGTAAACTGAAACTCTAAGCGCTTGTCTAGAAGGAGCATGCCTAACTGATTTATTCAAAAAATCAATTGCATCTTCCAAAGTATTTGCAGGAACAACTCCCAAGCAAGGTGCAGGAATTTCCTCTAAAGCCATTGGAGCTTTTTCATGAAGAGGATAAAACAAAGATGGCTCAGAATAAATATCATCTCCCATTAACCTCTTTACCATAAAGTTCTCTGTACTCTCAATTGCCTCTTTTGTTGCATTCTTATTCTGAGGAATAGTTTTACCAACATCTGTTTCTAAATCCAGCAAATCCCCTGTTTTAAGAGTTGAAACATACTTAATATATTTATCAATAAACTCTTCAACCAAAGATTTTTCAACAGCAACATATTGCGTCTTAAGGCATTCCTGTGGTGCATATGTCACAGAATGAGCAATTTTTTCAATGGATTTTTCCAAATTATCTGGTTCAAACAAAATAGAACGACTTCTTCCTGTTCCAAATGCAATTATATTTGCTGGCATTGGAAGATGATCATAAAATTCAGGATTTATTTTATGATATGCTAATTTTTTTATTATTTCATCTGAACCAAACAAAACACTTTTTCTTGAAGAGTCAATCATTCTACTTCCATAATCTGGTTTTTTTGATGTGTTCCATGTAAGCACACTCAAAGCACCTTCTGGAAGACCTGCACTATATAAATTATTTGCTAACTTAATCGCTGAAAACGGCTCTTTTGAATCTGCTTTCACAATTGTAGGATTTCCTGCAATCAGCGAACTTAAAATAGACCATGGTGCAACTTCTTGAGAAGTTGAAGAAGGAATTATAAAAACAGTTCCAACTGGATCATAAAACACATTGCCCTTTGCGGAAAAATCTTTTGTTTGAGGAATTATCACACTTTTATCAAAATACTTAAGCATAGCTTTTACATTTTCACCTGTTTGTATGACCTGACGAATAGTATTTCCCCGAGCCAAAGCCATTTCCTTATAAAAAGAATCATCATAAAGTTTTGATGCCGCTCGAAAAATATCACCAATTTCAGAATATGTTAACTTATCTAATTCCCGCTTTGATTTTTTAGCTAGTCTTCTTGCCTGGCTGAGTTTATCAAAATCAAGGTCTGGAGACTCTGCGAGAATATTTCCATAAATATCTTTAATCCTAATTTTGTTTTCAGAACTAACTCTATATCCGCCAACAATGCACTCCAAATCAATCATTTTTCTATGTATCTCCACCACAATTTGTTTTAAGTCTGCTTAAATTTTTAATTCTTTTTGGCATTGCAACATATTGTGGGGTCCTTCCACATTCGCAGGATTTACCTTCAATAAATGTAATTTCATCACCCATGTCATAACGTATAATTGGAACAGCTCTTTCACCTAAAATTTGTTCAATTGTATCTCCTGGTCCAAGAGAAGTTATTAATGCTCGTCCTCTTTCACCAGAACCAAGAGGAGAATTATTTTCATCAACAATTTCTACCAAAGAAACATCACCAAAAGTATGCCAAGTGCCAGGTCCAATATCACAATTATGGGCGCCATACGCAATTCCTCCAATTTCTGTACTTCCATACGCAGAAGTAACAGTCTTTCTCATACTCCGAAAATCTTTTGCCATTTCTAGAGGTGTTGGTGCTCCTGCTAAAATAAATGCCTTAACTTGTTTTTCAAGAACTCCTTCTCCAAAATCACTTTCATCAAATTCTTTTAAAGAAGATAAATTCATGCTTTTTTGCCCAATAGGAGAACCTGTATATGCAGTTACACCGTGCTCTTTCATAATTCGAAGGTGGTCTTCTGGTTTTGCAGTTGAAACCGATGGCTCAACAACAATATATCCTAAGTCCCTAACTCCTTGCTTAAAGCACTCAATTACATGTCCTTTTCCAAAAGCATAATAAATTATGTCTCCGGGATCGTCTTCTGTTGCTGGTTTTAAGCCTGCAGCTGGAAACATTTTTCCACCTGCTCTTGAAACTTCTTTCCAATCTTCTTCAGAATATTGAATTGCTATTGGAAGGTCACCGCTTGTTCCTCCAGACATAAAACTGAATTTAACTTTATTAAATGGAACTGAAAGCAATCCAAAAGGATAATTCATCTGCAATTCTTCTTTTGAAAGAATTGGAAATTTTGCAAAGTCATCTAAACTGTCTATTTTATATGGATTAACTCCTGCTTTATTATATTTATCATGGTAAAATTTTGAGTTTTCATAAGCAAAAGCAACCATTTTCTTAACTTTAGCTAGTTGTAATTCTTTTAATTTCTTCAAAGGGAGTGTTTCAATAAATTTATTTGCATATTGGTTTCCCATTATATCACCAGACATTATAAATATTAAAATAATGACTTATATTAAAAAACTTGTTTGCTAAACAAGACATTATTTTACTTTTATGCATCTGTAAATAATTTATTTGTAAATGCAAATGTTGATGCTGTGGCATTAAAATGTGAACTAAATCCTCCAAAATGCCTTAATCCTTGTTCTCCATAAGTGTAAAATCCAATAAGAGGAGTGTTTTTTCCAATTACATTTTTTACAAGTTCAATTTCTTTGCCAACTTTGTCTCTCAAATTCATATATCTAACAGAGCAATCAAACATAACAACTGCTGCAGGTATTTTTGAATTCACTTCATTAAGTGCATTGTTAACTGACTCTTTTGCTGCATTCAAAAACTTTTTCCGGTCTGCTTTAAGCAAAGCAAGCATGTAATTCTGCTTAAGTGTTTGTCCAGTATGAATTGCATTTCCAACAACAGCTCCAGGAACAAGTGAAAAAAAGTTTCCTGTTCCATCAGGCATTCCTAAAGTAAATTCACTGCTAAACCTAAGCGGATTTTTTCTAAATTCTTTCTCATTTATTCCCGTAGCTTTGCAATACGCTTTTACTGCCGGCTTTCCATCAAGCTCCAAAATAAGCCTGTCCTTGACTTTTGTAACAATAAAACTCTTTGAAGTTGGAACATAACCGTGTTCTAAACTAACTCCAATATGAATATCTGAAGCAAAAACCATCATTACAACAGCATCCTTGTAAAGCTTGCCATTTGCAAATTCATATGACTGATAAAGCTTATTGTCATCTGCTGCACTTCCACCAACAATTGGAACATCATTTCCAACAATTGAAGAAATTGTGCGAACAACAACATCTTCTTTTCCCATTGCACCTTTTTTTGTAAGTGGACCTTGAGAAAGCATCATGACATAATAAGGTCTTAATCGAAGCAAGTCTTCTGTGCTTTTTTTCTTTGATGCTAAGTAAGATATGTAAGAGTCAATTTCTTTGTTTCTTTCTAAATTATTTAATGCTTCTTTAATACCGCTCTTAGCAGAATTCTCTGGTTTTTCTTCAACTTTTTTTCCAACACCAATACCAATATTAATATAATCACTGAAAAATGCTGCAGCAACACAGGTCCCTTGTGAAAATCCATAATTACTTATTTCTCCAGCAGTTGTGCATCCCATCCATTTGCACTTTGGATTGGCATTCATAAACGCCTCATGAGCACCTTTTACAAGAAGTCTCGCATCCCTATCATTACTCGCATATTTGCTTCCAGAGCAAAAAACCAAACCAAAATTCGGCGCTTTGCCTGACTGTTTTATAGCCATTTCAACTGCTTCTTTTCCTGCATCATAAGGATTATTTGCTTTTGAAATCCCTGTACCTGCAAAAACATGTTTGTTTTTCTTGTTGTTTGTTTTTCTTGTTTTTTTATTTTTAGCAACCATTACCAACACCTACCATTTCACCTCAAAAATACACACACTTCCACCCTTTGAAGCACATGCAGTTTCCTGAGCATCAGTTTCAGAATTTGAAATAAATGAAAAAGTCCCAGCCAAAAACCCTGCAATAAATTCGCAAGTGTTGCTTTTGGACTTTCCTCTTTTTTTTCTGTATTGTTCTGAAATAATTGAATCTTTAACAGAAATTGTTGCTGATTTTTCCCCTACCTTCATAATTTTAACAGAACCAAGACCAAGAATTTCAAGCAAGTTCATCAGATTTGAATAATTGTTCTGTTTTAAATCAATTTTTTTCTTGTATTTTTCAAAAAAAATCTTTGCAGATTCTTTTCCCAATCCATAAGAAGCTTCGTTAAGCATTAAAAAAAGCTCTGGTTCCATTATAACGTTTCTCTCTCCTAGAATCTCAAGTTTGCCGTTCATGTTAAAAAATTGCCGTGCAAATAGAAGTTTTTTAAGGAACGAAGATAACATATTACTAATCATAATATCAACTATTCTTTAAAAAGATTTTTTAAATTACTCAAAATATTAAGAAAAACAAAGACTTTTTTTCTAAACATATTAAAAACTATATTTTCTTAACAATCAAATTGTCTGTTTTCTCAAGAAATGATTTAGCAGATTTTGAAAGCTCTCCTTTTGTTATAAGCAATGCATTCATGTTTTTTGAAATTGCAGTGGAATGAACCAATGAAAGGTCAGAATCATTTATTTTTTTCTTGTTTCTTATTTTGCAGAAAAAAGGCAAATTTCCAACAGGACTCGGCACTTCAACAATCAAATCAATTTCTGTCTTTCTTTTTGATTCAAGCTCCTCAACAATTGTAATTCCATTCTTCTGTATAAAATCCATTGCCATATCCTCAAAAGAATCCTTGCTTTCATGCTTTTCCTGAACGCTAGCTGAAAGGCTTCTTTCTTTCAGCTTCCTGCCCTGTGTATCTGAGCTTATTCTTTTTGCTTCTTCCTGTTTCTTTCTTTGATCAATTCTTCTCTTTTCCTCAAGCTCTCGTATCCTTTGCATCCGCCTAATTTCCATTTCCTTATCTTTTTGCAAAGTTTCATTTGTAAGCTGGGAAAACTTTTTTTGCTTTTCAAGAAGCTCTGGAGAAATATTTTTCTTCCCTTCAGAATACATAGAAGGAGTTCTTTTAAAATTAATAACCTCTTGAACTTTTTTTTCAGCAATTTTTTCCTGTCCAGGCAAAAAATAAATAAATCCTTCTTTCAGCCCCATACTCTCTGCGCGAATTGCTCCGCCAGAAACAAGCTCTGAAAGGTATGCTTTTGCAAGGAATGAATTTCCGCCAAGCTTCGCAGCAACCTCTGCTGGAAACATTGGCCCCTTTTCCTTCAGCAAAGCAAAAATCCTGTCCTTCATACTCATAAAATAATAAATCCTCCTTAAATAAATTGTGTATAATAAAACAAACAAAAAATAAAGGTTGTTTCTTTTGACAACTGAACCTTTTTCCGTGAACGCTTTTTCCAAAAGGGTTCTGTATAATAAAACAAACAAAAAATAAAGATTGTTTCTTTTAGCAACCTAATTAAAATACTGCTTAAGATAGCTTTGAACAAAGATCTTAAATTTTAGGTCTTTATTCTTATTCAAAAGACATTCTAAAGTTTGTTTTTTTCTTTCAAGTGCACAAGTTGTTGCTTTTGGATCTTTTGACAGATACTTAAATTCAAGTGCTGATTGAAATGTTTGAATTTCAAGGTTTGAAGTAAGAACTCCTTTTGACAAATAAACATTTAATTCATTTTCTATGTTTTTGCTGTAAGGTTTTAAACATTTCATAATTTTTATGCAGAACTTTTCTTTAAAAACCTTTCTAATCAACTCAAATTGAACTCTTAAAAATTATGTTATTATAAAAAATCAAATAATTAAATTACAAAAGCATACCGACAATTATTTATTATAAAATATATATTGTATACTACATGGATGTATTTATTATTGACTTAATGTTCATTCTGATAGCAGCAACCTTTCTTTCAATAATTGCAAGAGCAATCAAGCAGCCGTCAATTCCTGCATATGTACTTGCTGGAATAATCATTGGTCCAATCGGCTTTCGCCTTATTACAGATACTCAAATAATAGCAACATTTGCAGAATTCGGCGTTGCTCTTCTTCTTTTTGTAATAGGACTTGAAATGAACATAAAGAAGCTGAAAGTTGTTGGAAAAGCTTCAATATTCTCTGGACTTCTTGAAGTAATGATTCTAGCAGAACTTGGCTTCATTGCTGCAGTTTTCTTAGGTTTTCACTCAATTGAAGCTCTTTACATTGGTCTTATAATCGCCTTTTCATCAACAGCAGTTGTCCTCAAAGTATTGTCAGATAAAAATGAAGCAAACACTCTCCATGGAAGAATAATGCTCGGAATTCTTCTTGTTCAGGACATTATTGTCATCTTTGCCCTCTCGTTTTTAATGACTTTAAATAATTTCACTTGGTCAGCAATTCTAGCAGCAACCATAAATGGAGTTGGAATGCTAGCTGTTGCATTTATAATAACGCGTTATATTTTGCCGATTTTCTTCAAAAAAATTGCAGAGTCAGAAGAGCTTCTGCTTCTTTTTGCAATTTCATGGTGCTTTGCTTTTGTAGGTTTGTCTGCTTTTCTTAATTTCTCACTTTCTATTGGAGCGTTTATCGCAGGTGTAAGTTTGGCAAGCTTCCCATATAACATTGAAATCGCAGCAAAAATAAAGCCTATTCGTGATTTTTTTGTAACGATTTTTTTTGTTTCAATTGGAATGCAAATTGTTCCAATAACAAATCAAAACGCTTTGATTTTAATTGGAATAATGATTTTGCTTGCTCTTATAATAAAGCCAGCAATTATTATGATTCTTTCATCTTTTAGCGGATTTTCAAAAAGAACTTCTTTTTTATCTGGAATAGGTCTTGCTCAAATTTCTGAATTCTCAATAATTCTCGCAACACAAGGTGTCTTACTGGGCCACATAACCCAGCAAACTCTTTCCTCAGTAATAATTGTAGCTGTGGTTTCAATGACAATTGCAACTTACATAATAAAATATGATTATACAATATACAAGCATTTTAGAAAGATTTTGTTTTTTCTGAAAAAAAACAAGAACATTATAAATATAAAAGAAGCTGAAAAAATGAGAAACCATTATGTAATATGCGGCAGCGATAAAATTGGCTCTGTTGTTCTTGAAACAATAAAAAAGCTTGGCAAAAAATATATTGTAATTGACTATGATCCTGAAGTGATTCGAAAACTAATGCGAGAAGCAAGCTATTGTATGTATGGAGACATATCTGACGAAGAAGTTCTCGAAAAAATAAATTTAACTGAAGCAAAAGCAATCATATCAACAGTTCCAAATCAAAATGACAACATTTTTCTGTTAAATTACTTAAAAGCCCACAAATCAACTGCAAAAACATTCCTCACTGCAGAAAGCATAAATGACGCAATGGAACTTTACAATCATGGCGCATCTTACGTAATTCTTCCAAAAGTTCTTTCAGGAGAAAAATTCTCTGACATAATAAAGCATTTCATGGATTCAAAAATAATTGAGGCTCTCAGAGTCAGGCAAATAAACAAGCTAACTTACCTTAAGGAAGACGAGCTATTAGACAAATTTGCGCCACTGCTAGCAAAATATAGGGATGAAATAAAAAGAAAAATAAGCAAAAATAAGAACTAAAGCTATATGTTTTTATATCCAGAATTCCATTTATTTTACATGGATGCCATTCTGAAAAAAATAAAAAAGAAAATCACTCCATCAAAAAGAGAATATTTAGAAATACAGCAAATAATTCAAAACATCAAGTCAAAAATAAACTCCATTGCAAAAGACCGAAATTACAAAGTAGAGGTTTTTATTGGCGGCTCAGTTGGAAAAGACACTTGGCTTCCAAACCTTCATGACATTGATTTTTTTCTAAGGTTTGATTATAAAAAGTATTATAAGCAGGACGAAAAAATATCAAATTACTCAGAGGAAATTCTCCTAAACTGCTTTGAGCAGGTTCTTCGTCTCCACGGTTCTCGAGATTATTTTCAAACAACTTACAAAAACTATGACCTTGAATTTGTCCCTACCTTAAAAATCTCAAAGCCAAAACAAGCAAAAAATATAACTGACGCTTCTCCATTACATGTGTTATGGTCTAAAAAGAAATTCAAAAAAAACAAAGGAATCAACACTGAAATCCGGCTTGCAAAAAAATTCTTCAAAGCAGCAAAAGTCTATGGAGCAGAGTCCTATATAAACGGATTCTCAGGCCATGTAATTGACATTCTTACAATATATTATGGGTCTTTCAAAAACCTTGTTAACGCAATTGATGGGTGGGAAAAAGGCATGATAATTGACATTGAAAACCATTACAAAACACGAAAAACCCTTTTCAACAAAATGAACAATTCAAAAACATACGGACCAATGATTGTCGTTGACCCAATCCAGCCAAAAAGAAACTGCGCAGCAGCACTTAACAATGAAAACTTTAACAAAATAAAAAAATGCGCAGCCAAGTTCCTAAAAAATCCAACTGAAGATGCATTCAAAGAAAAAGAAATTTCCCTCAGTTCTTTGAAAACCATAGCAAAAAAACAAAAAAAGAAATTAGTATATATTGAAGCAGAACCAGAATACGAAAACCAAGATGTTGCTGGAGCCAAAATTATAAAGCATTTTAATTATCTTCTAAAGCAAGCCACATTAAATAATTTTGAAATATCTGCTCCTGACTGGGAGTGGAACAAGGACCCTGATTCAAAATTCAGATTGTGGTTTTTCACAAACAGAAAAAGTTTGCCAAAGAAAAAAATATTATGGGGTCCGCCAATAACAGCAAAAAAAGAATTTATAAAAAGCTTCAAAAGCAAGCACAGTATACAAAAAATTAAAAAGAAAAAAAACAAATTCTATGTTGAAGTTCCTCAGCTCTACCAGAGAATTGACACTTTAATATCTGAACTTGACAATCATCCTTATTTCAGGAACTTCACTTTCAGGATTTACAATGGCTGAATATGAAAAACTCAACAAAAAGGCATTTGACAAAATAGCAGAAAAATACGGCAGCTACAGAAGGAAAACTCACAAAATCATAAAAAACTTCATAAATGAGTCAAATTCAAAAATTCTTGACTTAGGCTGCGGAAATCTTTCTTATCTATTTAATTATCCTGTGCCTATGTATGGAATCGACTTTTCTTTCAATTCCTTGAAAAAAATTGACCGTGAGAAAACTTATGCAATAAACGCAGACATAACTCAACTGCCAATAAAATCAGAGTCATTTTCTCGAGCCACTTGCCTCTACACACTTCACAATCTCTCTCTAAAAATGCAGGAAAAGGCAATGTGTGAGTTAAACAGAATTTTAAAAAGCAATGGAAAAGCCTTAATAACTGTTTGGGCAAAATACCAAAAAAGATTTCTTTCAATTCAGAATATGATTAATTTCAGGAACAACAAGCCAATTCCAGTAAAATGGGGCAGCACAACTCGATATTATTTTCTATTCACAAAAAACCAGTTGAAAAAACTCTGCGAGCAGGCCGGATTCAAAATAGAAAAGCTCGGCACCTTGAAAAACAATAACAGCAAAAACTTTTACGCAATTATTGAGAAAACAGGAAAACCTCATTTTGAAAAGAAAATAAAAAATCCAAAAGAAGCTTACGAAAAAGTAAAAACCCTAACTAAAGAAGCAAAAAAGAAATACGACAAAATGACTGAACATCCAATAATCTTAAATCCAAAATAAAAACGAGAAATAATCCTAAAATAAAAAAAGTAATCAGCAAATACAGACATTTTAAAGGAAACAAGTATGAGGTTATCGCAGTTGTTAAACATAGCGAAACTCAAGAAAAATTAGTTTACAAAGCTCTTTACGGCAAAGGTAAAGTTTAGATTCGCCCAAAACAAATGTTCTAACGCAATAGTAAACAAATAAAAAGATTTGAATTCATAGAATAAAAATAAAATAAACCAGCTAATTACAGCTGGTCTGCTAAAATAACTTTGCGTTCTTTTTCTTTTGACTTGTCATTTGAAACAATATATTTTACTTTGTGCTTGTCAATTGCATTCATAACATCGCTTGAAAGCTCGCCGTCAGCAATTATCAAAAACACTTCTCCTGAAAGAGACTCAACTGTTTCTGAAATTTCCTTTACAGGAACTTTTCCAAGAATGTTCATTGCTTCATCAAGCATGTAAGCTCCTCTTGTTCCAATAAGCTCTTCAGACATCTTTTTTATGTCAGCAGAATTCTTACTTATGATATTAGGAATTCTTGAATTAGGTAAAGATTTCTTGTAATTGCTTCTTCCTCGATCACTTGAAGTTTTGATTCCAGAACTCCTGCCTGAGCTTCTTAAACTTGAATAGCTTTTTGAATTTCCAGAATCAAAACTCTTTCCATTATTTGATTCCTCAAACTCCTCAGGTGAAAGTCTTCCTCTCAAAGCCTTGTGTATTTCCTTAAGAGTAAGCTCTTCAACTTCCTTTCCATCTGGTGCTCTGCAAACAAAGTCAACATCAATCATGTTTGTAAGCTTTCTAATCATTAAGTCCCCGCCCCTATCTCCATCAACAAAAAGAACAATAACTTTCTCCTCTGAAAGCTTCTTAAGTGTGTCAAATGATTTTGTTCCGTCAACTCCAATCACGTTTCGTATTCCATATCTGAGCAAGTTCAAAACATCTGCTCTCCCCTCAACAACATAAATCTCTTCCTCATCATCTAAAAGAGGACCTGCAGGAAGCTTGTCTTTTCCATATTGAGTAATTTCAAGGGTTCGGACAGCTTTTGTAACTTGGTTTGTAAACTCTTGTGAATCTGGCAAAGTTGTAACTAAGTTTCTCAAAAGCTCTTTTGCCCGATTCATAATAAAATCTCTTTTTGAGATTCGTACATCTTCAATTCTATCAACAGATATCTTTGCATTGCACGGGCCAACCCTGTCAATTGTTTCCAAAGACGCAGCAATAATTGCTGTTTCTGATTTTCCCATGCTTGAAGGAACAATAATCGTTCCAGAACTCTTTCCCTTGTTTGCTTTCAAGTTAACCTGAATTCTTCCGATTTTTCCTGTTTTCTGAAGCTCCCTCAGCTCCAAGCTTGAGCCAAGCAATCCTTCAGTCTGACCGAAAATCGCTCCAATTACATCTGATTTGTCTGCTATGCTAGTTAAGTCTATGTCTGCTATTATATTATATTTTATTGATACTGGACTAATTTTTCCCATTTTATTTTTCTCCTATCTGAGTTTTGTTTTTAACCAAAAATAATTTCTTTTGGTGGAGCTTTTCTTTTGAAGAAAAGATCCCTGGGCTCAGATTTCCCATTTTATTTTTCTCCTATCTGAGTTTTGTTTTTAACCAAAAATAATTTCTTTTGGTGGAATCTTTCTTTGGGGTTGGAAGACCTTTTTGAAAGGGATTCCATGGGCTCAGATTTCCCATTTTATTTTTCTCCTATCTGAGTTTTTTCCGCAGCCGCTTTTTCTAAAAGGGGCTTTTTTCTTTTCCGCAGCCGCTTTTTCTAAAAGGGGCTTTTTTCTTTTCCGCAGCCGCTTTTTCTAAAAGGGGCTTTTTTCTTTTCCGCAGCCGCTTTTTCTAAAAGGGGCTTTGGAGTTGAGATTCGCAAAATGAAAGAAGTCTCAGCATAAAAAACTCATTGGTTTTTGTCCCTAGTTTATTGAAAATCTGCTTCAAATTTTTAAGCAGTTTCTTTCCTTCTGGGTCTCTGTAAATCATGAATATGACTTTTTTATATTTTTGTGATACCTTTTCAGCAACTTCTTTCAAACTAAAGCGGCTCTGCTTTATTATATAGAATTCACTCTTTACTCCAAGCTCCTGAAGGGCTTTTTTGTCTTTCTTTCCTTCAACAATAATTGCTGAATCTTCAGCAGCTTTGTTTATATCATCAATCAAGGCAGTCAAAGCCTCTGTATTTTTAATTAACATGAGTTTTGAACAGGAATTCTATATGTAATTAAAAGAGTAAAATTGCTTTAAAAACATTTCGGTCTTATTTTAACTGGTTAAAGGCCTTATTTATTGTTTTTTCATCCCAACCTTCTGCAACTAGTCTTTTCTTTATCTGTGAATAAGATAAGCCTCCAGATCTTGCACTTTTTATGTATGACTTTACTGTCGAAAGCTCATCTTTACCTGATTTTTTTGTTGAGGATTTTTCTTTTGCAGGAGGAGCTTTTTCATCAAAAATCTCTTCTTTATCTTTCTTTTTTGTAGGAATATTAAACTCTTTCAAAATAGGGTCAAGCCAGCCCTGCTGCCAAGCCAAAAAACCTCCTCCAGAAAGCAAAGCAATGAAAGCGAGAATTACAAGAACAATTATCCATGCAGAACTTCCCTTGCTTTTAGAAATATCTTTTTCTAAATCAGAAGAAGAATAGCAGTCTTCTGAACAACTACTTGTTGTTTCACCGCCTTCTTCATCGCAAATTCCATCTCCGCAAACAGACTCTGAACAAGTGTAAACGCAGCAATCTCCCTCTGAACGAATCAAAACCTGTCCTGGCTGGCAGTCCAAATCAGAAACTGGGCAATCCACATTCAAGCAGGAATCAATATAAGAATCATTTGCATCAGTTTCATTATCTGAAGTTTCATTTTCCTGTGTGTCATTCACCCAAACAAAAGACTCACCATACAAGCTTATATTGGCACTTACTACATCTGTAGCCCCCTCGTCATCATAAACAGTTAAAGTGAGCTCGCATATTGTTGATTTATTATACGGATCGCAAGCATACTTGTCTGGATACCGAAAAAGAATTGTGTCTTCTTCTGATGAAATTATCTTTTTTTCAAAAATATAATCTCTAACACTTTTACATACACAAGGATTTCCAAAAGAAGACAAATTAAGCTCACCATAATAATTTGACTTATCAATTGTGCAGGAATTATTTGAATTGTTTTGTGAAACACACTTAACAACAAAATTATCTTCTTGCAAATAACCCCAAGCCTTCCCTTTAAAACCAAAATCCCACTCATACTTAACAATTTCATAATCTGGATCATAAGACCCTTTTGCAGAAAATTTAACAAACTCTCTAACAGAAATGTTTTTTTCTTTTGGATTAAAAATAAATGCAACAGGTTTTTGATTTGGTTCTCTCCAGCAAGGATAAAACCCATTTTCAATTTGCTCAATAACAAAGGTGTCATTAAAATGATGTTTTCTTGGACAGCAAAATCCTGTATTGTATATTTCGCCATAAGAAGCATTTTCATGAAAAAGGCATGATGTACTGTTTTCAACTAAATCTAAAACAGAAACATTTTTGCATTCCCATCCCGCAGAGCTTCTGACAGAAAATAAGTCAACTGAAGTGTTGCACTTGCAGTCTGTTCCTGGAATGTAGTTGTTATCTGTAAATGAAAAGCTTCTATTAAAAAAATAAGAACCAGGATAAGCTGAGCAGTCTTCTGCACTATAAGAAATAGGAATAACAAAAAGCAAGATAATAATTACAAAAATCCATTTGGCATTCATATACTAAAAAGTATATATTATTTTATATAAAATTGTCTAATATTTTTTTGTTCTGTGATAAATTATTTTCTTTCCCCTAAGATTAAAAAAAGTTTTTGGCTTTGAAAAAGTATTTGTTGAAAAATTTGAACTCGAAGCAGAAGATGTGCTTCCAGATTCTTTTGAAATGCTTTCCGACCCGCCTTCTCCTTTGTAGTCTTGCTTGACTTTTAAAACACCAAAAGCAGTTATTATTCCAGAAATTAATAAAATCAAAACAATCACAATCCAAAACCACCACCGGGAAAATAAGCTCTTTTTCTCAACACTTTCTTTCACACATGCGAATGGGCAACTTGATTCAGGAGTCATTACCTTTTCAAATCCTTTTTCACAGGAAATTGGACATTGTGAAGAGGATTTCAAGTAATCAATATTAATTTGGCATTTATAATTGCAGCAAATATTGTCATCATCTTCAACAAGTTCGTATCCCTCTGAACATGAGCTTGGGCACTCAACTCCTTTGCAAAGAATATCTTTTGCAAGTGCCTTGCTCTCTTCAATTTTCTGGCATGAACCATTTCGATATTCCTCGTCTTTCTGGCAGCAGCAACTCGTAACAGCATTTGAAAATTCAACATTTCCTTCTGCTTCAGTTCCTGTGCAATCATAAGTTCCAGAATATTCAGAACTGCAGGCTATTGCATCATAAAATTTTGTGTTTAATTTTCCTGAAAAAGTGAGGTTTTCTTTTGCAATACCTACATTTCCATCCTCATCTTTCAAAATAAGTGTAATTTCGCAGTAATCCTTGTCAATAAAACCTTCATAGCTGCAGTCTGAAGTTGAATTATATGTAGGAAAAACCGGCATTTCATAATTTGAACTTTCAACAATGCTGTTTGGATAAATATATTCTGATTGGTCAATGCAAGTGCAAGGATTTCCTAAATCTTTATTGTTATATTCCCCGTCATAACTACACCGGCTTGAAGGGCACTCACAAGGAGCATCATTAACTTCATCTGCTGGAGAGCAAATTGTGTCTCCAGAAATCGATTCCTGAATAGTTCCCCACGGACTTGTCCTTATTCCAAAATCCCAAACCGCAAAAACAATTTCATTGTCTGCATCAAAAGACTCTTCTGCACTTAGTTTGATTTTTGAAGGAACATCAATATTTTTTATTTCTCCAGATATAACTGGTTTTGGCTCTCTTGTCAAAACATAAATTGGTTTTAAAACATAAATGTTTATCGATGAAAGTGAAACGTTAAAAGATACTTGATAATTTCCCTCTTCTGAATAAGAATGTGTTACTTCTTTCTCATTAGATGTGGAACCATCTCCGAAATCCCACTTAATTGAATCAAAAACAGAATAAGATGGAGAAAAGGAAATTTCTTCGTCAGTTAAATAATATTCTTTTTTTGGCAAAGTGTTTATTTTAACATTCTGGAACTTGCTCAAATTCGCAACATAAATTGTCTTTGAAGCAGAGCCATAACTATTCCCTTTGTAAACAAAAGAAGCAGTTACATTATATATTCCCCTACTTGAATATTTGTTTTTTGGCTCATAAATATAAACTCCAATACTGTCATACTCCGCAATATATATATTTCCATCTCCAAAATCCCACACTATTTTGTACTCATTTGGAAGAATTCCTTCTGAATCAAAGTTGAATTCAAATCCAATTTCATCTTCTGTTGAGTAAATGTCCTTTTTAGGAGTTGTAACAGAAACCTTTGCATTGGTTATATTTAGTGAAAAAACCGAAATAAAATCTGTAACTTTTTTTGAATATCCTCCAGCAGAAATATTAAGAGAAACAACATATAATCCTGTATTTGAATAAGAATAACTTAGAATTGCTGCAGTTGAATCAACATTTCCATCTCCGTCAAAATCCCATTCCTGCGAAATCAAGGAACTAGGAATCTTGTCCATATTTGAAAAAGAATATGAAAAATTGATGCCCTCTCCAATTATGTATTCTTTGTTTAGTGAAGTGTCTTTTGGATGCTCAATTAAAACACTTTCCAAATCACTCCTACTGACAACATAAATGTCTTTTGAAATCTCTTGAACCAAATCCCCAACACTAATTTTGGCGCTGACAGAATAAGTATTAGTGCTTCCGTAACTATGAGAAACTTTCGGGCTTCCAGTAACGGTTTTTGAAGTTCCGTCTCCGAAATCCCATTCAACTCTGCAGTTTCCATAGCAATTAAAATCTATTTCAAAATCAATATTTCCATCTAAATAAACACTTTTTTCCTGATCATTCTGTTTTGCTATAATGTCCACATTTAACATATTCTCATCAGTGTAAACATACTCAGATGAAGAAAAAGATTGGACTTCGCTATTAGAATCAAAAAACTCAGTTTCATAATTCAAAACAAAAGCATAATCTCTTAAAGAATCAACAGAATACTGCTTTTTCCACTCACTCACAGATGAAACAAGAAGAATTTCATTTGGCTCGCAGTTAACACATTCCCATTCAACTGACTGGTTAAGGCATTTGCTCATACTTAAAGGGCAGTAAGCAAGGTCTCCAAAAACATTTTCACTTCCAGAAGCATCTAATGTAATTAAATCATCAGCATCAAAATTAATTTTTCCAAAAGAAGAAACGTAATTAGAAGACATCAATTTCTTAACTTCAAAAGAATAAATTCCATCACATAATTTATTGTTGCTTGAATCGCAATCACTGTTTCTATCAAAAACAACAAAATACTTTGGATAAACTGCTGCACTTCCAAAAGGGCTATATCCAGCATTTGGATTTAATTCAAAAGCAAACTGCGGAGATTCCCTATTTGAAATATCATATATGTATGTTGAAGATAAAGAATATGACAGCAAAGAATCAGAAACCTTTGAAATTGAACTCCTGCTAAGGACTGCGGGAGTCAAAAGAATATTTGCTTTTGGTACTTCAATCTGATTTAAAAAAGTAAGACCTTTGGGAGAAGAACTCCAAACTTTAAGATAAGCAGTTACTGAATTTAGCAAAGATTTTTCAAACTGAGCAGTATAAACATATGGTTCTATATAAATTATTTTCTGAACTCTTCCTGAAAAAGGATATTCGCCAAAATAAAAATTTGCTTGATAAATTTTTTTATAATCAATTGGATTTGAATTGTAAAAAAACTCATGAATGTCGTTTCCATCTTCAAAATAAAAAATTCCATTGTTAGTGTCAAAATCAGAATCATAAATTCCTTGGCAATCTTCAAAAGAGGCTTTAAAATCATAAAGCATATTCAAACTCTTAAAATCAAAAACATTGTACGAGTCATCTAATTTAAATGTGACAAAAGAATATGAAGTATCTTCCCAACTGTCTTTGCAAAACATAGCAATCCTATCATTTCCATCATTTTCTGTAGCTGCATCAAAGTAATCAATTTTAAAACAAATATCTTTTATCTCTTGAGGCAAATCAATAAATTCAAAGCTTCCGTCAGCAAGAGGTCTTGCAATTCCTTGTTTATATCCATTGCTTCTGTCAGTCATCAAAGTATAAACTTGCTTTTTTGTAGGGGAAACAAAATACATATTCTTATATGAAGAATGAAGTGAATATCCAATTTCAGAAAACTGAAGTCCAGAATCAGAATCTACAGATAAAAAAACCCTGTCTTTGTTAACAGTGCCTGAACTTAAAAGAGAATAGGCTTTACCTGCAGCATTATCTCTTATTTCATAAATATATGCTTCACTTGTGTTCAGATCTTTCCAAGAAGAATACTTTTCAAAACCATAAGCATACCCTTTCTCTTCAGGAAAATTTGAAGTGCTTGCGCCAGTAATTGTCTGGAAAATGGAAAAAGAGATTATTATAAATAAAATAATAATAATTGCTAAAGACGCATATTTCCTTACATCATATGAATGCATTGAGTATGATAGTTATGTAAAAATAATAACTGCAGAACTATATAAAACTTTCAAAAATCAAATATTATTCAAATTGCTGAATGCTTTTGAAATCTCAGCAAAAAACCAACCACTCTCGATAAGTTTCTCTTTTATTTGCAAGTCAGTAATCTTTTTTTCTGGAATCTTTTATATAATCCTCAATCTTAACTAAATTTCTTTAACTAGAATTCATAAATCATTTAATCTCATATTTGTAAAGATTCAAGTATGATTTTATTTCCTTGTGGCACTTCCAAGCCTTGTCCCAAAGCTCATTTTTCATTGTTGTAATTGTGCCTGCATACAGGTATTTTTCATAAAAAGACTGAAGAAGTTTTACAAAAGGGTGCTGTTCCCATTTTTCATTGTAATCCAAAACAAGCTCGGCAGTAACCTTAACTGAAAGCTCACCAGTCTGCATTTTCACATCCTGGCCTTCCTGCTTTATTTTTATGTCATTAATGCCAATTGTTTTGTATGTTAATTTTATAACATACATAGAATACTCATCAATTTCTTTTGTGCATTCCCACTTGATTTCAATTTCCCTTCCGCTAGGCTTTATTTTTTCCTGGTATTTTTTTTCAGTAACATCAAAACCTTCATCATCAAACCAGTCTTTCATGTGCTGGTAAAGCTCCTTTAAAGGAAAAACTGCTTTTTTTATTTTTATTTCAGCTTCCTTGAAAATAGTTTCTTTCTTTGGCATGATACTATTTAGTGCCCTGTTTAATAAAAAGTTTTGTATTATATTTAAAAAAATTATTTAGTTTCATATAAAATAAAAGTTCTTTTTAGTAAAGGTTTTTCTTATAAAGAAAAAAGTCCAGTTTTGCATCTGCCTGGACTTTCTTTGGAAAAGAACCTCCACTAAGAAAAGAAAAGGTAATTTGCAAAGAAACAAGTTTTTTGGTAAACATTTCTTCTTAAGAAAGGTTCAGTTTAATGGAAAAAAATACTACTACTCAGTTAAATCAAACTTATTTAAAGTATAAGCGTTTCATTTCTTTATTATGATGCCAAAAAAAGGAATAACGCCTATTATCGCAGTTGTTTTGCTTCTTATGATGACCATTGCTGGGGCTGCAGCAGCTTTTTTCTGGTTTGTCAGAATGCAGTCTGAATTGCAGGGAGGAACAGAAACCTATAATGAAGACCTCAGCACAAGAATGTCTTCCAGAATTGAAGTTGCAAGCACTGACGCAAATACAACAGAAGTTGTTTTGTATTTGCAAAACAAAGGAACAAAAACAATAAGCTTGGATGATACAGATATAACTATGATTTTAAAGGACTCAAATAATGATGTTATCTGCTCTTCAAAACTGAATGATAGTACCAATCTTGAATGTAGCAGCGGATGCGGAACATCTGAAGAACTAACAAAAAATGAAATTCAAGCAATAACTGTTAATTTTGGTACAGGATGCTCTATAAGCTCTAATTCATTGTATTACTACACAATTGACTTTGGGGGAGAAACAGCAACAGGAGGTAGATTTAACACCTAAAATGGCAAAGCAAGGTTTTTTCCAAACAATTGAAAAGAAATTGCACATAAACAAAATTCAGTTTGTTTTGTTTGTGATTTTAGTTGTATGGAGCATAGCAGTATTTTCGTTATTGAAAACTGCTCTTGTAAACAACCCATATAGTATAATTACATGGACATCTCTAAACACAATTTTCACTGGCTTTTCAAGTTTGGCACTGGTTATAATTGCCATTATTCTTGTAAACAAGGTTCGCTAAACACCTTGTTTTTGTTTTTTAATTTCTACTAGTTCTTATTTAAAATCTCAAAAGATTTATATGCTTCAAGCAACATATTTTAAATTATGTCAAAACATAATTCTAACAACACAGATGATTATGAACTAATGCCAGTCAAGCCAATACATGACTTAAAAAGAGAGTTTCAGTCTCTTCGCGATTTCCTAAAAAAAGAGAACTCTGCATCAAAGATACTTGTAAAGCACATGAACCTTGACATTCATCTCCAAAAAAAGCTTGACAAAATGATGGAACATCAGGAAAAGCTAAGAAAACGGCTTGACAAAATAACAAATTATTTTGAACAGGCAATTGATGAAGAAGAGGAAGAAAGAAAAACAGAATCGCAATTGCTTTTAGCAAGAATCGAAGAACTGTCTGAGCAAAACAAAAACCTTCACAACAAAATTGACCTTCTTATGAATCACAAGCAAGACATAATAACAAAAATTCAGGACATAAAAACAAGCATTCCAAAAATGCCGGGAAGTTACTTACTAAAATACCGGCGAACCAAAAATATGTAAAAAAGATAAATTTAATATATAGTAATTACTATTTAAAACTACAAAGGTGCAACAAATGTTGAAAAACAGAAAATCCTTAAGTCCTATTATTGCTGTTATATTAATTTTAATGATGACCATTGCTGGGGCTGCAGCAGCTTTTTTCTGGTTTGTCAGAATGCAGTCTGAATTGCAGGGAGGAACAGAAACTTACAGCGATGAACTAAGTGAAAAAATTTCATCAAGAATTGAAATAACTGAAGCAGAAGGAAAAACAACATATAATTTAACACAAGAAGATGCATGGAATGCAAACGCAACACTCTATCTTCAAAATAGGGGCACAAAAACAATTTCAATTAATGACTCTAAAATAACTGCAATTTTGCGACAAGATGGAAACACAGTTTGCTCTGGAGTTGCAAATGTAAATCCAATAAAATGCATATCTGGCTGCACAGGAACAATAAAAGAAAATGAATTAATTCAAATAATTATGGAATTTAATGCAACAACTTGCAATGCTAATGAAGGAAGATATAAATTAACTCTTGACTTTAATGGTGAAACATCAACAGCAAAAGAGTTTGATATAAAAGAACTTTAAAAGTAATGAAATTTTCTAGCTTAAATAAAAACAAAGGAATAACCCCAATAATTGCAGTTGTATTGCTTCTCATGATGGTTGTAGCTGGAGCTTCAGCAGCTTTTTTCTGGTTTATTAGAATGCAGTCTGAAATTCAGAGCGGAACAGAGCAATACCAGGAAAATGTTTATGAAAAAATTTCATCAAGCCTGAGCTGGGAAAATTCAGATTATGATGACTCAACAGGACTTCTAACATTTTACATCCAAAACACTGGAAACCTAAAAATACCGGTTAAAAACACAACAGCAGAGCCTACAACATTCTGGATTATAAAGGATTCTGACCAAACAACTGTCTGTTCAACAAAGTGGGATGCAGTTTATCCAAATCCGCCTTGCACATACGGCTGCGGAGAAAACACTAAAATACAAATCGGAGAAACAAAAGAAATAAGAATTAACATAAGCAATTCAGAGTGTAATGTTTCAAGTTACAGCTCAAATGATATATTCTATGTAAGTATTTATTTCAGTGGAAAAGCAAATGTTGCAGGAACATTTGAAAAATGATTTTAAGCAATAAATCACTAACAGAAGCTTTATCTGTCTTTATAATTATGCTAATGCTAATTATAATTTCTACTGCAACATTCACATGGATTACTAGAATACAAGACACAACAATAACTAAAACAAATAGTTTCACAAATGAATTAGAAAGAAAAATGACTTCTGGAATTGAAATCCTTGACGAAGTTTATGATGGAAAAACCCTTCATGTTTTTATTAAAAACAATGGCAACAATATTGTTCCAGTAAAAAACAAAACAAGTATCATCTTGTACAGTCAAAATCAAATAATTTGTTCAAGAGATTCATCAAGATTAATTTGTCCTCAGGGATGTGAAACAAATTTGGTTCCAGGAGAATCAAGAAGAATAGATATTTTATTAAATGAAGATTGCGACATTTCAGATTATATAGGAATAATAAAATACAAACTTGATTTTGGTGGATTAGTTGGTGTTGCAGCGCAATTCGAAAAATAAAGCAGTTCAAAGCATAATAGCAGTACTTCTTTTAACCCTTCTTCTAATATCTCTTGCAGCAGCATTTTTTTTCTGGTTTACGCAAATACAAACTCATGGCCAAAACATAGGACTTGCAAATGAAGAAGAATTCATACAGCAAGGAACAACAACAATTGAAGTTATTGATGAAGTTGTTTACAACTCTCTTGCTGAAAAAAACCCGCTTGAAGATGCATTCATAACTGTTATTCTAAAAAACACAGGTTCAAGAAAAATCAATTTTTCAGAAACAGAAAGCATTCAGCTAATCTTATATACTGAAAATGATGTTTTGTGTATCTCAAACATAACAGGAAACTGCCTTGACTCAGCTTCAAGAACAATTGTTGGAGGAGAAAACAGCAGCATATATTATTCAGAAACATCTTCTTTTGATTCCAGCACAAAAATAAATGATGAAATAATTACTGCTTTAACAAATTACAATGATTATGTTCTTGCAGGAACAGCAACAAACAGCAGAATATTTCTTTCAAAAGATGGAATTAATTGGAAAGCAAAGCACTCTTTTGGAAAAGGCGAAGTCTCTGAATTCCTAACTAACAGCAGCAGCATATATGGAATAGTTAATTTTGAAAACGGTGACAGCTCACTTGTTCTTTCTGAAGATTCTGGTTTTTCATGGGAAAAAATTTTCAATTTTTCAGAGGTTCATTTTTATGATTTAGAACTTTTCAACAATCAAATATTTCTTGTAGGAGAAAATGACACCAACGGAACAATTGTTAATGTTTCTGGAACCTCAAAAACAGAATGGTTTTTTGACAAAAAAATAGCATCAATTGGAAAAGTAAATGAAAAGCTTTATGCAGGAACTGGCGGAGGAAAAAACAACGGATACTTTTTAGTGTTTGATAGTGGAAATTGGGACAACTCTTACGGACCTTATGACTCAGAAATAACTGAAATAACTGAATATAAAAATAACATATATTTCTCAACAAAAAAAGAAAACGGAACTGGAAAAGTAAGAATGAACACAACAGGACCTTATTCTTTCAGTGAAATAAACGGAATCAGCACAGAAATAAACGAAATCTCAAAAATAAAAGTAATTAACAATACTCTTTATGCAATTTCTTCAAACAACTCAGGAAACTCACATATATATTATTTAAGTGGTTTTAGTTTCTACAAAAAAGATGAAATTCCCTTCTCTGTGTTAAATGACATTACTCATCTCAGTGGCTGTGACCAGTCTCTTGTTGAATGCTCGCAAGGATGTTCTGAAGGAGTTTTAGAGCCAGATGCAGTAAGGGAATTTAAATTTAGAACAGAAAACACAATTTGCGATATCTCAAGCAATGAATCTCGCGATTTCAGCATAAAACTAAATATTGGAAAAGATGCGCAAATAATTAATGATTTTGAAAAATATTCTGTTGATGAAAAATTGAAAAACACCCCTTGCGAACTTTCATGGCCTCTTTGCAATGGAAAAGTATCTAACCCTCTTGCAACCTGTGAAGTTGTCAATGACCATTGCGAAGAAGTATTGCACTATCCTTGCAATGCCACAGCCTTTTCTGAAGCAAGTTGCTCAGATGCAAATGACGCTTGCCCTGATGGATATTACTGCAATGACACTGGTTCAACCTGTGAATGCGCGCCACTTAAAACTACTTGCTCGTCCCTGTCACCTCCAGACTGCTACAAAGGAACTTGCTCTGGATACAAAAACTGCACAGAACTTAATGGAGCTTGCGTGTGCCTTGACTGCTGGGAATCTTATGAAGCAACACCGCGATGCTCAGGAGGATGCTTATTAGGAAACAACTGCAATGAAGGTTCTTTTTCCTGTTATTGTGGTTCATATACACCACCACCAGATGAAATTTGCAATAATGACTTAGACGATGATTTAGACGGAAATACTGATTGTGCTGATTCTGAATGCACATATGATCCTGCCTGCTATGAGTATATATGCTATGACTCAATAGATAATGAATATCATTCTGACGGGCTTATAGACTGCAATGATCCTGACTGCAATCTTCAAATATGCAACCAAACCTGCGACATTGACAATCCAGAACTAATTCCTGACACAATAAACATATCAAAATGCACTCCTGAAAACAACTGTGCTTATTATGAAACACAGGATTGCCCGCCAGAAGACCCAAACTGCATAATTGGAAATCCAATTGACAAATGCTCTGGAGAAATTTGCCACAACAATGCAGATGATGATTCAGACAGCTTTATAGATTGTGCAGACACAGAAGACTGCGAAGATCTTCTTTGCTGGTCTGACTGTAATGAAACAGCAGGAAAGCATGATTATTACTTCTGCTCTGGCGGAACTTGCGGAGCAGGACATATTCAATTTGATGACCCTTCTTGCTGAAAATGAAACAAACCGTTAAATCAAAAAAAGCAGCTTCAGAACTAATTGGATTTATAGCAATAACAATGATTGCAGTAATTGTAATTGGAACAACTTTTTTCTGGACTCTGCAATTAATTGAAAAAAACAAACGATTCTCAACAGTTGAATATTCTGAAGAGCTTTCTATAAAAATATCAGAAAAACTTGAAAAAGTTCTTGAGCAAAGATCTCAAGAAAGCATGCGCCTTGAACTAAAGGAAGGGCAAATCCTTTCAGTTAAAAACAAATCTCTAATTATCTCAAACATGAATGCATTTTCAGATAGTTCCTTGTCTGGAACAAATTATCTCCGCGGGAATGAAGCAATCTGCACATCTGAAAATGTATCTCTCGGTCAGGAAAATATCTGCGTTGTTTCAAAATTCCTAAATCAATTTGAAATTTATTTTATAGACACTTATGACTCTTCAAATAACATGCTTTACTCAGTTGAATTTAAGATTGGCAATGTTGGTTCAGCAACAAAAGGAACTCATTATCTAATAATGTCTTACTCTGGTCTTGAAGAATCTGGAGCAACAACAAAACAAACAATAAAAATAGACATTGAGTAAATATGTGTTATCGAGCAAGGCGAAAATAGCACTAGCCTGGGTCCCTTGGCTAAAAGGACTGCTATACAAATAGATATAGAATAATAAAACAATAATAATGTTTTCCGCGAGCGCTTTTTCCAAAAGGGCTCTGTGGAGTCCCTTAGCTAGAAAGACTGAAATAATATGTGTTATCGAGCCGAAGGCGAAGATAGCACCTCTGTGTGTCTCTTCAGAAGAAGGACTGCCATAAAAATAGATATAAAATAAAATGAAAAAAGCAGCAACAAACATAATATCTTTCGGAGCCTTAACCCTAATTGGCTTACTAGTTGTTAGTATGGTTTTTGTAATTTCTGAAAACATTGTTGAAAATGCAAACAAAGAAATATCAAAAGAATTTGCAGAGAATATTTTCCTTCTTGCTGAAAGCAAAATAATTGAAATCGAAACTCTTGTAAACTACTCTCATTCTGGAAATGAAATTTCAATAGAAATAAAAGAAAAAATACCTGAAAAGCTTGGAAGAAACTCTTATACAATTCAAGGAAAAAACAACTCTCTTTTATTCAAAACTCAAAATTATGGATATTCTAAAATAAAAAACATTTCCTGGTCAGACATGAATATTCAAGGAATTTGCTATTCTGGAAACAAAGAAATATCTCTTTCATTTAATTCCAGCCAATCAAATAAAACAATCACGCTATGCTGAACTATATGTTTATAAACTAGTTTTGTTTACTTTAAGCTATGGATTTGAGTACTAAAAAAAGGCTCAGAAATGTTCTCTCAAAAGTCAAGAAAATTTACTCCTCAAAAAAAAGCTTAAAAAACAAAAAAGAGTTAATTGAAGAAAAAAAGCAGGAAATTCCAGAAAACCAATACAACTTTGACAGGATTGCCCGCCCAGAAGATTCTTTTGACCTCGATGTTCTTGATGTTGAAAGTGAAGAAAAAAGATTCTCTCTTCCAGACGAGCTCAACAAACCAGAACTTGTTAAAAGCGAAATCAGAGCTCAAATAAGAAACATAAATGAAACTTATCCAGTGGTTTTCTCTTACCAAAACAACCAAAAAATTCCTATTGCAAAGGCAAACATTTTCTATGACCCAAATATCAACAGTATAAGATATAATTTAATTGAGCCTCACTTGACTAAAGAAGAAGAAGAAAAAGTTTTCAAAACTCTTGAAAAACTAAAAGACAGACTTGATGTAAATCTTGCTGATTTGAAAAACAAAAAAGAAGTTTATGACTATCTTAATTCAAAAATAGAAGACATTTGGAAAGTTCTTGAAATAAAGGCAACTCTTGAACAGAAAATAAAAATGAAATATTATCTTTTCAGAAACACAATCGGACTTGACAAAATAAATGCTTTAATGGAAGACCCAAATATAGAAGATATTTCATGTGATGGAGTTGGACTTCCTGTTTATATCTTTCACAGAAATCCAATGTATGGTGAAATACCCACAAACATAATTTTCAATGAAAAGGATGCTCTTGACAGCTTTGTAATGAAGCTTGCTCAAAAATGTCACAGAACAATCTCTGTTGCTTCACCTTTAATGGACGGCTCTCTTGAAGACGGCTCTCGTGTGCAAATAACATATGGAACAGATATTGCAAGACGGGGCAGCAATTTCACAATAAGAAAATTCTTCAAAATTCCATTAACTCCTGTTGATTTGATAAACCTTAACACCATAGACCCAATGATGCTTGCATATCTCTGGCTTGCAATTGAGAACCAAAAATCAATACTCATTGCTGGAAGCACAGCAACAGGAAAAACAACATTGCTCAATTCCCTGTCATTGTTTATTGAACCAAATCAGAAAATAGTTTCAATTGAAGACACAGCAGAACTTCGCTTACCGCATATAAATTGGATGCCTCAAGTAGCAAGAACTGGCTTCGGACCAAAAAAATACGGGGAAATAAGTCTTTACGATCTTTTAAAAGCAGCTCTTCGTCAGCGTCCAGATTATCTAATTGTAGGAGAAGTAAGGGGCAAGGAAGCTTCTGTGCTTTTTCAGGCAATGGCAACAGGTCATCCTGGACTTTCAACACTTCACGCCGACTCAATAAATGCTGTAATTGACCGTCTTACAACAAGACCTATAAACCTTCCTGCAGCAATTCTACAAAACCTTGACATAATTATTTTCATAACAAGAGTGAAAAAAGACAACAAAATAACAAGACGAGTTGAAAAGATAATTGAAGTTGAAAATTATGACTTCAGTAAAAACAAGCTTAATGTAAATGAAGTTTTTGTATGGATTCCCGCTAAAGACAAGTTCATGTCAAAAGAAAGCAGCATCTTAAAGCAAATAGCAGAAATAAATGGATGGTCTGAACAGCAGGTAAACAATGAAATTCTTAGAAGAATGCATATCCTAATATGGATGTTAAAGAAAAAAATATATCATTTTGAAGATGTTTCACGAGTAATAAAAATGTACTACACAAATCCTGAAAAATTATACGGAATAATGAATAATGGATAGAGTTTACGATATTTCATTTTCAATTTTCGGTAAGCTTACGCACATACTTGATTCTGTTTTTCTCCCTTTGAAAAAAAAACTGGTTTCAGCAGGAATGGATGTTGACTACAAAAAATATGCTTCTTTCATAATAATGGTTTTTGTGTTTTTTCTAATTATTTCATTAATAATTTCATTGTTTTTTATTTTCTTTTTTCTTAAAAACATATCAGAATATGCTCCAATAATTATATTTGGAAACATAATTGTCTCTCTCGGCTTTGCTTTGTTCGCCTATTACTACCCTTTTCTTGTCTCTAGCGACAGAAAATCAAGAATAGACAACCAGCTCCCTTTTGCTTCTCTTTACTTATCAACAATTTCAAAATCAGGTTTCCCTGCCCATGAAATGTTTCGAATGCTTGGAAATTTCAAAAACTACAAAATAATAGCAGAAGAAGCCAAAAAAATAAGCAAGGACATAACTCTTCTTGGATTTGATTTGCCTGAAGCAATCAATCGGGCAATAAAGCGTTCTCCGTCAAAAGAATGGAACGAGCTTTTGTCTGGGATAAGAAATACAGTAACTGTTGGTGGAGAGCTTGGAAAATTTTTAGAGGAAAAATCAATTGGTTTTATCCAAGATTACAAGCGCAAATTAAAAAAATTCAGTGAAACTGTTTCAGTTTTTATGAATGTTTACATAACAGTAATTATTGTTGGCATTGTTTTTTTCATTGTAATTTCCTCTTTGATGAGCACAATCGGAGGAATGTCAGTGGTTTTAATCAAAACAATGCAAATGGCTGTTGTGTTTTTCGGACTGCCGATTGTAACAGTTGGATTCATACTATTAGTTAAAAGCATGTCACCATGGTCAAAATAAAAGAATTTTTGAAAATAAAGGAAATTGGAAAAAACAAAAAAAAGATACTTATCTTTATTCTAAGCATACCTATTCCTTTTCTTCTTTCATTTGCAGCATATCTTCTGAATGCAGAAACAACAACAATTATTGCAATTGCATCAATAGGAATTATTCTAATTTTCCTTCCTTTCCTAATTATGAGCTTTATTGAATTTAAGGAAATATCCAATGCAGAAAAGCATTATCCTGCATTTCTCAGAGACCTTGCACAAAGCGTTTCATCAGGAATGACTCTTCCACAAGCAATTGCTATAAGCGCTGAAAACAACTATGGAAAACTTAGCAAATACTTGAAAAAACTTGACATTTACTTGAGCTGGGACTTACCTTTTCCTGAAGCTTGGAATAAATTCACAAAACTTCTTGAAAAAAGCAATTTAATTTCTCGCCTTAATAACTTGATTCTTGAAGCATTCACAACTGGCGGCGAACTAAAAACAACTCTAAATTCTCTTGGCGATGATGTGATTATGCTAAAAGACATGGAAGCTGAGAAAAAAGCAACAATGTATGAGCAAATAATAATAATGTATATTGTCTTTTTCATCTTCCTTGGAGTAATTGTAGGGCTTTTCAAAATTCTGTCTCCGATTTTGTTTATTCAGAAAATGGGAATTTTCAGTGGAATTGAACTTGGTTCTGCAACTTCAGAATCAATTGGAATAAATTACTTCAAAAACCTATTTTTCATGATGGCGCTAATTGAAGGTATTTGCGCAGGATTCATAGCAGGCCAGATTTCAGAAGAAAAGTTAATTGCAGGATTCAAGCATGTAGTAATTATGGTCGCAGCATCAGTATTATTGTTTTTCATATTTATATTTCCTTCCCACTTGTCCCTTGAAGTATCTTTATATCCTCCATCTGTTGAAATTGGAGAATCTGTAATAATTACAGGCTACGCAAGATATGAGACTGAGCCAGTATCAAACAACCCTATTGACATAGTTCTTCCTGATGGAACAATAAAACGGGAATATACAGACTCAAACGGAAAATTCTCAACAAATATAAAAGCGCCTACGCAAAAGGGAATACATAAAGTAATTGTTACACTTACGTATAAAAAAGAAACAGTTCAGTCAGAACTGTCAATTAAAGTCACCTGATGAAAGCGCAGTCAATATATGAATATATAGTAAGTTTTGCAGTTTTCCTAGTAATGGCTCTTTTCTTGTTTCAATTAATGCTTTCTCTCGGGCCAGAAAGCATTGCTATTTTTGAGAAAAACACTGCTTGCTTGCAGGCAAACCAAATTTTAGAATACTCTACAGAAAGCCGAAATACTGAAAAAATTAATCTTAATTTTGGAATAAACAAAATAAATTACTCAAAATGGGAAAGCATGTCTGAAACAGATTATATTGCTTTCAAAAACTCAAATGAAATATTTTTTCCATTCAAGCTCCAATACACAATTAAAGAGCTTCCTCTAAACAAAACAGATACAGACACAGAATATCCAAACGGAACAGCAGCAAAAATAATACGTATGTCAGGAAACCAAATAAAAGTTTATGCAAATGGGTCGGCAAAAGCCACTCTTAAATTGATAATTAACACTTTTAATAAGTCCTCATCTGTCAATATTATTGAAAGCGGCTGCAATTCCGGCACTCTTGAAGCAGAGGATTCTGCATCTGCTGAAACTGGAAAAATGTCAATAACAATGAACTTAAATAAAACAGATTATGACTGCCTGATTTTTTCAGTTGATTCAAATGAAGAATATCTTTACTTTGAAACTCTTGAATTCAGTGATTTAAAAGGTGAAAAAATGTTCCCAGTGTTCCTTGAAAACACTTTCAGATTAAACGGCAACTACGGTTCGCAGAACATTGAAAAGAAAAAGCAATGCAGCAAAGGAAAATATGTTATAATCCAGTCAACTGAAAATGAAAAATTCATTGCTTATATAGAGGCGAAAAGTTGGAATTAATAAAATCAAAAAAATCTCTTATTTACATAATGGAAACAATGCTTTGTGCAGTGGCTTTTGCGCTTATATTATTCTACTTTTCAAACTCGTTCTCAAGCCTTGAACAAGATACTTCTGAAATTGATACAGATAGCTTAATATATTCTTTAATTAATACTCGGGAAGTAAATATTTCATCAATTCCCAACATAAAAACAAGTTCAGAAAGAATAATGGGTACAAGCTTCGAACTTAAAATGTTTTTTATAAATTCAAGCTGCTACATACTAAACTCCACAGATAGTCTTATTCAGAACTCAAATTGCTCATACTCATTCAACACAAACAAAAATGTATTTTCCGGAGAAGCAAAAATAAGCACAGGAGAAACAATAAAAATATTATTTTGGAGGAAAATGTGATGAATAATAATATATTATCGAGGAAACTTATTTTTTGATGAAACTTTTTCAAAAGTTTCCGAAGATAGCGCCAGAAGGAACTTAGTTCCGCCTTGGGCTTTAGCCCTAGCCGATTTTGCGGCTGAGTGTGTCCCTTGGCTAAAAGGACTTGAAGGAAAGTGTAATGAAAAATAAGTGACCTTTATAACTAAAATTTGGTCGCTGTCGCACAGTCCGGGCGAAACGGACAGAGGAAAATGTGATGAAAACAAAATCAAAAAAAGCAGAGTTTTTCATGATAAGCATAGCAATAATACTTCTTTTCATGCTAACTCTTTTGGGATTTCCAAAAAGCGCTGTGCAATCAACACATTTCTCTGAAATAAACTATAATTCTGAAATAATGAAATTAATTGAAGCAAAAAACTCAGGAAACTTCTGGAACTACACTTGGCAAAGCCAAATGAAAATTTCCTCAGCTTCAAATGAAACTGGCCGCCTTAAAATAGAAAATTTTGAAATATCCTCAGGATTTGCTTGCGAAGAAGACATTGTAGTTCTAAATTCAGCAAAAAGTGAAATAGATTCTGATACTGTTTCTGTTGGAATAGGACTCTGCGATATTGCTTTTGAAATTGAACCTAACAAAAAATATTACATAATTTATAACGCATTTTATCCATACACAGCATCTTACAGTCGAGCAATGCCTTCTGGCGAATTTAACAAAACGTATACAGAAATTGCAGACAAAACACATAACTTCTGCATATATTCTAAAGAAAGCATAGGCTCAAAAGCAGATTTTAACTGCACAATTCTTGAACAAAATAAAATTAGTATTTCATATGAATCTCCGAAAATAATGTATTCTGGAGTTATATAAATCTTAAAATGCAAAACCTTCATTTAATATTATGGACTTTTCCTCATTTGAAAAAAAAATTCACTCTGCGCTTTTTAAAGAAATAAAAAACCTTTCTCCTAGACCTTGTCAGAAAAAAGCATTAAAGCAAGGTCTTCTTGAAAAAAGCAATATTCTTGTTTGCAGCCCCACTGCCTCAGGAAAAACTCTTGTAGCTGAAATTGCTGCAATAAACTCAATTCTGAAAACAGGAAAAAAAGCCATTTACATCGTCCCTCTAAAAAGCCTTGCATCAGAAAAATACGATGAATTTAAAGAAAAATATGAAAAAATAGGAATTAAAATAGGCATTTCAATCGGAGACCTTGACTCAAAAGACCCTTGGCTGAAAAACAAGGACTTAATAATTGCAACATCTGAAAAAATGGATTCTCTAATTCGGCATAATGCATCATGGATTTCCCAAATAAACATTGCAGTAATTGATGAAATCCATTTAATGAATGATGAATCTCGCGGACCAACTTTAGAAGTGCTAATAACTGCCTTAAAAAAAAGAATAAAAAACATTCAGGTAATTTCTTTGTCAGCAACAATTGGAAATCCTCGCGAGCTTGCAGACTGGCTAGATGCAGAGCTTGTCTATGATGAATGGCGTCCTGTAAAGCTTAGTCAAGCAGTATTTTTTGAAGACAAAATAACTTTGAAAAAGTCTCAGAAAATAAGTCTTGAAAAGGACGAGCTTTTTTCACTTGTAAAGTACTTCAAAGAAAAGGGTTTGCAAATGCTTGTTTTCTGTCCAACAAAAAAAACAGCAGAATCCTCTGCAGAAAAAGCAAGCGCAATCTTTAACTCAAACCTTGAAGACGAAAAATCAAAAATACTTTCCGCCCTGCCACAACCAACAAAACAATGCAAAAAACTGGCAAAATGCATTGAAAAAGGGGTAGCTTTTCATCATGCAGGTCTTGTAAATTCTCAAAAAAAACTAATTGAAAATTCCTTTAGAAAAAGAAAAGTCAAAGCAATTTTTTGCACACCTACTTTAGCAATGGGACTTAATCTTCCAGCAGACATTGTTATAATGAAATCTTTGAAAAGATTTTCAAAAAGATTTGGAAATGCATGGATTCCTGTGCTTGAATATCATCAAATGACTGGCAGAGCTGGAAGACCGCAGTCAAAATCAAAAGAAGGCCTCGCAGTATCAATTGCAAAAACAGAAGCAGAAAAGGAAATTATTGAAAAGAAATATATAAATGGAAAACCTGAACCTATTTTAAGTAAACTTGCAGTAGAGCCTATTTTACGGCAAGTTATTCTTGCCCTTGTAGCAAGCAACATTGTTGCAGACAGAAAAGGCCTTTTGAAGTTTTTTAAGAGCACTTTTTATGGCTTCCAATTCGGCGATGACTGGACATTTGAAGACAAAATCCTTTCTGTTCTCAAAACCCTGAAGCAGAATTCATTTATAAAAGAAAAAAATCATTTGGAAGCGACAAAGCTTGGAAAGCGTGTTTCTCAGCTTTACATTGATCCTGAAACTGCAATAAAAATGATTAATGCATTGAAAATGGAAAAAGGAAATACTTTTACATTTTTGCAGTTGGTTTGCAACACTCTTGAAATGCGTCCACTTGTTCGAGCAAAAGCAAAAGATTTGGAAAAGATAGAAGACCTTATTCTAATGCATAAAGAAAACTTATTGACAAATCTGCCAAATGAATGGGATTATAACTATGATTTTTTCATTGACTCAGTAAAAACCGCCAATCTTCTTTATGACTGGATTTCAGAAAAATCAGAAGAAGATATAATGCTTTTATATAGAATCCGTCCCGGAGAACTAAAATACAAAATTGATAACAGTAATTGGCTACTTTATGCAATGAGTGAATTGGCTAAAATAATAAACAAAAAAGATTCATACTCTAAAATAAACAAGCTTAGAATTCGAATTAAGAATGGAATAAAAGAGGAACTTTTGCCTCTTGTTAAAATTCGTGGCATCGGCAGATTCAGGGCAAGGCTCCTTTACAACAATGGAATTAGAACAATTTCTGAAATAAAAAAAGCAGAGCCAGAAAAAATCGCCAGAATAATAAAATCTGTGGCAATTGCAAAAAAAATCAAGCAAGAAGTTGGCCAAAAAATAAAACATATCAATCCAGTTTCAATAAAAGAAGGGCAAGTAAAATTATCAGATTTCTGAGTTGTGGAAAGAAAAGATTTACTCAACTCTTCTAGCGAAAACCAAAAAAGCAGTATGACCTAACTGCTGAAACTTTGGCCTTGCGATATCTCCTTTGACTTTCCACTCTTTAATTGGATTTTCAATAACATGCTCAATCAAAAATCCTTTTTCCTCTGCAAAATTAACAAACTTCACTACCTGAGTCATTTGCGGCAAATAAGCAACAGCATATCCACCAATTTTAACTCTTAAAATATCAACTTTCCACGGCTCAGGCAAATCCAATGCAAGCAAATCAATATTCCGCTCATTTAATTCACTATAAACATCTGCATTTTTTATCTGAACATTTTTTATTCCCAGCAGCTCAAAATTTTTCTTTGCAATTTTAATAAATTCCTTTCTTTTTTCATATGAAACAATTTTTTTGGGAAAAACAATTTTTGCAAGATAAGCAGCAAGCCACCCAGAGCCAGTTCCTGCATCAACAACCTTGGAATTCTTGCCAATTCCAGTAAAAGCAGCAATCAAAGCAGAATCTTTAAGAAGAACTGCTTGCGGCCCTCTTTTGCATTTATTCAAAATATCAGAAAAATTGGCATCAATCTGGTAAAAATCCTTTCCAAGATGGCTTTTTGTCTTGCCATTTTTAGAATCTACAGAAACTTCTCCATGCTTTGTTGAAAATTTTCCTTTTTTCTTAACTAAATATTTTTTCCCTAAAAAATCAATCAGCAATTTCATTTTCTTTTATTTCTAGAAAAAGTTCTTTCTTTCAAAAGAAACCTAGAAGCAATTATCCATGAAAAAAGGCCGATTAAAAGCAAAGCAGCAGACAAAGAAACAATTGAAGTACCACTGAAAAATGTTTGAATTGATTTCTCTTCTGCATTTGAAAAAATCTCAACAGTAAAACCAAAAACAAAAATAATAATAAGAATCACTATTGAAATAACAGAAAAGAATTTTCTCTTTTTTGAAAAGTCCTTATCCATATCTATTAAAAAAAAATAAACAAATATAACCTTTATCCTAACAAACAAAAACATTTAAAACAATTCGCTTGTATTTTAAAAAAATGAATATATTAAACTCAATAAAAAATTTTTATGAAAAAAAATATAAGATTCTAGCAATAATTCCTCTTATAATTCTTTTAAGTTCAGTTGCATATCTTGGTTTTGTAAAAGCTTCAACTGGAGAATTTATTCAAAAAGATGTTTCTCTAAGCGGAGGAGTAATGATTACAATAAATACAAACGAAAATTTCAATGTAAAGGAACTCGAAGAACAATTTGAAAGCACAAAAGTTCGGCAAATAAAAGCAGCAGGAACAACAGAAATTCTAGGCTATTCTTTTGAATCAAACTACTACTCTATTGAAGACCTTAAATCAAAAATCCACAAAACTACAAGCTTTGAATTTCAGGAAGGAAGCTATAGCATTGAGGAAACAAGCGCTTCATTAAGCTCTGCATTTTGGAGCAGCGCAATAAAAGCAATGATTTTCGCTTTTCTATTCATTTCAGTTGTTGTTTTTATATACTTTAGAAAAATTATACCTTCAGTAGCAATTGTCCTCTCAGCTATTTCTGACATAATAATAACATTAACTGTGCTGAACATATTAAACATCTCTCTTTCAACAGCAGGAATTGCAGCAATTCTAATGTTAATTGGTTATTCTGTTGACTCAAACATTCTCCTAACAACAAAAGTTGTAAAAAGAAAAAAAGATCTTTTTGAAAGCATTTTCACTGCAATGAAAACCGGCCTTACAATGCAAGCAACAACAATCGTGGCTCTGCTTTGTATCTTCCTTTTTTCTCCTGCAGAAATTTTGAAATCAATTACGCTAATCCTTATAATTGGAATCCTTGTTGACTCAATAAACACTTGGATACAAAACGCCGGAATACTAAGCTGGTGGTCAAAAAAATGGGAAAAATAAAGCAGATATTTTCATCATGGAAAATCTGGCTCTTGCTAGCAGTACTGATACTTTCTATCTGGTCCATGTTTAACATAGAGGATTCAACAAACGGAAACATTGAAATAACCTATATTGAAAAAAACTCAACATTTGAAGCAGCAGGATTGTCTTCTGGAAAAATAATAAATGAAATTAATAACCAAAAAATAGAAAACATCTCAGAGTTTAATAAAAAACTAAATTCTTTTGAACCAAAAGACATAATCATAATAAAAACTCAGCAAGGATTAATTTTCAAAAAAACAGAAGAATACAAAGTTCTTGCTGAGAAAAACATGTCTTCTAAAATAAGAACAAAAGAAGTTGAATTTACAAAAATTCAAAAAGGCCTTGATTTAATTGGCGGCGCAAGAGTAATTTTAAAGCCAAATGAAAACATAACTTCTCAGCAATTTTCAGACCTTCTGGCATTAATTGAAGAAAGAATGAACGTCTATGGCTTAAAAGACATAACCGTAAAATCTGTTACCGACATTTCAGGTCAAAAGTATGTTTTAATTGAAATCGCTGGTGCAAGCAGAGAAGAAGTAATTGACCTTGTGTCAAACCAAGGAAAGTTTGAAGCAAAAATAGCAAATAAAACAATTTTTGTTGGTGGACAGGATATAAAATCAGTTTGCAGAGACACTTCTTGTTCAGGTGTTGCTCTGCAAAGTTGTGGTCAGTCTGAAACTGGGCAATGGTTCTGTCGCTACAATTTCAGAATAGACATAACTCCTAAAAGTGCTGAAAAATTTGCACAAGTTACATCCACAATTCCAATTGAATATGATTCTAAAACAGAAGAAAACTACCTTACAAAGCAAATTGACCTTTATCTTGACAATTCCCTTGTTGAATCCCTTAACATCGCTGCAGGACTAAAAGGTGAAGCAACAACTTCAATCACAATCTCTGGTCCAGGAATAGGCCAAACAAAGCAAGCAGCAATAAATGATGCAATTAATAAAATGAACAAAATGCAAACTCTGCTTATAACAGGCTCATTGCCAGTAAAGCTCGAAATTTCAAAAGTGGATATAATAAGTCCTTTATTAGGAAGCAATTTTCTTAAATATGCTTTCATATCTTTCGGAATTGCCCTTCTTGGTGTCGGAGCAGTAGTATTTTTGAGATTCAGAAAACTAAAGATAACAATACCAATTTTAATAACTGGAATTTCCGAAATCATAATCATCTTAGGAGTTGCATCTGTAATAAAATGGAATATTGACTTTGCAGCAATTGCCGGAATTCTCGCAACAATTGGAACAGGAGTAGATGATCAAATTGTCATAACTGATGAAGTTTTAAGAGGTGAAATAGACTCCTCGTGGAAGCAAAAAATAAAAAACGCATTCTTCATTATAATGGCAGCATATTTCACAACTCTTGTTGCAATGGGCCCTCTTTACTTAATGGGCACAGGTCTTTTGAAAGGATTTGCAGTCACAACCATAATTGGAATCACTGCTGGCGTATTAATAACTCGGCCAGCATTTGCAAAAATAATTGAAATACTTCTGAAAGAATAAGTTTTACATAAAAAAAAGATTTATAAACCCAATTTTTTAATACAATTTATTAGCGGGATGGGGCAGTCTGGAGTGCCCGTCGGGCTCATAACCCGAAGGTCGAAGGTTCAAATCCTTCTCCCGCTACTTACAAGGAGAAATTCAATAAACCTTTTGGGTTGGAAAACATCCCTGAAGGTTTTCCGCCAGAAACGAACGTAGTTCGTGCCTATGAAATA
This sequence comes from Candidatus Pacearchaeota archaeon, assembly GCA_017608025.1. GTDB lineage: Archaea > Nanobdellota > Nanobdellia > UBA10117 > JABICX01 > JAFCGM01. Next base: position 106,194 of record JAFCGM010000004.1, read on the forward strand.
GTGCTTTTTTAAAAGGGCTGTTTAGGGTTGGAAGACCTTTTTCAAAGGGATTCCGTTTGAATCCTTCTCCCGCTACTTACAAGGAGAAATTCATCAAAAAAATAAAATGAAAACATGCGGTGTTGATGAAGCTGGAAGAGGACCTATTATCGGACCAATGGTTCTTGCAGGTGTTTGCGCTTCAGAAAAAAAACTAGAAGAATTAAAAAAGCTTCATATAAAAGATTCTAAATTACTAACTCCAAAACGGCGGGAAGAACTCTTCAAAAAGATAATTGCAAAATATAAATATGTAATTGTAAAAATATCTCCGCAAGAAATTGATTCTAACAACGCAAATGGAACAAATTTAAATCGCCTTGAAGCAAAAACTATTGCTCGAATAATTATGGAAATGAAACCTAACAAAGTAATTGTAGATTCTCCAGAACCTGCTGATGAGCAAAAATTTGGCCGAACAATAAAAGAACTATGTAAAAACTGCAAACCTAAAATTTCAAGTGAACATAAAGCAGATACAAACCACATTATTGTTGGTGCAGCCTCAATTCTAGCAAAAGTAACTCGCGACAAGGAAATTGAAAAAATAAAAAAAGAAACAAAAATAGATATTGGCTCAGGATACCCTTCAGATGAAATAACAATAAAAGCATTAAAAGAGCATTTAAGTGAACTTGAACCTTATATAAGAAAATGCTGGGCAACATACAAAAGACTCAAAGGTGAAAAGTTCCAAGCTAATTTAGAAGATTTCTAGTTTGGGGTTGGAAGACCTTTTCTAAAGGGATTCCTGTGAAAAGTTCCAAGCTAATTTAGGAGATTTCTAATTCAGTGCACAACAATGCAAATGTTTGTGCGCTAAGCGTGGGTCCCTTCGCTTTAAGGACTTCCAAGCTAATTTAGGAGATTTCTAAACTTTCTCAAGAAGTTTATTAAGATAAGAAACAGTAACATCTCGCATAAAGCGGATTATATCTATATTCTCTGGGTTATGCAGACGTATATTTTTCTTATCAACAACATATGTAAAATTAAAAGTATTAGTAATAAAATCAAAGGTTAAAATATCATGACAAGCAGTAATGCGCGATTCTAACGTCTCATCAGATTTACTCAAAAATAGCTGATAGATTAAACCACTATACGTTGAGATTTTATTATTTTTATAATCTCTAACAACATCCATAAAAATCTCGGGATCTTTTCTAATTTCAGCAGGCAATCCAAGAACCTCGTCTGGAATTGGAATTGCTCCAAACCCACATTTAGTTACTTCATAATCCTCAGGATTAAGATATTCAACCATAAATAAAATTCAATAAGCGTATTCTTAAACATTTGTATAATCACGGCGTCAACCTCTCAGTATCTCTTGGAAATAAAATTCCTTCTCTTATGTTTCCCAGACCGCAAATCATCATTGTAAGACGGTCAACTCCCAAACCAAAACCTCCGTGAGGTGGCATTCCATATTTGAAAGGCATTAAATAATCCTTAAAATCTTTCGGATTCATTCCTTTTTCTTTTATTTGCTTTACAAGAACATCATACCTGTGCTCTCTCTGGCTTCCAGTAAACATCTCTTGCCCTTTGTATTCCAAATCTCCTCCAAAACCAACTTTCTTATCCATCATCCAGTAAAATTTTCCCTCTTTCCTCGGAAGTTCAGAAATAAAATAAGCATCTGTCTTGTATTTGCTCTTCACAATATTTCCAAGAATTTTCTCCTTCTCCAAGTCAAGTTCTTCTCCTTTTTTCACTTTGACTCCAGACTTTTTAAGCAAATCAACTGCTTCTGAATGTTTTATTCTTGGAAATGGAAGTTTTGGAACATCAATCTTAACTCCTAGCTCCCTAAGTTCATTTTTGCATTCTCTCTTAACTTTCCTCAAAACATAAACCAGCATTCTTTCTCCAACAGAAAAAACATCTTCATACGAGTCTATAAAAGACATTTCAACATCCAAATGTGAGAACTCAGCAACATGCCTAATTGTATGTGATTTTTCAGCTCTGAAACTGGGACCTATTTCAAAAACTTTCTCAAACCCTGCAGCCATCATTATCTGCTTGTAAAGCTGCTGACTCTGAGACAAATAGGCTTTTTTATTAAAATAATCAAAAGCAAAAAGAGTTGCACCACCTTCTGCTCCAGACTCTGAAATTTTTGGGGTATGAACTTCAATAAAATCCTCTTTTCTGAAAAATTCTCTTAAAGCAGAAAAGATTTCCTGTCTTATCTTAAATATTGCAAGATTTCTCGAATTTCTTAAATCCAAAAACCTATTGTCAAGCCTTTTGCTAAACTCGGTTTCAATATTTTTATCGTGAATTGATATCGGCAATGGAGTTTTTGCCTTGTTTAAAATATCCATTTTAGAAACAACAACTTCATTTGCACCAGATTTGAGTTTTGATTTTTTAACTTCTCCTTCAACAAGAACAACTGACTCAACAGTAAGATTTTTTATTTTTTCAAAATCTGGAAATTTTTTCTTCAAAAAAGTAAGCTGAATTTTACCTTCACGGTCTCTCAAAGTTATAAAAGAAAGCTTTCCTAAAAATTTTATTTTTTCAACCCAGCCAGCAAGAACAACATTTTTTCCAGACTGCATTTTCAAGGCTTTTCTTGTGCTTATTCTTTTGCTGAATTTCATAATATTACTTTAAAATAAAGAAATAAAAGCATTGCTGTATTTGCTTGAATTTATTGAAAATCTTGCTCTGAATTGCCTATTGCAGACAAGTCTGCCTCTTGCTGCTCTGGCTCAAAATTAACAATAATTCCATCATCTGTTATGTGCATTGGAATCAAATCTCTTTTTTGCTTTGTTCTTCTTATTTTCAAGACCCGAATCATTCTGTCAGTATCTCCGCCCAACCCGCCATAATGCAATGTTGTAACTGAATCAGAAATAAACTCCTCAACACCAAACCTTGAAAGAGAGCCTCCGCCACTAGAATCAATTGAGCCAGACTCTGTAACTTCTGCAGTCAAAAGTGCTGTAACTCCTGTTTTCTTAACAACTCTCTGCATTTCAAAAAGAAATTTTCTAACTTCATATGAATTTCCCATAGCCAATCCCAAAACAGAAGATGAATCAAAAACAACTCTTTTTGCTTGAAAGCTTCTTATTTCATCAATAAGGTTGTCTGAAAATTTCTTCAAATCATAAGGTGAATGAAAAATAATTTTAGCTCGATTTAATTTTTCAAGCTGTTCAAAATCCCAATTAAAACTTCTTGCATCTTCAATCAAATCCTCTTTTGTCTGCTCAAAGGAAATGTAAATGCCTCTGTCTCCGTAACTAATTGCGCCATAATAAATAAACTGAAGTGCAAAAATTGTTTTTCCAGTTCCAGGACCTCCGCTAATCATATTCAAACTACCAGGATAAAATCCCCCCTGAATTAAATTATCAAAACCAGGAACTCCAGTAGGAACTCTTCTAATATTATTCATATTATCTATCTAGTTGTGTATATATTTAATAGTTTTGTTATAAATATGTTTGGGGTGAAGAAGTGAACTCTTTATTACAATTCACGCCTGAACTTGTTCAGACCTTTTTGAAAGGGATTCAAGTATCTAAAAAAACATAAACATTAAATCTAATAAGTTTTAGTTTTATATAATGGTTTTAGAGTCAATAATCCCAGTAAACATTGCTGAGGAAAGGCCGATTAAAATTCTTCCTACAAGTTTCATATATGCCACAATAGCCTTGTTCATTGCTTATTGGCTTTTCCCAACAGAAGCTAGCATGACTCTAATTTTTTTCACAGTAATGGCTTGCCTTCCTCTAATGCTTGGCCTAATCGGACTTGAAAAACTAAAAGCAGAAGCAATTTTAAAGGAAATAGTTTTTGACTATGTATCTCAACCAAATAAAAAAACATCAAATCCTTTCAAAACCCACAAAAAATTCTTCCTGTTTATGACATACTTAACAATTGGACTTGTTCTTGCATTCACTCTTTGGTATATTGTTCTGCCAACAAATATGGTAAATCTTCTTTTCAATTCCCAAATAAACACAATAAACACAATAAACAGCAATGTGTCCCATCTAACTGGAAATGCAATAAACATTATATCTTATTTCAGCATAATACTTACAAACAATCTCAAGGTTTTGATTTTCTGTCTTCTCTTTTCTTTCATTTATGGAGCAGGAGCAATTTTCATTCTTGTTTGGAACGCCAGTGTTGTATCTATTGCAATTGGAAATTCAATTAGAGGTCTTTTAAGCAGTTACGCAGCAGCAACTGGAGCAAACACTCTTAGTCAGTATTTCTCTGCCTTCTCTCTTGGACTCTTGCGATATATTGTACATGGAATTCCTGAAATCGGAGCATATTTTATTGGTGGGCTTGCTGGAGGAATGATTTCAATTGCAATTATAAAACACGAATTTATGAGTCCTAAATTCAAAATAATTTTAATGGACGCCCTCCTGCTAATGCTAATTTCTGTCGGGCTTCTAATCCTTGCCGCACTTATAGAAACCTTTATCAGTCCACTAATTCCTATTTAAGTCATTGTTCTTTTGATGAAATTTTTTCAAAAAGTTTCCGCCAGCGCTTTTTCTAAAAGGGGCTTTTTTCTTTTCCGCAGCCGCTTTTTCTAAAAGGGGCTTTGGGGTTGGAAGACCTCTAAATTAGTTTTCTTTTTAGGACGGGTTTTTCTTTTTCTAAAAGAAAAAAGCATTTGGGAATGCAAACACTTTTCTAAAGGGTTTGCAGAGGCGTTCATCAGTCCGCTAATTCCTATTTAAGTCATTGTTCTTTTGATGAAATTTTTTTCCAAAATTTCAATTTTTTGCGAGCTTTGTTCTTGCTCTAAGAAAGCTTAAATAATACTCTTACTACAATTAATTTATGGTTTTAGAATCAATAATTCCAATAAAAACAGCAGAAAAGCAACCAATAGAAATGCTGCCTCTGGCTTTTTTGTATGCTTCAATTGGAATTTTCATTGGATACTGGATTTTTCCAAATTACGCAAGCCTCTCTTCTGTTTTCTTCACAGTCCTTGCTCTAGTGCCTTTAATGGTAAGTTTCATAAAATTCGAGGAAAAAGATGTTTTCAAAAAGCAGGAAAAATGGCATCACAAAAAAGCAATTCCTTTTTTTTGCTTTATGTTTCTCGGCCTTGTTTTTGCTTATTCATTTTGGTTCATAGTGTTCCCTTCTTCTCTAATTGGAAGTGTTTTTGGAATTCAGCTTAACACAATAAATCAAATAAACAGCCAAGTAACTGGAAATTCTGCAGCAGTATCGTTTTTTTCAGCAATTTTATCAAACAATCTCAAGGTTTTGATTTTCTGTCTTCTCTTTTCTTTCATTTACGGAGCAGGAGCAATTTTCATTCTTGTTTGGAATGCAAGCGTGGTTTCAGCAGCAATTGGAAATGGAGCTAGAGCATTAATTTCAAAACTTGTAGAAACAACAAACCTACCAGGAATTGCAGTGTATTTCTCTGCCTTCTCTCTTGGGTTACTTAGGTATATGTCTCATGGAATTTTCGAAATGATTGGCTATTTCCTAGGCGGGCTTGCTGGTGGACTGATTTCTGTTGCAATTCTCCGTCACGAATTTATGGATAATAATTTCAAAAAAGTAATGCTCGATTCATTAACCTTAACTCTTTTTTCAATAGCAGTTTTGATTCTGGCTGCAGTAATAGAAGTTACTTTCTCACCCTTAATTCCATTTAAATAATCTTTTTATATGTAAAGCTAAAAATAAAGAAATGGACGAACTTCCCGAACAAAATCAGGAAATAATTGAAAAAAGAAAGAAAAAAATATTAAATTTCCTAAAAAAATTCTCAAAAGGAAAAGATTTTCTTGAAAATCCATTTGTAAGCATTGGCGCAATAATTTTCACAATAATTTTAGGAGTTTACATTCGAATTCAAAATCTTCCGCATCTTGCAAACAAATACCTTCTCGGTCTTGACCCTTACTTTTTCTTTCGCTATGCTCAAACTCTTTTTGAGAAAGGTACTCTTCCAGTAATTGACTATATGCGTTATTCTCCAGTAGGCTACCCAACTGCAAAATTTAGTGTTTTAACTCATTTATTTGTTTATTCTTACAAAATTGCAAACCTATTTTATCCAATGACACAAAAACAATGGCACATAATTTATCCTCCAGTTATAACTGCAATCTCTTTTGTATTTTTCTTTCTAATGCTTGCAAAGCTTTTCAATAAAAAAACCGCAATAATTGGAACAGCCCTTTTAGCAACAATTCCTGCTTATATATATAGAACTGGTGCAGGATTTGCTGACCACGAAGCTTTTGCCATGCTTTTCATGTTTGCAGCAATGTATTTTTTTGTCCTTGCATTCAAATCACTAAAAGCAAAGAAAATAATTATTTTTTCAATAATGTCTACAATTTCCGCATCTCTTATGGCTGCTTCATGGGGTGGAGTAAAATTCTTAACAGTTTCACTAGCAATATTTTTGTTTACTCTCTCTTTCCTCTCAACTCTAAGCAAAAAGCAAATTATTTCCAGCAGCATATTTATTTTACTTTTTATCCCGCTAAGTTCTCTCACAACAACACTTTCAATCAAAATTTCTGCTTTAACTTCAATAGATAATCTTATTCTTCTGGCAGCACTTGGCTTTGTAATCATAACTCAATTTGTAAAGCAAACAAAAAATCCAAAAATCAAAGAATATTTGTCAAAAACAAAACTGCCTAATTCAATAAACGGAACAATAATTTATATAATTTTCAGCATTCCTGTTTTATTAATTTCAATTATAACAGGCATTTTTAATCCGCAGACAATCATAGAAAACCTCTTTGGTGTTGGACTTTCAAGATTTCAGACAACTGTTTCTGAAAGTATGGTGCCGCAAATCAAAGCTTCATGGATGTCTTCTAGCGCTTTTGGAACAATAACTTTTCTTTTAATATTCATAAGCGCAGTTTTCCTGATATATTGCATTTTCAAAAACTCAAAAAGAAATGCAGTTGTTTTCAGTTCAATAACTTCAATTTTCTTTTTGATTTTCATCGGAAGCAATTATTCTGGAGATTTCCAGAGAAAAGCAATTGGTTACTTTCTTGCCCACTCTTACATGTATTTATTAATATTACTCTTTGCAGGAGCTGCAGTTTATTATGTTTACATTTACAAAAAAAGCAAATCAAACTTTGAAAAATTTTCACAAATAAAATGGCAGAACATATTTATTCTTTCCTTCTTTTTAGTAAGCCTTCTTGTCGCAAAAGGAAGCACTCGACTTTTATTTGCACTGGCTCCTTTTGCAATGATTGTAATTGCCTTTTTCTTCTCAAAACTTATTGAAAAATCTCTGGCAAACAAAAAAATAATTTGGATTTCGTTTGTGGTTGGAATCCTCTTTATTATTATAATTATAAGCAATTCAAAAGCAAGTTACATACTTAATTCATACGCTGGTTCTGGCTATCCTGGCCAATGGGAGTCTTCAATGACTTTCTTAAGAGAAAACACTTCTGAAGATTCTGTAATTGCTCATTGGTGGGATTATGGCTACTGGACACAAACAGAAGGTAAAAGAACAACAGTTGGAGATGGTGGAAATCTTATGGGATGGAACCATCAGCTTGGAAGATATGCTATGACTGGAAAAAACGAAACAGAATATTTAGCATACTTAAAGACACACAAAGTCACTCATCTTCTTTACTCTGAAGAGGAAATTGGAAAATATCATGCTTTCTCATTTATTGGTTCTGACGAAAACCTAGATAGGGAAAGTACAATTGGAATTTTCAGCTTAAGAGATGTAAAAGAAGTAAGAAACGGAACTCGTTATATATATCAAAGCGCATGGGGGCTTGACAAGGATTATGTAATCGGAAATACTGTTTTTGAGCAAGGTGCAGACGCTTTGCTTGGACTTTCATATGACTTAAGAAACAACAAGACAGAAAATCCACTAGCATACTTGTACAGAAACGGGCAGCAATACTCTTTCCCTGCAGAATGCGTGTGCTATGACTCAAAATGCAGGCACTATGAATCTAAAGAAAATTCTTTCCCTGGCTGCTTTGTAATTGCTCCATTCTTTTCACAAGAAAATGTTAATGAACGAGGAACAGCATTTTATTTGTCTCCAAAAGTTAATGGAGGATTGTTTGCAGAACTTTATATAAAAAACCAAAAACTGCCATACTTCAATGAAGTTTACAACGACAAAACACCTCTCGGGCTTTACAATGGAAGGCTTATTGGTCCAATAAGAATTTGGGAAGTTTCATATCCTTCTTGGGTTAAGGAAGAACCTAACAAATACATTAAAAGAAGTGTGTATGGCTAAATACAAAACCTTTTAAGCATTTTTACTAATATGAAATATTATGGCGGAAATATTAATCATAAGCGCATTAGTAAGTTTTTTAATCACTTTAGCATTCACACCAAGAACAATCTCTTTTTTTAATAAAATAGGTCTCTCTGCAAAAGACATTCACAAAAAAAACGCTCCGCTTATTGCTCGCGGAGCAGGAATACCAGTTATTGTCGGAATATTCGCAGCCATATCTGCTGTAATTTTCATTCAGACTTTTATTCTAAAAAACTCAGAGCCAGTAATATCGCTTCTAGCAGGTCTATTAACTCTTTTAATAATAACAATTTCAGGATTTATAGATGACTTTGCATCAATAAAAGACAAGTCAGCATACAAGGAAAATGAAAATGGTCGTCTTCCTCAATGGATTAAAATGATAATTGTTATTCCAGCAGCAATCCCTTTAATGGTCATATCTGCAGGAACTTCAACAATGAATGTTCCTTTGCTTGGGCAAGTAAATTTCGGAATTCTCTATCCGCTTTTTCTGGTTCCTCTTGCTATTTTCGGTGCAGCAAACATGGTTAATCTCCTTGAAGGTCTTAATGGAACAGCATCTGGTCTTGGAATTATTTACACTGGAATGCTTGGACTTTATGCTGCAGTTCATGGAAGGTATATAGCAGCCATCTTCGCATTTTCAGTCTTTGGTTCACTGCTTGCAATTTGGAGATTCCACAAAGCACCTGCAAAAATTCTTGCTGGAGACTCTCTAACTTACTTGCTCGGAGCATCCCTTGCAATAATCGCAATCCTGGGAAACATGGAAAAAGCAGCACTAATTGTATCTATTCCTTTTGTAATTGAATTCATATTGAAAATGCGCGGAAAACTAAAAAAAGAAACTCTTGGCTACTTGCTCCCAAATGGAAACATTAAGTCAAAATATTCAAAAATCTATTCTCTTCCACACATCTGGATGATTAAAGGAGATTTCACAGAAAAGCAAATAGTTTATCTTCTTATGAGTCTTGAATTAATCTTTTCATTATTAATTTGGGTGGTATAATGGACTTATCTTTAATAATTCCAGCATATAATGAAGAAAAAACAATTGAAAAAGTTGTTATGAATTACTATAAATTATTTAAAAAAAAGAAACTGGATTTTGAAATAATCCTTTCAGTTGACGGATGCAAAGACAGAACACCGCAAATAGCAAAAAAACTTGCAAAAAAACACAAGCAAATAAAAACAAATTTTTCCAAAGAAAAAAGAGGAAAAGGCGGCGGAGTGTTCAGCGCATTTCCAAAAGCTAAAGGAAAATTCATTGGAATAACAGATTCTGATGAATCTGTTTCTCCTGAGCAATTTTATGAAATGTTTTCTCAAAAGCAAAACGCAGATGTAGTCATTGGTTCTCGATGGCTTCCGCAATCAAAAAACATTGGCTCTTCTCTTTTTAGAAAATTCCTTGGACGCGGATTCAACTATTACATACGGCTGCTGTTTTTCCTTCCTTACAGAGACACGCAATGCGGCTCAAAAATAATAAAAAGAAAATTAATAAAGCCAATACAAAATCAGTTAAGAATTACAGATTGGGCGTGGGATATAAATCTCCTCTATCTTCTGAAAAAGCAGGAAGCAAAAGTAATGGAATACCCAATTACTTGGATAAATTCAGACAGGAAAAGCAAATTCAATTACAAAAAAGCAGTGCTTCAAATGGCACTCTCAACTCTTCGACTTAGATTAATTTATTCTCCAATTTCAAGACTCAGAATTCCTGGACTGAGAAAAGTTAAAGGAAAAATATACTGCTTGCTTGAAAATTAAAAACAATTTTAAAGCTTAAAAAAATAATCTTAATATGAAAATTCTTGTCCTTAACTGGAAATCCTGGAAGGATTCTGAAGCAGGTGGAGGAGAACATAATGCATATTATCTTTCAAAATATCTTATTTCTAAAGGAAATCAAGTAACATATTTTTGTAGAAAAAGCAAATCTTCTGAGCAAAAAAACATCATCCCAAAAAAGGACAGGAAAAACAGCATAAAAATAATTGAAAAGGGAAACAAATTAACTGTTTACATCTGGGCGATACTCTACTACATTTTCAAATTAAGAAAAAACACTAATTTCATTGTAGAATACTGCAACGGAATTCCGTGGTTCACTCCGATTTTTTCAAGAAAACCAAAAATTCTGATTATGCACCATGTTCTGGGAAAACTCTGGTTTAAAATAAAAGAGCCAGGATTTCCGTTTTATTATTTAGGATATTTCATAGAAAATAAATTAATGCCCGTAATTTACAAAAAAACAAAAACAATAGCAGTTTCTCCCAGCACAAAAAAAGATTTAATTAAAATTGGTTTCAAGAAAAAAAATATAACAGTATCATATAGTGGAATTTCTGGAAAATTATCTAAAGGAATAAAAAGCAGAAAACCTCTAATTGTGTATGTTGGTAGAATAAAAAGTTACAAGAACATTGAAAAAATGATTGATGTTTGTAAAGAATTAAACATCTGCGGCGAGATAATTGGCCAAGGAAATCACCTGCCAAAATTAAAAAAATACACTAAAAAAATAAAAGCAACAAATCTAATAAAATTCCGGGGATTTGTGTCTGAAAATGAAAAAATAAAAGCATTCCAAAAAGCTTGGATTTTCATAATGCCCTCTTTAAGAGAAGGATGGGGTCTAACTGCAATTGAGGCTAATAAATGCGGAACTCCAGTTATTGCATTCAATGTAAAGGGATTGAAAGATGCTATTAAAAACAATTATTCTGGATACCTATGCAAAAACTATAACCAAATAAAACAAAAAGCAAAAGAGATAATAAAAAATAAAAATCTGAGAAAAAAGCTAGAAAAAAGCTCAGAAAAATGGGCTTCTCAATTTAATTGGGAAAATTATTCAGAAAAAATTTACAATGAGATTGAAAAAATTGCTAAGAAAAATAATAAGTAGTTATTCAGAACTGTTGAAAATGAGTTCTGTCTTCATTACAGGTATCTTTATCTTTAACTTTTTCAATTATTTGTTTCAGTTAGTATCTGCAAGATTTCTTGGTCCTGCATTTTACGGGGAAGTCGGAGCAATTCTTTCAATAATGTATTTGTTTACAATCCCCAGTGAAATAATAGGAACATCAATAATAACATTTGGTTCAAAATTGAAAGTTAAAAAGCAGTTCGGAAAATTGAAATCTTTTTTTAAGTTCTCAATAAAAACCACAGCAATATTTTTCTCAGTATCCACATTAATCCTTCTTTTGCTAACTCCTTTAATTTCAAATTTCCTAAAGCTGTCATCTACTATACCTTTAATTATATTCTTTATATTCATTTTAACAATGATTCCTACACTGACAAACCGCGCCTTTATGCAGACTTCATTGAAATTCACTTCCCTTAGTGTAAATATAGTAGCAGAATCTCTGCTTAAATTTTCCTTAGCTCTTTTGTTTCTCTTTTTGGGCTTTAAAATAACAGGAATCTTTGTTGCTGTTCTGATGGCAGGATTAATAACAGCAATCCTTTCCTTTATTCCAATAAGAAAAATATTTTCTTACAAAGCAAAGAAAATTAACACCAAAAAGATACTAACTTCATCAAAAAGCATTTCTCTAATTTTAATTGGAATAACTGCAATGTACTCTGTAGATATTCTTCTTGCAAAGCATTTCCTTCTTCCAGAGCAAGCAGGATTTTATGCTGCTCTTTCATTGTTTGGAAAAACAATTTTCTTCGGTTCTTTTGCAGTAATAAAAGTCATGTTTGCGCAGCTCTTTGAAAAGAGCAAGTTAGAAAAAAGAAAGCTTGTTCTAAAAGCACTTTCACTGCTAATTCTTGGCTCAGCAATAGCTTTATTTGTCTTTTTGATTTTCCCAGCACAGCTTGTTACGCTCCTGCTCGGAAAAGAATATCTTCCAATGGCAAAATACCTTTTCAAATTCGGTCTTGCAATGACTTTGTTTTCAATATCATATTTAATAGCTCATTACAACATATCAAAGCAAAGCAAGAAAGGGACAATTATCTTCCCGGTTTTCGCACTTATTGAAATTATTTTAATAATCTTAATGAGTCAATCTCTAGCATCAATAACAAATGCTATTTTAATAACAATGTCTCTACTGTTTGTTGTAACAATAGTGTTGCCTGGAATAAAAAAAATAGGAGAAATACTGAAAAATGAAATTAGTTAGTATAGTAATTCCAACATACAACAATGAAGAAACAATAGAAAAATGCATAAAAACACTTAAGAATCAAACATATCTAAAAATAGAAATAATTGTTGTTGACAATCTAAGCAAAGACAAAACACCGCAAATCTGCAAAAAATTCAAAGTAAAACTAATTTCAAAAAAATCAACAAGAACTCAAGCAAGGAACATTGGAATAAAAAAAGCTCGCGGAGATTTTATTTTCAACATTGACTCTGACATGTACTTCCCAAAAAATTTAATTTCAGAATGCATCAAAAAAATTGAAAAATATGATGCTTTGTGTGTTGATGAAAAATCAATAGGCACTGGATTCTGGTCAAAAGTTCGTTCATTTGAAAGATCTCTTTATTCTGGAAATGAAAATATAGATGCTGCTCGATTTGTAAAAAAGAACATATTTACAAAAATAAACGGTTATGATGAAAAGTTAAATTTTGGCGAAGACTGGGACATACATTCTAGAATAAAAAAAGCAGGTTTCAAAATTGGTCGCCTAGAAAATCCAAAAATACTTCATGATGAAGGAAAATTAACATTAAAAAAAGCATACAAGTCAAAAAAATTCTACGGAAAATCTATGAAAAAATTCTTTGAAAAAAACCCGCAAAGAAAATCCCAAATCTACAGCGCAAAAAATATCATTGTAAATGTAATTCTTAAGAATTGGAAGAAAATAATTTTCCACCCAATTCTATTCATAGCAGCAGCAATCCTGAAAACAACAGAATACATCGGCGCCTGGAGGGGAATAAAAAAATGAAAATTCTCATAATAAACAACGGCTATCTCTCAGGAATTAGTGGAGGAGACAAGCACATAATCAATGTTGCAAAAAACTGGGCAATAAAAAATTCAGTTGAATTTATAATCCCTGCTTCCGCAAAAAAATACCTAACAAAAAATCTAAAATCAAAAACCTATTCTGCAAAAATTCCAAAATCGCTGTTTTCAATTCTTCTGGAATATTTTAAGCGTGTAATAAAAGCAGGAAAAATAACAAAAAAATCTCCTGCAGACATAGTAATTGCCTCCTCTCCTTTTTTATACGATGTTTTTCCGGCACTTGCCCACAAAAAGAAATTCAATTCGAAACTTATTATTTACTTCCATCATGTAATTGGAAACAGAAAAGCAAAAACTCTTCGCCAAAAAATCCAATTCAAAATCTCAAAAGCAATGCAAGAACTATCCTTAAAACTTTGCAGAAAAGCTGACTTAATTTTCACAGACAACGAAAATGAGAAGAACAAACTAAAGAAACACAATCTAAAAAACATCCATCTTCACCCAGAAATAATAAATAAAGCAATATTTTCTGCAAAACCTAAAAACAAATTCGACGCAATTTTCATAGGCCGTCTTGTAAAACAAAAAGGAATCTTTGATATAATTGAAGCAGCAAAAAGCCTTAACATTTCAGTTGGAATTATTGGAGATGGAGAGGAAAAAGAAAACCTAATCAAAAAAATAAAATCAGAAAACCTTAAAACTAAAATAAAAATTCTGGGATTTGTTTCTGAAAAGGAAAAATTTTCTCTGCTAAAAGGCTGCAAATTCCTTTTATTTCCAAGTTATGAAGAAGGTTATGGACTTGCAATTGCAGAAGCAATTGTCGCAAAAAAGCCAGTTCTTGCATACAACTTACCTCATTACAAGAGCACGTTCAATAATTCAATAATTATAGCACCAATCGGAAATACAAAGGAGTTAAAAAAGAATATAAAAAACCTAATGTCAGGAAAAATTAAAACAAAAGAAATCCTAAAAAAATACAAAAAAATAAAAATCTACAATGAAAAAGAAGCAGCAGATTTCGAACTTGAAAAGATAAAAGAAAATTAATTATTATACTCAAAAACATAAATAATTGGCTGCCCGTTTCTCTTATAAACTTTAACAGGAATAAAAACGCCTTGTTCTTGCTTTTTCTGGAAATATTCAATCTGCCACTGAGATTTTTCTCTCAATTCATAAAAAGTCAAAACAACAAATTTCGGATTGTATTTTGCAAGTGCTTCATCAAACTCTGTAGTATTTTGCAAATCATTAATAGTTATTGTTTTTCTTTCAGAATAATAAACATTCTGAGGTAATGCGGCATTAAAAATAATGTCTTCTGGATTAGAATTTTCTTTAATCCATAAACTTGAATCTCTTGTTTCAGAATAAGTATCTGTTTTTAAATTAATTAAATTGTTTGCTTCTTGCAATTGAAAAAATCCTGCAAAAATCAAAACTCCTGCAATAAAAATAAAGCCAATTATTTTGCCAGATTTCTCAGGAGAAATAAACTCTTTAATTTTTCTATAAATAAAATCCAAACCATATGCAAAAAATAAAGCTAAAATTGGAAAAACAACAATTAAATATCTATTATCTTCTGATCCTACATAAACAAGATAAACAAAAATTAAAGAAAAAGACAACATCAAAAGACAAATAAATTTAATTTTACTATTTTTCTTTATTAAATCATATCCTATAAAAAGCGAGAAAAGAGCAAGCATTAAACCAAATATAAAAAATAAAAAAAAATATTGTGGAAAATAACTAAACAAAAAACCAATATTATTTTTAATTACATACAAATAAGAATCTGGTCCTGGCGCGCCAATTCCTCCTTGCCCAGATAAAGACTTAAACATGCCTTCAAAAAAAGTACCATAATACAAAAACAAAGAAAGAAAATATATTCCAAACCCAAAAATTCCAATTCCTCCAGCAATCCAAAAATCCTTATTTTTAAAAACATTAAGTCCTCTTGTTATTAAAAAGTAAATTATAACTGAAACAATTAAAATACCTGCACTAAATTTTACTAAAAACGCTATAACAAGCAAAAATGAAAGAATCCAAAGAAATTTCCCATTATCTGTTTTTTCATACTTAACTAAAACAAAAATACACAAAAGCCAAGCAAAAACACTTGGAACTTCCATAAAAATTCTTGTAACTGAAAAAATCTCAAGCCAGAAAACAGACATCAAAGCAGAGGCAATCAAAGCAATTCTTTTGTTAAACATCTCTTTTCCTAAAAAGTAAATCAAAACAACAGACCCCATTGAAACCAAAACATTCAAAAACCGAATAAAGTTCTCTCCCAAGCCAACCCTAAAAATGCCTGCATGAATCAAATTGTAAAAACTAAACCTTATTGAATCAATTGTATATGGAACACCATAAGCAATATGCTTTGCAATCGCAACATAATCTGCCTCATCCCACCAAAGCGGTTGGTTCAGAGTCCTGAAAAAATAAAACAGGCGTACTGCAAACGCAAAAATTAATATTGCAAGAAAAACCTTATTGTAATTATCTGACCAAAATGCTTTTGCACTATCTTGCAATTTTTCCAAATTAATCTTCATACCAAAACAAAGAACTTATTAATTTATAAGAATTTATCTATTAATATGAAATCTTCAAAAAAACTACATTTAGGATGTGGAATAGATATAAAAAAAGATTATATTAACGTTGACATTGTAAAAAACAAAGGAGTTGACAAAGTAATTGATTTAAATAAATATCCTTGGCCTTTCAAAGAAGACCAATTTAATGAAATAATTATTAATCATACATTAGAACACCTTGACGATGTTATAAAAGCACTAAACGAAATGTGGAGAATAACAAAAAAAGGTGGAAAAATCGAAATTAGTGTCCCGTATTTCGCATCCGCACTCACATTCAGAGACTTAACACACAAACATGTATTTACATATACTTCTTTTGACAATTGGGACATAAAGAATTTCAAAAAAGGAATTTACGTAACACATATGAATAAAAAAATGAGATTCAAAATCGAAAAACGAAGAATTAACTTTTTTGGGAAAAATAGAGGAATTATTAGCATAATCACTAACATTCTTACAATTATTCCTGATTTCCTAATAAACCTCGCACCAAAAATCTATGAAAGATTTTTCTTTTTTTACTTTCCAGCTACAAGCATAGAATATATACTCGAAGTTGTAAAATAATTTACTTTGTGCTCTCAATCCTTTCCCAATTGTCTGTGTATTTCTTTCTTCGTATTTTTGTGTCATAAAAAACCAAAATCCAGATCAAAAGTCGAAATCCAAAAAGCAAAAATGTCCAGAAAAGCTCTTTCAAATTCCTTACATATCTCAATGCTCTAAAGCTTCCATATTTAACTTCATTCCAAAATGACTTCATCCTCGGAACCCTTAAAATATCAACATATCTTTCCAAAGTCTCGTGCGCCTTTGCAGTCCTCCTTCTTTGCTTTATCCAATCCCCAAGCGTCTCTGGATTTTTGACATAAACTTTAGCATTCGGAGCATAATCAATTTTCCATCCTTTTTCATAAAACAAATACGGAATTACTGAATCTTCTGCAACATCAAGCGGGATCTTATCCACAATTCCTTTCCTAAAACCAAACAAATACCCTGAACACTCTAAAAAACCTTTTTTTGCCTGCCTTCTTCTTTGCTCATGCGCACCAGCCTCAAAAAGCAGCCAGGACCAGTATCCTAACATCGTCTTTCTTGAATCCTGTGGAATCGGCCTTCCTGAAACAACACCTACATTTTTCTTTTGAAATTCTTTAATAAGCTCGTTAATTGCATTCTTGCCTAAGTAAACATCTCCGTCAGTAAAAATCCAAAAATCTCCTTTAAGTTTTTTGAAAATCAAATTCAAAGCATAAGATTTTCCTTTGCCAGGGTCTTTGAAATACTTAACTTGATTATGCTTCTTCTCATATTTTTTAATTATATCTGAGGTTTCTTTATCTGGCGCAGCAACAATTAATTCATACTCATCTTTAATTTTCTGATTAATAATAGACTTAATAGCCTTACCAATTGTTTTCGGCTCTTTAAAAGCAGTAATTACAATTGAAAGCTTAATTTTCTGAGACTTCATCTTCAATTATTTCTGCTAAGGTATGGTATATTAATAAATGTGCCTCTTGAATTCTTGGTGTTGAATTTGAAAGAACAACTATATTCAAATCAGTAAATTCTTTTAGTTTTCCTCCATCTCTTCCAAGCAAACCAATTATTTTAATTCCTTTTTCTTTTGCCAGTTTAGCAGCACTTAATAAATTTGCAGAATTTCCACTTGTAGATATCAAAAACAAAATATCTCCTTCTTTTCCAATAGCTTCAAGTTCTCTTGAAAACTGCTCATCATAATTTATGTCATTAGACCAAGCAGAAACAACTGCAGGATTTGTTCCAAGAGCAACTGCTGAAATCGCTTTTCTCTTCTTGTTGAAAAAAGAATTAACCAGTTCAGCAGTAAAATGTTGCGCATCTGCCATTGAACCGCCGTTTCCAGCAGTAATAATTTTATTACCTCTTTTAACACAGGAAATCATTTCTTCTGCAGCCTCACAAATATTTAACTTTGAATCAGAAATGAGATTGATTACTTCCTTGTGTTCTTTCATATTTATTAAAAATTTTTCAATTATTTTCATTTTTTCCCCTCCAATAATCCAAAGAATCCTTGATTGTTTGGTCAATTCCAATCTCTGGTTTCCATCCAGTTTCCTTAATAAGCTTTGAATTGTCTCCTAGAATTATTGGTTCATCACTAGGCCTTAATTTTTCCTTGTCCATCTCAACTTTGATTTCATTTTTTGAAATTGAAATCAGTTTGTCTAAAATATATTGAATTTTAATTGCCTTGCTTGAGCAGAAATTGTAAACCTCTCCATACTTCGCCTTTTCAGTTGCCAGCCAGAAACTACGAATCTGGTCGCGAACATCAGTTATATCTCTTTCTGCTTCTAAATTTCCAACTTTAATTACTGCCTCTTGCTCTCCAGCCTCAATCTTCGCAACTTGAGATGAAAAATCAGCAAGAGCATCTCCAACTTTTCTTGGCCCTGTTGTATTAAAAATTCTTGCAGCAATAGTTCTTATTCCAAAATTCTTGAAATACTGGTATGTCAAATTCTCCTGTGCAACTTTTGAAATCCCATATGGATGCAATGGCTTAAGAATATGTGTTTCCTTAACTGGAACTTCTTCTGGAGTAACTAATCCATATTCAGCTGAAGAGCATGCAACAAAAACAATTGGATTTAATTTTAATTTCTTGACAGCTTCAAAAATATTTATTGTTCCATTAACATTAATATCTATTGTAAGCCTTGGCTTTTTCCAGGAAACTGTTGGATAAGACTGTGCAGCAAGATGAAAAATTTTGTCAGGCATTGCTTTTTTAATTGCTAAAAAAACATCCTCTTTTTTTCTGACATCGCACTCAATCATTTCCTCTGTCTTATCTGAATACTCTGAAATGTCAACTGTAGGATTGTAATATGTTCCGTAAATTTTTACATCAGGATAATTTTCAGCAACAAATTCAATCAAATGGCTTCCAATAAATCCTCCTGCACCTGTAATCAAAACATTCATTCTCTTGCCCTCCAAGTGTAAATGCCCCTGTCTTCAAACCGAACAGGAAGTTTCGAAATTGTTGTTTCATAATCAATTGCAACTTTTTGTAATTCCTTTAGCAAAGTTAATTTCTGAATCGGCTCTTTAACAATGAAATACATAAATCCTCCTCCGCCAGCACCAGAAACCTTTCCGCCAATAGCACCATTTTTCTTTGCAGTATCATATATTTTATCTAAAAATTCATTTGTAACTCCATCAGAAACTTTTCTTTTCTCCTGCCAGGAAAGGTCAATATATCTAGCAAATTCATCAATGTCTTCTTTCTCCAATGCCTCTTTCATCTTGTAAGCATACTCTTTTATTTTATGAAGACATTCCACATTTTGCTTTTTCTCCAAATTCTTCTTAAGCTCATCCTGAAGTTTTCCAGAAACCCGCACTTTTCCAGTAAAGCACAAAAGAATTCTTGCCTGTAACTCATTTTTAAAACTATTGGAAACTCTAAGAGGAGAGACATGAACACTTCCGTCTTTTCTATATTCAATCCAATTAAACCCTCCAAAAGAAGATGCAAACTGATCCTGATAACCTCCTTGAATTCCAAGCTCTTTTCTTTCAATTTCATAAGCAAGATTTGCAATATCATATTTTGTAGATGCTAAATTCAAAGGAGAAGCAATTCCTCTACCGGTTCCATCCCAAATTACGCCAATCAAAGCCACATTAACAGCAGAAGAAGTTCCTAACCCAGAACCTGGCGGAGCTTCGCAATGAATGCAAAATTCTCCGCCAATAGGAACTTTTAGTTTTTTAAGAGTCGTTTCAATTAAATTCGTATTTTCATAAAGTGAAAGGTTTTCAATTTTCTTTTTAAGCTGAACATCTGGCGCATTAATTTTTGTAATGCTGTTATTCTGCTTTTTCCATGTAGCATATGCATACACATTAATTGCAGCACTTAAAGTAACTCCGCCAAATTCTGTGCAATAAGGAACAACATCTGTTCCTCCTCCGCCAAAACCTAAACGAAGAGGTGCTCGACTTCTTATAATCATGTTAAGTATGAAAAAGTAATACCTATTTAAAAAGATTGTTGTTTTTTGGCAGACGAAAAGCAGATACTTTTATAAAGTAATACTTTTTCATAATATCAATGAAAAATAAATTTAGTGTGGAGGTTCTTTTCTAAAGGTTTTCCGCCAGAAACGAACGTAGTTCGTGCCTATGAAATAGTGCTTTTTCTAAAAGAGCTGTTTGAGGTGAAGACCTTTTCCAAAGGGATTCAAATGAAGAAAAAGATTGCAATTGCCCTAAGTGCTGAAATCCTTGATGAAGTGGATTTTATTTCAAAAAAAGAAAGTCTATCAAGAAGCCAGGAAATTGAAAAACTCATCTTAGAAGGACTGAAAAAAACTGAAGTGAAAACTGCGGTATTGCTAATACACAAAAATAAAAAAGAAGTTTTATTCAAAAACAGCAACGAACTGCTAAAGAAGCAATATGAATTTCTTAAAAAAAACCGAATTCAAAATATAATATTCGTTTCTGAATTCAAAGAAAGTGAAAAGCGAAAAATAGAGCAAATTTTTCAAGAAATTAACTTAAAAATAATATCTGACAAATCAAATGGCACTGCTCAAGCTCTGAAAAAAGCAAATAAACACATCTTTTCAGATTTCATACTAATTAACGCAGACACGTACAATGAATTTGACTTAAAAAAAATGATTTCATTCCACAAAGAAACAAAAACAACAGCAACTCTTGGCCTTATAAACAGTGATTCTCCAGAAAAATATGGCTCAGTAATTCTAGATGGAACAAAAATAATAAAATTCAGTGAAAAAGCAAAACCTCTTTCAAATATAATCAGCGCAGGAATTTATATATTAAAGCCCAAAATCTTTGCAAGCATCAAAAATAAAAAATCTCTTGAAAAAGAAATCTTTCCAGAACTCGCTGAATCGCGAGAAATTCGCGGATTTTTTACTTTCGGCCAATACCAACATTTCGGAAACTAAAAATTCTTTTTCTTATTTTATATAGAATTTCCAAATCTTTTTTTTCTAATGCCTTTGTAACATACAAAAGCAAAGCATAAATAACACAAAACAAAACTCCAAGAAAAAGCAAAACAAAAACACTGCTCGCATTAGTCATTTCCTTTACAAAGTAAACAATTCCAAAAGGAACTAAAGCAGAAATAAAAATAAGCACATACCTAAAATTAAAAAAGCGAATTTTTGGAACAAACTTCTTAACAAAAATCAAAGACAAAATCATAATAATAAAATACGCAAACGAAGTTGAAATTGCTCCGCCAACAATTCCGTATTTTTGAATCAAAAAGTAATTTAAGATTACATTAAAAAAAGTTGCAGTCATAGCAATAATTAAAACATACTTGCTTTTGCCAAGCATTTTAAGAATATTTAGGTTTGGAAAACTCATGTTGTACAAAAAAAATCCTGCTGCCAAAACTGAAAGAGAAATTGCTCCGCCAACATATTCATTTCCAAACATTATGCTTAGAATTTGACTTGAAAACAAAACAAAAATCAAAGTCAATGGAAAAATAAACAGCAAAATCCATTTACTAACTACTTTGTAAATCCCGGAAATAGACTTGTTCTTTGAAAATCTCTCTGTTATTAATGGAAAAAACATCGACATAAGCGCCATCGGAAAAAGATTAATCAACGCTGCTGTGGGAAGCGCAGCATTGTAAATTCCAGTAGCTTCAGAAGAAATAAAATGCCCAATCATCAAAACATCGATCTTTCCAATAATAATATTTAAAATTCCAAAAAGCAATAATGGAAATGAATAAGAAAAAATCCTACCAAAAAAATGAGTCTTTTTCTTGAAAATATTTGAATTTTTAAAAAGAAAATACATTAAAACTAAAGCTGAAACAAAAACAGACAACAAATAAGCAATTGCTGCCCCGAAAACACCATATGAAAAAAAGAAAACAAAAGCAATTGCAAAAACAAATTTTACTCCATGCCAAACAAACTCAGAAACAAATGAAGAAATTGGAGCTTTTTTCAATCCAAACAAACTCCTTGAAAAAACTTTCATCAAAACTAAAAACGGCAAAGATAAAACAACAATCCTAAGAACAGGAATCAAAAGAGGTTCATTAAACAAAAAGGAAATCTGAGGTGAAAAAGAAAAAAGTACAACAGTGAAAATAATACTTAAGGAAAAAGAAATCAGTGCTGTATCAAAAATAACTCCTCTAATCCTCTCTTTGTTTTTCTTTCCATTATAATATGCAACAAATCGTTCTGCTCCTTCTTGAAGTCCTAAAAGAGAAAGCAAAAGTAAAAACTCCATAATCGCAAATGAAATTGACAAAACACCATACTCTCTTGTTCCAATCCTTGCTACAAAAAGAGTAAACAAATATGAAAATAATTTACCAAAAACCAAGGAAACAAATACAAGCAAAGTTCCTTTTGCAATAAAGCTTGCGTCTTTTGAGCTGCTCATGAATTACTAAACCTTCTGAAATATAAAACATTAGTGGATACTGGACAACCAACTGAGAGCTTTTTATTTCAAAATATAGAACTTACCATATAAACCTTTAAATTCAAAATTTGGAAAAGTATAACAGAGTTGTTCAAAATGCTTAAAGTTCCAATAAATGAAATAATAGAAAAAATTTCAGAAGCCAGCGGCCTTTCTGACGCAGAAATAAAAAAGAAAATACAAGAAAAAATGAATTCCTTAGAAGGCCTTGTTTCAGAAGAAGGAGCAGCACACATAATTGCTCATGAACTTGGAATAGAACTTTTCAAAACAAGCTATGAAAAGGAAGTTAAAATAAAAGAGCTTCCAATTGGATTAAGAAAATTCGAAATAGTTGGTGTAATAACTAATGTTTTTAATGTGAAGACTTTCAAAAAGCAAAATAAAACTGGAAAAGTTGCATCATTTATTCTAGAAGATGAAACAGCAAGAATAAGAGTAACTCTTTGGAATGAAGCTACAGATCTTGTTGAAACAGGAAAAATAGCAGAAGGAAAAACAATCAAAATAAAAAATGGACTAGTAAAAATAAACAAATACCAAGGACGTGAAAACAAGGAAATTCACACAACATCTGGAACGAAAATTGAGTTTGATGTTGAAGAAAAAATAGAAATTCATGACAGAACAAAAGCTCCTGCATATGAATTTAAAAATATAAATCAAACAAAAGCAGGAGATTTAGTTAAAATAAGAGGAACAGTTGTTTCTGTTTTCATGCCCAAACTTTATTTTGCTTGCCCTGAGTGTAACAAAAAAATAGAAGTTGAAAATGAAAAAGGAATTTGCAAAGACCATGGTGATGTTAAGCCAAAGAAAACAGCTCTTTTCTCTTTTGTTGTTGATGATGGAACTGACAACATTCGTTGCGTGTCATTCCGTGAAACAGCAGAATCAATATTGAACATGTCACCAGAAGATATTGAAGTTGCTCAGGAAGAAAATATTAATCAAAGAATATTAGGAGATGAAGTGGAAATTGTCGGAAGAGTTAATGAAAACAAGCAGTCTGGAAAAAAAGAAATACTCCTCTCAGGAGTTAACAAAAATTTAAATCCAGTTCAAATTGCAAAAAGCATATTAGGTGATAATTAATGGCAAAAAAAACAAAACCTGAAAAAAAAGAGGAAAAAATTTCAGAAGAAATTGCAGAAAACAATCCAGAAGAAAAAGCAAAACAAAAAAAAGAATCTGATGAAATAAAAGAAAAAGAAAAAGTAGCTACAATGAAAATCGAGGACTTACCTGGAGTTGGTCCGGCAACTGTTGAAAAGCTAAAGGAAGCAGGTTATTTAGACTTAATGAGTCTAGCAGCAGCCCCTTCTCGTGAACTTGCAGACATAGCAGGAATGACTGAATCTGGAGCAGGAAAAGTTATTGTTGCTGCAAGAAAAGCTCTTAAAATTGATTTCATGACAGGAGATGAATTATCTTCAAAAAGAAAAAGTATTGAAAGAATATCAACTGGAAGCCAGGAATTTAACAAGCTTATTGGTGGGGGAATTGAAACACAAGGTCTGTTTGAATGCTTTGGTGAATATGGTTCTGGAAAATCCCAACTAGCAATGCAGTTGGCAGTTATGGCTCAGCTTCCAAAAGAAAACGGAGGTCTCAACAGTGATGTAATTTACATTGACACAGAAAACACATTCCGGCCAGAAAGAATAAAGCAAATAGCAGAAGCGCAAGGCCTTGACTCTAAAAAAGTATTGAAAAGAATAATGGTAGCTCGGGCATTCACATCAGATCATCAAATGCTGCTTGCAGAAAAAATTGACAGTATGATTCGTGAAAAGAATATACACGTAAGGCTTGTAATAGTAGATTCCTTAACTTCATTATTCAGAACAGAATATTCTGGAAGAGGAACTCTCGCCACAAGACAGCAAAAACTTAATCGACATCTTCACACTCTGCAGAGAATCGCAGACATACACAACATAGCAGTTTACGTAACAAACCAAGTAATGGCTCGGCCAGACATTTTCTTTGGAAACCCAACAGCAGCAATAGGAGGTCATGTTCTAGGGCATGCCTGCCAGTTCAGAGTTTACCTTAGAAAAAGCAAAGGAGACAAAAGAATCGCCCGCTTAATAGACTCTCCATATTTACCAGAAGGCGAAGCAATCTTCAGAGTAACTGAAAAAGGAATTGAAGATATTAAGTCCTAACTTGTGTTAAGCAATCACTTTTTTGATGAAACTTTTTCTAAAATTTCAATTTTTTGCAAGCTTTCTTTCTAAGAAAGCTTTGGGAATGAAAACACTTTTTAAAGGGTTTTCTGTAACTGAAAAAGGAATTGAAGATGTTAAGTCTTAATTACAGGTATCGTATTTTGTTTACCTGTTGAAAGTGCCAGCTGATTTTGCAGCTGGAAGATGTTAAGTCTTAATTACAGGTATCGTATTTTGTTTACCTGTTGAAAGTGCCAGCTGATTTTGCAGCTGGAAGATGCTAAATCCTAACTTATATTAAGCAATCCATTTTTTTAATGAAACTTTTTCTAAAAGAGAATCTTTTTATTTTTCTCTGAGTTTATTAGTTCATGTTCATAATTTACATCTTAACTGCAATAGCTGTTATATATACTTTAGTCGGAGCTTACACAGACATACGCTGGCGTATTTTTCCTGACTATTTAAGCTATTCTTTAATTCTTTTCGGCCTCTTTGGAAATCTTTTCTTGTCAATAGAAACAGGAAATAGTGCTTTTTTCGCAAATTCAGTGCTTTTCCTTATTCTTGCCTTTTCAATTGGATATTTTCTGTCTTACTTTGGTTTGTGGGGAATGGGTGATACAAAAATACTGGCTGGTTTTGCTGCGGTTTTTTCAATCTGGCCGTCTTTCCAGTCATTTCCATTATTTCAAGCCCCATGGCCTTTTGTAGTAACAATTTGGCTTAATGCTGTATTGCTTGCGCCTTTCCTTGCTGTTGCTTTCATGACTTTCCATATAATAAAAAACAGAAAAAAGCTTCTGATATTAATAAGAAAAAAATTCCAAAAATACAGAAAAGTAACATATATATTTGCAGCTTCTCTCGTGCTTTTTTCAATAATTTATTTTACGACTCCTGTGTATGGTTTGTATTTTTTGGTTTTATGGGCGTTTGCAATTCTTTTCACATACTTTTCAATCCTTGCAAAGATAATGGATTCAAATATCTATGAACTGAAAAAACCGTCTGAATTAATTGAAGGAGACTATCCTATCGAACTGAAATTAAAAATACCTGGAAAGCTAAAAAAATGGGGTCTTGAAAAAAATCAAATAAATTACATAAAAAGTCACACAAAAAAGCAACTTAAAATAAAAAGAGGATTTCCAATGATTGTAGCATATGCATTTTCCTTGTTGATTTCCTTATTTTCAGGAGACCTTACCTACAAAATAATTTATTCTTTAATTCATATAATTTAAAGTAAGTATCACAAAATATAAATACCAGTAAATAGATATATGAATATAAAAAAGAGGTTAAAAGCATGCTAGCACCAATACAATATGTATTCCTAGGAGTAATTGGTTTTGCTGCGTTGATGTGGGCTCTTTCAAGTATGGGTGTGATTGAAGCGCGTGACCACGAACTCTACAACC
The DNA here is from genome assembly GCA_017608025.1 of Candidatus Pacearchaeota archaeon. GTDB lineage: Archaea > Nanobdellota > Nanobdellia > UBA10117 > JABICX01 > JAFCGM01. The sequence continues at coordinate 132,270 of JAFCGM010000004.1, forward strand.
AAAGAAAAAGGCATTTGCGGATGGCTGAAAACACAATTGAAAGAACATACTATTATTTGAAACATATTCCAAAAGAATCACGTTCAGATGTTTTCAAGCATCTTGATCGCGGACTTTTAAGTTATGCCTATACCAACGCAAAAACTAAACATGACGTTTACAACTTTTTCAAAAGTATGTAAGCGCCACTTTTTATTGTTTTTATTTAAATATTAAGGAAGAATTCTTTTTGCTTTTAGTTTGTTCCTAAACTCTTCACTGAAAATACCAGTTACTTTATTTTCTTTTTTCTCAGAAGCATTTGTTTTTTTGTCAGCATCGGGCTTATTTGCGCTCCCTTCTGGCGCTTGCAACACTTGCTGTTCTGTCTCAGTTTTGTTTTTTGGTTTAAAATAAACTCTTTTCATTCCCTCTGAAATTGCCTCTGAAATAGTCTTCATTTCTTCATCTGTAACCTCTTTAATTCGCTCTTTAAAGTCTGTTGCTAAGTCGTTTTTCATTGTTGGAATAATGTGAATATGAACATGAGGCACAGCTTGACCAGCGCTTGAACCATTCCTTTGTGTAATCAAAATTCCTGTTGCATTCATTAATTCAAAAACAACTGGAGCAATTCTCTTTGCAATAACAAACAAATGAGAAACAATCTCATCTGGAGTTTGAGTAATTAAGGAGTAATGCTTCTTAGGAACAACAAGAACATGACCTTTGTTTATTGGCTGAATATCTAAAAAAGCAATAACATAATTATCTTCATAGACTTTGTAACTTGGAACATCTCCTTTGACAATCTTGCAGAAAAGGCACTGCTTCTGAATTAATTCATTAATCTCTTCCGGAGACATTTGCTTAAGCTTCTCCTCGTACGCTTTCCTTTGCTCAAAAGTCATTTCTTGCTCTGCCATGTTAATATCTAAAAAATAAAGATTTTAAGTGTTTTTATTTCAAATTCTAAACTTAACCACAATCTTAGGACCATCTTCAGAATCCTGAATCTCATATCCTTTTGAAGCCAGCTCATCTCTAATTTTGTCTGCCTTTTCCCAGTCTTTGTTTTTTCTTGCTTTTTCTCTCTCATCAACTTTATTTAAAATCTCTTTTGGAATTTCTTCCTTATAATCCAAAACACCTAAAACAGAATCAAATTTCTCAAGTTCCTGAAGCAAAATTTTTGCTCCTTTTTTGCTCAGCTCCTTTTTTGAAATAAGCTTATTTCCTTCAGAAATCATCTCAAAAATAAAAGCAATTCCTTTTGAAATATTAAGGTCGTTGTCCATTGCTTTTTCAAATTCCTTTCTTGTGTTTTTTGAAAGAACTACTCCGTCATTCTTGCCATTGCTATTGTAATTTTCCAAATCTTTCTTAAAGGAAAGAATCTTCTGCAAGGCTTTGTTTGAAGCCTGAAATGAATCAAATGTAAAATTAAATGGTTTCCGATAATGCTTTGAAAGCAGAAAAAATCTGAACTGTTGTGGAGTAAACCCTCTCTTGTATATATCTTCTGGAGTGTAAAAATTACCTGTCCTTTTGCTCATCTTCTCTCCTTCAACAAACAAGTGCCTTACATGCATCCAAAAATTTGAAAAATCTTTTCCAGTAGCGCCTTTTGTCTGGGCAATCTCTGCCTCATGATGTGGAAATATATTATCTTCTCCGCCAGTGTGAATATCAATTGTCTCAAATTTTTTTGGATAAAATTTTCCTTTTGAAAAGCAGTTTGACAAATATTTCATTGCCATAACCGAACATTCAATATGCCATCCAGGATACCCGTGGTCATTCCATGGAGACGACCACCACATTAAATGATCTGGATCATTAACCCACAGCGAAAAATCATAAAAATGCCTCTTTTCTTTGTTTGAATCTACATCCCGTCCAGACTTGCCTTCCTCAAGTTTTTCAATAGTATTTCCTGAAAGCTTTCCATACTCTGGAAATTTTGAAATATCATAATAAACGCTTCCATTAACTTCATAAGCAAGTTTCTTTTTAAGCAAAACAGAAATAACTTGCTGCATTTCCTTTATATGGTCTGTTGCTCTTGGTCGATGATATGGCTTTTTAAGATTAAGCTTTTCGCATTCCTTTTCAAATGCATTTTCATAAAACCGAGCAATTTCTTCTGGAGAAATTTTTTCTTTCTTGGCTTTTTTCTGAATCTTGTCTTCTCCTTTTTCCAAATCATCATCAGACAAATGCCCTACATCAGTAATATTCATAACCTGCTTAACTTCAAAACCCTTATATTCCAAATACCGTCGCAAAACATCTGCAAAAACAAAGCTACGAAAATTGCCAATATGCGCATAATCATAAACTGTTGGTCCGCAATTGTACATTCTCACAACGTTTCCCTTAACTGGTTTGAAATTCTCAAGTTTTTTAGAATAAGTATTGTAAAACCTAAGACTCATCATTTTCCTCCTTTATATTTTCAACACTATTTTTTGGATGAAACTTTTTTTCAAAACCCAAAACAGGAATATCAAAATCAACTGACAACTCAATATCCTTTTTTAAAAAACTCAAAAAATCTTCTTGATTAACAAACTCTTTTTTCAAAAGTTCTAAATCACAAAAAAAGCACGGGGCGGGATTTGAACCCGCAATCTTACGGGCTGCAACCGTACGCCTTACCGGATTTGGCCACCCGTGCAATTCTTGCCAAATTTCCTCCTTGTACTTTAAAACTAAATTGTTTTCCTCAGCAAAATTCAAGAACTCGTTATCTATCTTTAAATTCTTAAGCTGTACAGGGATGCTCACCCTTACATTCCATTTTAATTTACCTTGATTTTCCGTGAACACTTTTCTTAAAAGGGTTCTTGTTTTTTTGATGAAACTTTTTCTAAAAGTTTCCGTGAACACTTTTCTTAAAAGGGTTCTTGTTTTTTTGATGAAACTTTTTCTAAAAGTTTCCGTGAACACTTTTGCAGGCATCGTATTTTATTCGCCTGCTCAGAGTGCCAGCTGATCTCTCAGCTGTGGTGCTCACCCTTACATTCCATTTTAATCTCAGATATTTATTTATATTAAATCTTGCCTTTTAAAAACCTTTGGGTGATCGTAATCAAAAAAAAGAGCTTGCTCTCCTTAATATCAAGTAAAGTGAAATAGCAATCAGCAATGCTGGCCAGAAAACTTGTTCAGAGACATAACCCAAATTCTTCAAAAGCCAAAACAAGGCAATTATAAGCAAAATTGACGGTATAAATCCAACTCCTCTTCCTCTAAAAAGATGCGTGTATCTCATAACTGGAACATTTTTCGGAATTTTAATTGAAACACCAGGAAACCGAATATCTTCATCAAACTCCTGCCAGTTTGCATCAATATCTCTTTTTTTATTTGTCTTTCTTTTTTTAAGCTTTTTATTAAATACCATAAGAATAAAACTAAACTAAAGTTTTTAAAAATTTCTAAACAAAAAATTTAAAATCAAGAAACTATTAACTATGTTAAAAATGGAATTTCCCTGTGAAATTGTTGCTAACAAAATCCTACCTTCAGTTAAATGCGAACTTGCAAAAACCCTAAAGAAAAAAGGCGTGACTCAAAGAAAAATAGCGCAGTATCTTAACCTTACAGAAGCTGCAGTTTCTCAATATTTGTCTGGAAAAAGAGCAAAAGACTATAAAATACCTGAAAAAATAAAGCCAATGTTTGAGCTTGTTGCAAAAGCAATTTTTAAAAAACAAAGCAAAGATGTAATGGTTTTTGGAATAAGTGAAATATGCAAAGCAATTAGAAAACTAGAAAATATTGACTTTAAATGTTAATTTTTTGATAAAAATTTCAATAAAACAGCTTCACTTTAAAAATTCACAAAAAGAAGATTATAACAAAAACCAGAATTATAAATATTATTCTCTCAATTAATCCACCGCTTTTAATTCCCCAACTAAGTCTATATCTTATTGGATAAATTGGATGTATTCCGTGCAAAGTAATCATGTCTCCTAAAAGATGTGTAAAGTAACCTATAGAAAATGCAATTAAAAACGGAAAAGCAGGCTTTATTACAAACGCCAAAATCAACGCCAGAACAGGAAGGTAAATTGTATGCGTTATTCCTCGGTGTTGAAATACGTTAAATCTATGGTCAATATCTGGAAATGCAGTTCCAATAATCAAACCAATTGAAAACAAAAATTTTGAAAAAATATCTGCAATAGCTAATGGAAAAATCCTAATGAATATCATTCCAAAAATTAATCCTAAAAGCAAATGTGTTTTTCCATTCATTTTTTATTTCGCCGGATGCTTTTAGTTGTAGCAAGCATCTCTGGTGCTCTCTCAAGAGCAAACTCTTCAGCAAGCGCTTCAAAACCATATTTAAGGAAAAGCTTAACAACATTCCTTGCCGACTCTTTTTCTTGTTCAGAGCGTATCTTTCTCATATACTCTGCCTTTTTCTGCTTAACATAACTGCGTTGATTATATTCTTTCATGTACTGTTTTTTTCCTTCTGAAACCATTTCATCTGCAACTTCTCATAACCACTCTTCATTCCTTTCTAAAGAAAGGATATCTATTATATTCTCTCTTAAATAAACTATTTAATAGTTATGATTAAAGAAAAAATCATGCCAAAATTGAAAACAGGAGCAAAACCTCTTGATGTAATGCTTAATGGCGGAATAGAAAATGGAATTATAAGCACAGTCTATGGTCCAGCTGGCTCTGGAAAAACAAACATAGGGCTAATTGCAGCAGCAAATGCTGAAAAAGAAGGTAATGTTATTTTTATAGATACTGAAAGCTCTTTTTCTATGGAAAGATATTATCAAATTTCTGGAAAAAGAAAACTGGATAACATAGAGCTTATTGAACCAGTTGAATTTGAAGAGCAAAAAAAAGTTATAAGAAATTTAAGGGAAAAAGTAAATGAAAAAGAAATAAAATTAATTGTTATTGACTCCTTAACTATGCTCTACAGATTGGAGCGTTCAGAAAATCATGAAGAAGTGAATTTGGAACTAACAAAACAGCTCTCGATTTTGTCATCAATTGCAAGAAAAAAGAACATAGCAATTCTTGTAACAAACCAAGTTTATTCTGATTTTGAGAAAAAAGGTTCAATTAAAATGGTTGGTGGGGACATCTTAAAATATTGGAGTAAATGCATTGTCCGTCTTGACAAAAAAGAAGGACTTAGTAACATACGAAAAGCCACTTTAGTGAAGCACCGCTCTTTACCTGAAAATCGTAGTTTTTATTTCAAAATTACGCAATTTGGAATTGAAGAAACTCAGCCAGAAAAAAAGAAAATTAATCTTTTTTAGATTTCTTGATTGTCTTTTTCTTTGATTTTAATTTAGTGTATTCTTCTTTTGTTTTGCAGTTTGGATTTGGGCACAAAAACCATGGCTTTCTTCCTGAAGAGAATATCGCAATCTTCCTTGCACCACATTCTTTGCAGTTATTGTCAAGAAAAACTAGTTTTCCCTTTTGAGGCAGAGGCCAGCAGTTCATGCATTTTGGATATGCATTGCAAGCCAAAAACCGTTTTTTTGTCTTTTTGGAAAACCTAATAACCATTTTTCCTTTATTGCATTTTAAACAAGTCATAAGCTCTGTTTCTGCTTTTCTAACATCCTTAAATGCCTCAAACAATTCATGACCTAATTTTAATTCATGCTTTGATATATCTTTGTAAATTTCCGTAACAATTTTTTTAGCTTGCTCAAGCACTTTCTCGGGTTTGCTTTTTTTCTCCCTAATTTTATCCATTTGAATTTCAAAATCTCTTGTCAAATTCTCATCAAGAACTGTTGGAGCATATTTTTTAAGTAATGAAAAAACTTTTAATCCAAGTTCTGTAACTTCAATCTCTCTTCCCACAATATATTTTCTGTCAAAAAGAATATCAACAATTGAAGACCTTGTCGCTTTTGTTCCCAAATTTCTTTTTTCAAGTTCCCGCACAATTGAAGCTTGCGAATACCTCTTTGGTGGTTGTGTCTCCTTATTCTCAACAAAAGGTTTTTGTGAAAATTCCTCTCCTTTTTCAACTTTTGGAACCTCGCCTTCTTTTCTTTTTGAATATGGTAAATACCATTTCATCCATCCAAGTTTGGTTGTTCTTGTTGCTGAAGCAGAAAAATCCATGCCGTTTATGTCAAAAACAATTTTAGCAGTTGTTCTCTCTCCTGCTTCTCCAAAAACAGCAAAAAATCTCTTAACAATCAAATCATAAAGTTTTGCATCATCTTTATTAAGCGATTTCGGCGCATGCCCTGTGGGATATATTGCTGGGTGAGCAGAGTCTTCTTTCTTTCCTTGGTTAGGTTTAAGCTCTGTCTTTAAAACTTCCTTAACAATGTCAAAATATTTGCTTTGCTTTGCCAGATTTTGAAGAATTTTTTTAAATCCGAGCTTATATGGAAGCTTCTGGCTGCTTGTTCTTGGATATGAAATATATGCTTTTGTGTAAAGATTTTGAGCAATCTGCAAGGTTTTTTTCGGACTGAATCCAAAAACACGATATGCTTCAAGCTGAAGAGACGTTAAATCAAAAGGAAGCGGCGGCAATACTTTCTTTGGAATATCTTTTGTATCAGAAACAACTGCTTTTTTTCTTTTTGCCTTCTCAAAAAGATTTTGGGCTTTTTCCTTATCTCGCAGCTCGTTTCCAGAATATTCTGCTTCAAGCTCATCATTTTTTATTTTTATTATTGACTTCAAAAGCCAAAATGGCTCTGGCTTGAATTTCTTTATTTCCTGCTCTCTTTCTGACAACAAAGCAAGAGCAGGACCCTGAACTCTACCAATGCTCAAAACAACTCTTTTGTTTTCAGCGCTTGCAACTGCCTTGCTCAGTGCTTGTGAAAGATTCACACCATAATACCAGTCAAGATAATGCCTTGTTTCTCCTGCATTTGCTTGCCCCCAGTCAAGAGACTTGCTGCGATTTTTATAAGCTTCAACTAAATCAAAAACAGTAAGTGTTGAGAATTTCATTCTTGAAGCATCTTTTTTTCCAAAAATATATTTCATAACATTAAGTCCAATTACTTCTCCCTCAATATCATAATCTGTAGCAATAACTAATGAATCCGCTTTTTTTGATATTTTCTCAAGAGCGCTAAAATATTTTTTTGAAAATTTGTCTGAAGAAGACATATATGTTGGCTTCCAATCCAAATCAAAGCAAGGATATTCTGCCCCGCGCTTTTTTGCCAAAGTAAACAAATGACCTACAGCATTTGCTACAATTAAGTCCTGTTTTGAATTTGTATAATAATAAACAGAACCGATTTTTTTCCGAATTTTTGCACCAAGAGCATATGCAATTTTGCTTGCAGCACTTGGCTTTTCAGCAAGCACAACCTGCGCCATTACTTGCCTAACAATCACAACATTTAAAATAGTTTTGAAAAGGAATTACGGAAATCCATTAAAAACAGTTTACTAGACTAAATATCAAAACTAATCTTTTTTGATTCAAAATGCTTTAGTAACTCTACATCTTTGTCTTCAAAAAAGTTGTTAAGCAGAACAAAATGTTTTTGAAAAAGGCAGTTATACTTCAACAATCACACCATCTTTTCCAGCACAGATAAGTCTTGTGTCTCCAACTTTATCTTCAATTCCATGCCCTTCATGAATGTGGGAAAAAATCGCAACATCAGGCTTAAACTTATCAATGGCTTCTTTAACTGCCTTGCTCCCTTCAAATCCAGATATTTTCTCAACCAAAGATTTTGAAGGATGCACATGCGTTATCATTATTTTGCTTTTCTTTTTCTTTATTTTATCAAAACTTTTTGAAAGCATGCTAAGCATTTCTTTCTCAGCGTTCATTGTTACTGGTCCAATGTTTGCTCCGCCAGCTCCAAACAATCCCACTTCTCCAAAATCAGCATAATATCCATTTAATGAAAAAACACCATAATTCTCAATTGCAAATTTAATTGTTGAAAGAGATTCATGATTTCCTGGAATAATAAAAATCTTCTTGCCTGCTTGCTTCAATTTCTTGAAACTACCTTTTGAAAGATAGTCAAAATTTGTAAAATCACCAGAAAGCACAATAGCATCAACATTTTCCTTTTCTGCTTTTTCAGCAAGACGCTCAATCGCCCTTAAATCAGAATGAACGTCTCCTGCTACTAAGAATTTCATTATAAAAATGCATCCAAAGAGAAGTCCTCTGCATTTACTTCTTCCGTATTGCTTTTTAAAAAAGAATACTCTTCAATCATTGCATTAATTTGCTCTTCTAAAAAACTATGCTCTGAACTAATGCTTGCTCTTACTATTGTAGTATTTGTATTTGAATCCCAATAAACACTCAAATGAGTGTCTGCAAAATCCCAATAATGCATTTGAGGAAGAACTTTGCTTTTAGTATAACAAATCATTGGAAGCATTCCTTTAATTCTTGACACTATTTTATCAATATATTCTGGAAGCTCTTCATCAATTTCTACCATTTTAAACCGCGATATAAAAAATAACAAAAAATCCTTTTAAAAACATTACTTTTTTGCTTTTATCTTCCGAAATCCAGTGTATTTCCACAAGCATCCAGGAATTTTAATGCTGCCGTCTTTTTGTTGATGATTTTCAAGCAATGCAGGCAAAGCTCGTGAAGTTGCAACCATTGTATTATTCAGCATGTGAACGTATTTTTTCTCATTCCTATCCAAATATCTTGTTTTTGTCTTAACTGCCTGGTAGCTTCTGCAGTTGCTGCATGAAGTGACTTCTCGATAAGCTCCTTTCTTATTGTTTTGTCCTGGAAACCATGCCTCAATATCATATTGTAAGCTTTGTTTATCTCCCAAATCACCTGAACAAATATTGACAACTTGAAAAGGAATTCCCAAATCTTTGAAAAATTTCTCAGTGATTTTCTGCAAAATGTTAAAAAATTTATCTGAATCTTTTGGTTCGCAAAGAACAACTTGTTCTGCCTTATTGAATTGATGCATCCTCATTGTTCCTTTGTCATCCTTGCCATGCGTTCCTGCCTCCATTCTAAAGCATGGGCTTATTCCTCCATACTTAATTGGCAAATCCTTTTTTTGTAGTGTCTCATTTGCATGCAAGTTAACCAAAGGTAGCTCAGAACTTCCAATTAAATACAAATCTTCATTTTCAACTTTGTAAATTGTATCTTCAAAATCACTTAAATTAACTGCATTACCAATATACTTTTTCTTCATCATCAGTGGTGGCCAAACCATTTTAAAGCCATTTTTAACCAAAATCTCAATTGCATACATTTGCATTGCCCAATCAAGAACAACTGCCTCATTCTTAAAATAAACAAACCTCGCGCCAGAAACCTCAGCACCTTTGTCAAAGTCAAACAAGTCAAGAGTTTTTCCAAGTTCAATATGGTCTTTGTGCTTGAAGCGAAATTTCTTTGCTTTTCCAACTTTCTTTAAAACAACATTATCTCGCGCATCTTTGCCTTTTGGAACTGAATTGTCAAGCAAGTTTCCAACTTTTCTTCTATAAAAATCTCTTAGTTTCAGAAAATCATCTGACTCTTTCTGAGCATCATTTATTCTTGCAGAAACTTTCCGCATTTCTTGAATCTGCAATTCAGCCTTTTTTCCCTGGCTTCGAAGCTTTGCAACTTCCTTGTTCAGCTCGTTTCTCCTAGCCCTAAGCTCCTCAACTTCCTTTAATGAATTTCTCCACTTTTTATCATACAAAGCAACATTTCTTGCATTTGAAATAGGCTTTCCCCGTTTCCTTTCGCTTTCTTCAACTTCTTTAAGATGCTCTCTAAAATATCTTATTTCCAGCATAATTAAAAATACGCATACAGATTTAAAAAAGTATTTATCTGCAAAAATTTAATTATTAGCATGCTGCTTATAGATGGCTCCAAAGGCGAAGGCGGAGGGCAAATTCTCCGAACGGCTTTGTCTCTTAGTGCAATAACGGGCAAGCCATTTAAAATCAAAAACATCCGTACAAACCGCCCAGAAAAAGGGCTTCGCCCGCAACATCTTTCATGCATAAATGCTTGCGCAGAAATCTGCAATGCAGACGTAACTGGAGCAAAAATTGGCTCAAAAGAGCTTTCTTTTTTCCCTAAAAAAATTCAGTCAAAAAAATATAACTTCAAATTTAACATTGGAACTGCTGGCTCAACACCTTTGCTTTTGCAAACAATAATTCCAATCCTTGCCTTTTCCCCTTCAGTTTCAAAAGTGGAAGTAACTGGTGGGACAGATATTCCTTTCTCTCCAACAATACACTATCTTCGCCACGTATTCTGCGACTTTCTTCAAAGAATAGGTCTTAACACTCACTTGCACATTTTGTATCATGGTTTTTACCCAAAAGGACTAGGAAAAGTGAAAGTGATTATTTATCCATGGAAAAACAAATATCCTCTTAAAATAAAAAAAAGAGGAAAAGCAGAAAGAATCGACACAATAAGCATTGCCTCATTTAATTTAAAAAAAAGAGATGTTGCCAGACGGCAAACATATGGATTTGAACAGGAAATTAAAATAACTGGAGACTCAACAAATCAATATGTGCCTTCTGCTTCGCCAGGAACTTCTTTTCACGCTCATGCTCATTTTGAAAACACAAAACTCGGCTCTTGCGAAGTTGGAAGAAAAAACATTTCTGCAGAGCAGGTTGGAAGAAACGCAGGCCTTAAACTATTAAAAGAAATAAAATCTTCAGCAACTATTGACAAAAGAATGGCTGACCAAATTCTATTGTATCTTGCTTTCAGCGGAGGAGAATTTATAATAAGCAAAAAAACAAACCATTTCATAACAAACAAGAAGATTATTCAAAAGTTCTTAAATTGTAAAATAAGTGAAAAAAATAATATAATTAAAATTACACGTTATAATACATAAAATTTATTTTTAAGCGACTTTTCATTCCCAATGTTTATCGCCAGAAGCAAACTTAATTTGCGCCTAAGCTATGCTTAGTAGGGATCTCTTCGCTAGAAAAACACAAACAAAGAAATCATTGAAAAATTTCTTAATTGCAAAATCATTGAAAAAAACAAATTAATTATAATCTTTCCTTCTAGAATTTAATTCCACATTTTTACCAATAAAAACAATGCCGTCCTTCATCATCTGGTCCTTGCCTTCTTCAGCCATTATCAAAAGATATGCTGCATGCTCAAAAAAAGCGTCAAAATCCTTATACCTGCCTTCTTCAATAAACTTCTTAATCTTATCTTTTTTCTCTTTTGAAATTTTTATTTCCATTACTCCTCCATTGCACTGCGCGTAAACGTATGTGCAATCAAATTGCGAGCTTTTTCGAAAGCTCTGAAATTTTTATTTCCGTTTTATTCCTGCTCCTTATCAACAAGAACAATAACTCGTTTTCCAATTAATTTTTTCGGAAGTGTGATTTTTCCAGATGAAGCATTGTTTTTAATAACATATCTTGTTAAAATTTGGTTAAAGTTTATTGGCTTCAACTTAACACTTCCCCGAACTTTCGCATTAATTCCCATTAAATTAATTCCTCATCTTTCTAATTTGTTTCTTTGGGCAACTTGCACTTTCTTTTCTAAAGAAAGGGCAGAGCATTAATTCCCATTAAATTAATTCCTCGTCTCTCTAATTTGTTTCTTTGGGCAACTTGCACTTTCTTTTCTAAAGAAAGGGCAGAGCATAACTTTTATAGTCTAATTAAAGACTACAATATTTAAAAACCTTATGTGCATCCTTGCTCTACACGATCATATTCGTCATTTTCCGCAAGCGCTTTTTCCAAAAGGGCTCCATGAGTCCCTTGGCTAGAAGGACTATAACCAGAATTAAACCGTTGTGTGAAGCTCTGCTTTACACGACCAGCCTGTGTCCCTTGGCTAGAAGGACTATTTAATCTTCTTTAAAATAGCGTGATTTCCCTTCCAGTTAATTGCTTCTTTAAGAACATCCTTAAGCGTGGTTGCAGGAATAATTTTTATTTTGTTTTTCAAATTAGAACTTAAAATAATATCTTTTTCATTTGCAGCGGGAACAATAACTTTCTTCATTCCTGCCTCAATAGCAGCCTCAACTTTTTGAGTTACACCACCAACAGGAAGAACATCTCCTCTAACAGACAAACTTCCAGTCATTGCTACTTCCTGATTTATTGGCAAGTTCTTTATTGCAGAAATAATGCATGTTGCAACAGATATGCTCGCACTATCACCTTCAACACCTTCATATGTTTGGAGAAATTGAACATAAACATCATATTTCTTCAAATCTTCATTAAACCATTTCTTAACAATTGCAGAAACATTTGTAATTGCTTCTTTTGCAATTTTTCCAAGTTGGCCTGTAGCAACAATTTTCCTGTCTTTTTTTGATTCAGATGGAACTACTTCTCCATCAATTGGCAAAACAATTCCTGAAAAATTGCCATTGCTTCCAATAACAGCAAGACCATTAACTCGCCCAACAAACTCTCCTTTTGACTTTATAACATTGTAAGCTTTCTTGTCATTAATAACTCTATCAGCAAGCTGCTGCTCCAAACCTCTAGAAAGCTTTCTTGCATCAATAACATCTTTCTCTGTAACAACTTTATGATCTCGTTCATTTGCTAAATCTCCTGCTGCTCTTACAAGCCCTCCCAAATCTCTCAATCTTAAAGTTAGTTTTTTCTTTTTTCCAGACATTCTTCTTGCAACAGAAATAACTTCTTCAACTGCTTTTTTAGTGAAATGCGGAATCTTGCCATCCTTAACAACTTCTTGTGCAACAAACCTTACCAGTTTGTCTCGGTTTTCTTTGTTATCTTCCATATAATCATTCATATAAATTTCATAACCATATCCCTTAAGCCGCGACCTTAAAGCAGGATGTATGTTTTTAACAGTTTCAAGATTTCCTGCTGCAATTAAAACAAAATCACAAGGAACTTGTTTAGTTTTAACTAATGCTCCTGCGCTTCTCTCAGACTGGCCTGTAATTGAAAATTTCTTTTCCTGCATTGCAGTCAAAAGCTCTTGTTGAGACTTTGGCTCAAGTGTTGAAACTTCATCAATAAACAAAACTCCGCCATTTGCTTTATGAATCATTCCTGCTTCAACTCTCAAATGCGCTGGAGTTGCAAGCCCGCCAGACTGAAAAGGGTCGTGTCTTACATCTCCAAGCAAAGCACCAGCTTTTGCTCCAGTAGCATCAACAAAAGGTGCTTTTTTTGCTCCAGAATTATTAACAATAAGCTTTGGCTCAACAATTTTTTTATTTTTTTGCGGCATGCTAAGTGAAAGCATAATTATTCCAAAAAAAATAAACCCTCCAATTAAAGAAGCAGCAGCCATCACATCTCCGTACTGGCTCCGAATAAACCAAGGAATCATCAATACAATAAATCCCAAAACCAAATAAAGCAGTTTCCTACTCTTCATAAAGCTCTGTGCTTTAATCTTTGCAGAGTTAACAAAAGAACTTCCCTGACCTGCTTTTACCTCACTAATTATTGGCTCATTTTCATCTTCTTCATTTGGAAAAACAAGTATATCTCTCAATAAGCTTTTTGGCAAAAGCTCTGAAAGCGCCTGCCCAATCATTGATTTTCCCGTCCCTGGAGTTCCAATAAGAAAAACATGACGTCTTTGCTTCGCTGCCTTCTTAATTATGTTTACAGCTTCATCCTGCCCAATAATCTGGTCAACAATTTTGCTCGGGACTTTAATTTCTTTAGTGGTTTTGAATTTCATTTTGCCAAATAATATAAATACAATAATTAATAAAACTTATATTGTTTTTGTGTAGAAAAATCACTCTGTTGTAGTATCTGTAATGTTTGCTGTAGCGTTTTCAATTATCATTATTTGACCAATTGCCCGTACAAGTTGGTGTGGAATTTGAACTCCCTTTGCAGAAGGAAGTGATTTTTTAAGAAGAGAATTGCTATTTGTGGTTCTTACTCTCCATCCAACAACCTTGTTTGTTGAAACAATAGCATCCTCTATTTCGCCGAAAAATTCGCCATCAATAGTATAAACTCTCAAACCATTAACTTCACTAATATTTTTAAGATTTAACATTAAGCATCACCGTCTTAAAAAATACACATCATACTACAATAAAAAGATTTCTAAAATATAACGTATGCTTCTTAAATTATATTTCTTTTAGTGCAGGTTTTCTTTGTAAAAGAAAAAGTGCAAAGGTCTCTAAAATATAACGTATGCTTCTTAAATTATATTTTTTTCTTTGTAAAAGAAAAAGTGCAAAGGTCTCTAAAATATAACGTATGCTTCTTAAATTATATTTCTTTTAATACAGAAGTGAACTTTTGTTTTAATTTGCGACTGAATTTAGTTCAGGTTTTCTCAAAAACATTTATAAGCCTAAAGCAAAAGTTCTTCTTATGTCTCTCAAAATACTTGGCTCATCGCACATATCAGGAAAATTCGCAAGCAAGGTTTATGACACAATAATCGTTGAAGAACCAGAAATTGTTGCAGTTGAATTAGACTTAGCTCGCGCCCGCGCTTTATTTTCAAAACAAAAACAAAAAATTTCATTTAAAACAATAAGGAATTTCGGCCTTTTTGGGTTCTTTTTTGCACTTATTGGATCTAAAATACAGAAATATTTAGGTAAAAAAGTTGGTTTTGAACCTGGAATTGACATGAAAAAGGCAATTATTGCAGCAAAAAAAGTAAATTCAAAAATAATTCTCATTGACCAGCCAATGAGTAAAACACTTCAAAAACTTTCCAAAATTAGTTTTAAAGAAAAAGTAAAACTTTTCTTTTATTTAATTTGGCCATTTCAAAAAAAAGCTAAAATGTCTTTTGATTTGTCTTCTGTGCCAAATGAAAAAACAATTAATAAAATAATAAAAGATTTTAAAGAAAAATTTCCTGGAATTTATTCGGTGCTTATTAAAGAAAGAAATGATTTTATTGCAAAAAACTTAATTGATTTAAAAAGAAAATTTGAAAATTTAAACATTGTAGCTGTTTTGGGAGCAGGACATGTTTCTGAAGTAAAAAAATTAATTAAAAATTTTGAAGAATAATTAAAAATATTTTTAAAAAAATTATTTTAATATAATATTTTTTTAAATATAAATTAAAACAAAAAAAAGCATTTTTTAACTGAAATATGCAAAAAAAATAGCAAAAATTAAATAAAAAATTAAATAAAAATTATTTTTTATTAAATTAAAACAAAAAATAAGTAAATTTAATGAAAAATCATAAAAAATACATAAAAATCATGAAAAAAAGATTTAAAAAAATTATTTTAATATAATATTTTTTTAAATATAAATTAAAGCAAAAAAAGCAAGAGATAAGTTTTTATGTTCTGAAATATACAAATTATCATGAATAAAGATGAAATAATTGATATTATTTTAGTAACAATTATTCTCGGATTTTGCTTCAGTTTTAGAAATTGGAGTGGAAATATTGTCTTTTACAAAGATGTTGCCGGCATAACAAACTTATTAATTACTTGTTTAGTAGTACTTATTGCTGTTTTAATACATGAAGCAAGTCATTATTTTGTAGCAAAGAAATATTTTGCAGAAGTAAAAACAAAAACATGGAAAGCTTTTCTTGTTCTCGCACTCTTAAGCACATTCATAACAAATGGATATTTTGTTTTTGCAGCAGTTTGGTCAATTGCTATTATAAAAAGTCCTTTGTTTTCAATTGGAGAAAAAAGAACATTTCTTGGCCCGAGAAAACGGGCGAAAATTGCTTTAATTGGACCTCTAATAAACTTTGCCTTAGGAATTATTGGTTTTTTGTTTTTTGTAAAAACTGGAAGCTTCTTTGCAAAAAAGCTTGTAGAAGTTAATCTTTATCTGGCAGTGTTCAATTTGTTCCCTTTTTTCAGGTTTATTTATTTAACATTTAATATCCCTATGCTTCGTGACAACAAATACAAGCAAAACTATTGGCAGAAATATGTTCATAAAATGCTTTCAGGATTCAAAAGCACAAGAAACCCTCCAGAAGGTCATGTTACATTTAATGAAGGAGAAATGGTGTTTTTCGGCTCCAGACCATATTGGTTCTTTTTCTTTCCCTTAATTTTAACATCATCAATAATGATATTCTTGACTTCAAAAATCTTTATAAGTCTTCTAATTGGTCTTTTAATAGCTAGCATGTCTTGGCTCATTGAGCATTATTTTGTTGAAATACATGTAAAGCCAGAAACCTAAAATGCAATTCTTAAAGCAAAAGCTAAATTTAAGAGTGTATCAGCAAACAATATTAAACACAGCTCTTAGCAAAAATACTCTTTGCGTAATCCCTACTGGTCTTGGAAAAACCTACATAGCAATAGCTCTAATTGGCTTAAAATTAAAAGAAAAAAAAGCAATTTTTCTTGCTCCAACTAAGCCTCTTGTAACGCAGCACTTTAACACCTTTAAGCAGTTTTTTGATTCTGAACCCGAAGAAATAATTGAAGTTTCTGGAACAGTTCCTTCAAAAAAAAGAAAAGAAATGTATAAAAAAGCAAAAATAATTTTTGCAACCCCACAAACAATTGAAAATGACATAATTACAAAAAGAATACTTCCTGAGGAATTTTCAATAGCAATATTTGATGAAGCTCATCGCGCAGTAGGAGACTATGCATATGTTTTCCTTGCAAAGCAATTCAAAGAAAGTAGAATTCTAGCATTAACAGCTTCTCCCGGTCATGAAATTGAAAAAATAAATGAAATAAAAAATAACCTGTTTATTCAAGAAATTGAAAAAAGAACACAAAAAGACAAAGATGTTAAAGAATATGTAAAGGAAATTAAATTTCAGTACAAAAAAGTTGAGCTTCCAAAACTTATGAAAGCAATACAAAAACACCTTAAAATGGCAATGAAAGAATATCTTGTCCAACTAAAGGAATTAGATATTATTGACTCAACCAGCTTGTCAAAATTCAGCAGAAAAAACCTTCTAAATCTTCAAACTAAACTTCGTACGCAAATAAGCACAGGAGATTTTGAAATAATGCGCGCCCTATCAATAACAGCAAGACTAATAAAAATAAATTATGCCCTTCATCTTCTTGAATCTGAATCGCTGAATGCCTTGAATGATTATTTAAAGTCAATTTGGAAAGATTCAAAAACAACAAAAACAAAAGCAGTAAAAGCTCTTGTCCAAAATTTCCATATTCGTGCAGCATACAGGCTTTCTCAAGAATGTAAAGAAAAGAAAATAGAGCACCCAAAAATGCTTGAACTGAAAAAAACAATTAAACAGGAATTGAAAAAAAATCCCAACTCAAAAATACTAATTTTCACTGAATACCGAAGCAATGTTGAGCAAATTGTACAAGAATTATCTGAATTTAAAATTCATCAGTTTGTTGGCCAATCCTCTTTAAAGAAAAAAGGAATGTCGCAAAAAGAGCAGATTAAAGCAATAGAAGATTTAAAAACAGGAAAAGTTAATGTTCTTGTCTGCACTTCTGTAGCTGAAGAAGGCCTTGACATTCCAAAAGTGGATTTAATTGTTCTTTATTCTCCAATTCCTTCTGCTATTAGGTCAATACAAAGAAAAGGAAGAACTGGCAGACAGGAAGTTGGAAATCTTGTAGTCCTTTTAACAAAAGACACAAAAGATGAAACTTATCATTGGATTTCTGTAAATCGGGAAAGGAAAATGAATCAAGTGCTTACAAACATGTCACAGTCAAAAAGCAAGCTAATAACTCTTGACTCCTTTCAAAACAAAAGCAAAGAAAAGCAAACTGTTGAAAATAGGGAAGAAATAAAAGTATATTGTGATTGCCGCGAATCAGGAATATTAAAATATCTCATAGAGCACGGCGTTACAGTTCTTCCAAAAAAACTAGAAGTTGCAGACTTCATTCTCTCTGATGATATTGCAGTTGAAAGAAAGGAAGTAGAAGATTTTACTTCTTCTTTAATTGACCAACGCCTTTTTAACCAAGCAACTGAACTAAAACGAAACTTCGAAAAACCGCTTTTTATTATTGAAGGAGACTTATCAGAAATTTTCTTTTCAAGAAACATAAATCCTGATGCTCTCCGCTCAGCAATGATCTCTTTGCTTGTTGATTATCAAATACCTTTTTTATTCAGTTCAAACAAGCAGGAAACTGCAAAATACCTTTACCTCATAGCTAAAAGAGAACAAATTGAAAAGAAAAAATTAATTTCCTTACGCGGCTCCAAAAGATTAACTTCAATTCCAGAAATGCAGCAATTCTTTATTGAAGGTTTGCCTTTAATTGGTCCTGCTCTTACAAAAAAGCTCCTAAAGCACTTCAAAACACCAAAAGCTTTGTTAAATGCCTCAAAAGAAGAGCTTCAAAATGTTAAAAACCTCGGCCCAAAAAAAGCAGAAAAAATCAAAATGATTCTTGAAGAAATATATGATGAAGAATGATTTGGGGATGCAAACACTTTTTCAAAGGGTTTGCTGCTGAAAAAATCAAAATGATTCTTGAAGAAGAATTTAGTGAGGAGTAATTAATTGTATGCAAATTTGTTACACTGCTTTATTAAAAGGACTTTAACAATAAAATATATTCAAAGAATAATAATAAATTTTATTAATTATATAAAAGGGTTCTTATTGGAAAATAGTCAAAAAATAGACTATAATAAGCCTTAATTTTTTATGATATTTTCAGTAAAAAACAAAATACTCAAAAGAACTGCTTTTTTCTTAAATTGTTTGAATAATTAAGCTTACTATAAATCCTACTAAAGAACCAAAAGCAATTGGTGGAAGTGCTGGAAGTGCCTGCCTTTGCGACTGTTTTAATAATAAGTAAAAAATAACAATAAGACCAAAAACTGCTCCAAACACAACAAACATAGAAGTCATTAAGCTAATTTTAAGGCAAGAAACTGCAAAAATAAGTGGAAAAACCAAATCTCCTGTTCCAAGAACAAGAACATCTCTTCCAATATGAATTTTTTTTGTTTTATTTAAAAAATTCTTAAAATTAAAAGGAACAATTAAAGCAAGAAAAACTCCTTTGTTTGAAAGCTGTTTAAACATTTTAACCATATGCCTTGTCTTATAAACTGCAAAAACATCATAAATTGAAAGAACTGCAAAAAGAATTAAGACACTCCCAACTGTTAAAGACAATCCAAGCTGAGCTCCAACACCTGCAATTGCAAAAAGGATTGCTATATCGTGCATAAAAACTCTGTCAATTAAAATCCAAAGAACAATAAATAACACAGAAAAGAAAAACGAAATCTTGTTTGAAAAGAAAATCTGCGCAGAATAATTAACTCCTGTGAAAATTAAAATAATAAATGCTATTTTAAAAATAATTCCTGTTTTAATATATTTCATTGAAAAAATAATAAATAAGGTCATTACTATAAACGCAATAATAAACCAAAAAATTGAAAGCTGTGGAAAAGAAACATACTCGCCGCTAATCATAAAATTCAGAGCAATAAAAATTCCAAAAAACTGAATTATTAAGAAAAAAATAATTTCTAAAAATAATAATTTTAGCTTCTGAATATTAAACATCATTATTTATTTCCTTCAATGTATTATATACATTTCCTTTAATTTTTTTAATATATTTAAAAATCTTCAGCTGAAATCGAGAATAGAAACTTTACCTGTTTTCAAATTAAGTATTGGAACTTTTCCTGGTTCGGGGTGATGCCCGACTTTCTCTTGAAACTCTGTTTTTGCCTGCCAGCAGGAACTGCATATAGTATGAATTCCCTTGTATTTTCCAACAGCAACTTTGTGTATGTGCCCTGTTGCAAGAACATGAGGAATATTTTTTATAATCAATGGGTCTTCTTTCATCGGAAAGCAAAGAGTGGATCCATAGCAAGGAGCTAAATGTCTTCTTTTAAGCAAAAATTTCATTATTTCGTCTGCCTTATCATATCCTCCAGCAAGTCTTAAAAATTCAACTTTGTCAACAAAATAATCAAAGCTATATCCATGATAAATCAAAACTTTTAGTCCGCAGTATTTAGGATTTTTATGAAGCTTTAAAAGGCATGGATTTGGAACAAGAAAAACATTGCTAAATTCTGTTAAGATTTTTGCATATTTTTCTGAAAAAACCTGCGGCTCTTCAATAGTAAGTCCATCATGATTTCCTGGACAGAGAATTATTTTTTTGTCTTTTGGAATTTTTGAAATATATTCTGAAAATTTTTCAAATTGCTTTTCCAAATCTTTTATAATTAACTCATCTTCCTGACCAGGATATACTCCAACGCCATCAACAAGATCACCAATAAAAAAAATATACTTCACTTTTTCAGCAATTTTTCTCTGGTTTTCATCACCAATTTCCCCTGAAAGCCACTTAATAAATGTATTAAATTTTTTCTCAAGAAACATATTTGAACCAATATGAACATCACTTGAAAAAACAATATAAACCTCTTCGTCTGTTTTTGGAAAGGGCGTCATAGGAATATCTGGCCAAATAATATCTTTTATAAAAAAAATGTCTTTTGAAAATCTACCTTTTAAAGCAATTACTTCATCAAATGAAACATATTTTATTTTCTCCAAAACTTCTGAATTGTTTTTTGAAGCAATTGCTGTGTATTTGCCAGACAAATCCTCAATTTCTAAAATATAAGAACCAGTATTAAGTAAGTTAATGTCAAAAACCATTGCAATAATAGTAACTTCTTCTTGCATTTGCTTTGCGCGTGAAATAGATACTGCATCCTGAACTTCAGGCCGCTGCATTAAAATTCTTTTTATCGTGTTATATCTTGCTCTGAAACTCTCAACAAAATCAGAGGATTTTATTTTCTTTGGTATAAAACTTTTTTTATTTAAAACTTCAACATTTGGCTCAAAACTCTTATTAAGAAATTCTTTTTTATTTTTAAAAACATTAACATCATAATCACACTGCGTTAATATTTGTATATTTTGCTTATTAGGTAAAATATTTTCTTTCATTAAAATTGAAATTGCTTTCAAATCTTGTTCTGTTGCCATTTTTGGAAAAGCCTGTTATTTTTCTGAAATAAAGGAATTTGCTTGAAGTTTTTAATTGAAAAGCAAGTCATAAAGGCTCGTCTTAACTCTGTCAATTAAATCAAAAGGAATGGAAATATAAACTTCTCTTGTTCTTCCATATCTTCCTTTTGAAATAAGTTTTGTATTAATTAATCCAAGCATTCCTAATTCAGACAGCAAATCTGAAATTCTTCTTTGAGTTAAAATTCGATTTCCTGTCTGGTCGCAAAGCTCTTTGTATTTATCAAATATTTCTCCAGTCTCTGTTATTGAACCTTCTTTTTTATTTTCAATAACTAGCAAAATTGAATATAAAACCATTTGAGATTGCTTTGGCTGAGTCTCAATTATTTCCATTATGCGATTTCTTTCAATTTTTTCTTCAGCTAAATCAATGTGCTTCTCTTCAATAACAGCATCACCATGCCTCTCAGCAAGTTCTGCAGAAACTCTTAGTAAATCCAAGGCTCTTCTTGCATCTCCGTGCTCTCTAGCTGCATATGCAGCGCATTTTGCAAGCACAGATGTTGAAACAACTCCTTTTTTAAAAGCATCTTTTGACCTTTCAAGCAAAATATCTTTTATTTCAAGAGCATTGTATGGTGGAAAAACAAGCTCTTCTTCTCCTAAAGAAGACTTAACTCTTGGATCTAAATCCTCAACAAAACGAACATCATTTGAAATTCCAATTATTGAAACTTGTGAATTTTTAAGTTCAGCATTTATTCTTGTTAAAGTATAAAGAATCTCATCTCCTGCTTTCTTAACAAGTCTGTCAACTTCATCTAATACTAAAATAACAATTTGATTTTCAATATCAAGTTTTTTAAGGAAAATATTGTAAACTTCGTCTGTTGGAAGGCCAGTCATTGGAACTTCCTCTCCAATTTCTCTTGCTAATTGAGCAATAACTCGATATTCCGTATCTGCAACTTTTTTCAATTTACAATTAATATAAATTATTTTCAAAGAAAGATTTCTTTTTAAAGATATTTTTTTTAATTTACTTAAAACATGTTGAACACATAAAGTCTTTCCCGTACCTGTTTTACCATATATAAATAAATTTGAAGGTTGCTCTTCTCGTAATGCTGGAGCTAAAATTGAAGCTAATTGTTTTATTTGTGTATTTCTATGAGGAATTGTGTTTGGTAAATATCGAATCCGTAAAACATCTTTATTTTGAAAAATTGATTCTTTGCTTAAATAATCAGAAAAAAATTCATCTAATTCAGACTCTGCTCCATTATCTTCCAAATCAATTTCATTAACTCTTTTCTCTTCTTCAGCTAATATTGTTTTTTGCTTTTCAAAATTATCTATATTAAAAAGAAAAACCAACTCTTCATCATCAACAAAACAAATATTATTATAAAAATAAGAAAAATTCTTTTTTTCTATAGTAATTTCTTTATTAATTTGAATATATTTTTCTCTATCTTTAATTTCTTCAATATCTATTTTTTTTCGTTCTTCATTCAAAAATGAAGTTAAAAAAGAATCTTTAACCATATTGCTTCCACTGGAAAAATTCATTAATAAATATATTTATCATAAAAAATATAATTACTGAAAAGAAACAAAAACATCTTAATTAAAACCCTCTATCCCCTTTATTTCCATTCCAATATATATAAATAAAAAAATATTTAATAAATAATTATATTATTTACAATATAGTAAATAATTAAAGAAAACAAAAAACAAATTACTCAAATCAAATAAAAAAATAATTAATTTAAAACAAAAACAAAATCATTTTTCTTAAAACAAAACAGTTTCCATAAGAAACTATACTCTCAGAGGTAAAAAAAATATATTATTCTTTTTTATTTCTGCTTCTCAGTTCACATATTTTATTATAAACATCTCTTGAGCCTTTCGGATTAGCTTCTTTTCCTAAGGAAAAAATAATTCTCTGAACATTATCACCCCAACTATAATCTCCTCTTGCTTGCTGAATTTCCCTTATTTTAAACACACCAAGTTCAACTCCTTTATTTAAATGATAATAAATAGACCGTATGCTTACTTTTTTATTAAAAATTTTCAAGTATTTTTTATACAAATCATAGCCATAACTCTCTTTTAAAAAAAATAGCAACTCAATCAAATTCTTTCTTATTTCACTATTTGGCTTTCTTCCTAATTTACTCATACATATATATTAGAAATAAAACAATTTTAAGCTTTGCTTTAATTTTATAAAATTAAATATCTTATTTAATTCAGTAAATAATTCATTTTAAACACCAATTTTTAATTATACTTATGTCTAAAAAAATCATAGCCCCTCAATCAATTTTTAAGTATTTTGATATTCTAAAAAATGAAACAAATAAGCAATATATTTTAGCTGGTGAAGCAAAGAAAAAAGGCTTTGACCCTGAAAAAGAAGTTGGAATAATTCTTGCAGACTCTGTTTCAAAAAGAGTTGAAGGTTTAATCTCTGCAGAAGCCCCACAAATAATAAATTCTGGTGTTGCTGAAAGAATAGATTCTCTTGAAAAAAAATACCCTTCTGGTGACTGGAGAATTGGAATGATTATTGCAGCAGAAGTTGCCCAGCAAAAATTCTGCAAATTCAAAGACCTTGAAGAAGCAGTTTCCATTGGAATTAGAACAGGTCTTGCATACACTACAAACGGAGTTGTTTCAGCACCTCTTGAAGGAATAGCTGACATAAAGCTTAGGCTAAGAAAAGACAATAAAAAATATATATCTCTTTTTTTTGCAGGTCCAATTCGTGGAGCAGGCGCAACCCAGCAAATAGTTTCTTTAGTTATTTCAGATTATGTAAGAGTTAAGATGAATATAGATAAGTATGATCCAGACGAAGATGAAATTAACAGGTATTATACAGAAGTAATTGATTACTATGAGCGGGTTGAAAGAAAGCAATATAAGCCAACTTTTGAAGAAATAAAAATGATTGTAAGCTCAATCCCAATTGAAATTAACGGCGACCCATCTTCAAAATTAGAAGTTTCAAACTACAAAAATCTTCCAAGAATTGACACTAACAAAATTCGGGGAGGAATGGCTCTCGTTCTTACAGATGGAGTTATAAAGCTTCCAAAAGTCTGGCGCCAATTGAAAAAATGGCAAGAGGATTTCAATATAGATTGGAGTTGGTTGCCAAAATATTTTGAATTAAAAACAAAAATACACGCAGGAAGCAAAACGCAGACAAAACAGGAAAACACAAACCAAAAAATAGCTCCAAATTATTATTATATATCTGAAATTGTTGCTGGACGTCCTGTTTTAGGATACCCTCTTAAAAAAGGAGGATTTAGATTAAGATATGGCCGCTCAAGAATGACTGGCGATGGCTCCTGGGCAATTTCACCAATAACTATGGCAGTTCTTTTAGATTATATTGCTATTGGAACTCAATTAAGAGTTGAACGTCCAGGAAAGTCAACAGCTTTAACTGCTTGCGATGAAATTGAAGGCCCCATTTTAAAGCTCAAAGATGGTTCAGTTGTTAAGCCTGCAACAGAAAAGGAAGCAAGAAAACTTGCCCCAAAAATAGAAAAAATACTTTTTTTAGGAGATATTCTTATAAGCCATGGAGAATTCAGCGAGAATGGTCATGTTCTTGTTCCAGCAGGTTATTGTGAAGAATGGTGGGTAATGGAGCTTGAAGATGCACTCAAAAACAGCACTCACAAATTTGACAAAGAGCTTATTGAAAAAATAAAAGCAAATCCAATTAAAACCAAGATTACTGCAGTTCAAGCACTGGAATTCTCAAAAAAATTAAAAGTATTTCTTCATCCAAAATATACACATTATTGGAAAGAGGTTTCGTATGAGAATTATTTAAAAATATTTAATTGGTTTAATAAAAAAGATTTTGAAAATACATCTGAAATAAAAGAAATTTTAGAAGAAATTGGATGCACCCATAAAATACAAGAAAATAAAATAATTTTAGAGCCTGAAACAAGAGAGATTTTTCAAACTCTTCTTTCAAAAAAAGGACAAGGAGAAAATGCTCTTGAAGCAATAAACTCTACATCTGAAGTTAAAATTCGCGATAAGTCAGGAACATATATTGGAGTTAGAATGGGCAGACCAGAAAAAGCAAAGCTTAGAGCTCTAAAAGGCACTCCAAATGTTTTGTTTCCTGTTGGAAGCGAAGGTGGTAGACTCAGAAGTATAACAGAAGCTCTTTCAAAAAAGCAGATTACTTCAGTTTTCCCAAACTTTCTTTGTCCAAAATGCAATGAAAAAACAATATATCCGTTGTGCGAAAATTGCAATGTAGAAACAAAAAAACTAATGAGAAAGTCTTTGAGAAAAGACGAAGAGATATTTTATTCAGAACAAAAGATAGATATTGAAAAGTTTTTCAAAAACTCGCGAAAAAGAATTCATTTAGAACATGTCCCAGATTTAATAAAAGGCGTTAGGGGAACTTCAAACAAGAACCATTTCCCCGAATATTTAGGCAAAGGACTTTTGCGAGCAAAACACAAAATTCCTGTAAACAAAGACGGAACAACTCGATTTGACTTGACAGAATTGGGAATAACGCATTTCAAGCCAAAAGAAATCGGATTAACACCAGAAAAAGTAAGGGAGCTTGGATATGAAAAAGACATTCATGGAAATATAATAACTTCAGATGAACAATTAATTGAAATATTTCCACAAGACATAATCTTGCCAAAAACCATGAATAAAACAGAAGATTTTGTTGACACCGGATTTTTCAGAGTAGCTAATTTTATTGACGATGAATTGAAATATATATATAAAACAGAACCATATTATAATTTAAAAAAACCAGAAGATCTTATTGGGCATCTTGTTATTGGATTATCTCCGCATACTTCAGCAGGAATTATTGGAAGAATACTTGGGTTTTCTTCAAAACATGCGTGTTTCGCACACCCATATTGGCACGATGCTCAAAGAAGAGATCTTGATGGCGAGGAAACTTCAATCATTCTTTTAATGGATGCTTTTCTAAATTTCTCACGCCAATATTTGCCAGATCGCAGAGGTTCACGTTCAATGGATGCCCCGCTAGTACTTTCAATTGTTCTTAATCCTGAAGAAATTGATGATGAAGTTTATGACCTTGATACTTGCTGGAAATACAGTCGAGATTTTTATGAAGCTGCACTTAACTACAAGCCAACTTCAGAAGTTGAAGTAGAGCAGATAAGAGATAGAATTGGAAAAGAGCAGCAATATGTTGGAATGGGATTTACTCATAATGTTTCAAGCATAGATATAGGAGTAAGAAATTCAGCATACAAAGAGATACCAACAATGGTTGAAAAATTAGCAGGCCAAATGCATCTTGCAAAAATAATAAAAGCAGTTGATTTGGCAGCAGTTTCAAAATTAGTTATTGAAAAGCACTTTATTCGCGACATAAAAGGAAATCTACGAAAATTTACTTACCAAAAATACCGTTGTACTAACTGCAATACAGTTTATCGAAGGATTCCTTTGTCTGGAAAATGCGAAAGATGCCCAGTTAAAGGAAATTTGGTTTATACTATTGCTGAAGGAACCGTTAAGAAATATTTAGAAGCAACTCTAAAATTAATTGAAATTGAAGGAATCTCACCATATTTAAAGCAAACAATTTCTATTTTAAAAGCAAGAATAGAAAGCATTTTTGGCAGAGAAAAGACAAAGCAAACATCTTTGTCAGGATTTTAAGCATAACAATTAATAAGACTTAATAAGAAATATATTTCCAAAATAAAAATGAGAATAAAATGCCCTGAAAATGGAGAAGTAACACCAGAAGAATGTATAAAATGTGGAAAGTGCTTCCCAGAACCAATTTTAAAATCTCTTCTTGCTGGGAGAGATTATAAACGAACGCACAGAAAACGACCTAGATTCGGAGTTACTTATTTAATAAGCAATTGCTTGAGGAAAAGCTATTATCAGTTAACAGAAGAAGTGCCAATAGAACTTGAAAAGCTTTGGATTTTTTCAAGAGGTCACGCAATACACAATTTTTTTCAAAAAGATTTGCCAAAAGAAAGCATTGAGATTTTTGTTAAAAAGAATTATTCTGTATTTGATGTTATTGGTTATGTTGATGCAATATATAATAATGTTCTTTATGAATTTAAGACAATAAATACAGTACCGCAAATACCGCAGGACGCACACATACTTCAAGCGCAAGCATATTTTTCTCTGCTTCCAGAAGAAAAAAAAGAGAAAATAAAAAAAATAAAAATAATTTATTTTTCTTTATCAAGCATACGTGTTTTTGATGTACCTAAGCGAGACATTTCTCCGCTTTTAGAAGCAAAAGGAACAATTCTTGCACAAGCACTCAAATTAGGAAAACCACCAAGAAAGCAAAAAAATTATTTGTGTGATTATTGCGAATTTAAGGAGTTGTGTATCGGCGAAAAAGAGCCTTCTTTTGACCCCTCAAAAATAATATATGAAGATTAATCAGAAACAATCGGAAATTTTTTTCCAATAAAAAACACTTTACATAAAAGCAATCAGAAACAATCGGAAATTTTTTTCCAATCTTTTCCAATCGGAAATTAAAAGTAGCTATTGGAAAATTAACATACTTAATTACATTTTTATATTCTATCGGAAATAAAGGGGTCTTTCTATCGGAAATTTTTTTCCAATCTTTTCCAATAGATTTTCCAATAAAAAAACAATTTTTAGCATACTAAAAGCAAATTACTTATTTCTATCGGAAATAAAGGGGTCTTTCTATCGGAAATCGGAATTTCCAATTTCCGATTATTTTTTCCAATAGCGTACTAGTAAACCTTTTTTAAATTGGAAACAATCGGAAAAATCGGAAATGTATGGAAAAAGAGAATAATGCTTTTATTGTAGAAATCTTTTTTTGTTTTTATGAAGCCAATATCTAAAGAAATTGAATTTATTAAAGACATTCTTGATGAGCACAAAGCAGACATAGAATCAATAAAGCGAAAGCTACATTATTTGACAAACAAGTCTGAAGAAATCAATGAAAAAATAGATAACCAAAAAAAACAAGCAACAGAGCAAACAAAAACTCTTGAAGACAACAGTAAAAATGAAAAACTGGCAACAGAAGTTGATTCTTTGCGAAACCAGTTAACGTTAATCTCAACAAGCATATCTGAGCTTAAGCAAGCAATTGGAAACAATCGGAATTTCCAATTTCCCTTACCAACTTCCAACCTGCAAAATCAAAACCCAAATCTTCAGTCACCTCAACAACCTCAACAACAACCCAAACACGATTTTGTAATGGACCTTGAAAGACTTCAGCTTTTATTTATATTAAAGCAGAGCAAAGCAACAACACCAGCATTTGCAGTTTCAGCACGCCAGATTAAGGAAGCATTTTCAATAGACAAAACAACTCGAACACTGAGAAACAAATTAGCAACACTCGTTAGAGAAGGTTATGTAATAAAAATATCTAAAAAGCCAGCATTATATTTCTTAAGCCAGAACGGCCTTATAGTAATAAACAAGCAAGAAAAATCTGTATTTTCCTTTGTTCCACAAGAATATTAAATATTAAATTCTTTTCTTTTCTGTAAAATAGTTTTCTTTTTAGTATGGGTTTTTCTTTTTCTAAAAGAAAAAAGCATTTGGGGTAAGGCTTAGAAACGAACAGAGTTCGCGCCTGAACTTGTTCAGACCTTTTTTTCTAAAGAAAAGAATTAGCAGTATTTTCCTTTATATTACAAGAATATAATTAAAAGAGTACTGAAAAAATTAAGCAATACATTTTATCACACAAATCACAAAACCACAGGAACAATTAAGTGTACAACAATACAAATTTCAGTTTTTCCGCCAGCGCTTTTTTTTAAAAAGGGCTGAGCCACAAAACCACAGGCACAATCAAGCAAGCCATCAAATGAGTTTTTTTTATGCCTGTTAACTGGGCAACAAGCCCAATTGCTGTGCATAAAATTAAAATATAAATACCTAAAAATCCAGACAAAATAAAACACATAATTAAAATAAAAATCAAAATAATTAAATTTATTTTTTGGTAATTTATTTTATTTATTTTTTTGCTAAAAATCTTTGCCAAAAAAACAGTAATGCAAAAAGCCATAAAGGAGCAAAAGACTATTGTTAAAATAATAAAATAATATTCATTTAAATTATTAAAATCAAAATAATTCATGCCAATTAAATTGCTTATTGTAGAATAAATTCCATTTCTTGCTTTGCCAACAAACCAAAAAACAGAGAACATGAATAAGATTGAAACAGAATTGATTCCCCCAATTATAATTAAAAAATCTTTGTTGTTTCTCCTTGAAAAAACCCGTGAAATAAAAGCTGCCTGTGCAGCTCCAATTCCTGGTAAAATGCTTGTTATTATTGAAGAAAAAATTGCTTTTGCAAAATTCTTAAGATTCCTTGCAAATTTAATTGGCTCAGTAATTTGATTTTGCTTTTCAATTTTTGATTTTGTAATTAAGCTTCTTAAAAGAAAGCTTGCTCCGAAAAAACCAGAAAGCATTGGAAAAAGAGGAGTATTTATATTCAAGAAATTAAGCACAAAAAATCCAACAATGCCTGCACAAGAAAAAACAAAAATTGACCAGAATTTCTTTTTTAATCCTTTTTCAACAATTAATGAAAGCACAGAAACACCAATAAGAATCGGAACAACAGCAGAGTAAACCGCTGAATAAGTAGTCTCAATGTAGTCTAAAAAAAGTATACAAAAATAAGCTCCGAAAACCACTGAAAACAGACCACCAAGAGCAGTTAATACAACTGCTTCAAAGCCACGACCTTTTTGCAGCATTTTGTGGCCAGGTAAAACTCCCAATCCAGTTGAGCTGTCTGGTGCCCCAAGAAAAATTGCTGGAATAAAATCAGCAAAGCTGTGCATAACTGACATTGATATAAGAAACAATGCAATTTCAATCCCTGAAAAAAACCTGCTTAAAAATCCAACAAAACCCAGGCAAATTAAAGCCACATTGTTCACATGCAACCCAGGAATAAGCCCAGTTATTGTTCCAGCCGCCAACCCAAGCAGAATTGCAATCAAATACATATTATAAATAAAACCTAAAAATAAATAAACTGCGATGTTATTAGTATGCAGTTAAAAAATACAATTATATAGCATTATATACAAATTACTTTAACAAAAAAAGGTGTAAGTATGAAGAAAATAATTTTTTCCTATTTAATTTTAGCAATAACAATATTATTTGGTGTTTCAGCTGTTTCAGCCTTAGACTTTTACGGTTACACTTATGATGAAAATGGAAATGCTTTGAATAATACTTTAATTAATATTAGTGTTTATGAAATGGCTGGCGGACCGCCAACCTTAATTTACTCAAATTCCACAAACTCAAACGAGTCTGGATGGTTTAATGTAAGTGTAAATGAGTCCAGCCAGTATATGTACGCACCAGAGCTTATTTATACAAATTCCTCTGGAACAGTAACTCATGTGGGGCAGATTCTTCCAGAGTTTCCTTATGATGAGGTTGTTAATCTAAGTTCTATTGATTTTTACCTTACACCTGCAGCAACTCTTAATATAACAGCATATAATGAAACAGGAGATGCAGTTGACTTTACATACGGACTTTATGATACGCGGTTTGGAGTTCCATTTTCTTACAGCTTTGAAACTGCACTTTCTTCAAAAATAATTTATGTGCCTAAAAACAGAAACTACTCTTTGGAACTTGGGACGCAGACTGGAACGCCTGCTTTCCAAAACATTAACAACATCTCTTCTTATGGAGAAAATCCGCAAGTTGACATTGAATTTAACACTTCTTCAACAATAATTAATGTTGACGGAAGGTTCAACCTTTCAAACGGAACAGGGTCTTTTGATGAAATGAACATGGTTGCCTATCTTTACGAACCAGGAGAAATGGTTTTTGAAAATGGAAAAATTCCAATAAGCCCATTCTACAATGACACTTCTGCAGGAACATACAATTTCTCTTTTGACAGCACAGCAGAGGAATCCAATGTTCTTTTTATGGCTGTTGGAAAAATTGGAAATGAGTATTTTGCTGGCTTTAGAAACTATACTTTAACTTATGGCACAGACATTCCTGGCTTCAATTTCACACTTTACAGAATGCTTGGCACTCCTGCAAACATCACTCTTAATGAAGGAACTTTGAACATAACTGTTGGAAAAACAGAATTCACTTTGGTAAATTCAACATCAGTTCTCTCACATGCAAATGCAATGGCGAAAATTTATTTTGACTACTCTGATTTAGATATGTCACCAGAAGGTGCAGCAGGACCGCAATTCAAGAGGATAGTGCACGCAGACGATATTGTAGAAGGAACTTTTAAAATACCTCTTATAAACCATAGTATTAAAGAGATTTCTATTCTTGCTCAAGGTGATTATGCTTCAAAGAGAATTCCAAAAAGCGTAAGCAATCTTCAGCAGGACAGCATAAATTTAACGCTTGAAGTGTTTAATCCTCAGTCTCTTAGTGGTGAAACAGGAACTTCAATAAGCATTGCAATATATCGCTCAAATTCAACTTGCAATCTTCCAAACAGTTCTTGCGCTGCCCTGACAAGCACAAATGCTGAAGACTTTAACCCACTCACAACAGTAATTGGCGGTGGAGCTCTCAATTTTGAAGTTGGCATTGGCGAAGTTTTAATTCGGTATATAAATGTTGACCTAATTGCTTCAGGACCGCCTACAGGAATGTTTGACAGCAACAGCGATGTTACAGAAAACACATCTGGTAGCTTCAATAAACTGATGAGGTTTGGCTCAAATGGGCCAACAATTTACGATTATGTTCTTGTTGCTCTTCCATATACAGAAGGAAACGCAACAACAACTGGATTAAATGAAAGCGCAGATGTGAATATATCAATTCCATATTTGTATTTGGAAAACAACGAAGGAGAAATAAACTGGACACAGCCAATTTGGAATACATCTGCAAACGGAACAACAGGCTCTGCTCTTGCAGGAAACTACTCTCACTTTTCTGAACACTCTTCTGCTTGGGAAACTTTGCTTAACCAGAATAACTGCACAACTAATGCATCAATCTTCAATATAACAAACCCTTGCTATATCGACAAAACAAACAATAAAATATGGATTCGTTTACCACATTTCTCTGGAACAGAACCAGAAGTGACCGGACAGACAGCAACAGACTCAACAGCCCCAATAATTTCTTCTGTTTCAAGCAGTTCTATTACAAGCAGTGGCGCAACAATAACTTGGACAACAAATGAAGCAGCAAACTCAACAGTTTACTATGGAACAAACACAAACACAGCCAGCATCGAGGCCTCTAGCACATCAACAACAAGCCATTCAATTTCTTTAAGCAGCCTTTCAGCATCAACAACATACTACTATAATGTAAGCAGCTGCGATTCAGAAAACAATTGCAACACTTCCATACAGAGCTCTTTCACAACATCTGCTGCAGATGATGGCGGAACAACATCTTCTGGCGGCGGCGGAACAGTAACCTCTGGAGAAGACATTGGAGAACTTTCAGGAGAATATATTAAACAGGAAATGGAAACTGGCGCTTCTTACACTTTCACAACAAATGACAAAGAATACGCAATAAAAATCAGCAAAATTGACACACAAGAAAACAAAGTAAAATTCTACATAAGAAGCAGTTATATTTACATTTATGTAGAAGAAGGTAAAACAAAAAACATTGACCTTGATGAAGATGGAGAATATGACATAACTCTGAAGCTCCTTGAAATAATAGATAGCGACAACATTAAAATTTCTATAAAAGAGTATGGTGAAGCAGAAACAACTGAAACATCAACAACAGGAGCAACAACCACTAAAACCACAGGCACCACACAACAAACAGAAACACAACAAGAAACAACTCTGGAAAAACAAGGAGCATCTACAAGCACAATTATAGCAACAGTAATTGCTGTATTGATTATTGGAGCTGGCGCAGTTTTTGCCTGGTATTATACTCAAAAACACAAAAAATAATTTTTTTTCTTTTTCTTTAATTAACTCCAGTGCTTCCTAGTCCGCCTTCTCCTCTTTCAGTTTTCTCCAAAGCCTCTTCAGACTCTGCTTCAGAAAAATCAGGTTGCTCAACTTTCTTGAAAACAAGCTGCGCAATTCGGTCACCTCTTTTTACTTCAAAATTTTCTTTACCGTGATTAATTAAAATTATTTTAATTTCACCCCTATAATCAGAATCAATTGTTCCAGGCGTATTTAAAACACTTATTCCTTTCTTGAAAGCAAGACCTGACCGAGGTCGTACTTGCGCTTCATAACCTGCAGGCATTTGAATCTTAATCCCAGACCCAACAGCAAGCCATTTTCCCGGTTCAATAATAACGTCTTCTCTTGACCTTAAGTCAATTCCAGCACTTCTTTCAGTTTCAAACCTTGGAAGTGGCAAATCTTTATCCATTTTAAATATTTTAACTTCCATGCAGAACAAAAAATCTATGCCTTAATAAACCTTTTTTCAGATAAATTTATATTATGCAGTCTACAGATTAAAGCATGGTAGAAGTTTATGCAGAAAAAACCCTTAGAATAAAGCTTAACGCAACGCTTATTTTTGTAACAAAAGACCAGGTAAAAAATAACAAATTTAATTTTAAAAACTCTGAAATTGAAAAGCAGACAATTTCTGCATATGAGAAAAACAGATTCAAAGCAGAATTTGAATCAATTTTAACTCTTAATGTTGGAAAGCCGGTTTTTGTAATTGGCCTTGGAAATGAATCTGAACTAACTTCAATAAAAGTAAGAATTGCAGTAAAGCATTTTTTAGATAATCCTCTTTTAGATGGCTTGAGAAAATTGGAACTTTGCCCACACCAAGACAATGCCCTCTTCATTAGGGCATATGTTGAAGGCTGCGTCCTTGGAAATTACAAATGGGACAAATATTTAACAAAAAAAGATGAAGACAATTATATTATTAAAATAGTTAGCAGGTACGAAGATTTTGTTTGGCGTTTGTCAAGAATTTGTGACGGAGTTAATTTTGCCCGCGACCTTGTAAATGAAAATGCTGACATAAAAAATTCAGAATATATTGAGCAAAAAATCCGTTCTTTAATTAAGCGCCACAAAAACACTTCTTTAACTGTTATTGACGAAAAAAAGATGAAAAAGTTAGGTATGAACTTATTCCTTGCAGTTAACAAAGGAAGCAACTACCCACCAAAATTAATAATTATTGAGTATCATGGAGGCCAAAAGCACGAGCCATATGTAGCATTTCTTGGAAAGGGAATTACTTTTGATTCTGGAGGAATAAATCTCAAACCATCTGGTTATCTTGAGTCAATGAGATTTGACATGGCAGGAACTGCTGCAGTAATTGGAACTTTAAGAAATATTCTTGAACTTAAGCCACAAAAAAATATAATTTTTGCTTGCGCTCTTGCAGAAAATGCCATAGGAAAAAAATCTTACAAACCAGGAGATGTTTACACAGCATATAATAAAAAGACAGTTGAAATTGCAAATACAGATGCTGAAGGCCGTTTGATTCTTGCAGACTCTCTTGCTTATATTACAGAAAAATATCATATTAACAAAATAATTGATATAGCAACACTAACTGGTGCTGTTTTGGTTTCTTTTGGAAATGATTTCTCAGCTTTAATGACAACAAATCAGAAAATAGCAAATGATATTATTCAGGCTAGCCATATATCTGGAGACCGTGCATGGCAAATGCCTATTTACCCTGAATTAAAGAACCATGTAAAGTCAAAATATGCAGATATTAGAAATCTTGGCTTTAAGGGGAAAGCCGGAACTCTTTCTGCAGGAGAATTTCTTCGTCAGTTTGTAAAAAAAGGAGTTGACTGGGCCCATTTGGACATTGCTGGAACTGCATATATTGAAGAAGAAGAATATTTATATTATAATTATGGAGCAACAGGAGCTGGAGTTCGGCTTATGACTGACTATTTGACTCTTTTCGCTTGATTTTTTCAATAATTATTTCCTTTTCTCCTTCATACGTTTCTATTTTCCCAAAAACAAAATAACTTCCTTTTTCCAACTCCAAAGTTTCAAAAATCACACCTTTCAAACTGCAATTTCCTTTTTCCAAATCAAAAAAACTCACTCCTTCATAGCTTTTTGAATTCACGCAATCTGCTTCAATCTTAACTCTTTCACCTACATTAACATTGCAAAGGTTTTTTTCCTCAAAACCAGAAAACTCTGAAATTAAAACCAACCCCAAAACACCAATAACGCAAAAAGCAGAGCAAAAAAATAAGATTTTTTTTATTTTAACCATATTTCATCAACAATTGAATAAACAGGTCCTTTTGGAGAGAGGACACTTTTATACATATTTATTTTCTCAATTTTTTCCGCTTCGTCAATCCAAATTCTGATTTTTTTAATAAAATCTTTGTCAACTACTTTTTTTATTCTTGCAAAAGTAATGTGTGGATGAAATCTTTTGTCTCTTCCAAGAACAGGATTGAATTTCTCTCTAATGTTGGAAAATTTTTTTTCATTATCAAACCCTGCCCAAACTATTTTTGGATTTTTTGCATTTGGGAAAAATCCTATTTTTTTTATTTTAGATTTGAATTTTTTGATTTTCTTTTTTTCAACAATTTCTCGAAGTCCTTTGCAAATGTCCATAACTTCTTCTTTGTTTTTCTCTCCCAAAAAAGCAACAGTTATATGAAGATTCTTTTTTTCAACAAACTTTGCTTCAAAGAAACCAACATTTCTCAAATATTGCTCTTTGGCAAAAAGTTTTTCTTTTGTTTTCTCGCTCAGCGGAATTCCTAAAAAACATCTCATGTCTTATTAACTAAATAAAGCTTTAAATAATTTAACTTGTTTCTTTGCTTTGATTGCCTAATATAGAAACACTTATTAGGTATCAGGCATTGAAATATAATACAGGTGATTCTCATGGATAAACAGCAAGCAAGAAAATTAATTGGTCGGACAATTGTAAGCAAATCTGGACAGAAGTTCGGAGTTGTGAGAGACATTTCTTTTGAAACAAGAACAGGAGAGCTTCTTTACCTTATTTTAGGACAGCCAACCCCTCACGCTTCAAAGCTGGACCTTGAAAGAAGTAAAAATGGAGAACTAACAATCCCTTTCACATCTGTTGTTTCTGTCGGCGATTTCATAATTGTTGAAGAAAAAGACATTGTTTAATCACTTTATTTTATTTCTTATTATTTTCTTTTTAATATTATTTATTCTTTCGCCAGAAGCGGATTTAGTCCGCGCCTAATGTTCACATTAGCATTTCTTTTTAAGAAAGGCTGAAAGACATTGTTTAATCACTTTATTTTATTTCTTATTATTTTCTTTTTAATTATTCTATCTTCTTCAGCTCAGAAATGTTTTCTTCCAGCTTTTTCAAAAAAGGATTTTCTTTTTCTTTTAGTTTTTCCTTTATTTCTTCAATTGCAGAAGGGTCGTGTCCGCCGTGCCAGCTTTCCCTAGGCCTTATTTGAATTGGAAAAATTTTCTCGTTATTGTCATCCAAAACAATCGCGCTTCCTTTTACTTTTGGAAGCTCATTGAATTTTAATAGAAGGTCTTTTGAAATATAAGACTGCATAATTTCATTCAAAGCTCTTATGTCTGTTCTTGAAGTTACTCTGTGCGACAAAACCAAATCTGCCTGGCTTAAAGCGTCAGTGGAAATCTTTCCTATTTGCTGAGTTGCAAGAACAAGGGAAATTCCTGGCTGTCTTCCTTCTTTTAAAATTGTCTTTAATCCAAAAGAAGCAAGAGTGTCTTTTTTTGGTATGAATTCATGCGCTTCATCAATTAAAATCCAAACCAAGGGCTCTTTCTCTTCCTTGCCAGCAAACAAAGTTCCTTGCTGTATGTCTATAAGTTCCTCTTTTTTTCTTGCAACCATCCGCCGTTTCAAAATCTGCCTGCCAACAAGGTCAACAACCAGGTTTTTTATAGTGAAGTCATCTGAAAATTTAGTATATGCACTTAAGTCAATTATAGAAGTTTTTCCTGGCGGCAAAAGCTCATTAATTTCAGTGCCTTCTCTGCTGAAAATCCCCCAATTATTTACAGTTTCAAACCGCGAAACAATCTGCTTTTTAGCTTTCTCATCAAATCCTTTGTTTGTTAATATTGTCTCTGCAAGCTCCTCCAAAGAAAAATCTTTTTTCAGATTTGAAATTGCCCAGGAAATCATGGCTCCTTTATCTGAATTTATATCAATTTCAAAAAGGTCGCACCAATTTTCAGCACTCATCCAGCTTGTTTTTAGTGAAAAACCAGAATCAACAGAAATGCCTTTTCTTTCATAATCTTCTTTAAGCTTTTCAGGAACAAAAACCACTATTTCTTTTTTCCTAGCCTTTAAATCCCATTCATTTAGTAATTTGCTGTCCCTGTAATTTGAAAATTTCATTGACCAAAAAATTCCCAGTGTGTCGAAAATAAGGCATGAAATGTTTTCCCTCACTTTCTCTGGCAGATTTGAAAGTTCCTCAGCGATAACACCCAAAGTGTAGCTCTTACCACTTCCCCTTTTTCCGCAAACAAGCATTACATGGGGCCGTACAACATCAAGAAAAACTTTATTGGCAAGAGAAGTTTCTCGCCCCATAGTTATGTAGTGCTTTCCAAGAAAAATAGTTCCTTCTTTTCCAAACAGTTCCTTGTCTCTTTTGTTCCTGCCAAGAATTATTTCATACATGTTTAACATAATGCTTTCTGCTTATAAAATATTAACTGCAAAAAAACAGAACAAACAAATCAGCACACCAATACTTTTATATATTTTATATAAGAAAGTAAAGCTTCGATGATAAAAAGCGTAACTCTTGCAGCATTTATGCTTTCTCTTTTCGGATTGGTGTTTTTCCTAGCACTACAGATAAGTTTTTAATCAAACTCTTTAAATATCTTGCCAAAAACTATTTCTTATGTCCATAAAAACAATACTATGCCCAAAATGCGGAAAAAAAATTGAAGATTCAGTCAACAATCTTTGCATAGAATGTTTTCTTGAAAAAGCAGACATTTCAATACCAAGCAGAGTGTCAATTAAGTTTTGCGTAAAATGCGAGGCAATTTTAATGAAAAACATATGGAAAAAGCCTCTGAACTCCGTAAATTCTATTTTTGAGTCAGAGCTGAAACAGAAAATAAAAGTTCCGCACCCATTTATTCTCGAAGATGTAACAATTAAAGATTTTGATGAAGGCATATTTTCAATGTTGCTTTCAAAAGACAACCTAAAAATCGAAGTTGAGGATAAAACAAATTTTGTTTTGCAAAAAGTTGCCTGTCCTGAATGCTCAAGAGAAAAAAAGAAATACATATCAAAAATTCAAATAAGGTTTTTCAGCAATGTAAAGAAAAACAAAGCAGAGCTTGATAAATTTATGAGACAATATTATAAAAAAATAATAAAGATAGAAGAGTTTGAACGCGGCTTTGATTACCATTTTTCAAATGATTCTCTTGCAGTTGACATTTCCAGAAAACTCTCTCGAAAATTCAAGAGCAAGGTTAAGGAAACTTTTGAGCTTTTTAGCTGGGACAAATTGAAGAACCGACCAAGGAAAAGGCGAATTTTAATGCTTAAATGTAGCGGCAAATCCTAACATTTATAAATCTATATAAGTGTTTTACTTTATGCAAAAGAATAAGAAGTTCAAAAAAACAAAAAGGCATAGTTATGAGCAGTCATCAGAAGATGTTTTTCGAGTTAGATTGCCAAAAAACAATGAGCTTCTTGGAATTGTTGACATTAGATTAGGATTTGGAAAATCAAGAGTAAGATGTTCTGACGGAAAAACTAGAATTTGTCGCGTTCCTGGTGCTTTGAAACGCAGGCTCTGGGTTCGTCCAGGAGATATTGTTCTTGTAACTCCATGGGAATTTGAAGGAGATAAAAAAGCAGAATTAATACACTGCTACAAGAAAAACCATGCTCAATGGCTAAGGTCAAAAGGCCATTTGAAAGACTTGTTCGAAGCTGAAGAGTTTTAGAAATGAAAAATATAATAAATTTTGTTCAATGCATTGCAAAACAATGCGCTTCGCGTAAGTCCTTTCGCGAGAAGAACGTTCAAATCCTACCCATTCACACAGCTATATATTATGTGCAGCTCTGCTGTATACGATCAGCCCGAGTTCCTTGGCTAGAAGGACAAAAAGTTTTAAATTAAAATGAGTTTTTCCACAATATCAATCCCAAAAGCAAGAATCAAAGTTCTAATTGGAAAAAACGGCGCAATAAGAAGGAATATTGAAAATCGCGGAAAAGTGAAGCTCTATGTTCATTCAGACACTAGCGAGATTGATATTAATGCAAAAGATGCGCTTTCTTTAATGACTGTGGAAAATGTTATAAAAGCAATAGCAAGAGGCTTTGCACCAAAAAAGGCGTTTCTTCTTTTTCGCGAAAATTATTTTTTTGAAATAATAGATATAACTGCATTTAAGGCAAAAAGCAAATCGAGATTACAAACCCTTCGCTCACGAATTATTGGAACAAACGGAGTCACAAAGCATTTGCTTCAAAAATATACAAACTGTTTTTTATCAATACAGGGAAAGACTGTTTCAATAATTGGCGAAGCAGAGAACATAATGCTGGCAAAACAAGCAGTTGAAATGATTCTTGACGGAGCAAAGCAGGCAACAGCATATCATTTTCTAGAAAAATCTTCTCATAATTAGTGCGAATTAAATACCCCCATATTTTACTTAAAAATAGCAACAGTTTATAAATGCTTTTAAATATATCATAAAAATAATTAAAATTTAAACAAATAAGATAGAAATCTTTTTAAAACAGAGACTTATTTAAGATATTATGGCTGATTCTGTAGAAGAAAAAACAGAAAAACAAGATACAGAAAATAAAAAAGTAGTGAAAAAACCAAAAAAAACTTCTGTTAAAGTAACAACAGAAAGTCATAAATCAGTTTCTGTTGCCGAGTTTTTTGAAAAAAATCGCCATCTTCTTGGATTTAACAATCCTGCAAAATCTCTTATTACTTCTGTAAAAGAGGCAGTTGATAATTCTCTTGATGCTTGTGAAGAAAACAATATTCTTCCAGAAATTTATGTTGAATTAAAGGAAGTAGGAACAAACAAATATCGTATGATTGTTGAGGACAATGGTCCTGGGATAAAGAAAAAGCACCTTACAAAATCATTTGGAAAGCTCCTTTATGGTTCAAAATTTAGAAGCCACGGAGGAAAACAAGGAAGAGGTCAGCAAGGAATTGGAATATCTGCAGTAATTCTTTATGGCCAGCTTACAACAGGAAAAAAAGCAGTTCTTATTTCAAAGACAAAAAAAGATGACTCGGCCCATATGTATCTTCTAGGCATTGATGTAAAAACAAATGAACCTGAGATAGGAAATTCTGAAGAATATGACTGGAATGAAAAAGAGCACGGAATTAGAATTGAAGTTGAGATGGTTGCAAAGAACATCAAGTCAAAGCAGTCAGTTGATGAGTATATAAAAGAAACATCTGTTGTAAATCCGCATGCAAAAATAACTTACATAAACCCTGACGGCGAAAAAATAGAATATCCGCGAGTAACAGAGAAAATTCCTAAAAAAGCAAAAACAATAAAACCTCACCCACATGGAATAGAGCTTGGAGTTTTGAAAAGAATGCTCAAAGAAACAAAATCACGAAACATAAAGTCATTTTTAACAAATGAATTTGACAGAGTTGGTTCTGGCTCAGCAAAGGAAATTCTTGAAAAAGCAGAACTTGACCCAAGAATTCTTCCAAGGCTTTTAACTGATGACCAGCAAGAAAAGCTTCTGGAAATAATGCAGACAACAAAATTAATGAATCCTAGCACAGACTGCCTTTCACCAATTGGCTCAAAAGCCCTTGAGGAAAGCATCCGTTCAGAATATGATGTTGATTTTGTTCATTCAATAACAAGATCCCCTACAGTTTATCGTGGAAACCCATTCCAGATTGAAGTTGCAATTGGATACGGAGGAAGCTTAAATCCAGAAGGGTATGTTAATCTTGTTCGTTTTGCAAATAAAGTGCCGCTCCTTTACCAGGAAGGCGCTTGCGCAATAACTCAGGCAGTAAAAGCTGTTTCTTGGAAATCTTACGGCCTTTCCCAATCAGGAAATTCTCTTCCAGTCGGTCCAGCAGTAATTCTCGTACATATAGCATCTGTATGGGTGCCATTCACTTCAGAAGGAAAAGAAGCTGTTTCTTCATACCCAGAAATAACCAAAGAAATAAAGCTTGCAGTTCAAGAGTGCGGTCGTTCATTGCAAAGGCACATTTCAAAGCAAAAGCGAAGCGAAATGGAAGAGAAAAAACGGCAGATATTCAAAAACTATTCTTCAGAAGTCGCAACAGCAATATATTCTTTAATAAATGAAGGAACTTACAAATATTCAAATGATGAAATACTTGAAAAGGCAAAGTCAATTCATGAAGCGCTTCTTAAGATAGCAGAGTATATGTATTCAAATGGAAAAAACTTTGAAGAAGCTGAGAATCAGGAAACAAAAGATGAAATAACAGAGCCTGAATCAGAAGAACATGAAAAAACTGAAACTATGCAAGAGGAGATTAATGAAGAATGACAAACTCAAAAAGGCAGGAAATAATTGAAAAGCTGGAAAAGCTTGGCAAAGACCTCAAAAAAAAGATAGATAATCTTGAAAACCCAAGTCTTAAGATTCCGCTAAGAACACTTAGCAATGCTTATTTTGATGAAAATGACCGTCTGATAAAGCTCGGAGACAAAAAGCAGACCCGTACTTTTTTCAATGTCGGCCAGGCAAAGAAATTCATGCAAACAATTCTTGTTGGAGCTCAGATAAAAAAGCTTCTTGAGCAGAAAAAGCCAGCAATATCAACAAGGCAGCTTTATTATATTCTGAAGCATACAATTGGAGACTCAAAGGAAAACACTTTTGACGACCAGTCAACAGAATCTGACCCTGCAATAGAGGACATTGAAGTTTCAATTAATGCACTTAGGGAAGAGTTAGGGCTTGAGGCAACACCTAGTGGAGTAATCTCCGGCCCACTAATTTATCAAGACATTAAGACTGGAGATGTTATTGACTGCACAAAAATGGGCTCTGCAGGAGCAGCTATTCCTCCTAATGTTGAGGACCACGTTATAAAATTCAAGGAATGCACAGCAGATTATATTTTGGTTGTTGAGAAATTCGCAATATGGAACCTCCTGAACCAGGCAAGATACTGGAAAAAGAACAACTGTATTTTAATGACAGGAAAAGGTCAGGCAGCAAGATCTGATAGACGGCTGCTTGCAAGACTTTCCCGTGAGCTTAAAATACCTGTTTATGTTTTTTGCGACAATGACGCTTATGGATATTATATTTACTCTGTTTACAAACAGGGAAGCATTAATCTTGCCTTTTTCTCTGAAAAGTCAGCATGCCCAAACGCGAAATTCATAGGACTCAAGACTCGCGATATAAAGAAGTATGACATTGCAAAGACAAACTGGATTAAGCTTGAAGGACATGACCTCCGAAGGCTTAAGGAAATCTCAAAATACGAATGGTTCAAAAGCAAGGAATGGCAAAAAGAGCTTAAGGAGATGAAGGACTTTGGATATAAAGTTGAAGCAGATGCCCTTGTATCAAAGTCAGTTGAGTTTGTTGCAGATACATATCTTCCAGAAGTAATCAAAAACAAAGACTGGCTGGACTAAAGAAATATATAAAAATTAAAAATGCTTTTTTCATTTTATGAGAACATCAGTTCTTACTGAAAAGATAAACAGACAGGATTTATTTCAAAAAGTATTTGCTGGGAGATATTCAGCATATCCTTATATTGGAAATTCTCGTTTTGAAACAAGAGTTTATTTTCTTGCAAGAGATGAAACAAAAGAGCTTGAAAGAGACAAGCTATTGGATTCTGCAAAAATATTAACAATACACTGCGATGATTTATCAAAATACAGTATTCAAACAAGTAATAAAAAAATTTATCAATTTAATGCTCGCGGAGAAAAGTTTTTCATTGTTTATCCTTTTAATTATACTACAAAAATTCTTCCAGAATTAAAAAAATATGAACACATACTTGCAAAATCAAAAAACACTATTGAAGGAACATTCTACATCCAATATATACCTAAGAATACAAAAACTCATAAAATGAAAAGCCTGTCTAAAAAAATAACTTTTTTTAATTTAGAAGGAACATGTTTATTAGATGATTATTCTTCAGAAGATATAAAATATCTTGATAAAGGAATATTAAGTATCAATCACAATAACTTCTTTTCAATTGAAACTCTTGATGTACCTGTTATAAATGTTCTTTTGAAAAAAGAAATGAGAGAGAATGGTTTATCATTTGACATGCAATATAAATAATATCCTCTCAACATTAGAAATAAATAAAAGCTTTCAATATCATATTTCATCATGACCATGAACGAGTTTCTTTCAAGAGAGGAGAGCATCTTTTCAAATCCAGATGCTCTTGATCCAGATTTTGTTCCCAAAGTTCTCCCACATCGTGAAGATGAGCAAAAGGAAATAATTTACGCAATAAAGCCCCTCATTAAGTCAAGAAGCGGAGGCCAACTCCTCATAAAAGGCCAGTCTGGCGT
The DNA here is from genome assembly GCA_017608025.1 of Candidatus Pacearchaeota archaeon. Lineage (GTDB taxonomy): Archaea > Nanobdellota > Nanobdellia > UBA10117 > JABICX01 > JAFCGM01. The sequence goes on from JAFCGM010000004.1 coordinate 175,817, forward strand.
AGGAAAGACTGTTTCTGTTAAGAAGGTTCTTCGGGAATTAGAAGAGACAGAAGAGGCAGATGATATAACAATTGCATTTGTAAACTGCTGGACAACAAACACATCATATAAGATTGCAGTCTCAATTGCAAACTCTCTTGGATTTCGATTTACTCAAAACCTAAACACTTCTGAAATTTTTGACAAGATAAAGGAAATTGTTTTGCAGAGGCAGGGAATTGTTGTAGTTCTTGATGAAGTTGACAAGGCAGACGATTATGACTTCCTTTACTACATTCTCGAAGTTATTCCAAAAAAATCACTGATAATGATAACAAATGAAATGCAGTGGGGAAGCAACCTTGACTTGAGAATTAGAAGCAGGCTCATGCCTTCTGTGGTTGAATTCAAAACATATTCAAAACTTGAAATACGTTCAATCCTTGCTCAGAGAGTGAAATATGCTTTTTATGAAAACACATGGTCAGAAGATGCTTTTGAAAATATTGTTGATATGGCTGCAAAATACCATGATGTTCGTGTTGGAATAAAGCTGCTTAAATCTGCTGGAGAAATTGCAGAAAGAGACTCTTCAAAAAAGGTTATGAAAAAGCACGCAGAAGACGCCATTTCAAAGACAGAGAATTTCAAAATAAAGTCATCAGATTCTTTTACAGAGGAAGAAAAGCTTATTTTAAATGTTTGCAAGGAATGTTCTGGCCAGAGAATAGGAAAGCTTTATGATTATTATCTTTCAGTTGGCGGTGGAAAGTCAGAAAAAACCCTTAAGAGAAAGCTTGAATCTCTCGCCAAAAAGGGCGTAATAGACCTTGAACTTTCTGGAGAAGGCCTCCGCGGGAAGTCATCAATAATAAAATATAGGGGCCTAGAGGCTACGAAGCTATCTGATTTTGAAAAGAAAGAGAAAAAAGAAAAGCAAGATTAAAAGCAACCTTTTTAAAACAAACATTTATTCTATAAATATACAATATGCCCTGGTAGCTTAGTGGTGGAGCGTACGGCTGTTAACCGTAAGGTCGAAGGTTCGAGTCCTTCCCAGGGCGCACGACCCGGTAGCTTAGCCTGGTTAGAGCGCTGGTCTTATAAGATCCCTTCCACGAGGAAGATAACATGTATTTGGGAAAACCAGAGGTCTCGAGTTCAAATCTCGACCGGGTCATCACAGCCCTTTTCAAAAAAGCGCTGGCGGAAAACTTCTCGCTACCGCTCGAAAAGAAAGGTATATAAATCTCAACTCAAAAAAACAGAAATAAAATATGCCCCTATGGTGTAGTCCGGTCAATCATCCTGGCCTTTCGAGCCAGGGACGTGAGTTCAAATCTCGCTGGGGGCACTGCCTTTTCTCACTCCCTTTTCTTTTCAGAAAAGAAAAGGTAAGTTTCCAAAAGAAAATAAATTCTTTCGCGAACCTTTCTTTCTAAAAAAAGGCTCTGTAAGTTGCCAAAAAAGATTGTTCTCTTTCGAGAACATTTTTCTTACAAGAGAAAGGTTCATGTGGGTATCAAATCTCGCTGGGGGCACTGCCTTTTTCAGAAAAAGGCAAGTTGCCAAAAAAAGCCAATAGTCTATACAAATTCTTTTATATGTTAAGAGAGATTTTTTTGTATGAAAACACTCTGGGATTTAGAAAAAATTATGCTAGATGGTACAAATAAATCTAATAACGATTTAACTGAATATATTAGGGAAGTTACAAAAACTGTTTTTGAAATTGAAAGTGGATCTCCAGTAGAAAAAGCTATTAGTGCATATTTAGGTGTAATGCGTTCCAGTGACCTTCCTGCAGAAAAATTTATAGTTCCAGGTCACGCTGTACTTTTTTTATTAATGGCAGCATCATATGAAAATAACAGTATAAGTCTCATGGATTACACAGACTGTGCATTATTTTATAAAGTGTATTCTGTGTTGAATAGAGAAGAAATTAAAAATCTCCCTGCAAAAATGATTTATTCTAAACGTGCTAAAATAAGTGAGGATGAAGCTATACAACCTTATTTTGATAGTCTTCAAAATCTAATAAACAAACTTCTTAAAGATAATGCAGAAAAAATTGCTAAAAACCAATTAGAGAATAATCCTGCTTATGGATGATTATACAAAATTTTTTAATTGAGAATCTTTTAGGAAGAAAAGTTTGGGGAAAATTCTCGTTTGAGAGAGACAAACTTTTAGAGATGTTTATTGGAAGAAAATGTTGATTTTTCGTGATTTGATTGTCTAGTAATAGTTTTCTTTGGAGTAAGACTTAGAAGCGAACATAGTTCGCGCCTGAACTTGTTCAGACCTTTCTTTTTCTAAAAGAAAGGGATTAGTAGACACTGGACAACTAGTAATTTCCTATTTAAACTAGAATTTCCATTCTTTTACTATGGAAGGCAAAAAAAGATTCCAGAAGAGTTTTTTCGGAGACCCGAATGCTCTAGACTTCAGAGAGGTATCTGGAATATTGTCTTCAATTTTACTGCACTTGAATACTGCAGAGTAGGCGTCGCGAATTCTCCCAGGCAGTGCCTGGGTTTTTACACCCATAAATTTTCTTTACAAAAAGAAAATTTGAACAAGTTCGGACGCGAATAAATTCGCTTCTGCTACAAAAAATATCATCACTAAATTTATATTCTATAGACTACAATTTAATGCATGCTAGCAGTAAATTTGCTTATCCTCGCAGTGCTTCTTTTGTTATCTGGAATATTTTCAAGTTCAGAAACAGCTCTTTTTTCATTAAGTCAGATAAAAGTCCGCAATCTTGTAAAAGAGAAAAAGCCTGGATCATTTTCATTAAAATACCTTAAAGAGAAGTCAGAAAAAACCCTTATTACAATCCTAATTTTCAACAATCTTGTCAATATTACAGCATCTTCTTTTGCCACAATTCTTGCAGTTGACCTTTTCGGAAGCAAGGGAGTTGGAATAGCAATCGGAGTAATTACTTTTTTATTATTGCTTTTCGGGGAAATTACTCCAAAATCTCTCGCCCTTAAGAGCAATATTAGAATTTCTCTTTTTATCTCTCCTATACTTAAATTCCTCGTGATTTTAATTACTCCAATAACATTTTTCTTCCAGATAATAACAAAGCCGTTTACATCAAAATCTGAAAAGCAGCAGATAAGTGAAGAAGAACTTAGGCAAATAGTATCTCTTGGAAAAGAGGAAGGAGTAATAAATTATCGAACTTCAAAAATGCTTTCAAATGTTCTTGACTTTAAGGAAAACAAGGCGGCAGACATAATGACTCCTGCAGAAGCAGTCATTGTAATTGATTCAGAAATGCCACTTTCAAAAGCAGTTCGGAAAATGACAAAATATGGCTATTCAAAATATCCTATTTTTGATGACAAGAAAGATGAAATAATCGGAGTTATATTTTCAGAAGAAATAATAAAATATCTTGGAAAGAGAAACTTGAATGTGAAAGTCAGAACTCTTTCAAAGCAGGTTCTTTTTGTTCCAGAAACAACAAAAATAGAAAACATATTAGACAGTTTCCAGAAAACAATTCACGACATGGCTATTGTTGTGAATGAATACGGAACATTTATTGGAATAATAACTCTTCATGACATACTTGAAGACCTTGTTGGAGATATTTTTGATAGAAGGGATAGAAAAAGCATCTACATAAAAAGAATAAGCAACTCTCGCGCAATAATTGACGCCCGAGCATCTCTTGACGAAGTGAACGATGTTCTTCATCTCGGACTTCGAGACTCCCACTTTAACACACTTGCAGGATTAATACAGCACAAGCTTGGAAAAATACCTCAAAAAGGAGATGAAGTAAAGCTTAAGAGAGTTAAAATAAGAATTGTTGAAGCAACACCTCACAAAATCAAGAAGATGCTTATTGAGCACAAATAGATAGTTTTAATAAAATCATTTGGAAAAAAATAATATGGATCTTAAGGAAAAAGTTGTTGATTTTTTGAAAGAATATCTTTCACTTAATAAAGAGAAGATTTACAATTCTTTGGAAATCCCTCCAGACCCGAAATTTGGAGACATATCATTTCCTTGCTTTGAACTTGCAAAAAAGGAAAAAGTTAATCCAGGGCATTATTCAAAGCATCTTAGAGAAAAAATTGTTATTCCTGACAATTCAATTTTTGGAAGAATTGAATCTGCTGGACCATACCTTAATTTTTTCGTGAATTATACAAAATTTATTCCGAAATTATTAAAAGAAATTAACAAAAATCCTGCATATGGGCGCGGAAAGGCAAAAAAACAGAAAATATTGCTCGAATATATTTCCCCAAACCCGCTTAAAGACTTGCATGCAGGCCATCTTCGGCAGGCTGCAGTCGGCGGAACACTCGCTCGTATTTTAGACTTCGCAGGATTTTCAGTAATTCCTGTTTTATATTATAATGACTCCGGAACACACATTGCAAAAACTCTTTGGGCTTATGAAAAATTCCACAAAGGAGAGGAAAAGAATATAAGTAACAAAGGAGCATGGCTTGGAAAGATTTATTCTGAGGCTCACAAAAAATCAAAAGACAATAAAAAAGTGCAACAGGAAATAAGAAAAATTCATCTCGCTCTTGAAAATAAAAACAAGAAATACATAAACTTAAAGAAAAAACTATATCTTTGGAGCACGCAGTATTTTGAAAAATTCTACAGAGATGTGAATGCAAAATTCGACAAAATATATTATGACTCTGACTTCGTGGATGAAGGCAAGAAAATTGTAAAAAAGCTTGAAAAGACAAAATATCTTTACTATGAAAATAATACACCAGTTCTTGACTTAACAGAATTCAACCTTCCCAAAACCCTCCTCTTGAAAAGTGATGGAACAGCACTTTATCTTACAAAAGACCTTGCAATGGCATTTCAAAGAATTAAGGAGTTTAATGCTGACAAAATGGTTTACATGACTGGCTCAGAGCAGAAGTTGAATTTCCAGCAATTATTCAAAGCTCTTGAAATTCTAAAATTCAAAAACTCAGAAAACCTTTTCCACATTCCTGTTGAACTTGTTTATGACAAGCACGGAAAACGCTTCTCTTCCAGAGAAGGAAATGCAGAAGCATATTCAAAAATAATTGAAGATGCAAGAAAAGCCGCAGAAAAAAGAATTAGTAATCCAGAAATCTCTGAAAAGGAAAAGCCAGAATATGCAGACAAGATAGCTCGGGGAGCCCTTCTTTACTTTATGAATAAGGTTTCTTATAAGAAATCAATAAACCTTGACCTTGAAAAAGCACTTTCATTTGAAGGGCAAACAGGACCGTATTTGCAATATTCCTATGTCAGAGCCAGAAAAATAACAAAAAAGGCAAAATCAAAACCATCTCCAAAATACTTGACAAAGTTAGATACTCAGGCAGAATTGAACCTTATTAGGAAAATCTATTTTTTCCCAGACATAGTTGAAAAAGCAGCAGAGTCTTATCAGCCGCACCTTTTGGCAGAGTATGCTTTTGACTTAGCATCTTTGTTCTCAAAATTCTACGAACTCTGCCCAGTCAGCAGTGTTGCAGAATCACTAAGCTCAGCGCGTTTGTATCTTGTTCAGGTTTATATCCGCGTAATAGAGCGCTGCCTAAATCTTCTCGGAATTCCAGTTGTTGAAAAAATGTAGCCCGAAATCTTTATAAAGACCTTAAATTAAATAACACTAATCTGGATTTGAAAAATGAAGCGATCATCTCGAAAGTGGAAAAAGAAAAACCGGTCAGGATACAGAGGCCGGTGGAAATGGTATAGAAAGAAACTCAAGAAGAAGAAGAGATTACGTAGAATCCAGAGAGAAAAAGCAAGATAGTAATCTTTCTTATTTTTCAGAAAAGAAAATTTTCTTTCTAAGAAAGTCTAAGAAAGCTTTGGGAATCAAAACACTTTTTAAAGGGTTTTGCCAGAAAGAAAAAGCAAGATAGTAATCTTTCTTACTGCAGGTTATCTTCTTCTTAAAGAGAAATTGAAGAGGAAGTTCCAATGACGGGCCTTCCAACCCCCAAAGCTTTTTAGGAAAAAGCTTGCAAAAAATAAATTGTTTTTCTTTTAGGGCAGGTTTTCTTTTCCCAAAAGAAAAAGTGCGGAGAAGAGGATTTGAACCCCTGTAGGCACTAAGCCACTGGGTCCTAAACCCAGCCCGTTTGGCCGCTCCGGCATCTCCGCAACCAAAACATAAAAAACATACAAAATTAGTTTTTAAACTTAACTATACCTCAATTAATCTTTTAATTTAAGGTATTCACAAACCCGGCAGACGTCCCTGCTTGTCAGCTCTCCACATTCCTTGCACTTTTTCAAGTCTCCTGTTTTCCTTTTCCTTACCAGATCTCCAATTTCATCACCAATTTTGACAATTGAAAACTCAATTCCAGGTCTTGTTTTTTTCATTTCTTCCAAATAGTTCATGAAATTAAAGCGGAAGCTTCCAACTCTGCAGCTGCATGGTTTTGGATTGTACTCAAGTCCGATATAGTCAGCATAGGCCTTGACTTCATTTTCCGGAACTCTTCTTAAAATCTTTATTCTTTGAGTAAATCCCTCTCTTTTTGGCAGTGACTTTGCGCCCATTGCAGAGAACCTTCTTAAATCTCCTCTTGAGAAATTCATCAAAAAGCTTTGCGCCTCATCAGTTAAATTATGACCTGTTGCCAACTTGTTGAATCCTTGCTCTCTTGCTGTTTTGTTAAGAATTCTTCTCCTCAAAACACCGCAAACAGAACACTTATTAATTCCTAATTTTTCTGAAACTTTTGCAATATCTTTCATTGAAAAGTCAAATTCTTTTTTGAATTTCAAAACCTCAAACTCAACACCTGCTTTTTTACAAGCATTCTTACAGACTTTTATATTTTTTGAAGAATTCCAGTCATCTCTGTCAACGTAAAATGCCTTTATTTTAATATCCTTGTGAGCTATATATGTTGAAATAAAGTTGAGCATAACCAGAGAATCTTTACCACCAGAAATTGCCAGCGCAATTCTGTCGCCATCTTCAATAAGCTTGTTTTCCTTTATGTTTCTTGAAATTCTTTGCTCCTGAAGCTGGATAAAACACGTCTTACATAACCCTTTTCCAAGATAAGGAAGAAAGAATTCTGCATTTTTGCTACACTTAGCGCAAGTTTTTATTTTATTTTTCATTTTTAGAGGTGTATTATATAAAAAAGATAATTATTTAAAGCTAATCATACTAAATTTAAGTATATTGAGGTGTTAAAATGACAGAAGAAGAAAAAAAAGAGGAAATTGAGCAGGAAGAAGAAGATGACTCTTTGCCATTTCCAAGAGCAAGAATCGTTAAGTTAATGAAAGAGCAAATCGGCTCAGACAAGCAGATTCGTTCAGAAGTTAAAGAGGCGGTAAATATCTGGCTCGGAGAGCTTTTAAAGAAAATATCGCAGGAAATGGGAAACACTCAGTTTGGCTCAGTTGGAGTTGCAGACTTTCAAAGAGCAACAAAGCCATATGACATGCTTGCAGACATTTTAAAAGATGAAGAAAGAATTAAATTGAGTGTAGACAAGCTTCGGTCAGACGCAGATCATATAATACGCGAATTTGATCGATTCTTCGAGGTGGTTAGGGGCAAATGAGCTCCACCATATCTTTTTTTATTACTGATGTAGTTTACAGAAAAAACAAAACATTTTCTCTCGCTGTTCTTGGAAGAACAAAGAAAGGAAAAAAAATTATTCTGGAGGCAGATTTTAAGCCCTATTTTTGGATTGATTTTAACAACAAGAAAAAACTTGAAAAAAAACTTGAAAAGTTTGATGTCGAGATAAAATACGAAACAAAGGAAATTGATGGAAAGAAAAAAGAGCTAATGAAAATATTTTTTAAATCACCTGAAGACCTTAAAGAGCACAGAAGTGAAATAAAAAAGCTTCCTGAAGTTTCTCAGGCTCGTGAATATGACATTCCTTATGAAAAAAGATTTATAATAGACAATAAGTTAAAGCAGTTTCACCTTTGCAAAGCAGAAGTTTCTGATAACAAAATAATATCAATATCTTGTGAAAATGAAAGATACAAACCTAAAATGCTGGCATATGATATAGAGACCTCTTTTGAAAATGTTTTTCCAGACCCTGAAAAAAACAAAATACTGTTTATATCTTTTTATGGTTCAGATGATTTTAAGAAGGTAATCACTTGGAAAAAATTCAAGACAAAAAATAAGTACATTAAATTTGTTTCAAATGAAAAAGAACTTATTGAAGAAGCTGAAAAAACAATAAAAGACATTGATCCAGACATTGTTCTTGGCTATAACTCAGACCAGTTCGATTTTCCATTCCTGAAAAAAAGGGCAGAAAAAAACAGCACAATTTTTGATTTAAACTGGATTAAGCATGCAGCCAAAAAAACTGCAGGAATATCAATTCTTGATGCCCTGATTTCTGTAAGAAAAATTCTCGGTCAGAACCTTAGAACAAATCGCTATGATTTAGATTCAGTTTCAAGAGAGATTCTTGGAAAAAGAAAAAAAGAGTCAAACATAAAGGAAATAAACAAAATTTGGAAAGACGGAACTGATTCTGAGCTTGAAGAAATTGCAGAATACAATTTAATTGATTCAGTTCTTGCATACAAAATTCTGAAAAGTATGCTTTTTTCTCTTCTTGAACTAAATGACTTGACAAATCTTTTTATCGAAGATTCAAGCAAGATGAATTACGGAATGCTTGTGGAATGGTTTTTGATTAACAGGTTTTATAACTCAGAAAAAATCGTGCCAAATAGACCAACATACAAAGAATTAATTAATAGGAAGAGAGCAAGATTTCAAGGAGCATATGTTTTCCAGCCTCGCGCAGGGCTTTATAAAAACCTTTATGTTCTTGACTTTAGAAGCCTTTATCCTTCAATTATTATTACACATAAAATAAGCCCTGAAAAATCAGAGTTTTTGCCATCGCTTTTGAAGGAGCTTGTTCATGAAAGAAGAAAGATAAAGCAAAAGCTAAAAGAAAAATATTCATCTGAATTAGATGCCCGGCAATTCTCCCTAAAAACTCTAGCTAATTCTTTTTATGGATATTATGGATTCCCGCAGTCAAGATGGTATTCAATTGAAGCTGCAAAAAAAGTTACAGAATATGGCAGAAAATACATAAAAAAAGTCATATGTAAAGCAAAAAAAGCTGGATTTGATGTTATTTATGGAGACACCGACTCTGTATTTTTAAAGGCAGAAAAAGACGACAAAATAAAGGATTTTGTAAAGAAAATAAATTCTTCTCTTCCAAAAGAAATAGAGCTCGAATATGAAGATTTTTATCCTTCTGCCCTGTTCATAAGCAGAAGAAATGAAACTGGTGGAGCAAAGAAAAGATATGCTCTTCTCGATGAAAATGGGAAAATGATAATAAAAGGACTTGAGGCAGTACGCGGCGACTGGTCAGAAATTGCAAAAAAAGTTCAAAAGGAAATTCTTAAGAAAATTCTTTCTGAAAAAAATGCAAATTCTGCTCTTAGCTATTTTAAGGAAATAGTTAAAAAAATAAGAAACCGAGAAGTTAATCTTGACGACCTAGTAATAAGAAGTAAGCTTGTTAAGCCTCTTGAAAAATACAAATCTCGCGGTCCTCATATTGCTGCAGCACAGCTTTTGAAGAAAAAAGGAGAAAAGCTGAGAAAAAACCAAATGGTTCAATACATTGTTTGCAAAGGTCATCAGAAAAACATATCTGACAGAATAAAGCTTCCAGAGGAGGCAAAACTCGAGGACTATGACCCAGAGTATTATATAAACCATCAAATAATACGAGCAGTTTTTAAGATTTTTGAAATATTTGGCATAAAGCTTGAGGATATATCAAATAATCAATCCTCTTTGTCCAAATGGAAATAGTTTTATCTCAAGATGAATTTAGTTAAAAATGGAAAATTCAGATTTCATAAAAGCAGGAAAGGTCTCTGCTCAGGCAAAAAATTACGCTCTTTCTTTAGTCAAAGAAGGAGCAGAAATCCTTGAAATTGCTAAAAAAATCGAGCAATTTATTTACGATAAAGGGTGCAAGCTTTCATTTCCAGTAAATGTTTCAGTAAATGAAACCGCAGCACATAATGCTCCAAAATTAGATGATAAAACAAAACTGAAAAAAGGAGATTTAGTGAAGCTTGATCTTGGAGCACAATATAACGGCGCAGTAACTGATTGCGCAGTTTCTGTTTCAGTTGGCAAATCAGATGAAAACGAAAAGTTGATTGAAGCTGCCAGAAAAGCAAACGAAGAAGCTGTTAAAATGGCAACACCTGGAACAAATACAGCAGACATTGGAAAAAAAATTCAGGAAATAATTGAAAGCTATGGTTTCAGACCAATAAGGAACTTAACAGGTCACGGAGTTGGAATTTATGAAGTCCACACTTCACCTTCAATTCCAAACTATGCAATAAAAAAAGGAGTTCCACTGAAAAAAGGTCAGATTATTGCTATAGAACCTTTTTCAACAAATGGCGCAGGCCTTGTTTATGAATCAAAAAATTCTGAAATTTATGGGGTGATTTCATCAATACCTTCCAGAGCATATAGTGAAGTTCTTAATTATATCAAGAAAGAGTTCAAAACACTTCCTTTTTCAAAAAGGCACATAATAGAAAAATTTGGAAAATTAAAAGCAAGCATAGCTTTGAAATCTTTTTTAGTTCAGAAGATAATTCAGGAATATCCAATCTTAAAGGAAAAGGAAAAAGGAAAAGTTGCCCAATGGGAAAATACAGTTATTGTTGATAACAAGCCAAAAGTTCTTACTCATTAAGCAAAGTATTAAATAAAACTGAAATCTATTTTTTAATATGAATAATTCTCAGCTAAGGAAAAAAGCACAACGAAGAGTAAGATTTAAGGAACATGTTGCAGCTTATTTTTTAATGAATGTTGTTTTGTGGGTAATTAATATCATTATAAATGCGGAATTTAATACTCATATTTATTGGGCAGCATTTATAACAATTGCATGGGGCTTTGGACTTTCAATTCATTTTGCAAAAACATATCTTTATGATCCAGATGAAGCTGTAGAAAAGGAATATAAAAAATTAAAAACTAAATGTTCTGAAAAATGAAAATAAAAACAACTATTTATCTGATTCTAACTCTTGCAATAATACTTGCAATGGTTTTTGCTTATTTTAAACTTATAGAGTCAGAAGATGTTTCTGAAAATGTAAGGGATCTGGTTGAAACAAAGGAAAAGCAAGAAGAGCCAACAGCGCCATATTCAGCAGCATGGCTTCTTGAAAACCAATTAAGCGGAGCAGTAATTTCACTTGAAAAAGGAGTTCCCAGTGAAGATTCAATAGAAAAATTATCTGAATTTAATCCAGATTTTGTAATACTTGAAGTTTATGAATACTGGTCAGCAGAAAAGCCCTATGAACCAAAAAAATCATCAAAAAGAAATACTGAGAAAGTTTTAAACATTCTTGCAGAAAATAATCTAAAAACAATAATTGTTCCTGTAACTGGACCAGGAAAGTCAGAATCAAATCTTCAGGTTTTTTACAAATATGATGCTCAAGAGGCATGGGAAATGATGCTTCATGATCTTGTACAGGAAACAGCAGATTATGAAAATATTATTGCTTGGAGTGTAATGGGGTTCCCAAATCCAGACACTTACTTTCTTGAAGAAGACTCAGAAAAGTTCAAAACATCAATGAAATTTTGGAACAATCTCACGAACCGCTACATAAATACAATACGAGAAATTGATTCTGATAGATTAATTTTAATTTACCCATTGAATAAGGCAAGCCCTACAGGTCTCGCAGCAACAGAACCATTTGATTATGTAAATATAGCTTATGCAGTTAATTTTATGGAGCCAAGGCAATTCATAAACCAAAAAGAGCCAGAATTTAAATATCTTTATGAACGAGATGCAGATGACAAAACATATAAAAAGCAGGATATTGCTGAGATGATTAAACCAGCTAAGACTTTTCAGTCAAAATACAGCAAACCAGTAATTATTGCTAGATATGGCGGAGTAAGATATGTCCCAACAATGAATAACTATATTTCAGATTTAATTGATATTTTCCAAGAAAATAAATTTTCTTTTGCATATTATGCTTGGAATTCAGATGAGGATTACTTCTTGCCCTATGGAATAAATCTTTACAATGAAGAATTTGACTCAGAATCTAGAGTATTTAAGCCAATCCTCAATACTTGGTAGCTGCTTTTTCCAAAAGTTTCTTATTGTTTTTGATGAAACTTTTTCCAAAAGTTTCCGCAGAAAGCGTAGCTGCCTTAGACACAGTCTTAGCTGCTTTTTCTAAAAAGGGCTCGGGCTTCCACTCGACAGTTTTTAAAATTTTCGGGCGCTATATTATTTAAAACAAACGGTGGTTTTTATGGATAAAAAAGATGGTTTTTCTTTGGTGGTTGACGAAGCATATCAAGAAGATATTGACAAGGGAATAGTAAGAGTTGATTCCCAAATAATGAAAAAATTGAAAATTTCTCCAGGAGATATTGTAATAATTAAAGGAACATCTGAAGACATGCAGACTGCAGCAATTGTTCAAAGAGCGTATCCTTCTGATATGGGGGAGAACATTGTAAGAATGGATCCTTTAACTCGTAGAAATGCAGGAACAAGTGTTGGCGAGAAAGTTTTAATTGAAAAAGCAAAGTCAATACATCCTGCAAAAAAAATAGTTCTTTCTCCTATAAAGAAAAATACAGAAGTTGAACTTCTTGATGAAGATGCAGGTCCTCAAATAATTCGTGGGATAAAACAGGACAAAGAGCACGTAAGAATATCCCCGATTGTAATTCAAAAAGCATTGTTCAAAAAACCACTTACAAAGGAAGATATAGTATCTGTTGGAGGTGGCGGAACATCTAGAAGAAGGGTTTCCCCTTTTGGAGAAGACTTTAACTCACTTTTCAGTGAGATGGATCGACTTTTCAGTTCTGCAGGAATTGGCGCAATCTCATTCAGCGGACGACCTTTGAAATTTCAAGTTGTTTCAGTAAACCCGACAGGCGTTGTCCTTCTGAACAAAGACACAAAAATTCAAATTTCTGAAAAGCATGCTTTAACTGTTGCTTCTGGAGTACCTGAAATAGCTTATGAAGATATTGGCGGGCTTGATGAAGAAATTAAGAAAGTTCGCGAAATGATTGAAATTCCTTTGAAGCATCCAGAAATTTTTGATAAGCTCGGAGTTCAGCCACCAAAAGGAGTCCTTCTTTACGGACCACCTGGAACAGGAAAAACACTTCTTGCAAAAGCTGTTGCTCATGAAAGTAATGCTAATTTTGTTCTTATTAACGGACCAGAAATTATGAACAAGTTTGTGGGAGAAGCAGAGAAAAAACTCCGCGACATTTTCGATAAAGCAGAAAAGAATTCACCAAGCATAATTTTTATAGATGAAATAGATGCAATCGCACCAAAAAGAGAAGAGTCTTATGGTGAGGTTGAAAGAAGGGTTGTTGCCCAGCTTCTTGCTTTAATGGATGGACTAAAATCAAGAGGAAAAGTTATTGTTATTGCAGCAACAAACCGTCAGGATGCATTAGACCCTGCTTTAAGGCGTGGAGGAAGATTTGACAGGGAAATAGAAATAGGAGTCCCAAACAAAAAAGCAAGGCTTGAAATTCTCCAAATTCACACCCGAAACATGCCTCTTGACAAGAAAGTTGATTTAAAGCTTTTGTCAGAGAGAACGCACGGTTTTGTTGGAGCTGACCTTGAAGGTCTTGTAAAGGAAGCAGCTATGAGCGTAATACGAAGAGTTATCCCTGAATATAATTTTTCAGATGACCAGCAAATACCAAAGGAAGTTCTTGAAAAGCTTGTTGTTAAGACAGAGGATTTTAAAGAGGCTTTGAAAGTTGTTCATCCAAGCGCAATGCGCGAAGTTCTTGTTGAAGTTCCTAAAATAAAATGGGAAGATGTTGGAGGTCTTGAAAAAAGCAAAGAAGAGCTAAAGGAAACAATCGAGTGGCCTTTGAAAAACCCGCAAGCTTTCAAAAATCTTGGAATAAAAGCTCCAAAAGGAGTCCTTCTTTACGGACCACCTGGAACAGGAAAGACCTTGCTAGCAAAGGCTGTGGCAAATGAAGCTGGAGCAAATTTTATCCTTGTTAAGGGACCAGAGGTATTTTCAAAATGGGTTGGTGAGAGCGAAAAAGCAATAAGAAAAATTTTCCAAAAAGCAAGGCAAGTAAGCCCTTGCATAATTTTCTTTGATGAAATAGATGCAATTGCATCCAGCAGAGGAGCAGATATAGGTGGAAACAAGGCAGGAGACAAAGTTGTAAATCAGCTTCTGACAGAAATGGATGGCCTTGAAGAACTAAGCGATGTTGTGATAATGGCAGCAACAAACAGACCGGAACTGATTGACCCTGCGTTATTAAGGCCCGGAAGATTCGACCGCGCAATATTGATAAATGTACCAGATGAAAAAGCAAGAGAAGAAATACTGAAAGTTCACACCCAGAATATGCCTCTTGACAGCAAAATTGACTTGAAGAAACTGGCAAAAGATCTTGAAGGATATTCTGGAGCTGACATAGAGTCAATTGTTCGTGAAGCAGGAATTCGTGCTCTGCGGGAAGACATAAACGCAAAGAAAGTTAAGAAAAAGCATTTTGAAAACGCAATAAAGGAAATAAAACCTTCTCTTGCAAAAGTCGAGCTCGGAAAATACAAAAAAGCCCTAAGCGACAACGCAACAGTGGACTATCTCGGATAGTTCGCACCTTTTCTTTTTTCAAATTTTTCTCTAAAAGTTCATTAAGCATTATGAACTTTTTCTAAGGGCTCAAAACTTTAATATACTTAAATTGTATAATGTAGTAAATGGATGTATTTTACTCAATTGGAATTGCAGGAATGTTAATTCTTATTGGAGCTTTTTTTACTATAATTTCCAAAAAAATAAAATATCCCTTAATGCTTTTGCTTCTACTAATTGGAATGATTTTTGGTCCAATAACTGGTTTTTTCAACCCTTTTAACTTTCATCCAGTTATAAATTCATTTGTAACTCTTGCATTAGTCATTGTTCTCTTTGAAGTCGGATACAACACCCGCTTCTCAGAGCTGAAAAACAACCTACCTAGATCAATATGGATTACAATAATTTCTGTATTTTTTACAGTAACTCTGTGCGCCCTAATTGTAGTTCTTTTTTTGAAAGTTGATATTCTACATGGAATTCTTCTCGGCGCATTATTAGCTTCAACTGATCTTACAATTGTAGCTCCATTAATGGACAATATTGCAGTTCTCCCAAAGCTTCGCTCATATCTCGAAATTGAGTCATCTTTAAACTCAGTAATATCTGCAGTTATAGCAATTGCAGTAATTAACATTATTCAAATCGGAGCCGGAGTTTCAGAAACACTGAAAATTTTCTTGATAAATATATTTGTTGGAATCGGCCTTGGATTTACGCTTGGCTATATTATTTTCAAGATTGTCAAAAAGCTGAACATTGAGGAAAAGCCACACATTATTTCAATAGGTTCAGTACTTCTTGCATATGCAATTGCAGAATTTTTTGGCGCTTCAGGAATTATAACCGCCCTTGTTATTGGAATGATTTTCGGAAATGCCCGTCCACCTTTGCCTAAAATAATTCAGAGTTTTGGCGGAGAGCTACAGATGATACTTCTTACTTTTGTTTACGTGCTTCTTGGAACTTTCCTTAAGTTTGATTTCTTTGCAAAAGCAGGCTGGATTCTGATACCAATTATAATGGTTCTTCTTCTGGCAAGGTTTTTCATGGCAAAGTTCGGACTTCAGGATATGGATACATACTCAAAAATTGTAGCAGTCCTTTCAGGACCTCGCGGTATAGTATCTGCATTGCTGATTTTGTCTTACGCAACCCTCTTTTCTCAATCAGAAATAATAATTGGAATTGGTTTTTCAATTGTTTTAATAACTTCTTTAATAGTTTTAATTATTCCACTGCTTCCCAAGCCAAAGCATTTTCGAACTCCTTCTGCAAAAAAAAGAATGCCTGCAAAGAATCAAATCTCAACCCAGAAAATCGAAAAAAAAGCAAGAAAAACAATCAAAAATATTATTTCTCCCAAAAAATAACCGAAGCATTTAAAAATACACTCCATCTAAAAGATAATACCAACTTTGTTGGTAGCTTCTAGCGTTACAAGGAAACATTTATATATAGTTTCCAAAAATAATTGATATTCATTCATTCATGAATGAAACTATGTATGCCAGTTTTCAACTGGTATGAATTAGTTATAGTGAGTGTATCTCTTGTGAGGTAAACACACGCCAATTTAATTCCCGTTGATCCTGCGGGAGATCACCGCTAGCAGAGTTCGATTTAGACATGCAAGTCAAAGCATTTGCTTGGCGAAAGGCTCAGTAACACGTCAACAATCTACCCTAAGGCGGGGCATAACTTCGGGAAACTGAAGATAATTCCCCATAGGCTATGGATACTGGAATGTTCCATAACTGAAAGGCTTGCCACCTTAGGATGAGTTGGCGGCAGATTAGGCTGTTGGTAGGGTAATGGCCTACCAAACCAAAGATCTGTACGGGGGATGAGAGTCCTAGCCCGGAGAAGGACACTGAGACAAGGGTCCTAGCTCTATGGAGTGCAGCAGTCGCGAAACCTCTACAATGCGCGAAAGCGTGATAGGGGGACTCTGCGTGCTTTCAGATATTTCTGAAAGCTTTTCTGGAGTGTAGATAGCTTCAGGAATAAGTGGTGGGCAAGACCGGTGCCAGCCGCCGCGGTAATCCCGGCGCCACAAGCGGTGATCACGATTATTGGGCCTAAAGCATCCGTAGCCGGCTCATTAAGTTTCTGGTGAAATCCAATGGCTTAACCATTGGGCGTGCTAGAAATACTGATGGGCTTGAGACCGGGAGGAGTCAGAGGTATTCCTTGGGGAGCGGTAAAATGTTGTAATCCAAGGAGGACCATCAGTGGCGAAGGCGTCTGACTAGAACGGGTCTGACGGTGAGGGATGAAAGCTAGGGGAGCAAACCGGATTAGATACCCGGGTAGTCCTAGCTGTAAACGCTGCCTGCCAGATGTTGCATTTTTTTCGGAAGAATGCAGCGTCGTAACGAAGGTGTTAAGCAGGCCGCCTGGGAAGTACGGTCGCAAGGCTGAAACTTAAAGGAATTGGCGGGGGAGCACACAAGGGGTGGATGCTGCGGTTTAATTGGATTATACGCCCGGAACCTTACCAGAGGCGACAGC
>JAFCGM010000008.1 GCA_017608025.1 Candidatus Pacearchaeota archaeon
CTCCAAATTAAATGCTTTTCTTAAACTTTCAGCATCTTCATGCTTGGCATAGATAACAGCCTTATCTGTTATAAAACAAGTCAGGCTGTCTCCCGCCTTTAAATTTTTAGATTTAGCCCAAAGTTTTGGAATAACAATGCCCAAAGATTGTTTTCCAAAGCTAAGCACAGAACGAGTTAATTCAAACACCATTTCTTATCACTTCCCACAAAAAACTATATGATTACAAATATTTAAAAACATTTATTTGTTGGTTTGTCAGCTAACCTTTTGCTTTTTCTATTGCCTTATGAAAAACCTTTGAAACCTCTTTTCTATTCAAATACTTCTTGCTTTTTCTCTTACGCTCCTTGTTATACAAATCTGCAAAAACCGAGTTAAACCTGTATTTAGATTTAGCCCAATGGACTGGTTGTTTTTTACGCTTTCTCAATTCCTCTTTCAACAACTTCAATCTCAATCTTTCCTGTTCTGGAGTCAATTCAAACCATTTCATTAAAACCGCCTTTAAATGATTTTCCATTTGGCTTTACCGTCTTCAATTATTCTACTCGCTCTAATATTCTTAAGCGAATAATAAACCTGTCTCTTGCTTAGCCCAGTAACTTTAGCAATTTCATCAGCAGACAATGGCTCATTCTCAATTACTTCAAACACTTTATCATCAGCACTTTTCCAAATGGAATCCGTGCGCTTCTTCAACTCGGTTAACAAATTAATCAATTGCTCTGACTCGGTTTTAATTCCCCACCAAGCCCGACACATTTTATATGACAACAAATAAGAACAACGCCTTGGATCAAGTTCAGAATCCAAGTCAAAAATCTCATCAGGCAATTTAACATCACTGCGAACCTCATTCTTTTCAACAATTGCCCGCCTAAACTCATATTTTGTTTCCTCATCAATCAATTGCGGAGTAGTGTTAACAATATGCTTGGTAAGTAACGAATTCAACGGTTTTTCAGGAACAACCAAATTAAACCTGCTCTCAAACGCATTATCAATTAAAAACCTCTTATTATAAGTTCCAGCCAATAAAACCCAATTAGTGCGATAAGTAAAAGTATTATCATCAATAAAAGTAATGCCGTATTCTTCTTCAGCTTTATCTTTTGCGGTTTTACTTAACTGGCTAATCTTTCCAAGAGAAACAGTAACAACACCTTCCTCTAATACGTTTAATAATTTTTGCACTAACTCCGTAGAATCACCGCCAGATGTAATCTGTCCAAATTCCGTGCAAATAGAAAAAGGGCGTTTAAGAGTGAACGGGGAAACAAACTTGCCATAGTCAACAGTTCCACGCAAAGCCGCATTGGTTACATCAGACATCATTGTGCATAAATCATTTCCAAGCAAAACAAATGCTTTAGTTAAAAGCGAGCTCTTTAACCAGCCAGCCTTCCAATATAATAACAAATGCCTTCTTACACGGAACGGTGGATTTGAAAACTGTTGAATGTTCCAAGAGGCAACAGACATTAAAAACTCCTCAGCGAATTGTTTTCCAAGCCAAGAGAAATCGTGTTCAAAAGCAGAAACAATTTTATCATAAATTTCAATACGCTTCATGCAAGAACCTCCTAAAAAGTGCAATAAGTGAAATAAATGCAGGTTAAAATAAAATTAGTAGCGAAACTTATTTAAAATAAGTGTTATTAAATTGAAATATGAAAAAAAATAAAAAAAAGAAAGAAAAGAAGAGTTTAGTTTTATCTTCTCTTAATTGATGCAATTGGAGTTATAAGCACTTTTTCGGCTATCTTGTGATATCTCTGCCTCGTTATTTCTATGCGTTCATTTAAATCATGTGAGATATAACTCGTAATGCCATTATAGACATCCCAGCGGTTCAGTTTGTCTTTTACTTCTAAACCTGCATTCTCTAAAATTTTTTCCTGCACTTTAATAAGAGAACGCTTGCCCAATCCGTATCCTTGCAGAATTTCTGGCAATTCATTAAACTCAAATTCGTCAAGAATCGCTGAATTAATGTTTTTGCGAATCAATGGCACTAAATCTTGTAACTTGTGCATGATTTCAGTGAACACCGCAATTGACACTTTTCCCCTGTGAATTTGGTAGCTTTGAGCAAGTGACTGCCTGCCGAACAACATTCCATTTTGGCAATAACCCCTATAAGCAAACGCTTGGACAATAAAAGCCCCACTGCCATCATAAGTATTACTTGCCCTAAAACCCAGATTAATTTTATGCTCGTCAATTGGATTAATGCTTAACGCATCATCATTGAATAAGACATCAATGAAAACCTTTCCACCCTCATCGTTAACAAAACCAAAAACTTCACTGTTAAATGATTGCACTGCTTGAATCAATGGGAAAAAAGCATCACTGTGTTGCACTAAAACATATTTATCCGACATAACCGCTTCAAGTTCATTCCTGTCCACATTCCAAATAGCCGCACATTTCTGTTTTTTGTAAAAATTAGAAACAGGTTCTTTTACATACACCTCCCTTATTTCAGCCCTGTCAAGCCCTTTAATGATTTCTTGCAGTTCTTCAAGTCCGTTAAATCTTTCCATTTCTTACACCTCCAAAATTTTTAAAAGTGGTTCTCTGTGTGCGGAAAAAAAGAAGGAGGTAGGGTTAAGCTGTTCGGGGTGATAAAAGCTGAAGTTTCCATTCTTTTTTTGCCGCCAGAGAACCACCACAGACCTGTTCAAAGTTTTTCAAGTTTTTCAAATGCTCTTTTTAACTTTGGCAAGTCCTTGAAAATCAATGCTTTTCTGATTTCATTCCTGTATTCATCAAGTTTTTTAAGCCTGTTCTCAATCTTTTTGTTTTTGTATTTAAACGTTGCCTTGTCCACTGAAACCTTGCATTTTTCACTGTAATAACTGACTTCAAAAGAAACACAACCCATTTTTTTGCATTTCCTTTTCAGTTCTTTGATTTTCTTGTTAATTTCGTTTGCTTCCCTGCGTAATGCTGCAAGCTCGGTTTTTTCAAACTGTTTTATGGCCTTTTCTTTTTTTATTTCGGCCAAATTTGTTAGTTCTAACTTTTTTTTACGGTGTATTTCTTCTAAATACTTTTCTATTCTGTGCTGGTTTGCAACGGTTAACTTTTCTACATCCATTTTCAAACCTCCTCTTACTTTTCGTAAGCATAAGTCTTCATTACATCAATAATTGCATTATAAACCTCAAAATCGGTTAAAGTAAGGATTTCAAGGTTTTCAGCTTTCCGCTTTTGCTTAATGCGTTCGTAAATGCTTGAGAATACGCTAAATATTTCTTCTGCTGTTGTGTTGTTAAAAAACACTTCTTTGGATAGCGGTTTTTTTAATTCCAGCGTTAATTTAATTACATCTTTTAAGCATTCCTCGTAATTATCGAGCTCTGGATCGTATTCTATTGTATCAATGTCTGGAATGAAAGCTTTTTCGCAACAATAGGCATGGGTTAACACTACATTTATCACTTTATCCGCAAACTCTTCAATGTTCATTTAATCGCCTCCTGCATCATTTTAAAATAATCCATCTTTCAGGATTATAACGAATTACTCTTGTTGGCTTTTTTGACAATGGCTTAAATTTCTCATCTTCTAACTCTTTCATTATTTCGGTTAACTCTTTATCGCTCATTTTCAAAACCTCCACAAGTTCACAGATTTAATATTTTTAATAAACTCTTTTCCCGCTATGCACTTATGATAATTTGCATAATCTAAAGGTTTGCGGTTTTCTGCAAAAACTGAAAACAAAAGCCCTGCCTGAAATACTGTTAGGTTTTCAATTGGTTCATAGAATTCAACTGTTAAAATTTTCCTGCTAATTGAACCGCAAAGCTTACACTTTTTTGCACTAATTAATTTAAAAATTGTAGGGTGTATTTGCCTGCATTTGAAGTCAATAAAAGCGGTTTCTTTGCCTTTTTTACATTCTTTAAGTTTTTCTGTGAATTCCGTTATTTCCATTATACCGCCTCCTCGCCAATTATTAACCTAAACTTTTCCTTTAAGTAGGGAATGCAATAAGCTGGCAATTCTCCTGTTCTCCTGTCCACATTCTCCAGAACCTCTTTTAAAATTCCTATTGCGCCAGCAACTTTAGGGTTCTTGTAGTTTTCAATTTCTTCCAAGAGCTCAGTTAATACTTTTTCCGCTTCAATTATTCTGTTTCTTTCCATTTTAATAACCTCCTTTTATAAAAAAGAAAAATTTTATAAAAAAGAAAAAAAAGAAAGAGAAGAAAAAACTACAATAATAGTATTTCTTCGCTCTCTTTTAATTTCTTTTCTTTTTTGAATTCTTCTTTCCAAAATCTGACGAAATCTTTAGCCCTCTGCACTTTTTCCTTGACCCATTCCTCTGCAGCATCAACAGAGGAAAAAGTGGCACTCACATAGCTCTCACCGTTGAAAATTTCGTAAGCAATCGCTGAACGAATGTTTAGTGCATGTTCTTGTTGTATTTCGTCATCCGCCGTAACTTTTCTCTTGTGTTCCCCCTTTGCAGTAATATCTCGTGTAATGCGCAAAACTAAAAAGGGCGTTTCGTTAAATTTCTTGTATTGCTGTTCTTGAATTTTGCTCAGTTTTTCTGTTCTTTTCTGGTTGTTTTGTTTTTCAATTTTTTGTAATACATCTTTATTCACTCTTTTCACCTCCTTTTTATTTCCATTCTTTTAA
>JAFCGM010000009.1 GCA_017608025.1 Candidatus Pacearchaeota archaeon
TGATCATTTATTCGATTGATTTCAACTGAGATGGTTTGTGAATCACGAGTTGTATATTGCCATCCCTCCATTCCAACAGATTCAAAATGCCGTTGTTCTGTCAGTGCCATTGGGTTATCCTGGCCTGCCGAGGCTGATTCAGGTAAATCATCTTCAACGATAATTATTGGGGGATGTGCGGTTTCTTCCAATTCTGTTCGTATTTTTTTTATAGGAGGCGATTTATATTTTGAATCAAAATAAGAGTCAGGAGTTGTTCTTTTTGTTGTTGTTTGAGGGTGATTAGAATTGACAAATAATGTTCGGTTGCATGGGTGTGTAAATTCACCAAGAGTTCGCCTCGCAATTGCTCCATGCGATGCAGATCTGTCTGTGCCAAAACTAAAACGGTGTCTATAAGCATTGTAGCAATCTTGTTCCGATTTATATTCGGTCAAATGAGCTGATAGAAGTTTAGAAGCTGTGCTTTGGGGAAATTGTTGTTGATAGGAGGCAAGATGTTTTTCAAAAAAATCTTCATCTGTTTGTGGACTATGGCTAAGCATAGCCGTTATTCCTTTTGCGACTCCTCCGGCGACTGCCCTAGACGCAATTTTATGAACAACTTCAGGAATTTCTTTTATTCTTTCTATACCCTCTTTCATTAATTGACTTCCTATTGATGATTGAGGAGCTGAGGTTAAAAAAAGATCTTGTATTTGTGAGTGTTCTATTTCGGATATGGGTGGATCTTGTGGAGGAGTTAATTCTTGTTGTTGAGGACCATCTCCAGTTTCTATTTTTGAGGTTTTATTTTTATCTTTTGGTTTTGTTGCGCCATTGTCATAACTAGTAGCATTATCATGACTAATTGCGACATTGTTGTGGCTAACTACACCATCGCTTCCTTTAGGTTGGGGTGTAGATTCTTCTTGAGGAGGTATTGATTCTTGATGTGCTTGTTTTGTTCGTGGCGTTTGATCTTGTGGGTTGTAGTTCTCAGGAATTCGAGGCAACCTAGAAATTCTGCTTCTTTCTAAATCAGATTGTCTTTTTAACTCCCATCTATCTTTGAAAGATAAGTTGGGGAATTGTTTTTCTCCGAATCCGGATGAAGTTAGCATTTCTTCGTACTTAACCATTCTTTTTTCTGCTTCTCTTGAAAGTTTCTCTTCTTGTCTTCGTTGATCTGCTTTTCGAACTTCCTCTTCAGCCTTTAGTCTTTTAGTTTGCAAATCTTTTTCTTGTTTTCGGTTTTCTCTGCTTTCATCTAGCTTAGCCTTTGATTTTTTTTGATTTTCAAGCCATGTCTTGCGTGCTTTTTGTTTTTCTATTTTTGCTTGTTCTTCTATTTTCTTTTTTTGCAATTCTTCAGCAGCTTTTCTTTTTTTCTTTTCGTTTTCTAACAATATTTTTGATTGATTTGCTGCTGAACGCACTGCATCTATTACTGGTCTTTCATCATACCTACTGCCAACACCTAAAAAAGATAACCCATCTACTCTTTTAGGTTTCCATACTGTATCCATTTTCCGTCTAGTTTTACGACTTGAATTTATATAATCAGCAAGTTCTATTATCTTTTCTTTTCCGCCAGGCAAGGTCATAATAAATTCTATATAACCAGGTTCTTTATATTTTGAATAATCTTCCACTATAGCATCTAAAGCGACTGTTGGGTCTGTGCTTTCTCCATACTTGTCTTGCTTTTCTTGATAAAATCTTTGAATTTGTTGTTGAGTTTCTGCTTTTGTATCATAAACAGGTTCTGAAATAAATCTGCTTCCTCCTCCATGATGGTCGCTAGAAAAATCCCAACAGTCTATTTCTCCTGCAAAACTACCACTCGAGGCCTCATTTATTCTGTCTGGAGGATTGGGAAAACATACGTGACGACGTGGATAACGTGCTTGCAAATCCAATGAGCACCAACCAAGAAAAAATAAGAATGTAAAAATTAACTTGATTTTTATATTCTTAAGCATAAATAACCTCTCATTTTTTATTTATGAGTCGAAGTTTTTTGTTAGTTGTAGTTTTTTCTCTTTAGTCCAACTACGAAGAACATTCTTCGTAGTTGGGCTAAAACTTATTTTTTTAAGAATCTCTTTTTTGTCTGAATACATTGTCAACAAGTGCAGCGCCCGTAGCATTTCCTATTCCGCTATAAATTGCTTGTTCTAAGATTCTTTGTGAATCTGCGGAGTCTTCTTCTTCTTTATAAACTACCTGAGCACCAATTCCTTCTAAAAATTCTTTTACTTCTTCTCCAAAGCCTTTTGGATTTAAAAAAACACAATTAGGAGCTCTTTGTATATCCATTATTTTTTTACATGGTTTTCTATTTTGTATTGTTTCAAAATAATATTTATCTCTAGTTGCTAATCCACATATTGCACCCACTCCAGCAGGAGGATATACAAAACAGAGAATTCCAGCAGTAGCAACTGCAAATTTTGATGGAGTATCAAGTGTTTTCTTTGTGTATTGTGTTCCAACAGGAATGAATGGCTTGAAAAAGAAAACATTTTCTATAATCAAATCTTCAAAGTCGGTGTTTTCAAACCTGCAGTTTCTAAATACCATAGGATTGCGAATACCTCTTATAGTAGCGTTTTTTAATTTTGCACCATCAAAATAAACCTTGCCAAAGATGGAATCTTCTATTTTTGCGTGGCTAAAATCTGGATTTTCTCCATTTCCACATATGTTTGTTAAATAAACAAGATATAATGTAACCCTTACAAATGATGTGTTTCTGAGAGATACTCTGTTAAGTGTAGAATTTATAATTGTTGATTTGTAAAAAGATGCACCTGTAAGATCAGCTCCTGTAAAATTACAGTTTTCTATTCGAGTATTTTTAAAACTTGTCCAATGTAGAAGTGCATTTTTAAATTTGGCGTTAATTAAGAAACGATTATTATCAAAAAGAGCTCCCATCAAAATTGCGTTATTGAGTTGAGCTTCTCTTAAATCAACATTTCTTAGATCGATACCGATCAAAAGGACCACCTCATCGAAACCTTCTTTTGGATTTTCTAAGAACTTTTCGAATGCTTCTTTATCATAAAAAACGATGCCTTCTTTTATATCTTCAATAGAAAACATTTTTCCTTCTTCAAAAATCTTTAACAATTCAATATCTACTTGTAATACGAAAGCTTCTGGATTTTTTAAATACTTTTCTTTTAAGTGAGGATTTGATCTAGAAAAAAATTGAATTAAGCTATTTGCTATTTTTTCTTTTCCTTGATTGGAATTTGGTAAGACATATTTTTGAACTTGTTCTAGATCAGAAAAGTCTTCTTCTGATAATGGAGGTTCTTCAGTTCTTATTCTTTTGGATGGTTGATTAGGTGGTTGTTCTTCTTCATCTGAACCTTCACCGTCTTCTACCACTAAAGGGCAAGGGGTAGCATGCCGTTTACAAGGCGTAAGTGGTTGAGGTTGAGAAGATTTTGTTGTTTTTCTTGCTGTTGCAATAGTTCTTGGTGTTGTTGCAGTTGTTTTTTTACGAGGCCTACCTGGACCACGCTTCGTAGCTTGGATATCAAAATCAAACATTAAAGAAAGAAAAATAAGAGACAAAACTCCTAAAAGATACTTTTTCATAATAACCTCCCGGAAATATAAAAAGATTATAGATTTAAAAAATATTAAGTCCTGTTTGTGGTTTCTGATGTGCGTTGGTCTGTGTTAGGTGTATAACTGTAATTACTATTGTAGTCGTAGATGACATTTTTTCAAAAAATACGTTTTTTGCAGGCTTTTTCAATGAAATTTCTATTATTTCCTTATTTCTTTATTTATGGCATATTAAATCTGAACATAAATTTAATACGAAGAAATAAATAAAAGAGGAATACTATGAATACAAAAAGCGATTTATCGCGTATAACAATAGACATTCCCAAAAAAAGCCACAAAAGACTTAAAGCGATGGCTGCTATTCTTGGAAAAAGCATGCGGGAAATTATCATTGAGTCGATTGAAGAACGTCTTTATAGCGCAGATTCTCCAAACAAGGAAACTTTAAAAGCCATTGAAAAAGTTGAAAAGAGCAAAGACCTTATCGAGGCCGATGAAGCAGAGGACCTTTTTAAGAAATTGGGAATGTAAATGTTAAAGCCTGTTTTTCTGCGGCAATTTAAAAAGGAGGTTGAAAAAATTAAAAGACGTGGGAAAAATATGGAAAAGTTCAAGGATGTTGCCAGGAAGCTTCTTAATGAAGATTCATTGCCATTAAAGAATCGTAATCATAAGTTAAGGGGTGATTTCAAAAATTATTGGGAATGTCACATTGAACCAGACTGGTTACTTATTTACAAGAAAACAGCAGCAGAGATTATCTTTGTCAGAATGGGGACTCACGCTGATCTTTTTTAAATTTATTTCCAAAATTGCTCTTCACTTATATATTCCTTTCAACTAACATCAGCTTAAATGGATAATTTTGCAGGACTATTACTTTCCTTACTAAAAACTAATATTCCGC
>JAFCGM010000010.1 GCA_017608025.1 Candidatus Pacearchaeota archaeon
CCCCTTTTCATTCTTTTATAAACTCTTTTCTTATAAACTTTTTGTTTTTCATCCCTTTATTTTCTCTTTTTAGTAAAAAGAATAACACAGTCTTTGTAGATACTTAAAATAAGAAATAAAAATTTAGTGAAACCTTCTTCTTCTGTTATAGGTGTTTCTTCTTGGGTTATTCCTTCTTGGATTACTGTTACTTACAATCTTTATCTTCTCAACATATGGCTTTTCCATCTGTTTAACATCAAAAGTACGGTATTCATCCAGGATTCTTGAAAAATTCCCATAATCATCATCACAAAGCAAATTAATTACCTTTCCCTCTTCTCCTGCCCTTGCTGTCCTGCCTATCCTGTGGACATAATCTATAGGGTTTTTTGGAATTTCATAATTAACTATGTGGGAAACATTATCAACATGTATTCCACGGGCAGCAACATCTGTGCAAACAAGAACAAATGAATTTCCCTTCTTGAAATCTTCCATTGAGTTTTCTCTTTTGTTCTGCGTTAATCCGCCGTGTATTGCTATTGCATTTACCCCATTAATCTTGAGATTTTTAGCAACAAAATCAGTGGTGCTTCTTGTATTGCAGAAAACCATGATAAGTTTTGAGTCTTCCTTTTTAACTAAATGCAAAAGCAACGAAAGCTTGAAGTTTTTTGGTATACTATAGTAAAACTGCTTGAGCTTGCTTGGATCAACCTGCTTTCTCGTAGAAATATTTACCGGATTCCTCATGTACCTGTTTGATAATTCCTCTATTCTTGGAGGAATTGTAGCAGAAAAAAACAATGTCTGCCTGTCTTTTGGGCATGTTTTTATTATATCCTCTATGTCATCAATAAATCCCATATCAAGCATCTTGTCTGCCTCATCGAGCACAAGAATCTTTATTCCTGATGTGTTTACTGTGCATCTCTGAAGATGGTCCTTGAACCTTCCTGGCGTTGCAATGACAACCTCTGCTGTTCTTAACCCGTAAATCTGGGGGTTTATTGCAACCCCTCCATAAACAGAAATTATGTTTAGTTTCTTGTTTACTGCAATCTTCTTTAATTCTTTCCTGACTTGCTCTGCAAGCTCTCTTGTCGGCGTTATTACCAGTGCCTGAAGCCCTTTTCCAGGAATTGTTTTTTCAACTATTCCTGAGCCAAAAGCAAGTGTCTTGCCTGAACCTGTTTCAGATTCTCCTATTACATCCTTACCCTGAAGTATATAGGGTATTGAACTGCTCTGTATCTGAGTAGGGCTATCAAACCCAAGTTTTTCAATTGATTCCATTAATTCATCGCTGAATTTAAAACTATTAAACGCATTCATTTTCTACCTCAATAATAGATTATTCAGAAAAAGCGAAGTGTTCAAATTGAGCAAATGCCTTTTCTATCTTTCACAAAACTATTTTGCTTTATAAAAAACAAAAAAAGTCAAAATCTATTTATTTTATTTATTCTTTATTAACGTTGACCGCTTTTGGTCCTCTGTCTCCTTCTTCAACATCAAAGGTTACTGCATCATTTTCCTGCAGTGTCACTCCTTCCTGAATTCCTGACTGGTGGACAAAATACTCCTTGCCATCTTCAGCTGCAATAAATCCAAATCCTTTCATGTCGTTGAAGAATTTTACTGTTCCTTTCATTTTATATTTCCTCCATATTGTTATCTTGATTTTCAATTTTTAATTTGCATTCATCGCAGTAAATCCTTTTTGATTCTCCTTTTTTCACAACAAACCTTTTCCTGCATAATCTGCAATGCTTAATTATTTTATAATCTACCATTTGTATAATCTGAATTAATTTTTTCTCAGAAACAAAAAAACAATTGCCTAAATAAACTTTACCGACAAATAGTCAAAAAGTCCCGATATATCTTTGGGGGATGGGGGTTCCTTTTTAAATCTTTCTATTTGGCAGCAAATTATGTTAATAATTAACAAACACAAGCTTTTTAAATAATCCTCGTTTTCTGGTTTGCTAGAGTATAGTATTGAATAGGGTTTATTTAATGGGATTAAGGGTTCTATTTTAAACTAATTTGTTTAAAAAGCTAATTAAGAACTTTTAAGCCATTATCTTTAAATATACAGGTTAAATAATGGAGTGATTTTGATGAAAAGTATTTATAATGTTCCTCAGAACGAATTAATAGAAAAAATAGCCTTAGAACTGAAAAAAATAGCTTCTATCAAGGCGCCTGCATGGTCAGAGTTTGTTAAAACAGGCACTCATAAGGAAAGAGCACCTGCAAGAGATGACTGGTGGAATGTAAGAGCAGCAGCTATTCTAAGGACAATAGCTAAAATTGGACCAGTTGGTGTCTCAAAGCTAAGAACAAAATATGGCGGCAAAAAAAACAGGGGTGTTAAACCAGAGAAATTTTATAAAGGATCTGGAAAAATAATAAGATTAATATTACAGCAGCTTGAAGAGGCAGAACTTGTTAAAAAAGCAGAAAAAGGAATTCACAAAGGAAGGATAATTGCTCCAAAAGGGGCATCTCTTCTTGATAAGGTTGCTGCCCAGCTTTCCGGCAAAAAACCACAAGTAAAAACAGAGAAACCAGTTGAAATAAAAAAAGAGCCTGTTAAGAAAGAACAACCAAAAGAAATCAAAAAACCAGAAGTAATTGAGAAAAAACCCGAGGATGTTAAGGAGAAGCCAAAAGAAGAAAAACCTACTGCTCAAAAAACAGAAAAAGCTGAGAAAAAACCAGAAGTAAAAAAACAGGATATCAAAACTGAACAATCACAAGAAATCAAAAAACCAGCAGAAGAAAAACCTGCTGAAGCTAAAGCAGAGAACAAGGTTGAAGAGAAAAAAGAAGAGCCTGAGAAAAAAGACAAACCAGAGGCTGGTAAACCAGAAGACAAAGTACCAACTGCTGCTGAGCTTGCAGAAAAAGCAAAAAAATGACTGATCTTGAGGAACTTAAAAGGAAAAGACTTGAAGAACTTCAAACAAAACAACAACCAGATTCAGAAGAAGCTCAGATGCAGCAACAGATAGCTCAACTTGAGCTTTTGGTTAAAGGAGTATTAACAAAAAAAGCATTGGAAAGATACGGCAACCTAAAAACAGCACATCCTGAACTGGCAGTTCAGTTGCTTGCTTTATTGGGTCAGGCAATTCAATCAGGCCAGATAAAAACAGTTGATGATGATGCATTGAAAAATCTTTTAATGAGGTTACAGCCAAAAAAACATAAATTCAAGATGATAAGGAAATAAAATGGCAACATACAAACATTTAAGCAGGAAACTAAGGCTTGCAAAATTGCACAAGCAGACCAGATGGGCCCCTTTCTGGACAGTCATGAAAATCTATGGAAAAGGAAGAAGAGTCCATCCTGGCAGGCATACTGAAATAAAGAGATCATGGAGAAGAACAAAGACAAAGGCATAAAATGGCAAAGAAAGAGGAAAAATCAAAAGTTGTATTAGAAAGAGAGTATATAATCCCCCTAAGAAAAGAGTTTCAGAAAGCTCCAAAATACAAAAGGGCAAAGAAGACAATCAAGGCCTTAAAAGAATTCTTAGCAAAGCATATGAAATCAGATAATATCAAGATTGGGAAGTATTTAAATCTTAAAGTATGGGAGCACGGCATAAAGAACCCGCCTCATAAACTAAAAGTCAAGACTGAAAAATATGATGACGGCCTTGTAAAAGCAGAGCTTTTTGGTGCTCCTGTTGAAAAGCCAAAAGAAGAAAAGAAAAAGCCAATAAAGAAAGAGGGAAAAAAGGAAGTAACACCTAAAAAAGAAGAAAAAAAGCAGACTGAAAAGACAGAAGAAAAAACCGAAGAAAAAAAACAGCCTGAAAACAAACCAGAAGAGAATAAAGAAGAGAAATCAGAAGAAAAGAAAGAAGAATCCAAGGAAACAAAGACTGAAGAAAAGAAACCATCAGAAGATAAAAAAGAAGTTAAAGAAGAAAAAAGAGTTCTAACTAAAACCTAAATGAAAAAGGATATTCTTAAAAAAGAGAACCT
>JAFCGM010000011.1 GCA_017608025.1 Candidatus Pacearchaeota archaeon
CCTCTTTTTGCATGAGATGAAAAAGAATTAGTGTGCATTTTTTTCTGCCTCCAGCAGGTAAGTTATTGTGTCGTTGATTGTTGTTTTTTTATTGTTTTTGTTTTGTAGTTGTCCGGAGAGTTTTATTAGTTTGATGTAGATTTTTTTTGAAATTTTTATTGATTTCATTACCACTATTACCACTTTGTAGTATTTAATTGTTTCGGCGTGTTGGGGTTTTGCTCTTTTGTTTATTCGGTTCTCACCATTAGAACTTTTTTGTTGTTCCATGCTTTTGGAACGTAAAGTCTTGCTGAATTTGATGAGCCTGCTTTGGCTGTTTTTTCTATTATTTCAAATCCTTCAATTTTAAAAGTATGCTTCTTCTTCATTCACTTACCCCCAATTCTTTTTCTTTTATGTTCTTCATTTAATTTAGAAATAAATTGTGATATTTCAAACAAACATCTGTCAGAATGAACAGTTGTTTTTGTTGTTGGAAAAAAACAATAATGTCGCCAGTTAGGATACCATTTGATTTCTCCAAGTTCAGAATCAGAATGTTTTGACCAAACAGAAAAAACCTTTGTTTTTGGTTTTGATTTTTTCTCTCTAAATTCTAACCACTCACTCATTCACTTTTCACACTCCCTTTTTTTAATTTTTCTAATTATTGCTCTCTTTTTATTGCTTCTTCTTCTAATTGCTTTAACGGCTTAAGATTAAGCCCTATTCTTGTTAACGCATAGTGAGCAAAAACTACTGTTTGTCTTAAACCTAAAAGACCAGCTTTTTTCTTCATTTAATCGCTTCCTGTTGCTCCGCAGTTTTCACATTTCCAACCGCCACGATAATCTGAAAGTGGCAAATCACAAAACGGACACTTATTCACTCAACTCAACTCCATTTTTTCTTTTATCCAAAGTTCTTTTTCACAATCTAAATATTTGTTTTGACAAAGTTGCATTACTTTATTGTTTTCATTGATTGTTGGAGCTAAAGCAGTTGTTGTATCTAAAACTCCTTTCATATATCCTGCTCCTAAACCAACAAAAAACATCAGCACTATTAAAATAGCATATATCATACTTCCCCATTCTATTGTTTTCTGTCCTTTTTCATTCATTTCTTTTTTCACCTTCTTTTTTTTCTTCTTTCCATTTATTAAAAAGATATTCTGCATCTGATTCATCTGGTTCATTACCTAATGCTCTATCTTCCAATAAAATCCAAAAAATAAAATCCTTTATTTCTTGCTCTGTTTTCATTCAACCACCTTCATTCTTTCTTCTGCTCTTTCTTCCTGCAT
The DNA here is from genome assembly GCA_017608025.1 of Candidatus Pacearchaeota archaeon. Classification (GTDB taxonomy): domain Archaea; phylum Nanobdellota; class Nanobdellia; order UBA10117; family JABICX01; genus JAFCGM01. The sequence continues at coordinate 1,289 of JAFCGM010000011.1, forward strand.
TTTTTTCCGAAAAATGGCAGTGCGTTTTGTTTTAAGAATTCAAGTGCTTTTTCTGTTCGGTAGGAATATGGTTTGAATTCTTTGCTTGCGCCTTCACAATCAAAAGGCAGGTTGGGAAACAAGTCATCAATCATTTTTTGTTCAACTCCTTTTTTTGAAAAAAACTTTATGTTCACATTGTGGACATAAATGTTTATAAACCTTGTGTTCACAATGTAAAGACACACAAATGCAGGATAATATAGATTATACCGCAAAACAAAACTTCATAAAAAAAAAAAACAAAAAAAATTGAGGGCTAAAAAAATAGCCCTCTAAACACTCTTAGGGAAAGGAGTGTCTCTCCCACCAATAAAACAAAGTAGGAAAGCTTTTATTTCTTAGGCATTTTACATCTGACTTTTGACTTTCTTCCTTTCTGCTTTCTATAATAAAACTTCTGTTTAGCCATTTCCTTCACCTCCTCTTATAGCTTAAAATATTTTGACCCTTTTCCTTTCTTTCGGTATAACACAGTTACACCATGCCTTGTGTTTTTTATTTCTACTCCTTTAAACTTTTTTCTTCTTAATTGACTTGCATGTAGTTTAGCAGCTTCTTTAGACCAACCTTTTGTTCTTCCAAAATATCCTGCTATTTTTGGTTTTAACTTTTTCAATTCTTTCTTTATTGCCATTTCCTTCACCTCCTCTCGCATTTGTGTGCTTCAACAATCACAAGCATAACAAACCACTCAATTTTTTTCCTAAACCAACCCCAATCCATAACCCACCCAACCTTAATCATACACCGATTTTTTCTTTTTCTTAAAAAAACCACTAAACTTTTTAATCCCTGTTTTAATTGCAACTTTTCTTTCTTCCCTAACTTCTTTTGCAAACTTAGCTTTATCTCTTTTTAACTGGGCTCTTTTTTCTTTAAACTTTTTTTCTTCAAGTTTCTTGTTAAACTTTTTCTTTTCTTCCGCATATTTTTGTTTTTGTGTTTTTCCAGACCCCCAAATAAATTTTAGCTGCGATTTTCTTTTCCTTACCCTTTTAACAGACTTTCTTTTTTCTAACTTCTTCCTCTTCTTCTTTCCCTTTTTACGTCTCGATTGCACTGGCTCCCAAATACTTTCCACATAAGGAGCCCTACCCATAAAATCCATTACTATCGCCTCCTCTTTCCTAAAACCTTTTCTGCCATCTTAAAATTACCCAATATTAATTTCATACACTTCATACAACAACCCCCACAACCTATTATCTACAAACAGGATTTCTTCTCCTATTAGCTCTTATTCCTCTCCCTGAACCATTTCTCTTAGGCACACCATAAGGCAAACCAATCACCTCCAAGTTTTTTTAACCTCTTTCAACAACTTAGAATAACGCTTATCCGCTTCAAAATTTAGCGAAACACCACGCAACCTCTGTTTAAACTTGCCCTTATCCCCAGTCTCATCAAAAGCAAGCAACGCCCTTCCTAACGAACGAGCAAAAGCTCTCTTTTTATAATTCCTCATCTAGTAATCACCTTCTTCAAAGTTAAAGCAGTAAAACTAAGCAATATTATTCCAAACAAACTTGTTGACAAAATAAATATAGCAGAGCCAGTTGCAGCCAATAACCCAAAAGAAACAAGCAATCCAAAAGCAAGAGCAGTAATTCCATCAATACGAGTATAAAAAACAATCAAACCAAGAACAGCAAAAGCAACAAGTCCCAAAAACACAGCATCTCCAAAAAAAAGATCTTGTGCCGCACATTGAGTTACTGCTCCAATACTTGCATTCATATCCATACATTCAACCATAACTATCTCCTCATAACCGCCCTTATTGATTTCAAAAAGCCCCACAAGCCGAACAAAGCCAATGTTGAAAAACCAAGTATAAACATATGGCATAATGCTTTAACCCCTTCATCTCCAGAAGCGTTCGCAAAGTGTTCAAGAATTATTGCATAACCAAAAAATAACATTAACAAATTTTGAGAAATAAAACTTATTGTTGAAACAATAAAACCTATTCCATAGGTAAATGCTTCAAGCACATCTGAACCAACTTGGATTCCACATTCAATCGGATTAGCACAAGGTTCTGCTGTATCAGGATTTTTTGATTCCATTCCAGTTATTGCATTGGAAACACTATTATAATCAGTTGTGGTTTCTCCAATATTAAACTTAACTGAGGGATTTAGCTGACTCTGGTCAATAGCAAACAAACCCAAATTAACCATGAACAATATTAACAGCATGGTCATTCCAATTTTTTCAAAGTCAGCCATTAAACATCTCTCCTTGACGCTATCGCTGCTACAAGAGCGAATAAGCCAAACAACACTCCATAAAATAATGGAATCCAAGTAATATAAGTAAACATTGCAATAAACAATAAGCCAACAAGACCGGCTCCAACAGGTTCTCTCAAGGGAGTAAATAACATTACTGCTCCAGCTCCAATAACTGAAATAAAAATAGCAATTAACATCATTGAAGGACAAACATCATCATCTAATCCACACCCAAAGTCTGTTCTAATATCTCTTGTTAAAGTTAGCCAAAATAAGTCAGCAGCACTTTCTGAAACAAGAGAATAAATGTGATTAAAGTCAAGCACATTATCATCAAACGCAACCTGCACTGATAAAGTAAAAGCGTTTCCGTCCCAGCCATTTGCATTCAAATCATTTAATACACTGATTGAATTTTCAAAAAATATTCCAGAGACAGAAAAATTAGAGTCATAAAACACAGTGTAAGGTGAATCATTTAATCTTGCATAAACCCTAACCCATTTTAAAGAAGAATTTTGAAGATTTATTTCTTGACTAAGGGTCTGTGAAAGTGAATAAATCTTTGCATGAAATGGAGAAAAATTAACTGTCGCATTTGGAATATTATAAAAGTCATAGTCTGTTGTCACAGAAAATCGTATGTAAATAGTTGTGGAAGTAACTGTAATGTTTGGCTCTGCAATTAATTCGTTTTGATAATAAACTTCAAACTCATAGTTTTCATTTGACTGTCCTGAAATAAAAGCTTCGCCTTTGCTGTCAGTAATAATTGTTTCAACAAGCACCCTTCCCTGTCCTTCCAAATATTTATAAATTTTCACTTCAACGCTTGGAATAGGCAAATAATTTGTAGTTGTTTGGGTTACTAATGTTGTTGAAACACCGCTTGTGGTTGGAACAAGATAAGGTTGTAATTCATAAGAGCTCGTGTCTCCTTTAATCAACAGGTTGTATTTTCTTTCATAATAACCTGTTTTTTCAATCGTAACAATATAATTATATTTAGTGTTTGAAAATATTGTAAAATTATAATCTGTTGTTTGACCTAAGTCAATATAGTTAGCAAGTCCGGAAACAGTAATGTTATAATCTCCTGATAAAACCGAACCATCTATTTCTGACTTTGGAAATTTAACATTTACCATCACAGTATTGTAAACGTGCTCAACACCATTATAAGTTATATAAAAATTATAATCTGTTTCTGGACGTAAAAACAAGCTGACTTCTCCTGAAGCGTTAGCTATTTTTGTCCCAACATAGTTAACATCTTGAACTCTTACTTCAACAGTTGCATTTGTTGCGATTGTTTCATCATCTGTTTGGTAAAAAATGAAGTCAAAATTTCTTCCTTTTGTTGTTTCTAATAATCCAAGATTGTAATTATAGTCTGAAGTAAGGGGTAAATTGTCAAAATACCATTCTCTTGAACCATACTCTCCACCTCCAGCAATTACTGTGATTGGTTGAGAAAACTCTCCAATAGAAAGAGTTAATTGACCGCTTGCGTCCACACTTGAAGCATAGCTTGTTCCGTTCACAGTTAAGGTTGTTGGC
>JAFCGM010000012.1 GCA_017608025.1 Candidatus Pacearchaeota archaeon
ATATATCCTTAAAAATCTCAGAGCAAAAGATGAAATAAAAAGAAAAATCGCTACAGTTTGCTGGCTTATTTTAAAACCTAACATGAGAGTGGGTGATGAAAAAGATCCCGAAGAAGCGGATACCGTAGGTGCAATAACTTTGAGAAAAGAACACATAAAAATCGAAAAAGATGTAATATACTTCGATTTTTTAGGCAAAGACTCTGTTCGGTGGAAAAAAAGCATTAAAGCTTCAGATCCAGTTATTGAAAATATTAAAAATTACATGGAAATCGGTAAAGAATACTTATTTGAAGGAGTTGATTCCAAAAAGGTCTCTAGATTTCTTTCTCAAAAAATGCCAGGATTAACAGCAAAAGTTTTTCGTACTTGGAGATGTACAAAGACTTTAGAAGAGGCTTTGAAAAAAAGTAAGGTAAAAAAAGAGGATAAAATTTATCTGAAAAAATTTTATGCTAAGATGGCTAATTTAAAAGTTGCAGAGGTAGCAAACCATAAGCGGAAAGTCTCGCCAAAATTTGGTGAGAGGTTATTAAAAAAAGAGAACAAACTAAAAGAATTAAAAATTAAACTTAAAAATCTTAAGGCTTTAGGAAAAAAGACAAAAGCTACGGAAACAAGAATTGAAAAAATTAGTTTGGATATAAAATTAACTAAGCGAACAAAAGAATATAATTTAGGTACCTCACTTAAATCATATATTGATCCCCGAGCTTACACAAAATGGGCTCGTTCCACTGATTTTGATTTAACAAAGTTTTACCCCAAAACATTACGAACAAAATTCAATTGGGCGTTAGAAGGAAAGAAGCCTATTTCAGACACTGAGTGCAAGAATACATGAAAATCCAAGAGACAAATAATGGTGTAAGATTTGAAATATTTGTAAAGACTAGTGCACAAAAAAATAAGATTGAGATTACAAATGAAGAAATGATGTTTTTTAGTAAAAAAAGGCCCCATAAAGGGATTGTAAACAAAGAAGTGATAAAAACATTTTCAAATTTTTTTGGATCAAAAGTAAAAATTATTGCAGGTTTAACTTCGAATCAAAAAATTCTTTTCATTGAAGGATTAAGCAAATTGGATTTCGGTCAGAAAATTAAAGATAGACTAAATTCTAAAACCCGTCTATCTTGAACCTCAGCATAGCAGCAATTCCTCCAAACGCCTTTTTTAGCATTTGTCCTTCCTCGGTCTCACTGGAAATAACTTCGACATCAGTGTTAGATGATTCGGCTAAGTCTGCGAGAGTATCTATTAAATCCTGAGTATTTGTTATAGACAAGGATTGAGCATTGCAATTGGCGCATTGTTTTCCATTTAGGCTTTCTTCTAACTCGTGTAGTTTGTGTTTCTCAAGTGTTTTGTTCTCTTTGAAATCACATGCACCACAACTTACAGTTACACGAATGGTAACAAGAGCTTCAGATAATAAGAGGATCCGAACAGAACCAGCTTCAAGAGCTCGTCTGACTTCTGTTTCCCCATAAGTGATCAGGCCAGTATCATGTCCAACTTCGTAAAGGAATTTTTGCATAATTTCTTTTTCTTCTATATATCGTACTTTTCTCATTATTTCAGGTGCTTTTTCAACAACTTCTTTCACACCTTGTTCTTCGACATAAGCTGTATCCATTGTGTCAATAATCTTTTTTTTCAGCATATAATTAAGATAATCTCCTTTGTCGAAGTCGTATTTTGTTGGTCCGGGTCCTGCCAAAATTAGACCTTTAAGATTATCCATAGGTAGAAAAATATCATTTGTGTGATTTGCAACTCGAGCAAAATATTCATTTAGACGCATTGCCCTTAATCGTTCATATCTTCTTGCTGATTGACCACCAGCTCGTGTTTTCCCGGGAACACCCGAGTGTAGTTGTCTAACTATTTTCAGTTTTTTTCCTGAAAGGGTAGCTATTGTAGCACCTGAAGTATCGATAAGAAGTATGCCATAATTCTCCTTGTCTCTTAATAGTTCTTGCAAATGTTCAGTATGAAATCTTGAGTCACAACGATACAAATACAAACTTATGGGTTCAGGAGGAACTAGCACATAAGTTTCCATTCTTTCGCTACCTGCACCATTTTGTGGAATAGCCCCGCAAAAGATTACTAGTCCATTTTTTGGTGGTGCTTTGAAAAGTTTAAGACGTTGTTGAACTTTAACAATGGCCTCTTGGACATTTTTTCGGGTGCTCGTAGATTTTATATTAGAAGCAGTACCATATTCGGTTCTTAGCATTGTAACGGCATCGCTTATTTGTTTTCCAGGGGGAACATAGATTGTAATAAGTTCAGTAGCACGGCCCTCTTTTTTGCCTAGAGTACTTAATATTTTTCTTAGTCTGAATAATTCTAGGGAAGTTTTTTTCTTTGAACTCAATAGTTTTCACTGAAAGAATAGTTTAGCAAGGAGTAACGTTGTATCGATTTAGATAAAAGTTGCTGCCTTTTTAAGAAAGTTATTTTGTGTCCAACGCTTCTTTTAGAAAAGCTTTGAATGGACCAAGTTTTCCACCGTAGTTTCCAGCCGAAATTTTTACAACACCAGGTGTACTGGCAGCAGCTATTACGCTTTGACTCATAGATTTATTAACAGCTTCAAGAGTAAGACCGTTCATCACGATTTCATAAACACTATTTACTTCTTCAGGCACATGTGTATCATCCACGATTGTTTTTAATGTTGGACAATACGTATGATAAGTCGAAGCTTTGAGTTTATATTTTAAACTTCCTGCCTTTGAACCTGATCTACATATTCCTCCAGGAAATGGCATTATTGTGTCAACAGTATTATTGCGTATTGCAGCTACAGCTAGCTCAGCTGCTTTAAGTCCACTTTCCTGATTTTTTGCTAAAATCAAAATATTTCCACCTGCAACTCCTTGTTGTGCACCAAAACCATCTTCAACTATGAAATTTCCTTCCATAACTGGAATTTTCCAGCATTTTCGGTTTCCAACCATTGTTTTCTTTTCAAAGCCATCTCCAAAATATCGAAGACTTCGACCAACTTTGAGTTTTCTTTTTGTATCTGGTAAACCATTAAAAGCTGCAGTAGTAGGACAAGTCATTATACACTGTCCAATTCTTTGAATGAGTTGATTTTTAAGTGCAAAACGATCGCGATTATAAATTTGAATTAGGATCCCAAGGCGATTATCTGGGGTTTGTTCAGGCGGAACAAATCTTTCAATTGCAGCTTCAGCTGGAGCCATAATAATACTTGTAGCAAAACCTGTTGCAACATTCGCTGCTGTTAACGCCCATTTTTTATTTTCTGCTGTAATTAAAATTCGTCCTACCCACAAAGGGAACATTTCAGCAAAAGTATCGTCAACTTCACATATGTTACCTGTTTGAAGAGATTTTACTTTGTAGACTTTGCTGTCATTATTATAACTCAAAACTTGAAGTTTATTTTTGCTTGCATCGCTCATTTTTTCCGACCTAGTAATTTTAATATATTAATTGAATCTTGATTCAGTTACTTCTCAGTCTCATTTAAGAGTTTTTGTGAATAGAATGATGATTTTTTTGAAAAAAATAGTAGAAATAACGATTTTTTGTAGTCGATAAAAAGCACTTAATTGAAAAACATGAAACATTATTTCAAGATGTGTAGGTTTACATTGTTCTTCTGAGTATACGCAGAACAAAAAGAACCTATCTTAAAACAAAAAAAGAAAGAGTAAGGATGAAAAACATAAAATTAATCCAAATTAAAACCGTCTAGGTGGACGTTTCTTCGCGTAACACTCACGACAGTACACAGGCCTAGTGCCATCAGGCTTAAAAGGAACCTGACACTCCTGCTTACATTCAGCGCAAACAGTCGTGTGCATCTCTCTATTATTATACATTCGCATTATCAACTCCTATTAAACTAATTACCGTGCAAAAAT
>JAFCGM010000013.1 GCA_017608025.1 Candidatus Pacearchaeota archaeon
TTTGGTTGATTTTGCACTTGAGCATGCTAAAAAAGAAGGTCTGCATAAATTGGTTAAATATGTTGACGCTGACATGGCGATTTTATTTTCAAATGATGATGCTTTTGAAATTGCAAAGTTCTTGTCTGAAAATGAATCTGCTGCAAAAGCAAAACCAGGACAAGAATCTCCAGAAGATATTGAAATTAAAGCTGGGCCGACAAACTTGATGCCAGGACCTGATATTTCTGCTTTGTCTTCTGTTGGTTTGCAGCCAAAAGTTGAAGACGGGAAAATTAGTATTATGCAGGATGCTATTTTAGTTAAAAAAGGAGAAAAAATTAATGAAGATAAAGCTGCAATTTTGACAAAACTTGACATCACACCTTTTACAATCGGGGTTGAGCCTGTTGCTGTTTGCATGGATGGAAAAGTTTTTGCTGACATCAAAATTAATGTAAAAGAAACTTTAGAAAAATTAGAAGAATCTTTTTCACGAAGTTTAGCATTTGCAGTTTCAATAAATTATCCAAATAAAGAAACAATTGGATTTATTTTAGCAAAAGCTTCAAGTCATGAAAATTCTTTGTATGGGTTGGTTAAAGAGCCAGAAAGTTCTGAAGAAAAAAGTGAGGGAAAAGTAAAAGAAAAAGAAGAACAAGCTGGCGAGAGTGAGAAGAAAGAAGAGGATAAAGGTGAAAGTCAGGAAAATGAATCTGGGGAGGAAGGAAAATGAATAATCACCTTCCTGAATTAAGACCAAGGAATCAGTGTTTGGATTATATGCTAAGAAACGGGGCTGAAGCAGCAGCAATATTAACAAAAGCAGAATTTGATACACATTGTGAAACAGGAGAGTTTGAAGACGGACCTTACCAAGATACATTTGGAGAGGATAGAAGAGAGTCATATACTCCTTACTGCCAGGCATTTGGTAAATTAAAAAAAGGAATTAGTTATTATGTAGATGGACAAATCACAAGATATGTTTTTTTGAATTAGGAGAAAGATTTAGCCAAAATTTGGCTAAAAGAGTTAAGCAACACATTCAAGACAATGGAAGAATGGAAATAAATTGTCATATTCAAAATAAATAAAATGGAATACATATACGGAGCTCTTTTGCTTCACAAACTTGGACAAGAAGTTAGCGAAGACAACCTTAAGAAAGTGATTTCTGCAACTGGTGTTGAGCCAGATGAAAGCAAGATTAAGGTTTTGATAACTTCTTTAAAAGATGTGAATATTGACGAGCAACTTGCAAATGCAAGTGTTGTAGCAGCACCAGCAGCTGGCGGAGAAAGTGAAAAAGCTGAAGCAAAAGACAAAGAAGAAAAGAAAGAAGAACCAAAAGCTGAGGCAGCTGAAGGTTTGGCTTCATTATTTGGTTAGCTCAGGGGAATATTCCCCTCAGCTGTGTGCCCCTCTAAGATTGGCGAGCTTTTCTCGCATATTTTCGATGAAGGGTGCTTGATAGTGAAGCTGATTAGCTTTGCTGTTGCTGAAGATGAAGCTGATTTAGTTTTGTCTTTATAATTGTGCTGGGTTAGTTTGATTTGGGAGTTCTGGGGGAATATGTGATAGGATATTGAAGGGGAGATTATGAAGGAAGAATTGCTAAAAAGGTATTGGATTCTTTAGAAAGATATGAATTTGTAAGAGAGCAAGTAGGGCAGAGATCAGGCAAATATCAAAAAAAGGTAGATAAAGGAAGTATAGAAGCATTTATCTCATTTTACAAAATAGAAATTGAAGTACTAACATTGCTAAGATTATATTTAGAAGAATGTTGGGACCATCTTTCTGAAGAAGAAAGAAGACAATTAGAAATTACTAAATCACAGTTAGAAAAAGCCTTGCAAGAACATGATTCTTTTCTTGAAGGTGTCTTTTTTCATTAAATATTTTAAAATAAACTGAAAATTCCTTTTGGCAAAAGGTAGAGAGTGACTAAAACTGGGATTATTGTCGGAAGTGAAACTGCGAGAGCGAGGAGAATTATTATTCCTGAGATTATGTCGAGGATTGAAGCAGCATTTAGTGAGGTTACAAATATAATTCCTTTTGCAATTAAGTAAAGGGCGCAAAGAAGGATGAAACTTTCTGGGATAATTGAAAAAAACGAAAATAGCCAGAAACTTGCTCCTGCAATTATGTCGAGGATTCCGAGGATTTTTACTACCATAAAAATTTATAATCAAAGCGTTTAAAAGGTTTTAGGATTTTATAAAATAGTAAGCGTTCGGCCCGCGTGGCACAATGGTACTGCACTGGTCTTGAAATCGTAAGGGAACCCAGAAAACCCATAAATCACTATTGTGATTATATAAGATTGTCAAGAGCAATTTGCTTGCCCTTGACAAGTCAACCCTCTTGAGAGAGAAGTTCCTCCTAATCAAAAGAAACTACAAGAAGGAAACGTGGAAGTTTCTATTTAAGGAGACTTAACAAGAACACCAGGCCCTATGGGCATCCAGGTTCGATTCCTGGCGCGGGCGTAATGCTATTGTAAATAGCTATTGTAAATAGCATATTATTTCTGAACCGAACCGTTAGTGTTCCTAGAAAAAATTTTGCTTTTTTACTAAATTAAATAAAATAAACAATGGTGAAATTTTTTGAGCGGGCGTTTAAAGGAATTTACAAAACACCAAAGAAAATTAAACCTGCAAGAGTAATTAAACCAAGAACTGTGATTTGTTTTTTCCACTTGATTTTCTGGATTTTTTTAGAAAAATAAATTAATAATGTGAGCTGGCAAATTGTTGCTGTGAAAATTCCCAAGACAACAAAAGGGGCTACTGATAGGGATGTTAAGAATAAAGATGAATAAGCAATTGTGTCGTCGATAACTGTGGCTACTGCTGTTATAAAACCAATTCCCAAAAGCTTGAAATAATTTCTTGTTGAGATTCCTATTTCTTTTTTTAATTTTTTTTCAAGTTTTTTCTGGGGTTCGCGAACTAAAAGGTCAAACTGAATTGTGATTGCCAGTAAAATTATCAAACCAGATGAAACATATTTGTAATAAGGGATTAATCTAATTGCAGATGCAAACAAAATTGAAAAAATTATTGCCAAGGAAATTGCAAACAAGATTCCAGTTGCAAAAGCAATTTTTCCTGTTTTGTTTTTTGTAACATTTGCTAAAACCGGGATGTGAGTTAGGGTGTCATCAAAACCTGTAACTAATTTGACAAGAAAACCTGAAACAAGATATTTTAATATCATTTTATAATAATTGGCTTGAATTCTTTAAGATATTTCAGGCCGTCTTGGATTTTTGATTTTGTTTCTGCATATAAAGTTATTATTGGCTCGTTGAATTTTACTTTTCCAAGATGTTTGTGAAGGTAGATTCCAGAGCATTTGCTTTCTGGCGCTCCTAAAACTCTAGCGAGAGTGTTGGTTTTTCTGTTGTCAATCTGGGTTATTTTTCCGCAGATTTTTGCTTTGATTGTTTTTTTGAATTTTGCCAAGCTTAATTTGTCGAAGCGGCTTTCAAAATCTTTTGAATCCAATTCTTTGTTATTCTGACAATTTATGATTTGCTTGAATTTTTTATAAGCTTGTCCTGATTCTAAAATTTTTTTTGCTTTTTGTTTTGCTTTTTTGATTTTGCAAAGAGACAAGAGTTCTGAGGCAAGAAAAAGTGATTTTTGTTTT